>JAGNBF010000201.1 GCA_018004935.1 Chloroflexota bacterium | reverse complement strand
TTGTAGGATACCGTAGTTTTTGAGAACTATCCCACAATTTTTGAGAATCTGTACCACAGTTTTTGAGAATTCCATCCCGCAGTTTTTGAGAAAAACCTACAGCTACAAGTTATCCCAAAGTTTTTGAGAAAAACCTACCTGCCTTTAGCCGCTCGACATCAGCACGGGCAAACAAGATCTGGCTGCAACCATAGCATCCGGGTCTCCACCAAGGCAACAATGACCTGCTCAGATACACCCAGGGGTTGGCATACATCTGCTTGAGGCAGTCCCCACTGCCAGCGGCTCTGTAAGGCCAGAACTTCCTGGCGGCGTAGGAGGGTTAACTGGTAAGGCGATGACTTTTCCCCTTGCTTGGTGTAAGTCACCAGAAAATCTAAAGCCACGAACCGTTTGAGGGTGTAGGGATTCATGCCTAATCTTTAAGCGGCTTCTTCTGCTGTCAAATGAGGAAACTTGGGTGCCAGTTGAGGATTGTGTTGATAGCGGCGCGAGTGAAGCATCGCTGGCCGCAGTGGGTAGTTTTGCGCTAGATAGCGGTTAAAGGCAACCTGCACAAAGTGAAAATGCGGCGACAGCCATAGTTTTTCCAGGCAGTGGCTGTAAAGTACACCGAAAACTTGAGCCACACTGCTGGTCACTTGACAGCCGTGACGTCGCTGATAAGCGTCCAGAAATTCATAAAACCCATCCGGCCAGTTGACCAGAGCCTTGAAAGCGGTCGCATACAGGCTGTAGGCCAGTTCTGGCGCAAGGCTTGTCGGCGTTAGCCGCTGCCAGCGGCCATCAGAACCCCTGTTTCGGTCAGAAAAATGGCTATTTGTCGGATGCCAGTAAAACCATTCTGGCTCCACCGGGTACAAGGCTCGCTGTAATCCGGCCACCACCTGGTATAAAACAGCCGGGGGTTCCTGGGGCATAGAACAGGCCCATTTGCTCCATAATTCAAACTGGCTAGCGGTGGTTAAGGGGTCGCCAGGACAATTTGTATCCTGCTCCAACCAGCGCCACAGGGTCGTTTGGGCAAACAGGCCAAAGTCATCCTGAACTACGCTGGACGTGACAGCCTGCGTCAAGTCAAAATGACATTGCAGGCAGTGCCGCTGCACCACCGCCTGCATGGATAAAGCGGTATGGCAAACCTGGCAACCCTGTACCAACAAACAGTCATGTTCCAGACAAACGGCCGCGGCACGCGGTTGCCAGACCATCCGGTGATAAGCCGTTGCCCGCAAACAGTAAGGACAGTAACAGATGTGATGGCTAGACCAAAGCAGTTGTTTTTGGGCCTCGGTCGGCAGCAAAGGCCGCGTTATGCCGTCAGGGAGTAATACCAGAGGCCTGTTTTCGTCTAGGCCATTCATCATCCTGGCCCAGGGGTGAGCTGTGGCCTGGTATAACGCGCCGGAGGGCAGGGTCGTTAATTGCTGCAACACCTGGTACGTTTCGGCCAGCATTGGCTGTACCGGGTCATCGCTTTGAGTCAGGCGCTCCTGTATGACACGCTCGACCATGTACGGCGAGGCGTAAGCGTTAAGAGCGGCCAGACGCACCAGCAGCGAAGCCAAGGATTCACCTGGCAACAGGGCCGAACGGCATAAAAAAGGAAAGCATGGTCCCTGATTCATCCTCATCCCTACCTGGTTTTTAAGACCTCAGCCACTGATGGCGATTGAGGCCACCGTCGCCAGCGACGTTGACCGGTGCTATCAGGTGGGTCTGTTGCCAGCGGCTGTGGAACCGTGAATAACGGGTCTGACGCAGTCAGGAACGGGTCTGGTTTGCCTACGTGCTGTCCTAATCGTTTGCGGAAAGCCTGCGAAAGGATGGCTAAGGTCAATGTCGTTTGCCCGGTTTGTTGGGCTAGGTAGGTACTTTGTCGCAGCAGGTTCATCATATTCCCCACCACGCCGTTTGTGGCCGCATACAGCCGGTAAAGTAATTCCATACGAGGCAGCTCAGCCGACAACATCAAGCCCAACCCCTGCTCGGCATAGTGGACAAAGCGGGCAAAGTTCTGTTGTGTCTGAGGGTCTTGGTTGTCCCAGGCGAATGGCTCTAAGGTTTCCCTGGCAGCAAACAGGCGCGAGAGCTGGGAGTTAGTCTCTAAAATAGGAACGACCTCGCCTTCAATCCCTGTCACCAGGAAAGGAAGTCTCGTTTCCTTAATGAGCGTTTTCAGCCAGTTCGACACTTCGCGCAGCACCCGGTTCGTCTGGGCATCAACCAAGTGTTGGAAGTCATCAAGGATGACCAGTTGCACCCTGCAGACCTTCAGGAAGTGAATCAGGCGGGTGTTCATCGTCCACAACGCTCCCTGATAAGCGGCCGGGTCACCTAAAGCCGCCAACATGGTCGCCGCCATCCCTTTGACGGTGACCGGTGAAGGGGTCGGCACGTAGAAAATGGGAATCTGCGACCCTGTCTCTGTTTCGTAGCGGGGAAAGGCGGCCAAGTACGTGTTGATAAGGGTGGATTTGCCAGCCCCCGTCACCCCTTCCAGGGACATACAATGTGGCTCGCCGGCATAATGGGACATGACCAGGCACTCGCGGATAGATTGATGGAGTTCTTCAAAGCGGGGGTAGCGAATGAGCATGGTCTGGGCTTTGTCCAATGGTGTCATATCACTCTCAATGTTCACGAGTTGGCTCCTTGTTTGTTTTCATGCTTTCTATTGATGATGGGTAGGGTGTAGCTCACCCCCCATCCGGCTGTGTCGTGGTCAACCCAATCTATGTCAGGTGGTTTCGTTGCGACAGGCTGGTCCAGCAAGGCGGTATCATCTGTGGTCGCACCTGGAGATGGCTTCGGCTTTTCTTTCTGCCCGCCAGTTTGCCAGCGGCCGATTCTGGTCCGTGTGCGTAAGCCCGGCCGTTCCTTGCTCTCCTGAACAATCTGCTGAATCCGCCGCTTGGCCTCGCCTAACGCCACGATATTGACTTGTTCCTGTTGTTCCAGGACAAAGCGGCGAATGACACGGTGTTTCCACAAGGAGAGACCCTGGGCATAGGTCTGAGCCAGAGCCGGCACTTCCAGATATGTGTTTTCAAAGGGGTCATAGACGTGAATCCGGCTGAGGTCATTAGGATGGTACTTTATCTTCACCTCACCACTTTTCGCCCGGTCGCTCACACGCCGTTGTTGCTTTCCCATCTCTAGTCGGGCACGGAGCGGCCCCAGACAGGCATCGTTGTAACGTAACGATTCCAACTCAATCCCATAGTGGTGCAGGCGGCGATAGATTGTTCGTCCCAACAGAATAAGAGCGTCGGCCGGGTTAGCCGGCACTCTGGGGAAAAAGCCTTGTTGGCAGGCCGCTTCCCAACACCGCGCCGGAATCCCTTGCAGTCCCCGGTGAAAACTTTCCGCATAAATATCCAGCAGGAAGATATGGAGAATCTGGTCTAACTCCCCCAATCTCAAGGAAGCGTACTTGAGGCTGTCATAATCTCCCCGCTGCACAATGTTAGAAAGCGTTGTGCCGGGCAATTTGTGCAGAATGCCGGTATTGATGCTGCCAAAAGCCCGTTCGATGGCCGCTTTCAAATGGGGCGTTTGTACCGGCAACGGCTGCAAAATAATCCCCAACGACTCACAGCTATCTCGCAGGTCGTGGCCGACAAACTCTTTACCATTGTCTACGACCAGGGTATAAGGTACGCCGCAGGCCAGCCACTCATGCTGCGTCCCGTACCGCTGGCACACATCACCTTTGGGCAAAATAGCGTGGTAGAGACACTCCATCACCGTCAGGTAACTGGGTGGCTCGAAGCCAATGTAATGGCCCAGGGGGTAGCGCGTGGCCGTATCCAGGCAAGAGGTGTAAGTCAGCCGGCCCAAGGGTAGGTTATCTTCGTCATCTACGATGACGACATCGGTGAGGGTGTGATCTATCTCCACCCGCTCTAAAGGCAACGTGGGATACTCGGTCAGGCCAAACTGCGTCGCGGCTGTTTTCCCGTGAGCCGCCACCTTGTTTGCCTGGTCAGTTGCCTGAATGCGCCGGGCGATAGACATACGGCCGGGCAGCGGCAGTTTCTCCTGGTCGGCGCGTGATCTGTTTTCTTGGGCCAGCCGCACTGCCACTTCGTGGCGGATGTCGTCTATGGTGGCGAAACCCGGCGTTTGCCTATGGTCTTCAATAACCGTCTGAACCAATGTATTGACTTCGGGTAGGAGACGGGGCTGATTTTTGCCTCCTTGCTTTTGGGTATTCGGGACAAGGGCACGCACATCATGGCCGCTACGGATGTAAGCCTGCAACCAACGATAGATTGAGGTAGAGCTGAGTGACAATTGGGGCATTTTCCCATTAGCTTGCGCTGCCCTTACTTCCTGAATACGAGCCAATACACGCTCTGGGCCAATTTTGGTATGACCAAAAACGAGCAATGGTTTAATCACCGCCAGGCGGTAGGTCGCCACGTCCCGCAGATGTTCTGGGCAGTCTGAGAGGTCTATATAGCCGCTTTTCGGTCCGTTGAACGGTTTGCCGTCAGACAAAAATGTTAGCTGTCTGGCCAGGAGCGCTTCGACCAATTCTTGAAAAGTGACTAAGCGCACCTCACCTGTGGTCAGGTTTTCGATATGCAATTGCTGGCCGGGTAAAAGCCGTTTGACAACGTAAAGGATGCCTTGCCAGGTGAATTCTCTACCCGTTGAAAAGCGTGCGGTACTCATCTCTTTCTCCTTCCTCAAGAGGACCATATAGATGGATAGGTGATTGGGGACTGAGCGGTGCTTTGTTGAGCGGCAAAAACAATTCATGGCGATAAGCCATATTCAGGATGGGCACGATAACGCTAGTTGGCTCGTCTGGGTTGACGACCAGCATCACATCCCCTATCGTCAACGGTTGGTTGGCGTTGGCCAGGCAAGCCAAAATTGTCCCCTTGACCTGAACTCTCACCTCGTAACGAGCATGTTGGGTCAGCAGTTTGACATTCTGCACCCGATAACCGGTGCGTAATTGTTCCTCGGTGACGACCTGGAAGTGCCAACCACGCTCAACACACCAGGTTTGGGCCGCCCTGAACTTGCGTTGGTTTTCGTCACTGCTGACAAAGCAACGTGGCTTGCACTCCAACAGCACAGTGCGGCCGCGGGTAGACACCATCTGAAAGTCCGGTGTATAGGTCAAGGTCTTTCCATCATGTGGGTAGGTGATCTTGAGCGGCTGTTCCTCAAATTCGGCTACTTGTGGCTCAAAGTCCAGCAGGTAAATGAGGTCGCGTTCCAGTGTAGATTCGAATTGCACCATGCGGTGCATCTTTAGCGAGGGAAAGTAGCCAATAACATTCCGTCGCCCTCGGTTAGAGACCGTTCTGACAGGCATAGTTGATTCTCCTTTTGGGCAATTGGGGTTAAAAACCAAAGCAGGTAAAACCTGCACTCCGGTTACTGGAGCGAGTTTATGCCACTTTTTCATCCCCATGCCAGAACGAATGTTGTCCCAGAAAACAACAAGACCTGCTTATGTAGCGGGTCCTGAAATGACTAGTAGGTTTTTCTCAAGAACTGTGGGATGGCGTACCAGGTAGGTTTTTCTCAAAAATTATGGTACAGAAAAAATGATCGTTGTAGGATGTTCTCAAAAACTACGGTATAGCGGTAGGAAATTCTCAAAAATTGCGGTACAAACGTCTCAAAAATTGTGGGATAAGGGCCGTTTTGAAGGAGAGGTTTTTCTCAAAAACTACGGTATCCTACATGTATCAAAAGACCGCATGGAGTAAGGCTACTCTGCGGCCGCGCAGAACCGAGATTTGTCTGCACCGCCCTTTTGATGTCGTCCCCGGACGACATAAATGTTCATCATGTTGGATGGTACATAAGCTGTTCCGGCTTGTCTGTAAATAGGATGTCGCCCGGTGAAGGCTATCTGGTCTCCACGCCTAATGGTGGCCGGTTCTCCTTGATTCAGCAGAGTGGCTTTGTTTCCAGTGGGGGAAGTGGGCTGACGGATAAAGAAAATGACGTATATCAGCAGGCCCGCGATTTAGCTGCGCAGGGGTAATGGTTAGAGGCGCGCCAGATCATTGAATTATCTGGCCTTCGAGTGGAATATATCGCCTGAATGAGGAGAACAACATCATGACCCGAATTTTAACCGTGACCAATCAGAAGGGAGGGGTAGTAAAACGACCAGCGTGATCAACATTGCGGCTGGTTGGGCGCGAAAGGTTGGCCCGGATAAGGTGTTGGTGATTGACCTCGATCCCCAGGCCAGCCTGACAACTATTTTTCTGGGCGTCGCGGCCGCGGCCGGTCCACGCCAACCTGATTATAAGACTGTTGTTGAAGTGCTAAAACAAGAAACACAGGTCCAAAATGCTATCTATATGGCTGAGCTTCCCGAAGTCATCGGTTATCCGGCTAGCAATGTGCATATCTTACCCTCCCATGCGGAACTGGCTCGTTTAGAGACCGAACTCAGTTCGACTCCCTTAGGTATGTTTCGTTTAGCTGATGCCCTGGATCAAATTCGTGATCAATATGCCGTTATCCTGATTGATTGTCCCGCTTCTCTCGGTATTTTCACCATCAGTGCCCTGGTTGCGGCCCAAGAAGTCATTGGGGCGGAACGGAATTGCGGGGGTTTTATGGGGGAGAAGGGATGATCTACGAAGGGGAGGGGTGGGTGTGAGTGGTTTGGTAGGCGGAAGTGGGGGGCGATGCGGCCGCACCCTCAACCTGTGACCCTGCGATCAAGAAAGTACCTCACGGCGGTTTTTGTTTACTGCCATCTCTGTTTTTCTCCCCCAATGCCCCACTGTGCCCCCATGAAAACGGCTTGCGTTTGCTGGTCGGGGGCGTGGTTTAGAGGGGTAGAAGAGGACATATGCGTTTCTGGTTGCAGGTGTAGGGGTGGGGAAACAGGGGGGGTGCTGTGTAAAGGGGGTAGGCGCGGCCGCGGCAGCCTGGTGGGTGAACGGGGAGTTGAGTGGGGGGGATTGGGGCCGCGGG
>JAGNBF010000200.1 GCA_018004935.1 Chloroflexota bacterium | reverse complement strand
GTAAATAGTCAACAGCGCCGGTCTTTCAACGGGGCAGTCGCGGCCGCGAGCCGCCTATGAATCAGGCTCGCAAAACAGCCACACCGACAGTCACAATCAACACCCCCAACAGCCGGGGTAGGGTGAACCCTTCGTTGAGAAAAAGAGAACCAATTGCCACCGCCGTAATCGCTTCAAAACCCAACACCATCATATAACTCACCGTCATTTCGCTCTGGCGCATGGCAAACATTTGTAAGCTGGCACCCAGACAAAATAAGACCAATACCACCAGGCTGGGCCACCCTTTGCTTAACCCTTCCGCTAGTTTCATGTAATAGCCGCCAATGCTGTAACTTAACGCGGCCGCTAAAAGTAGTACGATTTGCATGATGTTTCCTCGATAAATATGACACAGACAAAATGTTCACTGCTCACTGCTCACTTTCCCCCATCCACTGCTCCAAAAAAGCCACCAGCGCTTCCAAATCCTTAAACCCCATCCGCTCCGAGGTGTGCGGGTTTTCCAGACTGAGCCGCCAGATGGGTTGATCCTCTTCGCGGCCGCGTCCCTCTTGCCACATTCGCAAAATAAACGCCTCATGTCGGGGGGTTTTTGCCGGGAAATCCATTCGTCACCACCAGGGGCTTGTGTTATTCTTGCTAGAGCTAGAGGGGAGAGCTAGAGCTAGAGGGGAGAAAGTCCTCTCGCTCTCGCTCTAAACTCTCGCTTTTCCACTGCATTCTCTGTGTGCCGGAGCCGTTACCACAAAGATAAAGCACCATCATTTAGAGATCGTTTATTGGGAATTGGACGATGGACGATTTACAGATTCGGTTATTCGGCGGGTTACACATCACTCAGACCGGTACTCCCCTGACCCGTTTCATCTCCAACAAAGTGCCCGCCTTGCTGGCTTACCTGGCGGTCAATCCGCGGCCGCATCCCCGCCATACCCTCGCCACTTTCTTCTGGGGCGACCTGCCCGACAGCGACGCCAAAAATAATCTGCGCCAGGCCCTCTCCAACCTGCGAAAATTCGTTGACCCCTACCTGCTCGTCAGCCGCGAGACCGTCGCCTTCGACACCAGCCAGCCTTACACGCTGGATGTAGAACAATTTGCCCGGCTCGCGGCCGCAGACCCTACCCTCTCCCCCATCGCCCAGGCCCACCATCTCGAACAGGCCGTCGCCCTCTACCAGGGCGATTTTCTGGCCGATGTCTGGTTGCGGGACGCCCCCCAATTTGAAGATTGGCTCATCGCCCAGCGTACCCACTGGCGCGAACTGGCCCTGAACGCCTTGCACCTACTCACCGATTGGCATCTGCAACAGCGGCACCACCCCCAGGCCATCCTCACCGCCAACCGCCTGCTGGCCCTCGACCCCTGGCGCGAAGAGGCCCACCGGCAACTGATCACCGCTCTGGCCCGCAATGGGCAACGCGCGGCCGCGCTCCAACAGTACGAAACCTGCCGCCGCCTGCTCGACGAAGAGCTAGGGCTGGAGCCATCCGCCACCACCCGCCGCCTGGCCGAACGGCTCAAAACCAGTGGCGATACCCCCCGCCACAACCTGCCCCACCTGCCCACCTCATTCCTGGGGCGCACCTACGAACTCGACCAGATACCCACCCTCTTGCTCAAACCCAATGCCCGCCTGCTGACCCTGATGGGGCCAGGTGGTGTCGGCAAAACCCGGCTGGCCCAAGAAGCCGCCCGCCTGCTTCTCAACGAATTCGCCGATGGTGTCTGGTTTGTCTCCCTCGTCCCGGTCAGCCGGATTGAAGATGCCATTACCGCCATTGCCAATGCCCTAGGCGTGACATTCAGCGGCGCGGCCGCGCCTCTTCAGCAACTCCAACACCATCTCCACAGCAAAGAAATGCTCCTCATCCTCGATAACGTGGAACATCTCCTCAACCAGGGCGGCCTCGACCTCATCAGCAACATCCTGAGCCACAGCCGCGACATCCGGCTCCTTGTCACCTCGCGGGAACGGCTCAACCTGCAAGCCGAAACCCTGCTGGAAATGGGCGGCCTGCCCTATCCCCCGGCTACCCCCGTCACCGGAACCACCCCCCTGCCGCGGCCGCGCCCCACCGACTTCCCCGCCATCCAGCTTTTAGTCGAGCGGGCCAGACAATTACAGCCCGATTTCAGCCTGGAACAGCAAGAACAGGCCGCCATCCGCCTCTGCCAACTCGTGGATGGGCTACCGCTGGCCCTGGAACTGGCGATCACCTGGATACGCACCCTCTCCCTGACCGACATCGTGGCCGAAATTGAACGCGCCACCGATTTTCTCGCCACCAACCTGCGCGACATTCCCGTCCGCCACCGCAGTCTACGCGCCGTGTTCGACTACTCCTGGCAACTGCTTTCCCCCGCCGAACAGGAAGCCTACTGCCGGTTGGCCTGTTTTCGCGGCGGGTTCACCTATGAGGCGGCCCAGGCAATCGCCCACCTCAACCTCAACACCCTGGTGGGGCTGGTAGACAAATCATTACTGCGGCGCAACAGTGATAATAGGTACATCCGCCACCCCCTGCTGTTACAATTTGCCAGTGACAAACTGGCCGAAGACCCCACCCTGGCCGCCGAGGTGCGGCACAACCATGCCCACTACTTTAGCGACTTTGTTCAGGCCCAGGAGCCGCTCATCTTTGGCGGCCGCGCCGACCTCGCCCTCAAACGGGTACAACCAGAGATGGAAAACCTGCGCCAGGTCTGGGAGTACGCCATTGAGCAACGGGACACCAGGCTGATCAACCAGATGGCCGACTGTTTCATGCAGATTTTTGATTTTCAGGGGGTGTATCAGGAGGGATTGGCGTTGGCGGAACGGCTGATCCAGGCTTTGCGCCCGGCCTTTGCCCCGGCCAACCAGGCTGATGCGCTGGCGTTGGGGCGGGCGTATGGCCTGGCCAGTGCCTTCCATTTCCGGATGGGGGAATATGCGACCGCCCTGGCCCACAGCCAGACCTCACAGCAGTTGATTGAACCGTTCCGGCCCCATGTGGCTTATGGTCATGCGCTGATTTATGCGGGCGCGGCCGCGTTCGGTCTGGGGGATTTTCAGCAGGTCGTTGCCCACTGGCAGGCGGCCGCTACCGCCTACCACGAGGCTGGTTCCCTCTGGGGCGAAACTGTCGCTCAAGGCAATCTGGGTGAGGCCTGGTTAGCCCTGGGCAACAGTGCGGCCGCCAAAGAATGTTCACAGGCATCCCTTGTCCTGGCGCAAAAGCTGGAAAGCCCCGAACTCATCGCCAACGCCCTGATTAACCTTTCGATGACCGCCTATCAGGAAAAACAGTACGACCAGGCGGAAACTTATGCCCAGCAAGCCCTCATTCACCACCGGCAGATGGATCACACCGCCCACATCGCCAACGATCTGGCCGTTTTAGCCAATATCGCCAGCGAACGTAAGCACCATGAGCAGGCGTTAGATTATTTGCGCGAAGGGGTGGAGATGTTGCGGCGGGTAGGCAACCGGCTTTACCTGGTGCAACGGCTGGTGGAGTTAGGCCAGGCCGCCCTGAGTGCCCATCACCTTGAGGAAGCAGAAGCCGCTTTTCAGGAAGCTCTGGATGATGCCCTCACGACCAACAGTACCAATATCGCCTTACGCGCCCTGACCCATCTGGCCGAATTGCGTTATCGGCAGGGGCAAACGGGGGTGGCCTTGCGCGTGGCCCAGTTTGTCAGCCAGCAAGAGGGAGCCACCGGCGAAACGCGTGCGGCCGCGGAGCAATTCCTGCACACCCTATCTGCCCAACTCTCCCCCGACCAACTGGCCGCTCTGCCCACCCCCAACCAGACGCTCACCCGGCAGATCGTCAAACAGCTTCTGTCACCCGCTGAACCATCCCCCACTACCTGGGTCAAACCGACCCCACCCCCCGCCATCCCGCCCAATGCCAGCCGCTATGTGGCCGAGTTGTTCCTGGCGCGAGGGGGTATGGGGGAGTTGTATCGCGGCCGCGACACCCAAACCGGTGAAACCGTCGCCATCAAACGGCTCCTACCCCACCTCATCACCCCCGGCTCCGACATCGTTCTCCGCTTCCAACGGGAAGCCGAGGTACTCCGCCAGTTGGATCATCCCAACATCGTCCGCCTGATTGATACCGTCGAAGAGGGGGATCAACTGCTGATTGTCATGGAATACGTTCCGGGCGGCTCGCTTCGTGATTGGTTAGACCGTTCCCCACGCCTGCCCCTGGCGCGGGTGCTGGAAATTGGGCTGGAACTGGCCGACGCCCTGGCCCGCACCCACCATTTACGCATCATCCACCGCGACCTCAAACCGGCCAATGTGCTTTTGGCCGCCGATGGCACCCCCCGCCTGACCGATTTCGGTATTGCCCGGCTGGGGGAGCAGATGGGCGGCCTGACAACCCAGGGAGCGACGATGGGCACGGCGGCTTACATGAGTCCCGAAGCCTGCCGGGGTGAACCATTGGACACCCGGACGGATGTCTGGTCGTTTGGGGTGATGCTGGTGGAGATGTTGTGCGGCCGCAACCCCTTCACCCGCCCCCACTTCGCCGCCACCCTCACCGCCATCCTGCACGACCCCCTGCCCGACCTGGCCCAGGAATGCCCGGACATCCCCCCACCCCTGGCCGAACTATTGCAACGGTTGTTGACCCGCGGCCGCGAACAACGCCCCGCCAGTATGCGCTCCATCGCCGCCGAGTTAGAGAAAATCCTCACCGCCAGGTTGAATGAGTAACAATCCAAACCGGATTGGAATCCGCACCCGATCCTGTACAATTTAGATCATTCACCCCACACAAATGAGGGCTGTGACCAATTGATGACAGACGCTAACCACAACTCCGAAATCTTACAACAACTGTTAAAAGAACCAGCACACAACTATCACACCGATACACAACTGGCTCTTTTTGCTGAGGAACAATTACTCAAAGGACGGATTGTGCCTGCCGATAGGGGCAACCATCATTCCTCAAAACCAAACCTGTATTATCAACATCCTAACGGTTCGTTTTTCGTCGGTGATTCTGTTATCTGGTTGTCATCTCTTGCCAGTGAATCGGTTGATCTTATTATTGCCGATCCCCCTTATAACATCAGCAAAGCAGAGTGGGATACGTTTGAATCCCAAACGGCTTATGTAGAATGGTCATTACGATGGATAGAGCAGGCCGCTCGCGTCCTAAAACCCACCGGCACATTGTATGTCTGTGGCTTTTCAGAAATTCTGGCGGATATAAAACTCCCCGCTTTACAATTTTTTGCCGGTTGCCGCTGGCTAGTCTGGCATTATAAAAACAAAGCCAATCTTCGCTCAGATTGGGGACGCTCCCACGAAAGTATTTTGCATTTGCGAAAGAGCAAGGAGTTCACCTTTAACACAGATGAAATACGCATTCCTTACGGCAACCACACCATGAAATATCCTGAACACCCCCAGGCGGAGACCAGCCAATACGGTAAAGGCAAAAGTCACATCTGGCAACCGCATCCCAATGGGGCCAAACCCCGCGATGTCATCGAAATTCCTACAACGTGCAATGGTATGCACGAAACAACGCCCCATCCCACGCAAAAACCAGAAGAACTTTTTCGCAAACTGGTTTTGGCATCATCTAACCCAGGTGATATTGTCCTTGATCCCTTTTTAGGGTCTGGTACGACGGCTGTCGTTGCCGAGCAGTTAAAACGACACTGGTTGGGCTGTGATTTATCTCAGGAATACACACAGTGGGCAGTCAAACGCATCGAATTGGTAAAAGATTGGCCCATTGAAAAATGGATTGAATACGATCTAAACAACGCTACCCGGAGAAAATCAATTCGATGACACCTTTGACAACATTATTTGACTTGCAGGTTGCGGTTCAAGATGTGTTAGCTTTTGGGCAACTTGAAGATTATTTCAACATTTCGTATGCCTTTCTGAACCTGCTCCATGAAATAAAACCAACGCGAATCATTGCTCCCAATGATCATCGTTATGTTTTTTTCCAGTATGGTGAGGTACACAATCACAAAATAACACGTCCACTCAACTCAAACTTATTTATTGAAGTACCGGATGATTTTCGTCACGCGTTTGAACGGTTTTTGTTGGCCCTGGTGGACTTAAGAAAACATGGTGAAGTCACTCAAAGTAGACTTGCCTTACACAAATACCTGGCAACAAATGAGATAAACCAGGTGGTTTATACAGCGCAACAAAGCATCGGTAGTATTGGCGACTCTTTCCCTAACCCCAATCAGGCCAGAAAAAGAATAGGTCAACTTTTTGAAAATTTGATCAAACTCATGATCAAAGAAATCGGTTTCACCTGCGAAGCAAAGACAATCTCAGTCCCAATTCCAGGTTCGCCAAACTATAACATGTCGTATGAACTAGACCTGGTGTTTTCGCGCAGTGGCGTGATCATGACAACAGAAAGCGCATTGATTCACCCTGATGAGGTGATAGGATCCGTGGCGTGGTTCAAAAGTCGGCAAACGGTGCTTAACACCTTGTAGGGCGATTTGGTAAATCGCCCACGAGACGATTTACCAAATCGTCCTACAAATTTGTAAAGTTGACCTGAACCATGCCGGATCCGTTAAAACCACCAGCAAGGACAGGTTAGATAAAATCTTTCTGGACAAATATTTACTCACACAATTGCTTGGCCGGGAAGTAAAAATGGTGGCAATTTTTCTGCATGATGTTCAACGTGCTCAAAGAGTGAATAGCCTTTTTGGCATTAATTCGACGTTCAAAACCAATCACTTCTTGGGTTATTCCCTGGCCTTGAGTCGAATGAATGGCGTTTATTACGTTGACCCTCGTCCAGAAATGTTGTCTGATCCCCGGTTAAACGGTGAAATAAACGATTTTCAGCGTTTTATCGCCCATGACATCTGGAAATTCTAAAACCCTACGTGGTCATGGCTTAGTTGGAACTCGAAACTCATAACATCATGACCGAATTGCAGATTCGTTTATTCGGTGGTTTACACATCGCGCAGGCGGAGACTCCCCTGACCGATTTCAT
>JAGNBF010000019.1:58265-88055 GCA_018004935.1 Chloroflexota bacterium | reverse complement strand
AAACCGCGCCCAAAAAATTCCCCGCCCCTGGGGGCGGGGTTAGGGGTGGGGGAAAAGCCCGCTATTCGTATTTTAGCGCCTTTACCGGTTCTAACGTGGCGGCGCTGAGAGCCGGGTACAGGCCCGAGATGAGGCCGATGAGGGTGGCGAATATGATGGAAAAGAGGGGTAGCCAACCAGGTGTAGAGACAGCCACAGTGGGTGGCGGTGCGCCGGTCTCGACTGATTGTCCGGCAAAGTAGGCTAAGGCTAACACATTAACAACCTGCCCCAAAGCCCACCCAATTGTTACCCCACCGACGCCGCCAATAAAGCCAATTCCGGCGGCTTCCCCCAGAAAGACACTCAATACGTGCCGGTTGGTAGCCCCCACGGCTTTCATCAAACCAATTTCACGGGTACGCTCTAGAATGGCCATAGCCATGGTGTTGGCGATACCAATAGCCGCTACTAACAAAGCAATGGCCCCCACACCCCCAAAAACGACTTGTAAAACGGTGTAAAAACCGGTAATCCCCTGGACAAAGGATTGGGGGGTATAAGCCTGGTACCCCAGGTCGGTGATGGTTTGAGTGACTTCCAGTACATCTTCCACATCATTCACCCGGACAATGAGGGTGGCGTAACCATCTTTGTCCCGGTTAGGCCGTTTGCCATTGGCCCAGGTCAGATAAGATTCCATGTCGCTGAGGGGCATATAGATGGACCAGTCTGGCTCATCACGCATTTCATTGATGACCCCGACGATTTTCACACGTACGGTTTTGCGGGTTTCGGTGCCATCAGTGGCCCATTTAATCAGGGTAATTTTGAGGGTTTCCCCCATCAGGTTTACGGGTTCGGATGAGTTTTGGCCGGGCCGCGGCCGCGGATTGTAGAAACTCTGGTAGACATTTGCCCCCACGATTACCGTACCCGGAACTAGTTCCATCGTTCCTTCACGGGCCGTTACACCCAGTTCAGCCAGATTATCTACACCCACGCCCAGTAGCTGACTATACCCTTCCAACTGCCCTACATTGAGAATGGCTCCCATTTGGAAGGGATCCTGAGGAATGACGACCCCAACACCAGGAATGGCCTGAATGTCTGCTATTGTCTGATTGGTAAGGGGGGTAATCTGCGGTTCCTGATTGATGGCTACCGGACCACCTCCTCCATCGCCGAAATCATACATGGGCCAGACGGTGATTTTGGTCAGGTCGCCGATGCCTCCCAATTGCTGTTCGGCATTTTGCTGTAGGCCGATCCCTAATGAGACCAGCAAGACGACCGCCGCCGTGCCAATAACCACACCGATAGCCGTGAGTGCCACCCGTGCTTTGCGTCGGGAGAGATTTTCGATGATCAAACTAAGAAGATCCCAAACACTCATAACGCTATCCCCTCATCCGGTCAGCCATTGAACCGGACTGTATCATGTTGCTGGATTTACAGATCTGACAGGTTTCCGAAAAGCAGTCGGGTTTATCACAGCCCCCTCGTTAAAGATGCACCAGGTTTATTCTGGTGTGCAGAAAATTCCCCGGAGGGGCAAGAAAGTCCCTGGGGCTATCATCAGGGCAGGGGTACAGTTTCTCCTTCAAATCCCCCTTCAGGAATGAATTCCCCTTCGGGAACGAAGCCGCCATCGGTGGGCAAACCCCCATCGAGAGCCGGGTCAGGGATGCCACTATCTAACCCTAAAAGCCCTTTGATGAAGCGCACGATTTTATCCCAAAAAGTTTCTTCGCCTGTTGTCGTGCCGGAGCCATCATCAACGTTCGTTCCATCAGGAATACCGCCTTCACCGGGAATACCCCCTTCGCCCGGTATGCCCCCTTCACCAGGGAAACCGGGATCAATGAACCCTTCCTGGACTTCGATGGGCAATGTCTTCGAGATGGTTTGTGCCTGGTTAAAGTCATCGGTGTAGCTCACGCTGATCAGCAGGTCTAATGTTCCTGGTTGATCAGGGGTGATTTGGGCATCTAGAGGGAAGAAGCCGCCCGGCTCCAATGATCCCACGAAGATTGTGTTGTTGAAGAATTGGGCACCGCTGGCGCTTACGCTGAAGGTGCCAAAGACGCGTGAATTGGCCCCGGTGTTGACCAGTTGCAGGGGCAGAGCACCCGGTTGTCCGGCAAAGAAGGGGCCGGGTTCGATGTAGAAGTTGATGTCAACCTGCGGCCGCGATACGACTAATAATGTGATCACCTGATCATCCACATAGCTGGCGTTGGTTGCATCGTTATACACAAACGATACCTTGATGGGGTATGCCCCGGGTTTTGTCGTGGCATTTACAATGAGGGCCTGGCTGGCCTGTAAACCCTGACCCATGGCGAGGCTACCCAAAAATTGTACATTCGACGAGCCGACCGGGGCGAAATTGGTGAAATCACCCCCACTCCCTGAAGTGCCCCCCGGGTTACTTGTCCCTGTGCCCGTGCCGTCACCGGCGGTACTGCTAGACCCACCCCCTAAAATCATGGTGATGTTGCGGGCATCGGCACTGCCCATATTTTGCAGGTTGAGGGTCAGGGTAAAGGTTTTGCCGGGTGCCAGTTCTGTAAGGTTGGTTTCGTAACTACTGACAAGGAGTTGCGGCCGCAATTTTGGCGTGGGTGTGGGCGTCATTGTCGCGGTGGGGGTTGCTGTGGCGGTGGGCGTGGGGGTGGCCGTTGCGGCCGCGCCCGTTGCCTGACGTTTCACGGGAAAAGTTAGCCGGAATGTTTCACTGTAAGCCGTGCCATACACATCCGTATAAGTTACCTTGACCGGTAGCGTGGCTATACTATTTCCGGCAAGGCTCCGGCTGGCGGCCAATGGTTGCCAGAAACGATTCGTCTCACTGGGATTCAAAGCCCCAATGGCTACCACCCCCCCGGTAGTACGGGGAGTAAAATCGCCAGTTTCAAAAGAGACAATAACATTTGTGGCGGCGATCTGGCCACTATTGATTAGCGTCATTTCAAAGTCCAGGTTTTCCCCAGGTACAATTTCGCTTGAACTGGCCCCATAGGATTGTACGGTGAGCAGTGGCCGCACAAAAGTCGTGGGTGCCGGTGTACCTGTGGCCAGGGGGGTGTTGGTGGGGCCAGGGTGGTTTAACACAGTCAACGCTCCTGGCAGAGTGGCGGATGTGGCATCTGGGTTGACCACTGTCAGATCATAAACGGCGGCGGGGACATCCGAGGAGACGGTGGCGCGTAGGACATTGGCACTGACAAAGACGGTGGTCAGGGCACCATAACCATCCAAAATAACAACGGCTCCGGTGACAAAGCCATTACCCGTGATCACCAATTCGGTGGGAATACCGCCAGTGATCGTGTTGGGCTGGACTTCCGTGAGGGTGGGGGCACGGGTATCATCAGGCAACGCGGCCGCGTGGCTACCCCCACTGGTTACAAACAGTCCTGACAAAACCAACAAGGCTAAAAAGCCCCACAATGTTCGGTATAAGAAAAACGGTTTCATAACATTCCTATCTGGTATTGGGGCCAGGCGTAACATGTGTAGTTGTTTCCGTGGCCGCTTTATACGCTGTTTCTGACACGATCTGACCATCGAGCATATATACAGTTTGGGTGGCATAAGCCACCATACGTGGATCATGAGTTACCACAAGAACGGTGCGGCCGCTTTGGTGTAACTCCGCCAGCAATTCCATAATGCTATTGCCACTAGATGAGTCCAGATTACCCGTCGGTTCGTCTGCCAGAATGAGCTGTGGATCGTTTACCAATGAACGCGCCACGGCTACCCGTTGTTGTTGCCCCCCAGAAAGCTCCGTGGGCCGATGATGAATCCGGTCGGCCAGACCCACTCGAGACAATAATTCATACGCCTTGATCAGCCGTTGGCGACGAGGTACACGGGCAAAACGCATGGGGAAAGCAACATTTTCCCAGGCGGTCAGGCTGGGTATCAGGTTAAACGATTGAAAAATAAACCCTACTGTGCGTTGCCGGTAATGGGCCAGGGCGTTTTCGTCCAACTGTTGAATGGTTTGTCCGGCCACCTCAATTTCTCCCGAAGTAGGCCGGTCTAATCCACCTAGCAGGTAAAGCAAGGTGCTTTTGCCGGAGCCAGATGGCCCCATAATGGTGCAAAAGTTCCTTGTTTCAATGGACAGGTCTACCCCTGCCAGCGCATGAACCCGTTCCCGGCCCATGAGGAAGGTTTTATGCAGATTGCGGGTTTCGATGAGTGCCATTGTTAGAAGAAGGGTCGAATAACCGTCAGATCGCTGAATTGAGCGGCGATGAGAGGTGGTACAGCGCGGATGAGTTGGATGATAATGAGGGTTAAAAGGACGGCAAACCAGGTTTTACCAGAGCGAAGTTGACTACTCTGGCTTAGCCCCACGCCGGTAAGCCAGATGAACCAGAGCAGATACAAATCTATGTTGCGTAAAAGCCCCGCCAGGTAAAGATTCAACATCCCCTCTTCGGTGGGCGCAAATCCCGAGAGGCCAGGATTGCCGATAAGCTGGTTGCTGGTCCACATGGCAATGATGCGGACAACATCCCGCAAGACAAAGGGGAGTAAACTCCAGGCGATGATATTAAGGGCTTGCTGGCTAGAGCCGCGGCCGCCAAACATGGTTAGTACCAGGTGTAATAACCCGCTTAGAATGAGCCACCCCAATAACACGCCGATGATGACCATGATCGCCGGAAGCAGGTAAACGAATACAGGGCCACTGGTGGCTGAAGCGGCCTGGTAAAACTGGGCCTGCTGTTCGGGTGTAAAATATTCAAAACCAGGGGGGAGCTGAATTTGCCCACTCGTGGCCGCGGCTTCTTTGATAGACCCCATCACCAGGGTGCGGACCAGGGCGGAAAGCACCAGGAGAAAAATGGGGGTAAAACTGACGCTAGTGGTTGCGGCCGCGATCTCGGCAAACGCCTTGCGGGGACGAAACAACACCGGTAATACCCAATCAAAACGCCAGCGGCTATTTACTTCTGGATAAGGCATAGAGATGTTCGTTGTCATAGAACGTCCTTTTTAACTGTGTGATTGTATCTTTTCAATAAAGTGGGGTGAAGTTGGTTGAGCCTGTCGAAACTAACTTCACCCCACTTTATTGGTAACTGTTCAGCCTTCCAAAAGTTGTAACAATAGAACCCCTCACCCTAACCCTCTCCCCAGGGAGAGGGAACCAACTCCTCTTTCCCGAACGGGAGAGGGGCTGGGGGTGAGGGTCAGTTACCAGAGAAAAGTTCAACTTCATGACTGAACAGTGTAACCGTTCAGCCTTCTGAAGGTTTGTACCACTGGTCAGCGCCTTTGCGGAAACCTTCGGAAGGCTCTTTTTCTCAGGGAACTGAACGCTTACCTGAACAGTTACCTTTATGGAGAAAATATCTATGAAGGGCTAAAACCCCATTGCCCGGCCAATAATTTCCTTCATGATCTCATTGGTGCCGCCATAGATGGTTTGCACGCGGGAATCAATAAACATCTTGGCGATGGGATATTCCATCATGTAACCATACCCGCCATGGAGTTGCAAACATTGGGTAATGATCTTTTGTTGCAGTTCTGTGACCCACCATTTAGCCATGGCGGCCGTTTCGGCGGTGAGTTGTTCGTTGTTTAGCTCTTCGATACAACGATCTACAAAAACGCGGGCGATTTGCGCCTCAGTCTTCATTTCGGCCAGTTTGAACCGGGAATTTTGGAATTGACCGATGGGTTTGCCAAAGGCGGTGCGTTCCCGACAATATTTAATGGTGTGTTCCAGGGCGACCTCACAGGCCGCGGCCGCGATCACTGCAATACTCAGCCGTTCCTGAGCCAGTTGTTGCATCAGGTAAACAAAGCCCATACCCTCTTCGCCCAGGCGGTTGGTCACGGGAACCGCTACATCCTCAAAGAACAGTTCCGCCGTGTCTTGTGCGTGCATACCGATTTTTTCTAGTTTGCGGCCGCGTTTAAACCCTTCCATCCCTCGTTCTACTACCAACAACGTAACCCCACTGTGCCGTTGCTGGGGATCCGTTTTGGCTACTACCACCACCAAATCGGCCAGTATCCCATTAGAAATAAACGTTTTCTGCCCATTCAGCAGGTAATAATCCCCCTGCCGAATGGCTGTTGTGCGTACCGAAGCCAGATCACTACCTGTGTTTGGCTCCGTCATAGCAATCGCCGTAATCGCCTCCCCAGAACTAACCAGAGGGAGCCAACGCGCTTTTTGTTCATCATTTCCATATGTGGTCAGGTAGGGCACAATGACATCATTGTGTAGGCTAAAAGATGCGCCACTTGCCCCTACCCGGATCAGTTCTTCTGTGATGATGGTGTTGTAGCGAAAATCTTTTACCCCCCCACCACCATACAATTCCGGCACATCCAACCCCAAAAAACCTTGCGACCCCGCTTTAAGCCAGGCTTCACGGGGCACGATACCCTCTTTTTCCCATTGGGCATGGTAGGGGGCTATCTCTTTTTCTACAAACCGCCGAAATGCCTGGCGAAACATATCATGTTCTTCATGAAAAAGTGTGCGTTTCATACGAATTCCTTTGCAAATAGCGTTTGTGGTAAAACACCCCTTTTTAGGTAAATGTTATGTAACTATACACATCCTCGAGGGCTGAGCTTGCCGAAACCCGGCCCTGCTTTCGACAAGCTCAGGCAGAGCCGTGCCCCCCCTGTATATACTGTCAAAGGGCATAATCTGACATTTTTTCGCCCTGTCGCCGTCTCACTTTATCGTCGTGTTGGGTTTATCCAAAGCCACCCCCACCCCTAACCCCGCCCCCAGGGGCGGGGAACTATTTTCGGCGCGGTTTGGCGAGCGTCCGCTCGCCAAACCGCGCCGTTGGGTTTCCCCCCTTCCCTCTGGGATCGAAGGGGGATGGGTCTTCAGTCCAAACCTACCAATCTATTGCCGCTAACAAAATGTCACTTTATGACCGTGGTAAGTATAGATACAACGTTATGATGGGCATTATACGAGAAAAATATCCCTGGAACGAGTGGTCAGCGGCCGCGAAGGTGTATCGTTTTTGCTAATCACCTTTCCCTTTCGCATTTTGCCGGGTTCTTGCTATATTTACCCTTTATGATACGACGCATAATAGTGGTTGGTTTGTTCTTACTGCTTCTGGCACTCGTGAGCAACCAATCGGCTCCCCCCGTTACGGCTCAATCCCCTGCTTATGAAGTGATCCAGTTGGTCAATGATTTTCGGGCGGCCAATGGGTTACCAGCCCTACAAATTAACGGTTCTCTTATGATTGCCGCCCAGCAACAAGCGGACTATATGGCGGCGACGGGCATCTACAGCCACACTGGTTACAATGGCTCCAGCCCCCAAAGTCGGGCCGAGTCTGCCGGGTATGTGGGCTGGGTGTCGGAGAATATTGTCGGGGGGACGAATCTGACACCGCAGAAAGGGTTGATCTGGTGGCAAAATAGTGCGGTGCATTATGCGGCCCTGGTTTCTACCCGCTATACGGAGGTGGGAGCCGGTTATTCAAGTGGGTTTGATCAGAATTTTTACACCCTGGTAGTGGGCCGTCCCTCTGATGCACCCCCCTCCGCGGCCGCGCCCGCGGCCGCGAATAATCAACCCCAACCACTCCAGGTGGCCCCCTTTGTGGCCGCTACCCCGGCCGAAGATGGTTCCATCGTGCATGTGGTGCAACAGGGGCAGGCATTATGGACATTAGCCGCCCATTATGAAGTGCCTTTGCAAGATATTCTGCTTTATAACGGTTTGAGCGAAGATTCAATGGTCAACCCCGGCGACGAGGTGATTATTCGGTTGGGAGAAGGGCAGGCTCCACCGCCTACGCCTACACCACCTACAACTCATATCGTGCGTGAGGGACAAACACTCTGGTACATTGCCAATGTGTATCAGGTAGAACTGACTGATTTGCTCTGGTTCAACGGCTTGAGTGGGGATGCCGTCTTACAACCAGGGCAAGAATTGACAATCAGACTGGCTGAGGGGCAGGCTCCCCCCCCTACACCCACACCACAGTTGACGCACGTTGTTGAGGCGGGGGATAGCCTTTGGTCGCTGGCGGCTATTTATAATATCGGGTTGGATCAGTTAACGGTCTGGAATCAGTTGACGGCGGAGACGGTTTTGCGTATTGGTCAGGAATTATTTATTCGCCAACCCCCGGCTACCGCCACTCCAGAGATGGTGGCGGTCGCGGCCGCGCCTGCGGCCGCATCACCCACCCCCTTCGCCACACAACCCCTGATTGATGTGACAACACCCCCGGAAACACTCCTGCCAGTTGCGGCCGCGACCTCTACCCCCATTCCTGAACCCCTCACTGCCGATTCTGCCCTACCCGATGATCTAGGCACTTTCTTGGGTATCGGCATCCTGGTCATCGTGGGCATTGTTTTCCTCTTCCTACAACGCCAGCAGATTTGAGGCTGTGCGCCATACGCTTTATCAGGAGTTCCCCATGAGCGAGTCGCTCACCAAGTTGAATGAAAATGACGCCACCATTTTCATCCTCATCCGTGTTCGTGCCTATTCGTGTTTCTTTAATTAGTGGCTATTTTTACAGGAGACTCCCATGCTCATTGATCCATTTGGCCAGGCTTATTTGCGCCTGACCCTCGAAATAGATAAACATATAGACGGTTATATTGATGCTTATCTAGGCCCAGATGAGTTGAAGGCGGAGGTAAACGCGGCCGCAAAAAAACCCGCCTCTGCCCTGCTTGACGACCTGGCTCAGTTACGCGACACGATACCGGCTGATGACCCGGCTCGTCAGGCATATCTCACTGCCCAATTTCGTGCCATCGAATGCACCCTGCTTATGCTTAACGGCCAAACCTTCGACTATTTAGAAGAAGTGCGCCGCATTTATGACATCAACCCCCAACTAACCGATGAGGCTGTTTTCACGCAGGCCCATGCGGCATTAGACACTGTCTTACCTGGTAGCGGCTCATTGGTCGAACGGCTCAATGAGGACCGGAAACGGTTTGAAATTGCCACAGAAAAAGCCTTACCTTTACTGGAGATGACACTAGAAGAGGCCCGCGGCCGCACCCGCCATTTTGTCACGCTGGTCGAAGGGGAAGCCATTGAACTCCGCCTGACCAAAGATCAGCCCTGGGGCGCTTACAATTGGTACCTGGGCAATGGTCGTTCTCTGGTGGAATTTAATACGGATTTGCCCACATCCGCCCTGGGCCTGTTGAACACCATGGCCCATGAAGGTTATCCTGGTCATCATACGGAACATCAACTCAAAGAAAAACATCTCCTTCATGACAAAGGATATGCGGAGTGTGCCAGCTTCTTGCTTCATTCTCCAGCCGCTGTCATTGCCGAAGGCATCGCCACTACCGCCCAAGAAATTATTTTCCCCGGCGATACAGCTTACGAATATATTGCTTTAATGGTATTACCGGCCGCCGGTATCCAGGGAGTTACCGCCGCCGAATTAAGTCGTAAGACTGAAGCGGGCAAACATCTGCGGACTGTTACCAACAATGCCGCCATTTTGTATCACACCGGCCAACTCAACGAAGCCCAAACCCTGGATTATCTCCAAACCTATGCTTTGGTGAACGAGCGTCGCGCCCGGCAAAGTTTCCGTTTTATGAGCAACCCTCTTTTCCGTTCCTATGGCTTTACCTATACACAGGGATACCAACTGATCGAGCAGGCCAGCCAGGGTGACAAAACTACCCTGTTTAAGCGTTTGTTGGTGGAACAGATGTTGCCTTCGCAATTGGGGAATGGGATAAACCAACACCCCTAACCCGCTTCCTTGTCGGTTAAAAAAACAGTCCGGTAACAGGGTTTTCCCCACCCCTAACTCCGCCCCTGGGGTGGGGAACTTTCTAAAGTGCCAGGGCGATTGCATACTCACCAAAATGAACCTACCCCCCTCACGATTTCCGATTTCGGGAAGGGAGAACCCACTCGGCGGGCAAAATCGGGGCTTCAGCGGGCTTTGATGCTGAAGGCACAGCACCAACCGCAAAGGAGAACCCACTCGGCGGGCAAAATCGGGGCTTCGGCCCCCGATTTTGCCCGCCTTAAAAAACTCCCCGCCCCTGGGGGCGGGGTTGGGGGTGGGGGAACTCCGGGTATCCAATCGCCCTATCTAAAGTGCCGGTTTTCGAGCGCATCGGCACGCTCGAAAACCGGCACTTCTGGTTTTTCTCTCTTCCCGGCGGGAATCATAGAGGGATAGGCGAATCAACCCACTACCCATAAATTTCCAATATTTTAGGGGAAACATAGCCTGAGCCTGTCGAAGGCGGTTGGTTTCGACAAGTTATTCTGTCGCGGCCGCATTTCTGGTTATCAGCCTAATGTCTGGCGCACTAATTGGGCCAGCGCCAGGGCACGCGTGGGGGCTGTGCCTACATGCTCTTCCGCGTGCATGAGGGTTTGTATCTGTTGAGGAGGGAGGTAAGTGAGCAGGCGCGTATCTTCAAGCAGATACGTAGTGAGAGGATTTGCGGCCGCGCCATTCTGTACCGCCTGCCATGCGCGTAAACTATTTTCGCGTAGCCACTCGTGTCCATCCTGACGGCTGGCCCCCGCCGCTACCAGCGCCATCAGCACCCGTTCGGTGGCCGCAAACGGCCCATAGAGGTTCAGATTCCGGGCAATGGCCTGTTCGTCTATCCCCATTTCTTGTACCAGACGTAGCGCTCGTTCTAGCATTTCATCCATTACCAGAAAAGCTTCTGGTTGGAAGAGTCGCCGGTTTGCCGAATCATCCAGGCTCCGTTCCAGGATAGCCTGGCTGGCATTGTCCCAGGCTGGTTGCACCAGTCCGGCCACAAAGCGGGCCAGGGAGCAAATATTTTCGCTGTTGACCGGGTTACGTTTGAAGGGCATAGCGGATGAACCAACCTGTTTTTGACCAAACGGTTCGGCCCATTCGCCAAAGGCGGGCGATTGTAAGATGCGGAAATCCAGGGCAAATTTGTGGAGAGAGGCGGCCAACCCGGCCAACACCTGTTGTATGCGTAAATCTTGTTGCCGGGTGTAGGTTTGGGTGGCGATGGGAAAGGCGGGAAGGGCTAAAACGGCCAGGGCTGAGGCTTCTAACGCGGCCGCGGTGGTGGTGGTTCCGGCTACGATTTCCTGGTAACTGGCCTGTGTTCCCACTGCCCCTTTGAACCCTTTGCCCCGTAATGTGTGGTGCAAATGATGGAGCGCCTGATAATCGTCCCACAGATCCTGGGTATACACGGCAAAGCGATAGCCCAGAGTGGTCGGCTCGGCGGGTTGGATGTGGGTATGGGCCATCACCGGCAGGTGAGCGGTGGCCTCGATGTGGTCGGCCAGGGCCAACAGCAGGTGACGCAAACGGGTAAGTAGAAGCGCGGCCGCGTCACGTAGGCGGAGAGCATCTACATTGTCGGTAATATCAGCACTGGTAGCTCCCCAGTGGATAATTCCCCCGCCCACCGGGCATTGTTCGGCAAAGGTGCGAATTTCGGCCATCACATCATGGCGTGTTTCCCGTTCAATTTCCAGGGCACGGTTGATGTCAATGTTGTTCATCTGGCTTTGCAGATCTGCCAATTGTGCGGCCGTTACTAAACCGGCCTGGTGTTGGGCGGTGGCCAGAGCGACCCAAATGCGGCGCATAAGCTGTCGTTTATGAACTTCTGACCAGAGGTGGCGCATGGACTGACTGCCATAGCGCCAGGTGAGAGGAGAGATGTAGGTATCGTGGGAAAAAGACACAGGGGCGTGTTACCTGGGATAGTGCGTTTTAATGTAGTGAAGGCAACACGCACTGCACCGTAGTACAAACTAAACGTAGATTGTTCAGGCTTGCTTCTTTTTCTGTTGGCGTTCCAACGCTCGTTTACGCCGTTCTTCCTGGCGCCACTGTTGCTGTAAGGCACGTGTTTCTTCGAGAAGACGTTCTTTTTCCGCCTCAATGCGAGCCAGGATTTCATCATTTTGTGATAGTTGTTCGTTTGTGAGGTTAATCTTCGTGTTCATACTCCTTTATCCTTCCATTCCACAAGGTTTCAGAGTTAAGATTTTTTGTACTATTAGCGTGGCACCTGATAATTGGGTGCTTCTTTTGTGATCAGGATACTATGCGGATGGCTTTCGATGAGTCCGGCATTGGTAATGCGGTTAAAACGGGCTTTGTTATGGAGTTCGGCCAGATTCGCGGCCCCGACATAGCCCATACCGGCCCGTAAGCCACCCATAAGTTGGTAGACAACATCATCTAATTTACCTTTATAAGGAACCTGACCTTCGATACCTTCAGGCACGAGTTTGTCGCGTTCGCGGCCGCGGCCTGTTTTTTCACTGGCCTGCCCCGTACCATAGCGGTCAGCTCCATGTCCTTGCATAGCGCCTAAGCTACCCATCCCCCGGTACGCTTTGTACCGTTTGCCCTCATACAAAATGATTTCGCCAGGGCTTTCTTCCAGCCCGGCCAGTAAGGACCCCAGCATGACCGAATCAGCTCCTGCGGCCAGAGCTTTTACAATATCCCCACTATATTTAACACCACCATCAGCAATACAGGTTACGCCCTGGCGATGACATTCCACAGCACATTCGGTGATGGCGGTAATTTGGGGCACACCGGCTCCTGAGATGATGCGGGTAGTACAAATGGAACCCGCACCAATACCCACTTTTACCCCATCTGCCCCAGCATGAATGAGGTCCCGTGCCCCGGCCGCGGTGGCGGCATTTCCGGCCAGGATCACCAGATGGGGGTAACGACGCTTTGTTTCTGTGATGGTGGCTAAAACTGAAGCGGTATGGCCATGCGCCGTATCTATAGCGACAACATCCACTTCGGCCTGTACCAGTTTTTCCAGGCGGGCAAGACCGGTTTCACCTACACCAATCGCGGCCGCGCACAGTAAGCGGCCGCGACCATCAGCGACTGCCTGGGGGTAATCAATCCGTTTCATAATGTCTTTAACAGTGATTAACCCTTTCAGACGGCCTTCATCATCTACCAGCGGCAATTTTTCAATGCGGTGGCGGTGCAAAATCTCTTTTGCTTGCTCCAGAGTGGTGCCTACGGGTGCTGTGATGAGATGATGGCTGGTCATGAAATCGCTGATAGGTTGTGCCCCGGGTTTCACAAACCGGGTATCTCGATTTGTGAGAATCCCAACCAACCGACCATCTGCATCGGTAATGGGTACACCGGAAATACGGTAACGACTCATCAGCCCTTCGGCTTCGGCCAGGGTGGCTTGCGGCCGCAGGGTAATGGGATCCACAATCATCCCTGCTTCAGAGCGTTTTACCTTATCCACCTCTTCCATCTGGGCTTCCGGGGAGATATTGCGATGCAAAATGCCCAGACCCCCCAGTCGGGCCAGAGCAATGCCCATAGGCGCTTCTGTAACGGTATCCATGGCCGCAGAGAGCAAGGGGATATTCAAGTTGAGCGGACCAGCCAGCCGTGTGCGTAGATCCACATTAGCTGGAAGCACTTCCGAATAGCCTGGCTCTAACAAGACGTCATCAAACGTCAAGGCCAACCGGCCATATTTCTCTTCCCAGTTGATATCACTCATGACCCACTCCCCTAAACTGGACGAACCAGAGCCACTCTGGTTTGTAGGGCGATCTGCCCAATCGCCTTACCGGAAATATCGTGCGGCAAATTTTCCGTCAACGAGCTTAATTGATCTGGCGATTACGGGCGCGAATCCGATCCAGGCGACTACGGCGGCGACGCACACCGGGTAGCGTGATCTTCTCATACAGGTGGAGAAGCCAGATTATGCCAGCCAAAGCAATGGCAACGGCAAAAATCATAGAAAAGGTGATGGTGCTCCCTTCAAACCCGGGCTGGTCGGGGCGGAAAAATTCGATCCAGGTGCGCCCTACTCCCCACCAAATCAAGAACAAACCGAATAGAGTGCCCTGACGCCACTTATCTCGATTACGATTATTTAATACACTCAGCACAATGAATCCCACCAGGAGCCACATAGATTCATAGAAGAAGGTGGGGTGGAAGCGAGTTTCGGCTGGGTAGGTTGCGAGATCGTTGTAGGGGGCAATACGGTTGGGGGCATCAATGAGTAAGCCCCAACTGTCAGAGCCAGTGGGGGGGCCATAGAGTTCTTGGTTGATGAGGTTGCCCCAACGACCAATGGCCTGAGCGATGAGTAAAGCTGGACCAGCGGCATCCATGAAGGGCCATGGTTTGAGTTTTTTGCGGTACAACCAGATAACGCCAACGATGAAGGCACCGACAAACCCGCCTAAAATGTTGACTCCCCCATTACGGATGTTAATGACGGAGAGAAATGTGGGGTAGTTAACACTATTACCATCTAAGATAGCATCTTGAAAGACATACCAGAAACGAGCGAAGATGAAACCAGCGATGACGACAATGAGGGCACCGTTATACAGGTCATCCACATTTTCGCCACGCTTTTCGATCTCGCGGCCAGCCCACCAGATACCCAGGCCTATGCCAATGGTAACGATGATGCCATACCAATAAATGTCCAAACCTGCACCGATGGGGATAGTGAAGGCGATGGGATCTGTGTTTAGAAAATCGAACATGGTTTGCTTCTTTTCCTCGTTTTAGACTCAGTTATCACAGGTTAGCACTTCGTTGGGTAGAATATTGGGGTGACGAAATGTTAGGTGATAGCTGGTGACTGATTATTCCAGGTAGCCCAGGCCGCGCAGGCGTCGGAGTAAATGATCATCTATCTGGCTATCTGCGGCCGCGCCGTTGGTAAACCCTTCCCGTTGTCGTTCAACCAGGCGGCGCGTTCGGTTGAGGTGTTCGTTGAGTTCATGCACAACGTCGGGTAAGGTGGCTAGCAGGTTTGTTTGTTCGTCAGGGTCGGTTTCTAGATCGTACAGTTCCGCGGCCGCGTTGTCTATCTGAATGAGTTTGTATTGGTTTTTCACCAGGGCGCGGCGTACTTTATAACAGCCGAATGGTTCCAGGAGTTCGGGCTGGCGGTGTTCAATGGCTTTAACGAAGTTGAGGGGGGGGTAAATTTCTGTGTAAGCGGCAGATTGTTCAGGATCGCGGCCGCGTATTGTCTCGAGTAAAGTCAGCCCTTTTACTTCATTTGTTTCCAGGTGGGGATGTGATTCCGGCAGGGCCGCGGCCGCGTCTACCATCGTATGATATACCCGGCGCGTACTCACGGGTTCATTGAGTCGGTTAGGGGCCAGTTTAGTTGGCCAATGTAACATCAGCGGCACATGAACAAGTTCCTGGTAGGCAACGAAGGCATGGCCCATGTACCCATGTTCGCCCATACCATCCCCGTGATCGCCTACTACGACGGTTAACGTGTTTCCCTGATTTGTGCGCTGGCGTAGTAGAGCAAATAAACTGCCCAGATATTGATCCTGGTAAGCTACTTCCGCATCATATAAATCTTCTAAAACCTGTTTATCCAGCTCTGGGAGAGGTTCTGGCAGAGGTGCTTGCCAGCGGTAGGCTTCGCGATTCCAGGCCTGCATGGTAGCTTTGGCGGCGTTGTCCCGATTTAGATAAGGGGCAACCTGATCCAGTATCCGGCGGGGGGGCCAGAAGGGCAGATGAGTTTCCATGAGGTTGATAAAAAGAAAGAGCGGCCGCGTTGGTTTTTCGTGCTCTCGTTTTTGTAGAAAATGAATAATATCTTGCACGGAACGTTCATTCTGGCCTTTAAAGTTGGCCAGGCGCGACCAAAGGGGGGTCATCCAGGCATTAATGGAGAGACTGAAGGCCAGTTCCGAGTGGGCGAAGAAATTTTGAATAGGGTAGGAGATACGGCGTAAGAATTGAGTGTACGCGGCCGCAAGCCCACTCAACGGCCACGGCAGGCTGGATGACTCGGCTGGTGTGCTGGGAAAGGCGCCCCCGTAATTAAAAAACGTTTGAAAACCCCGTTTAAAGCCGTTGTTGAGAATACCAACAAGAGGATTATTGCAAAAAGCGACTGTCTCATAGCCAGCATCATGTAGCAACTCTGCCAGATGCGGCCGCTCTGGGCCGAGTGCCTCGTTTGATTGCGTCACCTGATGAGCCGTCGGGTATAGCCCAGTAAACATCGAAGCATGACTGGGAATAGTCCATTGCGCCGGGGCAACACCCTGAACAAAAAGAACCGCTTCTGCGGCGAAGCGGTCAAGGTTTGGGGTGACAGATCGTTTGTGTCCATAACACCCTAACTTATCCGCACGTTGGGTGTCTAAGACCAAAAAAATGATGTCAGGTTGGGACATGCTAACCAACAATGCAACAAAAGGTAATGGCCTGTATTGTAGCCCAAAAGTTTGTGTTCTCAAACCCGGATTTTGAGAACGGGAACGTGTCATTTTTGTGGATACTGTGGAACTTAGCGATTTGCTTAAGGGGGTGTTTCATTTCGGTTGAGAGGAAGAAAATAAGTTCTTTGGGGTTTCATGGGGCGTGTGGTTGCCCCACACGGGGCAGGCACACGGCCAGCCCGTACATCTGCTGTCACCCCCCCCGAATTCCCAAAGACTCATTATTCAGCTCATTTGAAACACACCCTTTGCTTAATCTTCAAAACGGTAACCCACACCACGCACCGTTTTAATCCACAAAGGTTGGGTCGGATCAATCTCAATTTTACGCCGTAAATAGTGGATATAAGGCTTCAGATTCTCGGCCGAATCCCCGTAATTGATGCCCCAGGCCGTTGTAATCAGTTCGGTTGTTGTCAGGACACGGTTAGCGTTTTGCGCTAAAACCAAAAGGAGATCAAATTCTCGGGGGGTTAACTCTACCTCAACAGTGCGTACTTTTACCTGCCGCGCCAAAATATCTATAACCAATGTTCCGTCACGAAAAGAAAGGACTTGTAAAGGTGTTATCGCAGGGCGGAAGCGACGGAGATGGGCTTTGAGGCGGGCCAGGAATTCTTCTGGCTCAAATGGTTTTACCAAATAATCATCTGCCCCAAGTTCTAACCCTTGCACTATATCAGGGGTACTTCCCAATGCGGTGAGGAAAATAATAGGTGTATCCAATTTTTCGCGGATACGCCGACAGGCTTCCCATCCCCCCATAGAGGGAATCATTACATCCAACAAAATCAGGTTGGGATTAGCGGTCAGGGCCAGTCGCACACCATCTTCGGCGGTATGGGCAACGACTGGTTTGTACTGGTGGCGCGAGAGGAGTGATTCCAGGGTTTTGGTGAGGGCGACATCATCATCTATTAATAGAACAGTTGGTTGCATGGGTACGCGCCTCTAGAATAATGGCTCTTTGGAAATCCACGGATTGGCGTTCAACTTGGCGAAAATAGAAACCAGGTTTTTACATCGAATTCAGAACGTTTTACAGGAGAAAAACCTGGTTTCTAAACCTGCTAGAGACTTCGGCCCTGATGTATTAGAAACCCATCCAGGTAACGACATTGGTGAGTAATACGGCTTGAAGATCCAGCGGTAACGAGATATAAGGGGCCAATAGGAAGAAGATATTCGTATCCTGGGTTGTGGCGGCACCGACAAAAGCGGTAGTTGAGCTATCTGGCCCGGCGGCAAATAGAACCAGGTCTGTGTCTGGATCAATGTCATCGGTGGGTAAGTTTAAGACATCATAGGTTTGATCCAGAGTGTAAATTTCGCCTAGAGGAATGTTATCCATGAGAATGGGTTCTTCACCCACCACTTCCAGATCTGAAAGGGAAATGAGTTCCCCGGTTTCAAAATCTAACAAAGCTGGAGTGGTGCCGAAGATTATCAAGGATGCCGCATTATCAAAGACATGGTTTAGCACGAGGAGGGCATCCTCGTCCAGGGCGGCGTCTTCCGTTCGGTAATCCCCAGAATCCCAGATGATGAGATTGTAGTCGGCTAATATCTCTTCGCTCAAGGGGCCATCTATACTGGTTGTCCAAACAGTGATTTCGTATCGAACTCCGAGTATATCGGCCAGGGTGCTTGCACTGCTGATACCACCGGCCAGGGGAGTGCCATCATCATCTTCAAAAATGAAGATAGAGGCTTCGGTAGATCCCCCATCAGGTGAACTGGATGATGTTTCTATGGTAAGAGTGTAATCTGAGGGATCACCAAAGTAGTCTTTAACCAGGATGTAGTAATTGTCGTCATCGGCAATTTCTATGGCGTTCAAAACTTCTGCTTCACCAGAGAAGGTACTGTCCATATGTTCGAGGAGTTCGTAATTGCTGTCGTAGAGTTCAAGGACTCCATCAAGTTCGGAGCCTTCAAGGGTGATATCAATAATGGCTGGGCCTTGGTTGAAAACCCAGGAATGACTTTCGTCGCTGTTTAAACTGCCGTCTACTGTTTCATCCAGGCTGATAGCCCCCTGGCGTACAGCACCAAGTTCGTCTATTTCGCCATTATCGCCGTTATCCTCATTTCCATTTATTTCGATTGGCTCACCGACTCCGCCGGTTTCGAGTTCGGCTTCTACTGCTTCATCGGTGACGCCTGAGGGGCAAAGGGCGAGATTATCTTGAACCAGGCAATCGGCCAGGCTGTAGTCAGCGTCTAGAGGCATGAGGTTGAGCAGGCGGTCTATGGTGTTTTCTAGCCCTTCTTTGCTGGCGGCGAGGACAAAGAGTTGTTTTTGGTCGCCGTTTTCGTGGAGGAGGATGAGGGCGGTGCCGGGCATCTGAATGTTGCCCAGAGCCGATTGGATTTGGCGAATGGTGTCGTTATTATCATCCGCGGCCGCGGGGGTGGCTTCTGCTTCTTCGTCTTCTGTGGGTGTGATGGCCGGGTCAATTGTGAGCGTGATTCCGGCCTCACTCAGAACATCCGCCAGGTCGGTGGCCTGGTTGTAGAGGCCGAGGTAGAGGGTATCATGATCATTGTTGGTTGCGGCCGCGAGTGTCAGATCAATGTTCACATTCTGAAAGGCATCTTGTAACAGAATGATTTCATCAAACGCATCTGGTCCCAAGTCTGGACCGCCTACATAAACCAGATCGACATTTTCCTGATAAAAGAAGGGGAAATCACGCAGAACGAAACGGCGCTCTTCAGTAGTGACCAGAAAATCGGCAATGCGGGCCACAAAAGCACTGTTATCCAGAGAGGTGTAATAGGGAGCGGCCAGAAAATCCATATCCCCCAGCGCCAAAACCTTTTCATTCGCACTAAGAACGGCCAGAGCCAGATTTCCCGGTCTATCTGTGGCTGAAGAAGCGGTATTATCATCACCCATAAGCAGAACGCGGCCGCCGTTGCCGACTGTCAGGGAATGGGCACCATAAAAGGCCAGTCCATCTAACTCCTGCGTCAGATCACTTTCCCCTAAACCGGCACCATCAATCACAATGTTGCGGAAATTGCCTTCATTTCTGACCGTGTTGTAAAGATAGTCACCCACAAAAATGATGTCAAACTCATTGGCCAGACTGTTCAAGGCAATATCATCATTTTCAATGGTGTAATCAAACGAAAAAGGATCCTCAGACAAAATCACATTAAAGCGTGTAGGATCTCCCACCATAAGCAAACGTCCGCCACGGTTGACAAAATCAGTGACCGCCGCAATTTCATCACGGTCAAACCGATCCAGGGGGGCAATAATCACATAAGCAGATACACCCCGTAAAGCCGTGGCGAGATCTCCATTCCCATGACGTAATAGCTGATAACCCCGTAATGAGAGGCGACTATCCAGATATTGAATGTCTTTGTCTTCAATGCGATTGCCATGGGCGGCATCTAATAAAACAAAACCGGAGCCATTCGTTGTTGGTTCATCTACAAACAGATTGGCAGAGGCTGTGGGCACTGCTTCAACAGCTTCTGCCGGATCATAAATAGGGAGTTCTGGGCGATCTTCGCCTCCCAAAAGCTGGTGATGACTCAGATAACGCACGATGAATGGGGTCAGAAAAAGAACCAGGAATACAATCAAGAGTGATAGAGAACGGATAATTCGGGACATAGAAATCCTCCGGGCGGCGTAATGGGAAAAGTTCTAACGGACGCTATTAACCTTCAAATAACGGTAATAATAACCTGGAGGCAGGTCCGTGGGTTGTGCCCACAATCTTTCCATATCCAATTGCTGGGCAGGTTGGTAGGCAAAGAAGAAGAGATCTTCTTCATCAAAAATGAGGTCGAATATCTCTACGACTTCATAACCCTTCACACCAGCCAGCGAGGCTACCCGGTCAATGGCATCTTGTGTGGAAGCAATCCCATCAATCAGCCCCAATTCCTGGGCGCGAATGCCATCAAACCCTTCGCCCCGAGAGAGGAATTCCGCATCAGCGGTGAGGCGATCTCCTCGGCCTGTTTGTACGGCATTGAGGAAGGCAAACTTGAGCGTTTCAATGCTTCGTACTTCGCCATCACGGGTGGAACCGAAATATTTGTAAGGGCCAGTGGTCAGAATGTCATCTTCAATGAAAACGCCGCTGGGGAGCAAGCCAATGACGCCGATGTTGCCCACGAAGGCTGAGGATTTGGCGTATATCTCATCGGCCCCTACGGCAGTGAAGTAAGCCCCGCTGGCGGCAATAAAATCAATGGAAGCCACTACCGGCATTTGCCGACGAGTGTTTAGCATTTCCATGAACATCTCTTCGCTATCAGAGGCGGTGCCGCCCGGACTGTTAATAATAACGACGACGCCCTGATAGGCGGGATCGTTACGCACATGAGCCATTTGTTGTTTGAAAAGATCCGCCGTGAAGCTATCAATCTCATAGGTAAGACGGACAATGGCGATCTTTGGCTTGGGGATGACCCGTGGAGCCAGGGTAAGACCCAGGGCCAGAGGTAGTACAATTACCAAGAGAAACAAGAAAATGATACGAATGGGGGAAATAGAGCGGTTGTTGGCTTCGGCCATGTTGCACTCCTTGTTGGAAAGTTGCAGACTCACAGTAGGATAGCATGGGAAAGGAGGCCAGGGCAAATTTTGACCTTCATTGGTGGTAAGTTGAATGGACTATGGTGGCTGACGTTTTTCTAAGAAGTGATCTCGTACTGCTTGACAAGGGGGCAATCGCGGTGTCTGGGGAAAGTCTCTATCTGGTGTATACGCTGGTTTTGTCCTCAGGGGCTTTATCTGCGAAAATGGTAAATAAGCGCTTGGGAATTTTGTATGTATATCAGCCATTTGTCGTTGACGAATTTTCGTAATTATGGTCGCCTGGAATTGGCCTTAAAACCCGGGGTTACCCTTTTCCATGGGGCTAATGCTCAAGGTAAAACGAATTTGCTGGAGGCGGTCTTTTATCTGGCGACTACTCGTTCACCACAGGCGGATCAGGATAGTCAACTCATTAATTGGATTGCGGATGAATCTGGTGAAACGATTATTGTGGGGCGATTGGTGGCACAGATGCAGACGGACGATGGCTCGCATCAGGTGGAGTTGCGTTTGATTAAGGAGCAAGGTGTTTTCCGGCGAGAGGCGTTGGTGGATCAGCGGAAGGTGAGGTTGATGGATTTGTTGGGGAATTTGCGGGCGGTATTGTTCTTGCCGCAGGATATGCAGATTATTACTGGCCCACCAGCGGAGCGACGGCGTTATTTGGATATTGCTTTATGCCAGATGGATCGGCATTATTGCCGCCATTTGTCGTTATATAATAAAGTGTTGGAGCAACGGAATGTGTTGTTACGGCAAATTGGGGAAACGGGTAGCGGCCGCGACGTGCTTCCCGTCTATACAGAGCAACTCGTACAATTAGGTAGCCAGATTTTCTGGCAGAGGGCGCACTTTATGACTGGTTTGGCCCTTTATGCCCAACGCATTCATTATGAACAGCTAACGGAACAGAATGAAGTGTTACGCCTGGGATATTTGCCCCACCTGGAAAACGAAGCCAGTAAAATGAGTAATGGGGATGATGAGGAAAGTCCGGATTCTCTGCTGGAGATGGGTAATTGGCTAGAGGACAGCTTAGGGGTGAAGGATGTGGAGAAACGGTTTAAGGCCAGTGTCGCGGCCGCAACCGAAACGGATATTCAACGCGGCCGCACAACCCTGGGCCCCCACCGTGACGACTGGAAATTCTGGGTCAACGGCCGCGACCTACGCCACTTCGGTTCCCGTGGCCAACAACGTAGTGCCATGCTGGCCCTCAAACTGGCCGAAGTTCAATGGATTACCGAACAAACCGGTGATGCACCCATTGTTTTACTCGATGAAGTCATGTCAGAACTAGACATCCGTCGCCGTGCCCTGCTTCTCCATACTGTTCAAACTGTCCCCCAAGCCCTCATGACATCCACAGATCTCAGCATGTTCGAGAGTACCTTTTTACATCGTGCCATCACTGTTACAATCGCAAAAGGTCAGGCCCAATTTGATTAATTATCAGGGCCATTTTCCTAAAGGAATAAGGGTTCTTTGGGGTTTCGCGGGGTACGGGCAACCCTTGTGATTGCCCCACCCGGGGCAGGCACAAGGCCAACCTCTCCATCTGATGTCATCCCCCTGAATCTCCCAAGAACCGGAATAAGAACTAAATAACTTGTTCGTTGGGAGTGGCACGGCCAGGAAACCGGCCACAGCAAATCGCTAAGTTAATTGCGAACGATTACTATAGACCTTAAGATAATGATTTTGAGTAGGGGCTGGCCTTGTGCCTGCCCTGCACTGGGGCAACCACAAGGGTTGCCCGTACAGTCAAAATCTTTTTCTTAAAAGCTATAAGTAGTTACCGGACGATTACTAATTATCGGAAATTGTGGTACTAACATACCAGATAATGCCCGATAAAGGCCTTATTTAACCTACGCTATTGCCCACTCTTGACGTTATAATAAGTAGCCGTTTAAATTCCTAACACCAAGCTAACTTTTCAGGTACATTTCGTCTTCGCCGCTTTCACCTTGACCGCCCCGTTCACTTGCAACAATGTCAGGCAACGTTTCACCTTCTCCCACAACTATCCTTGTCATTGATGATCGGGAAGACAACCGTCTTCTCTTGTCTTCCCAACTCAAGACACAAGGATATGAGATGCTCCATGCCGAAGATGGCCTGATCGGGTTAAATATGGCACGCCAGCAAAAACCCGCCCTCATTTTGCTGGATGTTATGATGCCCACCATTAGCGGGTATGATGTGTGCCAGAAACTCAAAGCGGACGCCGCGACCAAAGGCATTCCCATTATCATGGTTACGGCTCTGCGTGATGTGCAATATCGTGTCAAAGGCATCGAATCAGGCGCGGATGAGTTTCTCTCCCGACCCTATGATCGAGCCGAACTGTTGGTCCGTGTACGCTCCCTCATCAATTTGAAAAACGCCCGCGAAAAATTGGAAGAAGAGCGCAACCGCCTGCAACGGCTCTACGATGTCAGTCGCGCTATTACCAGCCCCTTAGATCTTGATCAGATGATGATCGAAATCATCACCCAGACACAAGCCGCCGTGGGAGCAGTCTCAGGTAATATTTTTCTCATTGATGAACAAAACCGGGTCATTTCGCGCATCCGCTCCCGTGATGGCATTGCCGAAAAAGTAACAGACCCGGTAAACCCAGAAGTGATGAGTCGAGGGCTGGCTGGGTGGTTAGCCCGAAGCAAGGGTGGTCTCATCGTGCCAGATATTGGCCAGGATACGCGTTGGGTGCGGCTTAGCGATGATATGGAACCCAGGGGCTCGGTGATTGGTGTGTCCCTTTCCAAAGTGGATCGGGTGGTAGGGGTTTTGTTTCTTACCCATCCCCAGATGAACTATTTTCAATCAGAACATCTCTCTTTGTTGGAAACCATCGGGGCGCAAATGACCACTGCCATTGAAAATGCCTATCTGTTCAGTGAAATCAATGAACAGAGGCATAAATTGGCGGCCATCTATTCACAAACATCAGATGCAATTATTACCACCGATGAGTCATGGCGTTTGAATCTCCTCAATGACGCGGCAATTAAATTATTCCGGTTACGCCATGATTATGTGATTGGTTTATCTGTGGAAAATGTGCCGGAATTACAGGCCCTTCAGTCCTTATTTGCCCAGGCGGTAGATGGCCCCGTCAGTGGTGAACTTAAAAGTTTTAGCAAAATCCTCTATGCCAGCGTTTCGCCCATTCAAGGGGTAGGTTATGTGGCCGTCATGCAAGATGTGACCGAGCGTCGTCTGGCCGAGGAGATGAAGTTAGTCCAGGAACGCCAGGAAAAGGATCGGGTTAAAAACACCTTCAAACGGTATATGTCGGAGCGGCTGGTAGATCATATCCTATCGAAGGAACCGGGTTTGTTGGATCAACGACAACGACGGCGGGCGGTCATTCTCTTTGCTGATTTGCGCGGTTTTACGCCTATGCTGGTGGAATTGGAGCCAGATCGTGCTATTCCTTTATTAAATGAGTTTTTTACGGAGATGACGGATCTGGTGTATGAGTTTGAGGGTACGGTGTTTGACCTGGTGGGTGATGAAATTATGGTGGGGTTTAATGTACCTTTTGACCAGAAAGATGCTTCGTACCGGGCGGTTGTGACAGCCGTGATGATGCAACGTCGTTTTGAGCATTTGCGCCAAAAGTGGTTTCACAGTGTGGGTACGGAATTGGGGTTAGGGGTAGGAATTGACCAGGGTGAAGTGGTTGTGGGGAATGTGGGAGCGACGACGCGCATGAATTTTGCGATGGTGGGGGAAGCTGTTAATACGGCACACCGCCTGGTGGAAATGGCAACGGATGGGCAAATTATTATTACGGATAGTATTTACCGGGCAATTATGGAGCAAAATTCGGACTTGTTGCACCAGATACAATTTGATTCTATGGGGGATCAGTTGATTCGGGGGAAGAAGGTTCCCCAATTGTTGCATCAGGCACGGTTGGGTCGGGCGGTGTTGCGGCGGGAGAGTGAGAATAAGGGGTAGGATGTGGTTTACGGAAGTAGTGATGAGGGTCGCAAGTTTATGTGAGCGTCTCAAATTGACTGAACTTCTGAGGATTATTGGGGCAGGTTGCTGAGAGGGCGTTTGCTGGGGATGCCGGGGCGGCGGGGATAGGCGGATGGGGTGGGGCGGGTTTTGTGGATGGTGACGAGGGAATGGGCCTGCGGCCGCGCCGGGAGCCATACTTCTTGCCTATCCTGTATTTCTCCCCCCAAAACGACCAACGCTGAACGTGAAGCTTCTAACTCGGCCTGCACATTTTCCCCTTTTTGGGCTAACACATGCCCATTCACCCGGCAAAGGGGTAATAAATACTCCAATAATATGGGCAGACTGGCTACCGCCCGGGCAACCACCCAGTCATATTGTTCCCGGTGTTCTGCCTGTTGCCCCAAAACTTCGGCCCGTTCGGTTAAAATAGTAACTCCTAACAGATGTAAATCTTCTATGACAGTGCGCAGAAAATGGGTTTTTTTGGCGACGCTTTCCACCAGGGTAAGATGCATATCGGGGAAGACTATTTTTAGCGGGATGCCAGGAAACCCAGCCCCAGTACCCACATCAACCAGACGCAGACCGCTCAGATTGCCGGTAACCAGATGACAACTGAGGGCATCTAAAAAATGGCGCACCCATATTTCTTCTGGTTCGCGAATGGCGGTCAGGTTTAACTGTTCGTTCCAGATGAGCAAAAGGGCTAGGTAGCGTTCTAACTGGCTGATATGGGTGGGGGTAGGGCTAAGGCCAAACCGGTTTGCGGCCGCGATGAAATCTGTGTTTTCCATGACCTTATTCTCCCCGTTCTAGTAGACGCATTTCCGTATCTACCTCATACATTTCAAACTGTGGCCCCCCCATGAGGGTCGGAGTGTATTGTACCCAGATATGAGCAACCTCATACCGCCCCTGCATAAACAGTGGCGTTATCGGTTCCAACCCCTCTTCCGCAAAAAAGAGCCGTTCCACTTCCCGGTATAGCTCGGCCGCCTCGGCCGGGTCTGTGGTGGTGGCGGCCTGACGCAATAAGTTATCTACTGTAGAGCAAGGCCGGTCGGGCCGATTTTCACTATTCTCACAATGGAGAACGGTATTGAGCCAGTTGTACGCATCTGGGTAATAAGCTGACCAGCCTAAAATCCACATATCTGGCCGAAACGCGGCCGCATCCCGGCGCGTATTAGCCAGCAAGGTTCCAAACTGCACCTGCGCTATCTGAATCTGCTCATCAGCACAGCCCAGTTCCTGACGCCACATATCACGTAATGCCTCTGCCTGTTGCAACGCCTCATCCGAAGTCGTCGTCATCAATGTCACCGGGGTAATTGTGCGGCAAGAGGGGAACCCCCCGGCCGCAAATTGCCGTCGGGCATAATCTGGACTATACCCCGTACCCACCACATCTAGCGGTGGCCCCCCTACAATCCCCGGGGGGGACAGATGCCGCATGGGAAAACCAACCCCGCCATATACCTCTTCTAACAGAAGTTGCCGATCAATGGCGGCCCCAAAAGCGTGGCGCATCTCCGGGACACGGAAAACGGGACTGTCAAGGTTATAACCCAGGTAAAAAACTTCATACTGGGGAATATGTTTCAGCCTGTCACCTAGCTCCTGTCGTTCTGTGGCCGTCAGTGTACCGGCGAAGGGGGCGATGTCCAGACTCATCTCGTCCCATAGAGCAAAGGCATCGGTGCGGTTCTCCAATTGAAACAGGTTTAACTGATCTACATTGCCCAACTGGGGAAGAGGCCAGGTAGGATTTCGTGTCAGGGTGATGCGTGTTCCTGGTAATGAGCTATCACCCCAAAAGAAGGGGCCATTAGTGATTATATTTTCCGGTAAAGCCCAGTCAGCCCCTAAATTTTGTACCTGTTCGCGGGGTAGCGGCCGCATATACCCCATACTCGTCATGGTCAGAAAATAATTGGCTGGCTCTTGCAGGTCCACCTGCAAAACGAACGGTTCTGGCGCACTCACACCAATCTCTACCAGATCGGCGGCTGTGGGGTTATCCAATTCATAAACGTCCTGACAGCCTACAATAATAAAAAGGAGAAACGCCTGAGGCATGGGTGTTTCTTTCTGGCAGGCGCGTTGCCAGGCAAACACAAAATCCTCAGCTTCGACCGGGCGCACCGGTTGTACTGTATCGCCGGAACCCACCCGGCCATTCATCCAATAAAAATTCGGGTTCAAATAAAAGCGCCAGGTAAGCCCATCCGCGCTAACCTGCCAGCTACCAGCGATTTCTGGCTCCACTATTCCCGCCTGGGCGTTAAAATGGGTAAGCCCGGCAAATAAATTATCAATCAACAAAATCGTGTTATCATCGGTGGCCAGATAAGGGTCTAAGGTGAAAGCTTCCCGTGTATCAATCATCGCTACATTAAGAACAACGGGGTCTCGGTTATCGGTGATGACCGGGACATCTGGCCGAGGGGTCACCGCAATTTCGACCGTTGTCTGGGCTACACGGGTGACAACAATCTCTTGCCCGTCTATCATCACCACTTCCGTGACAACGGGGGTTTCATTTTGCCCACAACTGGTTAGAAACAATAAGGGAACTATTATTGCCACTACCACATAGATAATTCGTACCATTATGTTATTCTGTTCCGTCCCGTTCAAATGAGAAAAGAGTATAATTACCTGCGGAGATACAAGTTTTAACTACCGCGGCCGCATAGCTAACCACACGAGTAGAAAGCCAATGTCAGAACGTGAAACAGTCCTTATTGCCGACGATTCTCGAGGAATTCGTGATTTTCTCATTGAACATATTCTAAAACCCAAAGGCTTCGATGTCCTCATTGCGACCAATGGCCGAGAAGGGTTAGAGTTGGCTCGTAAACAACGCCCTGCCCTGATGATTGTAGATAACCAGATGCCTTATAAAACTGGCCTGGAAATGTTAGGTGCCCTTAGTGAACTGGGCCTACGTATCCCTGCAATTTTAATGACGGCGCACGGTTCCGAGCAAATCGCTGTAGATGCCTTCCGTTTAGGCATTCGGGATTATGTCATCAAACCCTTCATGGTGGAAGAGATGACTGCCGCCATTGATCGGGCTTTGCGCGAAAGCCGCCTGGAACGAGAAAGGGATCAACTCATTCAAGAGTTAACCAATAGTAATAATGAATTAAAACAACGTCTACAAGAACTGAACACCATTTATGCCATTGGGCGTTCGGTAACGACCTCTTTGAACCTGGAGGAAGTTTTGCGCCGGGTTGTGGAGGCGGCTGTCTATGTTTCTGGGGCCGAAGAAGGTCTTCTCATGTTGTTAGACCAAGAGAAGAAGGAACTTTATGTCCGGGCTTCTAAGAATGTGGATTCTGCTTCTGGGGCGATGCGGCTCCAAACGAATGATAGCCTGGCCGGGCAGGTATTGAAAACACGTCAACCTCTGGTGATGGATCAGCTAGACCGCAAACAAAAAATTACTACCAATTATCTGGTCAAGTCGGTTGTTTATGTGCCGATAATTTCGCAGGATGAGCCATTTGGGGTATTGAGTGTCGTGAACCGCCGCCGGGATATCCCCTTTAATAACCGAGATACACGGGTTCTTTCCGCTTTGGCCGACTACGCGGCCGCGGCCATTCGTAACGCCGAACTCTTTGCCGAAAGCGAAGATGAACGGTTAAAACTAAGTACCGTTCTGGGCCAAACCGGTGATCCCGTGATTGTGCTAGATGAGCACGCCAACTTCATCCTGGCCAATCAGGCGGCCCAAACTGTTTTCCGCTTACCCGGTCGGCAACTTCTGGGGCACCCGGTGCGCCAGCTCATCAAAGACAAAGATGCCCTCAGTTTTGTGCTTCAACCTGTAGGAGACGGTCTGGAACGAACCACCGAGCTGAATTTGGCCGATAACCGCATTTTTCAGGCCAATTTAACCCTTATCGAAGGAGTAGGACGTTCTATTGTTTTGCATGACATTACTCAACTGAAAGAGTTGGATCGGCTGAAAAGCGAGTTTGTCTCTATTGTCTCCCATGACTTGCGCTCCCCACTGACGGCTATTCTGGGTTATGTAGAACTGCTAGAGCGGGTAGGACCACTCAATCAACACCAGACTACCTTTGTTGGGCGGGTCAAACAAAGTGTAGACCATATCACCAACCTCATTTCTGATTTGTTGGATGTCGGACGATTGGAAGCGGGTATTGCTCTGGATATTGAAGATTGTGATCCCCAGGCTATTCTGGCCGGAATTATTGAAGATTTTAGCCCGCAGATTGCCAACAAACAGTTGCGGGTGAATAAAGCCTTTGCGGCGCGGCCGCTACTCATTGCCGGTGATCGCAAACGATTGCATCAGGCCTTTACCAACCTGATCAACAATGCCGTCAAATATACCCCCGAAGGGGGATCCGTTGGTCTACAAATTAGTGAGCAAAACGATCAGATGATCGTACAAATCTCAGATACCGGCATCGGTATTGCCGCCGAGGCGTTGCCTCACATCTTTGAAAAGTTTTACCGTGCTCCCAACGCCGCCGATACCTTTGAAGGAACAGGCTTAGGATTGTCCATTGTTAAATCAGTCATTGAACGACATAGCGGCCGCGTCTGGGTTAATAGCCAGATTAATAAAGGGACAGTCTTCAGCGTGGTTCTACCCCTCCAACAATCCCAAGACGGCAAAACAACAGTCACCAAAAACACCAAATGGCTCCGTAAAACCGAAGCCGTGGGGTAAAGGGCGCTCATCAAGAGGAATGAAAACGACGAGTGGCGAGTGGTCGTTCCTATTCGCCTACTCGCTACTCGCCTACTCGCAAACTTATTTTCACATTTCATCCCCATCCGTGTTTCTTCCTATCCGTGTTCCCATTATCCGTGACTATTTTCGTAGGAGTTCCCCATGAGCCTACGGCACACCAAGAGGAATGAAAATTTGTAGGACGATTTTGTAAATCGTCCACCGGGCGATTTGCCAAATCGCCCTACATTTTCGTAGGAGTTCCCCATG
>JAGNBF010000019.1:1633-58165 GCA_018004935.1 Chloroflexota bacterium | reverse complement strand
ATTTTCGTAGGAGTTCCCCATGAGCCTACGGCACACCAAGAGGAATGAAAATTTGTAGGACGATTTTGTAAATCGTCCACCGGGCGATTTGCCAAATCGCCCTACATTTTCGTAGGAGTTCCCCATGGACGGAACGCACACTAAGAGGAATGAAAATAACGCCACCATTTTTCATTCCTATCCGTGTTCCTTCCCATCCGTGTTTTTTTAATCAGTGATTATTTTCGCAGGAGAACCTTATGACCCATTCCATTATCGGCTGGGAGCAGGAAGAGCCTGTTCCTGATGGCCATGCTTTTACCGATTATCTGGTCAACCACGGCGGACATTTACACCTGGGTGGTGTAGACCTGGCCCAACTGTTCCTGGCCCAAGAGAGTGCCGTAGAAGGGCCGGTATTCCCACCCGTTGGCGGGGCTATCCCTTCACCGCTGGAACTGGTTTACTTGCCGCTCATCACCCGGCGCATCCATGAGATGCAACAGATGTTTGCCGAGGTGATCGCCGAACTGGGTTACGAAGGCCAATTCCATTACACCTACGCCTCCAAAGCCAACGCCGCCGAGGAGATCATCCGCACTACACTCAAAGCCGGAGCGCACCATGAGATGTCGTCCGGGGTGGATGTGGACATCGCCCGGCTGATGATGCAACGGGGCCTGCTGACCCCTGATCGCATGGTCATTTGTAATGGCTTCAAGGGGCCAGGTTCCAGTTATGCCACCAAGATCGTGCAACTGAAGGGGGAGCATGAGCAGGTGATCCCAGTGATTGAGGATTTGCCGGAGATTGGCTGGTTGTTGACGTCGGGGAAGCCGTTTGAGGTGGGGTTACGGCAGAAGAGTTATGGGCACAACACTACGGAAGCGGAGATGAATGGGGCTAATTCTCGCTTTGGGCTATGCCTGGATGATTTGTGGAAGGCGGCGGATTACCTCGCGGCCGCGCCCAACCTCACTTTCTCCCTCTATCACTACATGGTGGGGAGCCAGATCACCAACCCGGATGAGTTCCTCAGCTACCTCAAACCAGGGCTGGAGCTATACGCCCGGCTCAAACAGCGTCACCCCAGCCTGCGTATCTTCAATTTTGGTGGCGGGATGCCCGTGCGTATGACCCTGGATTTCAATTTCGATTACCGGGCCTTTATCCGCTTACTCCTCACCACGGCGCAAGAAGTCTGCGGCCGCTACCATGTCCCCGTCCCCGACATCATGGGCGAATTTGGCCGCTACACCACCAGCGAACACGGGGCACACCTGTTCAAAATCATCACCGCCAAAGACAACCAATCCGACACCCCCTGGTACATCATAGACAGCTCCATCATGTCATCCTTCCCCGATAGCTGGGCGTTGGGTGAACATTTTATGCTCTTACCCCTCAACCACCTGGACAAACCATTCCAGCGGGTGCAATTGGGTGGCATCACCTGCGACAGCGACGACGTATATCCGCCCAAAAAGAGCGAATCTCCCCTCTACCTGCCCACCGAAACGGACGATTTGTACATTGGCTTTTTCAGCATTGGCGCGTACCAGGAGATGCTGGGCGGCGTGCGCGGCAGTAAACATTGTGTCCTGCCCGAAGCGATGGAACTCATCATTGACAAAGATGCTCAGGGCAACTACCGCTTTGAACTGGTACACGGCCAGACCGAAGATGAGGTGATGTTCAACCTGGGTTATCGGCGGGCGTAAGGCAGGAAACGTGTTGCGTGTGGACCCTCACCCCCAACCCTCTCCCGCAACGGGAGAGGGGGCAAGTTCCCTCTCCCTGTGGGAGAGGGTGAGGGTGAGGGGTCGTATTGTTACAAGAAAAAAGCCTCTGGCCCATCCAGAGGCTTTTTTATGTCATACCTCCTGACTTTGCGTTACAATCCCCTTACGTGACGCAACCAATAGCCTGGTAGAACGTAAATTTCAGCATGTCAGCCAGTCAGCTAGTCAGCTAAGAAGCTATAGATGTTCAGAAAATCATTTTGAGTTAGTTTGTAGTAACGACTTTAGTCGTCCAGCGTGGGACCGCTAAAGCGGTTACTACAAACCCAAAATCTTTTTCTTGAAAGCTATAGTCAGCCTGTCAGCTAAGAAGCTGAAATGCTAACCCGCTGACCCGCTACCTTTCAGGAGAAGAACATGAACAACATGGATCGCACCCGACTCATCTTTATCGGCATCGTTGGTCTGGCGGTGGTGGTCATTTGCATCATCGCCGGGGTTGTTCTCATCAATAACCGTGATCAGGATGCCACCGCAACACCTGTCGCCGAGGTCGGCGACATAGCGACCCCAACCCGCACAACCAGTAATGGCGGAGATACCAGTGAACAACTGGATTCACCTGAACCCGTTTATGCACCCGGTGCCGATCTGAGTGATGGTTTGCCCACCTACATCTGTGGGGCCGATGCCTTTGGCAGTTACTTCACCCTGCAACAGATGCAAATGGCCGGTCAGGATGTCGCTAATGGCTTCCACCTGGGCATTGTGCCCTTCTTCCTGGATGAAGACCCGGCTTATGATGTCTCCGAGGAACAACGCACGGCCTTGCTGAACAATGGGCAATGGGATTGCCTGCTGACGACGCTGGACTCGGTGGCCCTGACCAGTCCGGGCGTCATCACCGCCATCGTGGATGAAAGTGCGGGTGCTGACCAGTTGTGGGGGCGAGATGTCACTACCATCAATGATCTGGCAGGCAAACGGATCGCCTTTGCCCGTAACAGTGTGGGGGAATATTTCCTCTACTACTCCCTCTCCATTGCCCGGCTCAATCCCCGTTTTGACGTGACCCTGGTTCCCCAAGACAGCGTAGCCGATGCGGTGGCCGCTTTCAACGCCAATCAGGCGGATGCGGTTTCCGGCTGGGAGCCGGATATTTTTGACGCCGAAAGTAGTGGGGGTCAGCCTATTCTTAGTTCGGCGCAGATGCGGATTGTAGTAGACGTGATCGTGACTTCACGCCAATCGGTGGCCAATGAGGCCGATCTGGTGCAATCGTTCCACAATGCCTGGTTTGCCACCTTGAAGGCACAGGTAGAAGGGTTTGACTCTGCGGCCGCGCAGATTGCCAGTTGGGGTCATAACGACTGGTCCTTCGTCTATCCCGAATCTGCTGGCGACGACTTCCGGGCCTGGCTCACCAACGTCGCCCAGGCCGACCTGGGCGACAACGCCTTCGTCATGCGCGATCCCACCCCCCTCGTCAACCGGCTGGAGATCGCCAAACGGGTGTGGGCCATCTCCGTTTCTGGCCTGACCATCCCTGAATACAACACGGCCGATCTGGTAGATACCCGCTTTGTGGAGCGGGCGGCGCAACAGGCCAACCTGCAAGCCAACGGTAAACCGATCAACGACACTTTCTCCATCTCGGCCCAACTCGACCTTTCCGGTGTGGATGTAGACACCGCCGACGCCATTACCCTGGCGGTTTTGCCCTGCCGCAAATTCGACTTCCTGCCCAACTCCACCGAACTGACGCTGGAAGCCCGTCGCCAATTGGATGAATGCGTCATCCCCACGCTCCAACAAAGTATCGGCCTGTTTTTGGAAGTGAAAGGTTCGTCCGCCTGGCCGGATGTGGATCCCTTTACGGGCGCAACGTATACCGAAGCCGAAATTCTGGAGTTTGCCGAAGCACGGGCGCAATCAGTCGTAGATTACCTCGTGTCGCAAGGGGTGGACCCGGCCCGCTTCATCGTGACGGCCACGCTTCCACCGGAAGATCACCGGGGCACGGCTGATGCCACGCTCCAGGCAGAAGACCGGTATGTGGAGATGCGTCTGATTACGGCAGGGCGGTAAACAAGGGAATGTTATGGGTAAGTCTTGTCAATAAATAGAACCGCTGGCGTGGTTCAAAAGTCGGCAAACGGTGCTTAACACTTTGTAGGGCGATTTGGTAAATCGCCCACGAGACGATTTACCAAATCGTCCTACAAATTTGTAAAGCTGACCTGAACCATGCCGAACCGCTAAGACGCCATGATCGCTAAGAAGAAAAGAAGCCCAGAGTAAACCTTTGCGTCCTTTGCGTCTTGGCGGTGAAAATCTTTTTATTTTAGTTTACCCATAACCCTTCAGGGGAATAACCATGCACAAACAAACTTCACGTGGTCTGGTTTATCTACTCACGTTTTTGTCGTTATTCGCGGCCGCGTGCCTTTGCACCGGCTCCAATAATGTGACCAACGAAACAGATGAGACAACGGTAGAGATGCCGAGGAACGCGGCCGCGATTACCATCGTCGCCACTACCAGCCTGCAACCCTGGTTAGAAAACGCCATCGCCCAGTTCAACAACGCCCAAAATCCCGTTGGCGACGAACAAACCGCCTTTGTCACCCTCAACAGCGTCGAACCGGGGCAAGCCATTGCCGACATGACCGGCGGAGCCGAACTGCCCGTTCTCTGGTTGCCTGATAGTGCCGTCTGGACAAGCATTCTGGCCGACCAGGGCATGAATAACTACCAGAGTGATTGTGTCAGCACGGCGCAAAGCCCGTTGGTTATCGCCATGTGGCGCGAGGTGGCCGAACTGTTCGGCTGGCCTAACCGGTCGTTGGGCTGGTTGGATGTCAGCGGCTTGGCCGCCGACCCGGTGGCCTGGGAATATTACAGTGGCGGGCAATACGGTGAAACTCTGCGGCTGGGGCATACCCATCCTGGCCTGTCCGCTTCAGGAGCCAGCACCCTGCTGGCGATAGTCCAGGCCGCCGAATCCCAAACCGAGGCCATCAGCACCGACGACATCCAACAACCCTCGGTGCAGGCGTCTGTGACCGCCTTTGAGAGTGCGGTGGCGACGTTCAGCCCGGCGACGGCGGTGCTGGGGCAGACGATGGGCGAGCGGGGTACGAGCTATCTGAGTGCGGCTATTGTCTATGAAAGCACCGTCATCCAGTACGGTAACAGCCAGATCGTGCCCATCTACCCATTTGAAGGCACATTCATGGCCGATTTCCCTGCCTGCCTGAATAGCTCCGCCAGTGAGGTAGACCAGGAAGTGGCTGAACTGTTCCGGGATTACCTGTTGAGTGAACCAGCGCAACAACTGGCGTTGGCCGCCGGTCTGCGCCCGGTCAATGAGGCTGTTACGGTGGGCGCACCGTTGGATGGGGTGAATGGGGTGGATTTGTCTGAGCCGAAGGTGGTTTTTGCCGCACCTACTGTGGAAACGGTTTATGCGGTGCAATCGCTGTGGCAAGCGGCCCGCAAACCGGTGAATCTGGTTATGCTGTTGGACGTATCGGGCAGTATGGCGGGGAGCAAGATGGAAGGGATGCGTGCGGCCGCGCTGGAATTTGTAGAGCAGATGGGCGAAAACGATTACCTGACCATCATCGCCTTTGCCCAGCAACCGGTACTGGTCGCCCGATATGAAAAGGTGGGTGAAGCCCGCGAAATTCTATTGAACACCATTCGTGGCCTGGTCGCCGATGGGGATACCACGCTGTATGATGCCATCGGTCTGGGATCGCAGGTGATCACCGAAACGACAACCCCCCAGACCACGAATGCGATGGTGGTGCTCAGTGATGGGGTGGATACGTACAGCTTTAATTACAGTTTTGGTGATCAACTGCTGGGCCTCGCGGCCGCGAACGATACCACCGTTTTTGTCATTGCCTATGGTTCGGATGCCGATGAAAGTGTGTTGCAACAGTTCGCGGCCGCGGGCAACGGCAACTTTTACCAGGGCGATGTCGCCAGCATCGCCGCTATCTACGAAGAAATGTCTGCCGTCTTTGGCGGCACGGTTGGTGTAGGAAGATAGGAACTCAGTGGACAGTGGACAGTCCAGCAATTCTCAATTTAACCAATGGTTAAAACCGTTGCCCGCCAAAAGCACGCTCGAAAAATGGCCCAGCCGTAGAACAGCCTTTCAGGCTGTTCACCCTACACATTCTCGAGGGCTGAGCTTGCCGAAGCCCGGCTTCACCTGTATAGAGAGCGCACAGTTGACCGTCGGGCTATCAATACAAGCCCTACGGGCTAAAACCACAGGCCAACGACCTTTGTAAACATAGCCCGGTCCGTTTTACGGCCGGGCGGCCGCACCATTTTTAGACGTTCAGGCCAAATTGAGAATTGCTGTGGACAGTCATTGGCACTTGACAGTTGGCTATTAACCATTGACTATTCGCTGAGTTCCCAGAGTCCCCATTTTTACAAGGAGTTACCCCTCATGCTCACCCTCATCCCCCGCACCGTTGGCCCCTGGCCGATGAACACCTATGCCCTGCTCTGCCCGGAAACCCGGCAGAGCGTCCTGTTTGACCCCGGAGCCGATCCCGACACCCTGGCCGAGATGGTGGCGAACACAACGCCCATCGCCATTCTGCTCACCCATACCCACCCCGACCATGTGATGGAGTTGGCGACAATGCGCCAGCGGTTGGGTGTGCCGGTGATGAGCCATCCCGGGCCGCATTTCAACAACTTTGACCCCCAAGCGGATCGTCTGCTCGACACTGGCGACACGGTGCAGGTGGGCAACTACACCTTGCGCGTGCAACACACCCCCGGCCACATCCCCGATCAGATTTGTTTCATTTTGGAGAATGATCATCGGGTTATCGTGGGCGACACGATTTTTGAGGGTGGGCCAGGGCGCACCTGGAGCCGTGAGGGGTTTCAGATGACGTTAGCCAATCTGCGTAACATCATCCTCACCTGGCCGGATGACACGGTTTGTTACCCCGGACACGGCCCATCGTTCCGCCTGGGGGACAAACGGGCGGCGATGACCGCCTTTGCCCATAAGGATCATGGCAACTTTTTTGGTGATGCCACGTGGGAAATGTAAGGTTTGCTGACAGGGATAAAATTTTGTGGGACGATTTTGTAAATCGTCCGGGCGATTTACAAAATCGCCCTACATCTTGGGAGTATTGATGCAACGTGTTCTAACGGCCAGCCGGTATTTGATTTTGATTGCGGTGGTGGGGTCGTTCGCGGCCGCGACCACAATATTGCTTTATGGTGGTGTGGAAATCATTACCCTGATTGTAGACACCCTTCAGACCGCTGATGTCAGTAGCAAGGGGGCCAAAACCCTGGCGTTAGCTTTTATCGAAACGGTTGACTTGTTTCTCCTGGGAACCGTTTTCTACATCATCGCTCTGGGCCTGTACGAGTTGTTTATTGACGATTTGCCCACTTTGCCCAAATGGTTGGTGATCCGCACTCTCGATGATTTGAAGGATAAACTCATCGGCGTCATCATTGTGGTGATGGGGGTGCTGTTTTTGGGGCAGGTAGTAACCTGGGATGGTGAACGCAACTTGCTCAACCTGGGCGGAGCGATTGCCCTGGTTATTGCGGCTTTGACTTACTTTCTCAGTCAAAAGAAAGGCAAAGGCAAAGAGAGCACGGTTCAGGATGAATGAAACAAAAAAAGAGTGCAGTTAATCTGCCCTCTTTTTTTGTTTCGATTTTGTAACGTATCTATATTTACCACGGTTATGACATGTTGTTGGCGGCCACGGATTGGGTAGATTTGGGCTGAAGACCCATCCTCCTACCCTTTCCCAAAGGGAAGGGGGGAAAACCAATGGTGCGGTTTGGCGGGCAGACGCCCGCCAAACCGCACCGCAAATAGTTCCCCGCCCCTGGGGGCGGGGTTAGGGGTGGGGGCTTCTGGGGACAAACGAAGTGTACGAAATACACTCTACGCCACACGTTACCCTGTGAGGAACCGGCTAGGGGTTACATTTACACCAAACATCCAATTGGGGGCTTTAGCCCCAGATTCGGTGGGATTGGCGGTGGCATTGGCAAAAATGTGGGCTGGATCTGACGTGTGTACCCAAACCCACAGGTCGTTGCTGGCATCTTCTGACCAGTAGAAAACCCATTCAGAGGCACGGGGGGGCATGTTGACACAACCATGGCTATGTTTATAACCGAAACGATCATGCCAGAACGCACCGTGTAAGGCGATGTCATTGTCAAAGAACATGGTGTGGGGGACATCTTCGATGAAGTAGTAATCCACTTTACCTTCAGCCCCAGACATCTTGGTCTTTTCCCAGCGGTCCCATACCTGGAATAGCCCTTCGTGGGTGGGCCAACGGTTTAACCCGCTGGAGATGAGCGTGGCATAAACCATGCGATCACCTTCATACGCGGCCGCGGTCTGTTCATACAAATCCACTTCCACCCATAACTCATCCGGCCCCACCCCTTCGGGACGGGGGCTGACATCCACCAGGCTCACCAACGTTTGGGGAATCCACAACCCCCCGCCAATGTTGTACCAAATCCAGCCATCATCAGCGTTGACCGCTTCAAACACCTGAAAAAAAGTATACCTGAGCAGGCGGGGCAATGTTTCATCCGGTGCACCCCCGGCGGAGCGACTGGGGTAGCCATTAGCGACAAACCAACCAAAGGGGCGTTCTGGTTGGGAGGTGATTTCTAACCCGGTAAACTCAGAAATATCTACTTCGCGAATATTATCCTGGTGGACGAATTCGCCAGGGTTGATTTCGTACCAAAGAACATCGTCAATGTTCAGACGATCCCGAATGGTGACGTAAAAATAGCCCTGACCGACGTTACGCACGACGGAGGCGGCCAGACTGGGGGACGAGTAGACATTGGCATCATCGTACAGGAAAGCATACATCGTGCTGTCGAGCAGGCTATCGTCTCGTTTTTGTAGGGTTTGGAAGACGTTGGAACTGACACCGGTGGGGCAGATGTAGCCGATGGTGTTGGAGTAGAAGAGGCATTGGTCTGCGGCCGCGGGGCGAGCCGTCAGGAGCAAGGCCAGGAAGAGAACAACCGGAATAAACAGCAGGTAACGTTGACGCATCATAAAACGTGAAACTCCAGCGATTGATTTGTTCTTCATTATAGCCAGGAAAAGGGAGAAAAACACGACCCAGAGGCGAGTTGTAGGGAAATCGTAACATCTAAGCGGACTTGGGTCAATTTTGGATTGTTGGAGGAGTATACCCATAAATTGTGGGGCACAGACCTGACAGGTTTCTAAAACCTGTCAGGTCTCCCCCAAAACGTGGATATACGCTTGTTGGAGGTGGCATAACGGAATCGTTTCTCTGCCGTAGGGTGAATGTGCTGAAAAGTCTCCAGAGGTAGAATATGATTCTATAGCATTTACGATTAAAGATTTTCGATTGACGATTGTGGCCGTGGCTCTTGGGGAATTCAGGTAGTTGACACCAAATGTAGGGGCTGGCCTTGTACCTGCCCAGTGTGGGGCAACCACATGGTTTGCCCGTACCCGGCGAAATCCCCAAGACCCGAAACCATAAGAGCCAAACACTTTTTCTTAAAAGCGATAACATGATGAAAACAGCACCTGCCCTCGTTCTCTTGCTCATTTTCTTGACGGCTTGCGCCAAGACTCAACCGACTATCACCCCCACTGAAGTAGCTCAGGTAGCCACAAAAATTACGGTCAGCCCCACAGCCACGCTGATACCCTCGTCCACCCCAACGGCTACGGCAACCCTTACCCCAACCGTAACGCCCACACCGACGAACACAACGACCCCGACGATCACCCCTACGCCGTTGCCTACAGCCATTTCCTGGGTGGAAGGGGGCACGCCGGTACCGGGTTCTGGCGACAAAATTACGGTGGAAAATGCGGCTCAGGTAGCGGAACTGGCCCATTGGGGACGGGGCACGATCACCGATATTGACCTATCGGCGGACGGGAACTGGGTGGCGGTTGCCAGTGGGGTGGGGGTGACGATCCATGATGCGCATGATCTCGCGGCCGCGACCCGCCTCATTCCCACCCACGGCAACGTATCCGCTGTTTCCATTTCCCCCACCGGCGACAAAGTTGCTCTTGTCATTCAACAGAGTGAGTTACAGGTCTGGCAAGTAGAACCTTTACGACAACTTTTTATGCTTCTTGACAGAGCTGAACAGCCCCAGTTTTCACCTAATGGGGCTGTGTTAGGAGTTATTAGATCGTCAGGCGTAGAAATATTGGACACCAATACCGGCTCAGTTCTTTCATACCATAACATCGAATTCTCACCTGATTTCACCTTTTCACCTGATGGATCAAAGATAGCAATTTGGTCCAATCATGGGGTTACAGTAAATGTTTATGATTGGCAGGCAGATAAATGGGTAAGTCAAACGGAAGCCACAATTCACTCATTAGATACGCAATATGAGTATCACCCTGCCTTAGGTGATGTCTTATTTGCGACAGAGGAAGATTTGCGGCTACTTGTTCTTGAAAATATGGGTTACGTATCTATGACGGGAAGAATTGAGATTCAGCAAACTGATGGCGACGTTCTTTATTCTGTGAGCAGGATTAATCCTTTGACGGGAGCAACCAAATATGTATGCAACGAACCCATTATTTACCCTGATCCACCGGAACCACCTACGCCTAATCAAATGGAAATGTCAAGCGATGCACAGGTTGCCGCTTTGTATTACAAAAGTCCTGGTTATTCGGGTGATTATGGTGAATACAGCAGTATGCGGTTTTACGAAATGACAACTGGGGAAGAATTGTATTCCCTTGAAGAAGGCGTTGTTGATTTCGAGCTTGCCCCGGATGGGCAAACGTGGATAGCCGGATTCCAGGACGGGCGTTTGCAAGTGCGTCAACTGCATGATGGAACAATCTTGGATAGTGTGGATGGCTATGATTCACCCATTCTTGATTTGACTATCTCGCCAGATGGTCAGCAGGTGGGAGTTGTGTATGTGGATGAAGTAAAAGTGTACCGGCGTGAAGATGGGGCGGTTCTTTACCGGTATCCAGCGGTGGCAATCAGTTTTGCGCCAGAAGAGGTATGGTTTGCTCTAGGTCATGCTGATGGGCGCATCGAACTACGATCAAGGACCGATGGCACGTTGATCCGCCAGGTGACAGGCCACCAGGATCGGGTTACGGCTTTGACGTTTTTGTTGACAGGTGAACTGCTATCGGCCGGTTTTGATTGCAATTTGCGCTTATGGGATGTCCCTGCCTTGACCCAGGTTGGTTCGCTGGAAAATTTTATGGTTGAAGGTGTGTTTACTGGTGAGCAAGTACCCGTTCGTGTGCGGAAATTTTTGGTTATGCCAGACGGGTTTGCGATAATGGGACTGTTTTTTGGGGGAGATTTTGCTATCTGGTCAATATCCGATGGACATTTAATACGAACGCCCAGCACAGAATATTACACATACATTTTAGCAGTTGCTCCAAACAGTCGTTTTGCCGTTGTGCCTGATGGGTATGAGCCTTATTCATGGGATAGTTCAATCACCTTTTTGATCACTGAGGCAGAAAATGCGGCCTTTTCGCCAGATTCAAATTTATTAGTTGAAGGGTTTTCTGGATGGACGCCGGAAGATGGTATGGAAGGGGCGGTGCAATTGCGGGTTGTTCCATCTGCAAACCTGTTAGGCGTTGTCCCTTCACCAGACCCTCTCAAGACGTTAACCCCTCATACAGATACGGTGATGGCGATTGCTTTCACGCCGGATGGTCAGGTAGTTATCAGTGGGGCGTTGGATGGTGTGATCCGGCTGTGGGGGATTCCTTGAATAACAAATGACTCGTGCCAACGGTCTCCGTTGGCACGGGGTTTGGGACGCTCCGCGTCCGGGGCGCAGAGCGCCACAGCCGTTCATTCCACGCAGAGCGTAGAATGAGCAAGGGGCGAGGCAGGTGGGAGATGATGTTTGGGTGCAATAACGAGGTCAATCCCACCTGCCCCGCCCCTACTGTTTACTGATGACGGCTAACTCGTTTTGTAACTGCTCCCACGCGGCCGCGATCTGTTCCGCTCCAGTGTACAGGTTGCCAATCGCCAGGCGGATGGTGTAGCGGCCGCGTAGTTTTGTGTGCGACAAAAACACCTGCCCGCGATTGTTCACCCCGTTCATCAACGTTTCATTGAGACGGTTCAGGGCCTCGTCATCATCCAGGCCAATGGGGTGGGCGCGGAAACAGACGGTGCTGAAAGGGGTAGGGGCCAGACGCTCAAAATTTGGGGAAGCGTCAATCCAACCGGCAAATTCCTGCGCCAGCCGAATATGTTCGCGTAAAACTTGTTGTAACCCCTCACTGCCATAACTGCGCAAAACAAACCACAATTTCAGGGCACGGAAACGGCGACCTAATTGCACGCCGTAATCCATGTAGTTAATGACCGCATTGGCATCGGTTTCGGCACTGCGGAGATATTCGGGCAGGATGCTGAAGGCGTTTTTGAGGATGGCGGCGCGACGGACGTACAGGGTGCTACAGTCCATGGGGGTGAGAAGCCATTTGTGGGGGTTGACGACGAAGGAATCGGCCTGGTCGGTTCCGGCCAGAAGGTGACGTTTATCAGGCAGGATCGCGGCCGCGCCACCATACGCTCCATCCACATGCAACCACAACCCATACCGGGCCGTTACCTCGGCAATCGCCGGAACCGGGTCCACGCTGGTGGTTGAGGTTGTGCCCACCGTGGCACAAACAAAAAAGGGGCGATACCCGGCGGCAATATCGGTCTGAATCGCACTTTCCAATTCATCTACCGGCATCTGGAAGGCATCGTTGCCAGGGATTTTGACCACATTTTCCTGCCCCAGCCCCAGGGTGATGGCCCCTTTTTCGACTGAGGAGTGGGTCTGGTCGGAGATGTAGAGGCGCAAACGGGGCAGGTCGTCGCGGCCGCTCATCCCTTTACTGCGAATGTCCAGGTTAGTGGCCTCGCGTGCGGCCGCGATGGCCAGCAGACTCGACATCGAAGCCGTATCGGTAATGACGCCCTGCCACTCGTCGGACAGCCCCAACAGTTGGCGCAACCAGTCTAGCGTCACCTCTTCCAACTCCGTAGCCGAGGGGGATGTGCGCCAGAGCATGGCGTTGACATTGAGGGCGGCGGTGAGTAGTTCGGCCAGGATGCCCGGCGGGGAGCCGGTATTAGCAAAGTAGGCCATGAAGCCGGGATGGTTCCAATGGGTGATGCCGGGCAGGATAATTTTCTGAAAATCTTGCCATATCGCCGCCATGGCTTCTGGTTGATCCGGGGGGATTGACGGAAGTTGGGCTTTGATCGCCCCTGGTTCGGTTTGGGCCAGCACCGGATATTGTTCCGGGTGGCTCAGATAATCGGCAATCCAATTGACCATGTCGTGGCCGTGTTGGCGGAATTCATCAGGGTTCATGGGTGGGTCCAGGGAGTAGGGAGTGGGTAAGTAGGGAGTAGGGAGTAGGGAGTAGGGAGTGGCGAGGGGGTGAGTAAATGGCTCCGGCACTCGCAAACTCGCCTACTTGCCACTTCAAACGTGGCTTTCGTCAATGCGTGCCCCTTCCCAGTGGCAGTCGGCGCAGAGGTAGCGGCGGATGGGAATACCCACCTGATTGAGCAGGTGGTCGAATCGGGTGCGACTGGTACGGCGGAGGTCGGCGCGGCCGCAACGCGGACAACCATTGCGTCGCCAATACTGCTGGTTAAGGATGACTCGTCGGCGCAAATACAAGAGTGTCAGAGGAAAACCCAAAATGAGTAGGATGCCCCCTATTAATTCACTGCCCCCCTGAAAAATCAACCACCGCAGGAAATTGGTGGTGGTTGTATTGGCTTCAACCGCTGTGGCGCTAATCAAGCCAAACGGATTACTCAGCAGGAGTAGACCAAAAATAAGACAACCGACAATCGCCAATTCCAGACGATAACGAACGAAAAAGTTTTGCTCTTGCTGGCGGTGAGCACGGTGTTTTTTATGGCGGTGTAGCCCTTTGGTTTCAGGGTGGGAATTAGATGATGGCGTGGGCGATTCTGACTGATTGCTCATGGGGTGATGGGAAGGACAAATTGAGGGCAGTGTTGTTTCCGTACTCCTACGAAAATGTAGGGCGATTTGGTAAATCGCCCGGTGGACGATTTACAAAATCGTCCTACAGGTTTTCATCCATCTTGGTGTGCCGTAGGTCCATGGGGAACTCCTACGAAAATAGCCACGGATAGTGGAAACATGGATAGGAAGAAACACGGATGGGGATGAAAAATGGTGGCGTTATTTTCATTCATCTTGGTGTGTGTTCCGTCCATGGGGAACTCCTTTAAAAATGGGGTATCAACGGATGTAAGCAAAGGCTGATTCCACTGAAAAAAGGTCAAAGCAGTTAAAAACCCGGTTTCTTTCTTTTGGGAAGCGACGGTTAGATTAGTCAGAACCTGGTTTTTTTGCAGTAGACTCAAAGGTTTGTCGTTCAACGGTTAGGGAGCGTAAAGAATGCGGCCGCAACTGCCGCAATAGACCAATTCACCTTCTTGGGCAGATTTTATCTTTTGGGCCGAGACAGTCACCCGGCAAACGCCACACATATTGTATTGCACCTGAGCGACGGCTACCCCGCCTTGCTTTTTGGCGAGTTGGTCATACAGGGTAAGATCGCCCGGTTTGATGAGTTTGGACATCTCTTGGCGACGGCCCAGCAGATCATGCAAATGGAGGGCCAATTGTTCTTGCTCGTGGCGTAGACCGGTATTGTTTTTTTCCCAGGTTGTTTCCACCTGTTGTTGGGTTGCGGCCGCGGCCGCATACTCCTTTTCTGCCTCTTCCACTTCTAACATCGTTTCCAGCAGTGTATCTTCTAATGTCGCATGATGCCGACTCATGGCTTCGATCTGATGTTGTAAATCGGCCAACTCTTTAGGATTCTTCACAACACCAGAATAAAGCCGGTCGCTGGCCTGTTTCGTTTTATTCTCCAGGTCAGCGATTTCTGTTTCTAGCTTGCGACGCTGTTTTTGCCAATGTTCACGCTGGGAAGCGGCCGCGGCCGCTTCCGCCCGCGCCTTTTTCACCGTTTCATCTTCTTTTTGTAACCGCAACACTTCACCCAGGCGTTGTTTCTTTACCCGGATGTCGTTGTCCATCTCTTGCAAACGGTATAACAAACGAATTTGTGCCATGTACCACCAGTTTGTCGAGGATGGCGGGATTGTAACACAAAAGCTAGAACAGGCTCAGGCAGACAGGCTGGCTGTCGCTGAAGAACAGGCGGTGAACTGTAGGCACATATTGGGTGTGGGAAATTTCGGCCAGACCGTAGTGCATCAATTCCTGGAAGGTGATGGCTCCCAGAACCAGGGAAGAAAAATTGGCGACATCCAGACGAACGGTAACATCGGTGCGGTCATCGGGGCTGATTTGGGCGCGGCCGCGGTCAAAATGTACCACAAAAGCGCCATCATTTTCGGGTAGAAAGGTGTCGCGTAGAGAAAGGGTCAGCCGTACCGTTTGCCCCCCAAAGTCATGGTCGGGCAAAAGGGTGAACAAACGCCGGGCATGAATGACACGCACCATTGCCCCCAGCCCCTGGGCGGCGTTTTCATGACACACAGAGGGGAGAATGCGGCCGCTACCATTGCGCGGATCACTTAACAAAAAATGCCAGTTCGGATCCGGGCTGGTATATACAATCGTCCCGATCTGATCCGCCTGTGAACGTAGAAAGGCGCATAACTCCCACAACACCTGGGGCGAATCATAAACCAACTCCTCAATCTGCAACTCATTTTGCAGGAAGTTGCCCCCAGGTACGGGTTGAAAGGTAAAGGCGACATACCCCAAAACCTGTTCCCCCTCCCGGTAGCCTACTATTCGCATGGCGGGGTTTTCTAGCAGGCGGCGTACTTCATAAGTGGCTTTGGCCATGACACCATGCGTGCGACTCATGTACCGGTCAAAACAGGCCAGAACCGCTTCTTTATCACGTACACTCAGGTAATCAATGTGGCTCTTCTCTGTGCCACCGGGTAGGCTGGCAGGTGAAAAACGATATTGCCACATTTTGCCCCCGTAGCCGTACCCCATCTGGTTATAAAAATCGGGGCGGAATGGGTAAAGGGTGGTAATCGCCGCGCCGCGTTCCCGGTAATGTTGGTGGAAGTAGCTGATCATCTCCTTGGCTACCTTCTCTTTTTTGTGCAGAAAATGGGTTCCTACCATGCCCACTCCCCCCGCCAGTGTGCGTGTCTCAAATAGTTGCATGGTGAAATCATGCAAACGCATCGCTCCGACTAAGGTTTCATCTCGGAAGAGACCATAAAAATTGATGGTACTCTCCTGATTGGTGGTGAGAAACCGTTCCTTTGTTCTTTGTTTGTCTTCCGGGGTAACGAGTTTCATGCTGGGGTAAGCCGTTGCCATGATGTCAACCAGGGCATCAAATTCGGATTCGTGCAAAGGGCGGATGATGGACATAGGATTCTCCAGAGGTGAGGGAGTGGACAGTGGACAGTGAACAGTTGGGAGTAGGGGGTGAGTTGTTTTTCGTTGGCTATTGACAATTGGCGATTAACCATTGACCATTTTTTGAGTTCCCCTGAAAACTAACGCACGGAGATAATTTCGCCGTCGGTAATGGTCTTCAGGTCAGCCGGGGTGAGGCGGAAGACGGCATTGGGTGTGCCCGCGGCCGCCCAAATTTCCTCGTACTGTAACAAATCTTCGTCAATGAAGGTACGGAGTTTTTCCGCGTGGCCTACGGGGGGCACACCGCCAATGACAAAGCCGGTGCGCTGGCGGACATAATCAGCATCCGGTTTTTCGATGGCCTCGCCGACCAGGTTTTTGATGGTTTTCTCGTTGACCCGGTTACTGCCACTGGCGACGATGAAGATGGGGGTGTGGGTGGTGCGGCCGCGAAACAGTAACGACTTCACAATTTGCCCTACGCTACAGCCGACTGCATCCGCCGCTTCCTGCGAGGTGCGGGTGGACGCCGCCAACTCGACCACCTGTAATTCCAAACCAAACTGGCTCAGGGCATCTTGGACTTTTTGAGCACTGGGGGAAAGAGGTTGTGAACTCATAGGTTAGTGAACGGCAAACTCACTGTATTGACGATAATGTTCAGGCTGAAACCCTAAAACGATATGATCTGCTGGAATACCATGTTCAACGAGTTGGCGGGCTATTTCGGCGTCGGTGCTGTCGTGTTGCAACCATACTTTGTTGCTGATGATGTCAATATGGATGACACATCCATGTACCCGTTTTTTGCCTTGCCAGCCGATGGCCATGAGTTGATAGCGATTCTGTTTGTCATCAAAAATTGTCTGCATGTCAACGTCACCCACTGATGGGGGGTAGCTGGCGTATTCTTCGAGAAGTTGCACAACTATTTCGCGGTAAATGTTTGTTTTGGTCATCCTTCTCTGTAATTCTATATCTCTATTCCTATTGTGAAGAGAATGCAATTCTCTACTTTATTCAGTGTTGTTGGGGAAACAGCGCCAAATTTTTGTGTTGGAGCCTGCTTTTATCAAGGGTGCGAAGTTGATGGCACAAGATAACGGAGTCGTTACTGACTCCACCTTCACCTTAAAATCAAGACGGGTCGAGTTCCTGCTTGTTCTGAACCTGGAATGGGATTCAAATCTGCTAACCAAATTTCGCCTCGTTTAATATTCATATTGCGTCCTCAGCTTCGAGACTCAATTGGTAATCCTCTATACCAGCTTCAGCTAAGAAATAATCTTCTGCGGCAAATTCAGCATAGAGGCTTTCTAGTTTCTGGGCGTCGAATTGAGGTTTGGTGCGGCCGCGAGCGCGAAATTTTAGAAAAGCCAGGTACTCGGCAATCAATTCCAACTCTTGGTCATTAAACTCAGTTAGAGTACGGGTGACATATTCTCTAACGCTCATGGTTTACCTCCATTGATTTGGAACGTCTATTTGATTATAGCACTACTTTAGTTTTGTTCGGCGATACCCACAGGCCAATAAATGTAAGGAAGTGGAAATCCATTAGCTCTGGCCCAAGAACCTACTCCTAAAGCCAGATCAAACCAGCCACTTCCTCTATCTTTATTTTGATCAACAATGTCAATAAACGCTGTGACTTCTTCCACCGACAGTTTAGTATCAGTATTAAGCAATTTTAACCATCGTCTGGCAATTTCTGTTCCTGTTTGCCATTGGTTTTGAGGATATTCCCGGTTCACCCACTCAAAATAGTTGATCAAGAATTCGGCACGGTCTTTATATGTTTTACGAGATACACGAAGGGCAAGCCAGTCGCCATCTTGACGAACGGAGCGGACAATACCACCCGCGGCCGCGACCGCCGCCTCTACTTCTTCCTTCTGCACGTTAATCAGGCCACTCAAAATGAGATGACCATCCGGGGCGACATAGTTTAACAAACCGCCCTCACGTAACAACAAAATGATAATAGGTGCCAGAATATTGACCACCACCACATCATATGGCTCAACCGGCACAGTTGCCAGCTCCCCTTGCCAGACCTGTACCTGATTTTCCACCCCATTCATGGCCCGGTTGCCCTGGGTGGCGGCAACGGCCAGGGGGTCGTTGTCAATGGCAACCACAGAGGACGCCCCCAGCTTCGCGGCCGCAATCGCCAATATCCCCGACCCCGTGCCCACGTCCAACACCCGGCCCCCCGGTTGTACCACCTCTTCCAACAGAGCCAGACACAGTTGGGTAGTAGCGTGCAACCCTGTGCCAAAGGCCATCCCCGGATCAAGCGTTAGCACAATATCATCCGCTTCAGCGTTGATCGCTGGCTCCCAACTCGGTTGAATCCACAACCGCTGGCCTAGCTTAAATGGCTTGTAATGCACTTTCCAGGCATTGGCCCAATCCTCTTCTTGCAAGGGGCGAAAGGTGGGAAACTCGGCGGGAAAGTCGGGCTGAATGGCGGCTATTTTGTCAATGATCGCCTGGCGCAAAGCCGGTGTGTCATCCGTTTCGGCCACATAAAATTTGACCGTCACATAAGGTAACATGGCGTTAGGGTTCAGATCATCCGGATCCCCCAATTGCTCCAGCACAACTGTTTCTTGATAAGCAAAAGGTTCAACCGCGGCCGCGACCCCCTCCGCCACCTGTTCCCCCGTCACAATCGCCACTTCTAACCAGTACATAGCTTTCCCTTAACCAATATACCAATACACCAATATACCAATATGCCAATATACCAATATACCAATAACCCTCTTCCTACAACCCAAACACATCCCCCAACGCATCCTTCAGGGAATCCAGGAATCCTCGCTCCCGTTGGGGCACAACTTCTTTGCCCAGCGTCTGCCCCAATTGGTTAAACAACTCTTTTTGCTCTTTGGTCAACTTCTTAGGAATGGCGACCTGCACAATCGTCAGATGGTCCCCTCGTCCGCTCCGGCGCAGATGAGGCACGCCCCGCCCTGTCAGGCGGAACACAGCCCCAGATTGGGTCCCGGCAGGAATCGTGAGCCTGGCTTCACCGTCCACCGTAGGAATAGTAATATCATCACCCAAAGCCGCCTGTGCCACATTGATTTCCAGATCCAACATAACATCATCGCCACGCCGCTGGAAAAAGGGATGTTTGCGGATGTTAAGGGTGATAAACAGATTGCCCGCTGGCCCCCCAAACGCTCCCGGTGAACCTTCACCCGTCAGACGAATCTGAGTATCCGCATCTACACCGGCAGGAATTTTGATATTGATAGTTTTATTTTCTTCGATCTGTTTGCGGCCGCCACAGGTTTTGCACAGGTGTGGAATCGTTTCCCCCGTTCCCTGACAGGTGGGGCAAGTAGTTACATTCACAAACTGGCCCAAAATGGATTGTTGTACCCGGCGCACCTCTCCCGTACCACTACATGTGGCACAACGAACAGGACTGGTTCCCGGTTCGGCCCCACTCCCTACACAGGTAGGACAAAGGCCTGGCCGACGAATCTCCACATCCTTTTCGACGCCAAAAACCGCTTCTTCAAATTCAAGCGTCAGGGTATACCGTAAATCAGCGCCAGGACGAGGCCCTCGCCGTCTGCGGCCGCCTCTATTCCCCCCACCAAAAAACTCTTCAAAAATATCAGCCATTCCAAAGCCGCCAAAGCCGCCACTGAAATCCTGAAACCCTCCCGCGCCGGAGAGCCCCGCATGACCAAACCGATCATACGCCGCCCGCTTCTCATCATCAGAAAGCACTTCATAGGCCTCATTGACCTCCTTAAAGCGGTCAGATGCTCCATCCTCTTTGTTCACATCCGGATGCAATTGTCGAGCCAGCCGCCGATACGCCTTCTTCAGATCATCTTTTGAGGCGCTTTGGGTCACGCCTAAAACATCGTAGTAATCTCGTTTTGTTCCTGCCATAGAACGTGTACCGTAATGTGTAAAGCGTATTCCTTAGCAAGCGTTCGTTTTTAACCGGGCGATTTACTGTGGCCGGTTTCTTGACCGAGCCACCCATCTTATTGCCGAACAATTACTTAGAATCGTCTACCCACCATCAAATCCTTACATTGACAATAGACCTCTGGCGCTTTTCCACGCCAGAGGTCTAAAAAAACTTATTGGTTCGTCATGCAAAGCTGACGAAGATTGATTGCCTACTGGCAATAACCCATCATCACTCTACCGCATCTTCTCAATAAAGGGTGATAACGTTGGTTACGACAGTCGCAACCAACTGTCTTCGACGAGCTTAGGCTACGCTTTCCCCGAAATATTGAGAAGATGCACCCGGCCTAACTAAATTCCCCTTCGATCACATCTTCTTCGCCTGGTTTGCCACTGGCATTGCCAGGATTGCCTGGCGTGGGGTCGCCGCCACCCTGGTACATGGCCGCCCCCGCTTCTTGCAATACAGTTTGTAACCGCTCAACCGCCGCATTGATAGCGTCTGCATCGTTGGCCCCACGAGCACTCTTCACCGCTTCAATCTCATGGTTAATACGACCCTTGAGGGCTTCAGGAATCTTGTCGCCGTTTTCCTTTACCATCTTGTCTGCGCTGTATACGGCATTATCCGCCAGATTGGCCGCTTCTACCAAAGATTTCCGTTTCGCATCCTCACCGGCAAATTTTTCCGCATCTTTGACCATACGCTCGATTTCGGTATCGTTTAACCCACTGGAGGGGATAATTTGCATGGCCTGACTTTTGCCGGTTGCTTTGTCGGTGGCGCTGACGTGGAGAATACCATTCGCATCAATATCGAAGGCTACTTCGATTTGTGGCACGCCACGCGGCGCGGCCGGAATACCATCTAAAATGAATTTACCCAGGCTTTTGTTATCAGTGGCCATGGGGCGCTCCCCCTGAGTAACATGAATTTCCACCTGGGTTTGCATATCAGCGGCGGTGGAAAATACCTGGCTTTTCTTGGTTGGAATAGTGGTATTCCGTTCGATGAGTGACGTAGCCACACCACCCAGCGTTTCAATGCTGAGGGTAAGGGGTGTTACATCTAGTAACAACACATCCTTTACTTCACCCCCTAACACACCTGCCTGAATCGCCGCTCCCACCCCGACGACCTCATCCGGGTTGACACCACGGTGTGGCTCTTTGCCAAAGAATTTGCGTACCCGCTCCTGAATGGCAGGCATCCGGGTCATACCACCAACCAGCACAATCTGGGTGATTTCGGCGGGGTTAAGACCGGAATCTTTGAGCGCTTGCCGACAGGGTTCAATGGAGCGGTCAATGAGATCAGCGGTTAGCTGTTCTAGTTTGGCCCGGCTCAGGTTCAGGTTCATGTGTTTAGGCCCGGTGGCATCGGCGGTGATGTAGGGGAGATTGAGTTCCGACTGCATGGTCGTAGATAGTTCAATCTTGGCCTTTTCTGATGCTTCACGCAGGCGTTGGAGGGCCTGACGGTCCTGACGTAAATCAATGCCTGTTTCCATTTTGAACTCTTGGGCCGCCCAGTCCACAATACGCAGGTCAAAATCATCACCCCCGAGGAAGGTGTCGCCATTGGTGGCCTTCACTTCAAACACACCATCACCTACTTCCAGGATGGAGATGTCGAAGGTTCCCCCACCCAGGTCATAGACGGCGATGATTTCGTCTTTGGTGCTACCCAGCCCATAGGCCAGTGAGGAAGCAGTGGGTTCATTGACGATGCGTAAAACTTCCAGGCCAGCGATACGCCCGGCGTCTTTGGTGGCCTGGCGTTGGCTGTCGTTGAAGTAGGCGGGGACGGTGATGACGGCCTGTGTGACCGGTTCACCCAAATAGGCTTCGGCGTCGGTCTTCATTTTTTGCAGGATCATGGCCGAGATTTCTGGGGGGGAGTAGTCGCGGCCGCCCATGACAACGCGAATATCGCCATTGGGAGCTTTGCGAACTTCATAGGGCACATATTCTCGTGCCCGTTTGACAACGGGGTCGTCATATTTACGCCCCATGAACCGCTTTACGGAAAATACGGTATTTTCCGAGTTGACGACGGCCTGCCGTTTGGCAACCTGGCCGACAAGACGTTCGCCTGTTTTAGGGTTGATGGCAACGATGGAAGGAAAGAGACGATTGCCTTCTGCACTGGGGATGACGGTTGGTTCACCCCCTTCCATAACGGCGACGACAGAGTTGGTCGTACCCAGGTCTATACCGATGATTTTGCCCATGATGAGTTCTCCTGTTGACTGATGAACAGTATTTGGTAATGGTAAACCACAACAATTACGGTTGATGTTTTTGTTTGATGATTGCTCAGGCGGCCACGACGACAAGCGCAGGACGAATAATCCGGTCGCCTATTTTGTAGCCGCTCTGTAATTCGCGGATGATGTTGCCACTTTCGTGGGTATCGGATGGTTCTTGTAAGATGGCTTCGTGGATGTTGGGGTCAAAGGGTTGGCCCACGGTGGTGATGCGTTCGATGTTGGCATTTTCCAGAAGGCCGTTTAGTTTTTTCTGTACCAGGCGTATCCCTTCAAACCAGCCATCTCCAGCAATGCCTGAAGGAACGTTAGCAATCGCCCGGTCGAAATCATCTATGATGGGCAGAAGTTTGCTGAGGGTGTCGGTGGTGGCGTTGGTGTAGGCTTCGGTACGCTGTTTTTCCATACGCTTGCGGGCGTTGGCAAATTCGGCCAGGGTTCGTTGCCAGCCTTCCAGGTTCGCGGCCGCGCTCGCTTTAGCTTCTGCCAGTTGTTCTTCCAGGGTAGGCATTTGTGTGACGGGCGTGGATTCTTCTATGATTTCTGTTTCGTCGCTCATACTCATGGTAGGTGATGGTTATTGATTATTGAGGGTACTCACGCTAATAACGAATAACCAAGATATTGATGGGCTAATCCTTTACTCCAGTTCTGTGATGGTGGGTTTTTCTACGTAATATTCATTCACAAAACCACTCATCAGGTCAGCGATATAACGCACGGCGGAGATATTGTGGCCGTAGGGCATCCGTGTAGGACCGAGTACGGCAATTTCCCCCGCCAGATCGGTTTCTACTCCGTAGCGCCCAATGATGATGCTACAATCGCGTAGTTCTTCCCATTTGCCTTCACCGCCAATGACCACTTGTACCCCAGAAAGATCATCTTCGTTGAGGATCTCTTCCAGAATGTCTGCCAGGACGGTGCGTTCTTCTAACAAGCGCACCGCTTGCCGTGCACCTTCAAACTCCATCAGGTTGGACAGGCCATCCCGGTAGATTTCGCTGATACTGCGGACATCGGCACGGCGCAGGGTATCGCGAATCAGGTTGGCGACATCTTGCTCAAGTGCCCCATCTAGCTGGCTAAGGCGGGCGCCAATCTCATCCAGGTTTCGCCCTTCGATGAGGGTGTTGAGCCGGTTCGCGGCCGCGCTCAGGCGTGATTGGGGCAAAGGTTCGGCCAGGGTGAGCATCTGTTGTTTGACCTGTCCCCCATACAGCACCAAAATCATTAACACCAGCCGCCCCTGGGTAGAAATGAGTTCGATGTGTTTGAAACGGCTTAACCGGGGGCGGGGGGCGGTTACGACACTGGCCATATTGGATGTACGGGCCAAAATCGCGGCCGCGAGCCGCATCCATTGTTCCAGATCTAACCGCGCCTGGTGAAATTGGTGGCGGATGGTCTGTTGCATGTTGAGGGGTAGGGCAAAATCTCCCAGAAGCCGCTGGACAAAGTAGCGGTATCCTGATTCACTGGGAATACGCCCGGCCGAGGTGTGCAATTGTGCCAGGTAGCCCATCTCATCCAGGGCGGCCAACTCATGGCGTACAGTGGCCGAACTGACATCCAGGTCAAAATCAGTGACCAGGGTTTTGGAGCCTATGGGCATGCCGGTCTCGATGTAATATCTGACCACCAACCCTAATATGTATTTTTGCCGCTCCGATAAAGGTTCCATCACGCTGTCAGTTCCTTCGGTTAGCACTCTGACAATGTGAGTGCTAAATACACCGGAAAAGATCATAACATGCCAGAAATTACCCGTCAAATAAGATTCTCGTTAGCGGCCGCATTGCTGAACGGGAACTGTCTTATATACTGCCAAAGGGCATAATCTGACATTTTCCTGCCGTGTTGCCGTGCCGCTTTATCCCCACGTTAGGAACATCCGAGACCACCCCCACCCCTAACCCCGCCCCCAGGGGCGGGGAACTTTTTTCGGCGCGGTTGGGGGGCAGACGCCCCCCAACCGCGCCGGTGGGTTTCTCCCCTTCCCACTTGTCGTTTAAAAAAATTAATCAGGTAATGGAATCCTCCCCACCCCTAACCCCGCCCCCAGGGGCGGGGAACTTTTTTCGGCGCGGTTGGGAGGCAGACGCCCCCAACCGCGCCGGTGGGTTTCTCCCCTTCCCTCTTGTCGTTTAAAAAATTAATCAGGTAATGGAATCCCCCCCACCCCTAACCCCGCCCCCAGGGGCGGGGAACTTTTCTAAGGGGCATTTTTCGGGGCATTCGCCCCGAAAAATGCCCTATTGGAATTCCCCCCTTCCTACGGGAATCAGCAGGGGGGAGGGGGTCAATGAATGCGTTACCCGATTAAAAATTTAATGAACAACTGGGAAGGGGACGGGGGATGGGTCTTCAGCCCAAACCTACCCAATCTGTTGCCGCCAACAAAATGTCACTTTATAACCGTGGTAAGTATAAAATGAAGGGGTCGTTAGAATTCCAGGGAGTTGACACCAGATATAAGGGCGGGCCTTGTGCCTGCCCCCGTGCGGGGCAAACCACACGGGTTGCCCATACCCCACGAAACCCCGAGGAACCTGCTATACAAACGCCTACTCTACCAGAGGTGACTCCATTGAAAAAGGTCAAAGCAGTTAAACGCCCGGTTTCTTTCTCTCTGGAAGCGACGGTTAGATTAGTCAGAAACCAGGCTTTTTGCCGTAGACTCAGAGGTGCAAACAGATGAAAGCTTATATCGCTCATACGGTTCGTACGCCACGGGGTAAAGCCAAAGCCACTGGTGGATTAGGTCAGATCAGCCCTTTGGCCTTGCTGACAACACTTTTTCGGGCCTTGGCCATGCGCCAGGCGTGGGATACAACCCAGGTAGATGATGTAATTTTGGGATGTGTGACCCAAACGGGTGAGCAGGGGGGTAATATTGCCAAAGTGGCCGCCCTTCTGGCCGGTTGGGCGGATCATATTCCTGGTATGACGGTTAACCGCTTTTGTGCGTCTGGGTTAGAGGCGGTAAACCTCGCGGCCGCGAAAATTCAGGCTGGGGTGGCTGAACTCATCGTCGCCGGGGGGGTAGAGTCTGTTTCCCGAGTGCCCATGTTTGCCGATAATGGCCCCCTCTACACCGATCCCGTGGTTATCCAAAAAGCAGGCTTTGTCCACATGGGTATTGCCGCCGATCTTATTGCCACATTGGAAGGGTTTTCCCGGGAGGAACTAGATGCTTATGCGGTGCAGACCCATCAGCGAGCCGCTTACGCGCAAGCCCAGGGGCACTTTGCCCGCTCGCTTGTTCCCGTGACGAATGCGGAGGGGCAGGTTGCGTTAGATTATGATGAACATATCCGTCCTCATACAAGCGCCGCCCAATTAGGGGCGATGGAACCTGCCTTTGCCGAGATAGGGGCACAAGGTATGGATGCTCAGGCGTTGGCCCGTTATCCCCATTTGCCGGAGATTCGGCATCTACATCACCGGGGAAACTCTCCGGCACTGGCAGATGGGGCAGGGTTGATACTGGTAGGAGGGCAGGAGAAACTAGAGGCGGTGGGTTTGCGGCCGCGGGCCAGAATTCGTGCGATGTCGAGTTATAGTGTAGACCCCATTACCATGCTCACCGCCGGGCAAATCGCCGCCGAACGGGCCATTAAACAAGCCGGGCTGACGCCAAAAGATGTTGATCTCTTTGAATTTGCCGAAGCTTTTGCCGCCTTGTGTCTCAAGTTTCAGCGCGATCTGGCGGTGGAGCCAGAACGATTCAATGCCAATGGGGGCACAATTGCAATGGGGCACGCCTTTGGGGCTACAGGGGCCATTTTGCTGACGACGTTATTGGATGAGTTAGAGCGGCAGGACAAACAGATTGGGGTAGTGGCCGTCAGTGGTGCCGCCGGGGTAGGTGTGGCCACGTTGTTAGAGCGGGTGTGAGGGGGATGAGAAAGTTCCCCCCATCCCCCCGGGAATCGCCAGGGGGATGGGGCTTGCGACTCTCTCGTCTTGGTTTAGGACTTACACGCTGTGACACGGTCAGGAGACCGCCACAGCAAATGCTCCAGTTATTTAATCGTCAATCCTTGAGTCTACGGCAAAAAGCCCGGTTTCTAACTAATTTAACCGTCGCTTCCAGAGAGAAAGAAACCGGGCTTTTAACTGTTTTGACCTTTTTTCAGTAGAGTCATCCTTAGCGTTGTACTCGACCAAATGCCTTGATCCCCGGATAGATAGCGCTACCTTCCAGGTAATCTTCAATACGCAACAATTGATTATACTTGGCTACCCGGTCTGTGCGGGCGGGTGCGCCGGTTTTGATCTGCCCGGCATTGAGGGCTACAACCAGGTCAGAAATGGTTGTGTCTTCGGTTTCACCACTGCGATGAGAAACGACAGCGGTCCAGCCATGCCGATGCACCATATCCACTGAGGCGATGGATTCCGTGAGGGTGCCAATCTGATTGACTTTACACAGCAGACTATTGGCGGAGCGTTGGGCAATTCCTTTCTCGATACGCTTCACATTGGTAACCAACAAGTCATCACCAACGATTTGGACACGGTCGCCGATTTTGGCCGTTAACAGGCTCCAGCTATCCCAGTCATCTTCATGCAGACCATCTTCGATAGAGATAATCGGGTATTGGTTGGCCCAATCAACGAGGAAATCAACCATTTCGGTTCCCGTCAATTGTTTATTTTCTGTTTTCAGGTGATAAAGCCCATTCTCGTAGAATTCAGACGCGGCCGCGTCCATTGCTAACATGATCTGTTCCCCGGCTTTATATCCGGCCTTTTCAATGGCTTCCAGGATCAGGTCAAACGCTTCTTTATTGGCACTAACACGCGGCGCAAACCCACCCTCATCACCGGTTGTGGTTGAATACCCTTTTTTATCCAAGACTTTCTTCAGGTTCTGATAAATTTCAACACACCAACGCAACCCTTCACGGAACGATTCCGCCCCTACGGGCATTACCATAAACTCCTGAATGTCGGTAGCGCCAGCGGCATGTTTGCCCCCATTCATAATGTTCATCATAGGTACGGGCAACGTGCGTGCGGAGGTTCCCCCCACATATCGGAAGAGCGGCACATCCAGGGAGTTCGCGGCCGCTTTCGCAACCGCCAGCGATACCCCTAAAATAGCATTGGCACCCAGACGGCTCTTGTTTTCTGTGCCATCTAGCTCAATCATCAATTCATCAATGCCTACCTGATCGGTGGCATCCATTCCTAGCAATTCCGCAGATATTTCTTCATTGACCGCTTCAACTGCCTGTAAAACGCCTTTGCCGCCATACCGTTTGGCGTCACCATCACGTTTTTCCCAGGCTTCGTGCGCTCCGGTAGATGCTCCAGAGGGCACACTGGCCCGGCCCATAGCACCATCTTCCAGATAAACTTCTACTTCCACGGTAGGATTGCCCCGTGAGTCTAGAATCTCACGAGCGTATAAGGCTTCAATATGTGTCATGTCATACTCCTTTTGGGAAGGTACAAAGGTAAATGGGGGTCTTCAGTTAATCGTGAGCGGGCATAATGAACTGTAGGGCCAGATTTTATCCGGGGAGAACATTATCAGGGCCGAACATTTTGCCTTGCTACATGTCCAAAGACTCATTAATGATAATGGATAAACAGTAGTCTATCGGTATAGAGATAAGCGGTTGGCTCCGACCGACACCATTTATACATCCCCCTAAGTTTACCAGCCTCTGCCCGAACCGTCATTTTCTCTCAATGGTGCCCAGCAATTCTCAATTTGAACGATAAACGTTCCGTAATCCGCCCGGCGGTCAACTGGGGTAGCACAACCTTTCCAGGCTGTGCGCTCTCTATACAGTTTGTTTTCACGAGAGGGCGAACAGCCTGAAAGGCTGTTCTACGGCGTGGGCCAATTTTCGAGCGTGATTTTGGCGTGCAACGATTTTAACCGTTTGTAGTTTAAAAAATTAAGTATCTTTGGGATTTCAGGGGGTTGACACCATCTGTAGGGGCAACCCTTGTGGTTGCCCTCGGCGGGGCAGGCACAAGGCCAGCCCCTACATGTAGCCGCACCCCACGAATTCCGAAAGAACCAAAATTTAATGAACAATTGGTTAAATGGAGAATTGTTGAGTGATGTCAGTAATTCTTAATTTGAATGATGTGTGGTCCCTGGGTATCATTACGTCTGTTCTAAATTTTAGACGAGAATCATTTGACACCGAACGGCTGTTCGTGTATACTGGCGAACAAATGAGCGATTGTTGGTTTAAGGAGCAGAGCTATGGCTAAAGAAAAGAATTTATCAGAAAAGCAGAGGAATATTTTGAACTATATTTATACCTCTGTGAGCGAAACTGGCCGCCCGCCAACGATTCGAGAAGTATGTAAAGCGGCCAAAATTTCTTCCACATCGGTAGCAAATTATAACCTGGATCGCTTGAAAGAAGGGGGTTATATTGTCCGTGATGCTGAGGTGTCGCGGGGGTTGCGGTTGACGGATCGTGCCCGGTATTTGCTTGATGGTGTGACGGAGATGGTAGAGGAAGTGGTGGCTCCGGTGACCGCGGCCGCGCACGAAGTCGTTTCTCGCCTCATCTCTATTCCCTTTGCTGGGAGCATTGCGGCTGGTATTCCGATCAACACCAACCCCGATGCCTACACCTATGATGACGGCATTGAAGTTAGTAGCGCCATGCTCCAGGAAACCAAAGACCTGTTTGCCCTGCGGGTAAAAGGGGATTCGATGATTGATGCGATGGTAAATGATGGCGATATTGTCATCATGAAATCGCAGAAGTTGGCGCGTAATGGAGAAATGGTAGCCGTCTGGCTTAGCGATGAAGAGTCTACAACCCTGAAGTATTTTTATCATGAAGGGGAGCGGATTCGTCTGCAACCGGCTAATCCCACCATGGAACCCATCTATGTGAATCCGGCTCAAGTTCAGATTCAGGGTAAAGTTGTGATGGTGATGCGGCAGACAGTGTGACTCGCTGGCTGACCCATAAAATAGCTAAGACGGCACCAGCGCCGTCTTTTTTTTAAATGCAAATTAGAACAAATGTGTTGATCGGTAGATGAGACAAGAAAAGAACTCTCCAGTATAAATGATACCTGACGCGCCACGCCCAATCCTCTCACCAAACCACAACGAGCGCGGTCAGGCGACCGGCTTGAGGCAACCCTCATGCTTTATACTGGAGAGTGCTTATGCGCTTTTATGCGGCCAACCTTCAAGATATGGAACAGCAACGGGAACAACGGCTACGCCATCAGTTAGAAATTCAATCCATGCAGATTGAGGGCGTGTTTGAACGGCATCAAGTACCCTCACGGGTGGCCGGGGGGCAGGTAGGGCCAGGTTGGATACGCTTTGATTTGCAAACCTCGCTCGCGGCCGCGATGGAGCGAATGCGCGACATAAAGGCTGATCTGCTCCGGGTATTAGCGGCGAAAGATATTACCGTTACCCAGGCACAAGACCGATTACACCTCCAGGTGGCCCAACCTGCCAGTGAGCCGGTAAATCTACTGGACTTGCTGGCGGTGATTCCTCCATTGCCCCCGGTAACAGCCGCGCTCGGTTGGTCAGAAGATGAAAGACCCGTGGTGATTGACCTGACGACAAAAGAGGCCGCGCATGTGTTGGTGACGGGAAATGAAGGGGCTGGTAAAACAGTACTCCTCCGCACCATGGCGCTGTCATTGGCTTTGCACAATAAACCATCCCGCCTGCAACTGGTGGTTGTGGATGGCGACGCGGCCGCGAACCCCGACAAAGATCAAGAACTTGCCCCGCTCAACTACCTGCCCCACATCTTAACCCCCATTATTACAGAAATAACACCCGCCAAAGAGGTCATAAACTTTCTGGTAAATGAAATCAATTACCGCCAGGAACAGGGCACAACATTACCAGTTATTGCTGTTTTTTTGGATGGGGCGGCCCATTTAATGACGGCAGGGGGAAAGGAGATGCAGGAAGGGGTGCGTAAACTGGTGCAAACGGGTGCGGCCGCGGGCATTCACCTCATTCTTAGCACTAATGAGCCGGGGGCGGCCTACCTGGATAACTTGTTTAAGGCAAACTTTCCGGCCCGTATTGTGGGCAAAGTAAGTGATCAGGCAACCGCACGGGCCGCTAGTAGTATCACCGATTCACAAGCCGAATATTTGCTGGGCGAAGGTGATTTTATGGCCCTTGCCGGGGGAACGAACAGTCATTTCCAGGCGGCCTTTATTGGGGGAACTGATTTGTTGCAGACGTTAGAACCGTTGCACCGCCGCCGGTTGCCGGTACTATTGGCCCAGCCAACGACCATTCGTCCGGTGCTAGAACCTAAACCAACAACCGAACCCATCAACCCCCCCAAACCCCCAGTACGTGATTTTGTAGCGGATATGGATGATGAAATCTCCTTTTTGGATGATATTTTGTGAAATGGAGTTTCCCATGGGCTTTGAGCGCACCAAGAGGGATGAAAATCTGTAGGACGATTTGATAAATCGTCCGGGCGATTTAAAAAATCGCCCTACATTTTCGTAGGAGTTCCCCATGAGCGGGGTGCTCACCAGGTGGAATGAAAATCTGTAGGACGATTTGATAAATCGTCCGGGCGATTTAAAAAATCGCCCTACATTTTCGTAGGAGTTCCCCATGGACGGAACGCACACCAAGAGGAATGAAAATAACGCCACCATTTTTCATCCCCATCCGTGTTTCTTCCTATCCGTGTTTCCATTATCCGTGGCTATTTCCGCAGGAGTTTCCCATGAGCGGGGTGCTCACCAGGTGGAATGAAAATCTGTAGGACGATTTGATAAATCGTCCGGGCGATTTGCCAAATCGCCCTACATTTCCGCAGGAGTTTCCCATGAGCGGGGTGCTCACCAGGTGGAATGAAAATCTGTAGGACGATTTGATAAATCGTCCGGGCGATTTGCCAAATCGCCCTACATTTTCGTAGGAGTTCCCCATGGACGGAACGCACACCAAGAGGAATGAAAATAACGCCACCATTTTTCATCCCCATCCGTGTTTCTTCCTATCCGTGTTTCCATTATCCGTGGCTATTTCCGCAGGAGTTTCCCATGAGCGGGGTGCTCACCAGGTGGAATGAAAATCTGTAGGACGATTTGATAAATCGTCCGGGCGATTTGCCAAATCGCCCTACATTTTCGCAGGAGATTACCATGTTAGATGTAGGCATGCTCTGGCTAGATGATAGTAAGAACCGTTCTTTTGAAGAAAAATTACTCCGGGCGGCTGATTATTACCGCAACAAGTATGGCCGCGTGCCTAATCTTTGTCTGGTTAATAAGAAGATGTTGGGCGAGGAAAAGAAGATCGGGGGTATTCAGGTACGACCGGTAGCGAATGTCTTGTTACATCATTTCTGGCTGGGCCATCGTATGGCGTAATTGTTTGTTCAGAGTTTTCCCCCGCACACGTTCCTGTTATAGTCGGGGCTATGGCACGACAGAAAGTGATTATAGCCTTGTTCGGTTTGGTGATGGGTGCGGCGGGGATGCTCTTCTGGTTATCACCCCGGTTACAAAAAGATCAATTAGCGGCCGCGTTACCTTCCGCCACGCGGCCGCTAACCATCCCTTTTTCTCGCCTACTTACCACCGCCGATCCTACTCCATGGGTTGATATTTCCCCCACAGCTCAGGGCCACTGGCAAACCGCTGGTCCCCACCTCAATTTTTTCCCTACCGTTCCCCTCATTTATGGTCAAACCTATACCGTGACCGTCAAAGCTGGTCTGCCGGGGGTAAACGGGTTGCCTTTACTCAGAACAACCGCCTGGACATTCCAGGTTGATTCACCGACCTTGCTTTATCTGCGGGCGGAGAATGATGGCCGTCTGAATGTGTGGCAACAAAACCTCTCTGGTGCGGCGCTCCCGCGCCGCCTGACCGATGAGCCGTTAACGGCCTGGGAGTATGACGCGGCCGCGGGCTGGCGTTCGCTTCTCGTCGTCAGTGAAGATGAAGATGGTTCACTAGACCTGGCCGGTTATGACCTGGACAATGGCGACAGAACGATATGGCTGGATTGTACGGCCCACTGTGAAAATGCGCGGCAACAACCCTGGGGAAAATTAGTAGCATATGAACTGCGGCCGCAACAAGGCCCATCACCCCAAGTGTGGTTGTTAGACCCTACCAGCGGCGAAACCTGGTCCGCTCAACCGTCAGCGGCTTTTGCCGACCTGGGGTTGCCCCTTACCACCGGTCAATTTCCCCGTTGGTCGGCTGATGGGCGTTATCTGGCCTATTTCGCCGCCGAGGCTCAGGTCATTGTTATCCTGGATGCCACAGACCTCGATACCCCGATTTTGTTACCGGCCACGCTCGATACCTTAGGCCAATGGTCGCCCGTCGCCCCCTTGTTGGCGTATACCGAGTATGCCCGGAGCATTTCTCAGCCCCATACCCACACCCTGGCCGATGGCACAGTCATAAACCACACTGGTGCAGAATTGTATAGCCATACGATTATTGCCAATATGGTGCGCCAAGAGGCGGTGGATGTGGTGCAGGGCACAGAATACAACGATGGCCTGGCGACCTGGCTACCCACAGGGGAGTTACTGGCTGTGCCGCGTTCGTTAGCCGGAGAAGGGGCACAAATCTGGCTGATGGCCCCGGATGGCACAGCGGATGAGGCGATCACGGCTTTGCCCCTGGTAAATCATAGTAGCCTGGTTTGGTGCCCGTGCGGCCGCACCCTGGCTTATCAACGTTCACCCATTGATGGCTCGGCTCCGTCGTCTATCTGGCTTTATGACAGGGAGAGGGGGACACACCAATTGGTGCAAGAAAAGGCGTTTGCGCCGGGCTGGTTGCCGTGAGGGGAGAGATTGGTTCAATCTTTGAGATTGAACCAATCTTGAGTGGGGAGTTTTATAGAGCGGTTTCCAGGAGCGCGGCCGCGTCTAGGAGCGCCGCCTCATTCCCTGGCCGTGTGGCCAGCATAAGGCCTGGCACCAGCCCTGTCTTGCCATCAATATCAAACCAGGACGGCAGGCTGATGGCCGATAAGTTCAGAATATTGATCAACAAGGTAGGCGTAAAAACACCGGGTACACCAGGACGAAGTACCGTCGCGGCCGCTTTGCCATGTTTCATCGCCAATGCCCCACTTGTGGGCAGAAGCAAAATTCCATCTGTACCCAGTTTCTCATAATATTTTTCTCTGGCGATGAGGATACGTTGTTCAATTTCCAGGGCTTTTCGTGCATTGGGTTTAATGAGTGGGGCGGCCAGGAGCATGTTGAAGACATATTTGTGCACTGTGGGGCGGCGCATCAGTTGCCGCTGTCCTTCAGTTGCCAGAGAAAGTTTGTCCCCCTCGGCTGTGGTGAGCAAATCAAAAAAAGGATCAGCCAGGTTATAGGCTATATAACTGATGTAATCTTGTACCAGGGAGCCGACTTCGGGGATGTCCCATTCCTCAGCGGTGAGACCAGCCTCTTTGAGTTCGCTAATGCCTCGTTTGAGGGCAGACGCCACAGCATTATCCTGTAAGTTCATACGGAAATTGGGGGCGGTAATAAGCCGAAGCGCGGCCGCGTCCCCGTTCTCAGCTACTGGCTCATCGGCGATAACGTTATACACCAGCCGTGCATCCCGCACCGAACGAGTGAGGGATCCCAACGCCAACATCGTATCAATGAGGCCGGGCAGTTGCGGCCATGTCCCCTCTTTGGGAATAGCTCGGGCATGCGGTTTAAAACCTACCACGCCACAACAATGGGCCGGGTAACGGATTGAGCCACCAATATCTGAGCCGATACCCAACGCCGTAGAACCAGAAGCGACCAGAGCCGCTTCTCCACCACTAGAGCCACCTGGGGAGTATTCCGGGTTGAGCGGATTATTTGTGCGACCATAGCGCAGATTATCCGATTCGTAGGTCATTGCGAACTCGGGCAAATTACTGCGGGCTATAATAATTGCTCCCGCCTCGCGAAGGCGGCGCACAATCGTGGCGTCTTGCTTGTGAGGGATGGGGGGCATCCGCAAAGAGCCAGCCGTGACTGTTTCGCCTGCCAGGCCAAATGTTTCTTTCACACTGATGGGTAAACCAGACAGCGGGCCAGGCCGAGGGGATCGTGCTTCGGTCAGGGCCTGATCACGGAATACCTGAACGGCGGCGTTGATACGGGGGTGTTGCGTCTCCAGGCGTTGGAGATACTCACTTACCACACCCTCAGCACTGCGTTCGCCACTCTGAATCTGCTTGAGCAACTCGGTGGCATCGGGTAGGGTCAGATAGTTCATGAATGTCCTCTTCAAAATGGCTATGGAGAAACGTTGCCAGAACAAATAAATGGAACTGGTATCTATACAGGTGGGGTACGGCTCTACCTGAGCTTAGCGAAGGCGGAGCGAGGCTTCGACAAGCTCGGCCCTCGAGGATGTGTATAGTTACTGGAAATGTATATTTGCCTCACCTATTGTACAAGTTCTTCGCCTGCATCACATCAATCTACAGTGAACTCTTTTAGATTGGGGCTGAGTCTGGCTCAGATGGGTAAGGCTTCGTCGTTGGCGAGGGCACGGGCATGGGTGGCGTCTAGCTCGGTGATGAGGTCAATGGGGGTGGCGGCGAAACGGAGCGCGGCCGCGCGTGCCCGCCCATCCTGCTCATAATCCAGTGACCATTGCCCCTGCTCCACCAGTAAGGCCAATGACAAGGCCCGGCCCAATGTCATGGCGAAGCGTCTGGCTCCGGCTTCTAATGCTGGTTGACCCTGTTGTGCGGCCGCTTGTAACCAGGCCTGTGCATTAAACAAAGCCCGTTGGGCGGTGCGTCCGGCATTTGCCAGCCGTGTATCTCGTGCCGCCTGCACACAATGGTCAATTTTGGCTTTTAGGGCGTTTAGCCCCTGGCCCTCATGCAGTCCTCGGAGTGTGTCCAGTGCTAATACGTTGGTTGTGCCTTCCCAGATTGGTAAAACCTGGCTGTCGCGCAGAAGCATGGGTAGCCCGGTGTCTTCAACATAGCCTGCCCCCCCAAACGCTTCCAACACTTCACTGGCGACGGCTACTCCTTGTTTGCCGGTGGTTAGCTTGGTGATGGAGGTGAGAATGCGGAGCAAGTCAGTCTGATCTCCCTGGAGTTCTTTGGTTTCGTGGCGGCCAATGAGGTCTACCAGGAAGAAGCTGAGGTGGAAAGCCGCTTCGCTTTCGGCCTGGAGAGTGGCGAGGGTGTCGAGATGGAGCGGTTTTTCTGCCAGGTTACTGCCGAAGGCGAAACGGCGGCGGGCATAGTCACGGGCTAAGGCCATACCTCGGCGCATGAACGCGGCCGCGGTCACGGCGTTCCAGGTGCGGGTCAGGTGTAACATGGGAACGATATTGCGTACCCCATGATCAAGGCCCATGACCGGCTCGGCTGGGGTTCCTGCCAGCATCAGTTCGGCTGTGGGTACTTTGCGCGTCCCCAATTTGTCTTTGAGACGGTTGACAGTGATGTTGAGTAAGCGGCCGCGGTCATCTTTCGTTTCTAGATAGAAGAGGGCTAATCCTTTGCCCCCAGGGCCGTTGCCTTCTGGCCGCGCCAGCGTCAGCGCGATCTGTGATGTAGCCGCTGAGGTAAACCATTTACGCCCCGCGAGCCGCCAGATGCCTTGTTCGTCTTTTTTGGCGACCGTCTCTGACAAGCCCACATCAGAACCACCGGTAAATTCGGTCATCCATTGACCGCTGGTCCAGAAGAAGCCCGGATTGCGACTGGTGAGGTGAGAAACTGCCCGGCTGATGAGTTTTTGGTTGCCGGAGAGGAGCAGGGTGCGAGCCGCACCATCGGTCATGGCCAGGGGGCAGGTGTATACGTCTGTAGAAGGGTGGAAGAGGTAAACGAGGGCGAACTGATGGGCACGGGCGTAATGGCCGAAGGTGGGTTCGTACGCGGCCGCGACCACCCCCATTTCTGCCGCAATCTTCTCCGCCCGTTGCCATAGGGGTGTCAATTCAATCTCATCTAGCCGGTTGCCCCAGGCATCCCACTGGTTTAACACTGGCTCGTTGAGCCGATCAGCCAATTGCAGGCGGTATAACTCGCCCCCGGCCATCTCACCCATTGTGAATAAATCCGTTTCTATCTGTTTAAGCATGTCGGCGGGTAAATGCCGCCGCAAATATGAACGTAACACACGGTCTTCTACGTATTGATTCCCAAGTTCGGGGGGTGTTTGGTTGAACAGTTTCATGGTAGGTCTCCTGGGAGAGAATAGGGAATAGACAACTGTTGGCGATCAGTTGTTGCGCTTGCATCCTGTGGCTGACCTCTTGACCAGGCCACCAATCTGTGCCGCGCTGAGTATAGTATAAAGGATGATGGGGCAGGCACAATCCGGTAGTGATGAACTCCTGCGAAAATGTAGGGCGATTTGGCAAATCGCCCTACAGATTTTCATCCCTCTTGGTGTGCCAAAGGCACATGGGGAACTCCTACGAAAATAGCCACGGATAGTGGAAACATGGATAGGAAGAAACACGGATGATGATGAAAATGGTAGCGTTATTTTCATTATTAACTTAACCATTTGCTGTGGCCGGTCTCCTGACTGTGCCACCTATCTTATTTCCGAACGATTACTTACCACGATCATAAAGTGACATTTTGTTAGCGGCCACAGCTTGAGCAGGTTTAGACTGAAGACCCATCCCCGTCCCTTTTGTTGTTTAAAAAAACAGTCAGGTAATAGGGTTTCCTTCACCCCTAACCCCGCCCCCAGATGTGGGGAACTTTCTCTTGTGCCGGTTATCGAGCGCGGCCGCGCTCGATAACCGGCACTCCTGTGTTACCCCTTCCCATCGGAAATCGCAGGGGGATGGGCGAATCAACTCATTACCCGATTAATCATTTAATCAACAATTGGGAAAGAGAGAAACCCACCGGCGCGGTATGGGGGCGTCTGCCCCAAACCGCGCCGAGAAAAGTTCCCGCCTCTGGGGGCGGGGGTGGCCCCGGATAAACCCAACGCGGCGATAAAGCAACACGGTGGGAAAATGTCAGATTATGCTTTTTGGCCGTATAGTTGATCTCGCCAAAGGTAACGGACAGGCTTCGACAAACTCAGGTCTCGATAACGTTAATCGTTGCTAAGCCTGAGACAAACGCGGCCGCAACTTCTCCTAATGCTTTCCCTTCGGAGTAACCGCCTTCCTGAATGGCTAATACCGGCAGGCCCGTGCGGGTAATGAGCTGTCCCATTTGCTGAAAGTCAGATGGGGTGAGTTTGAACTTGCCCAGAGCATCCGTCGCGGCCGCGTCCAGGCCAAACGAGACGACGATACACCAACAATTTTGGGCCACTATCTGGTTAAGGGCCGCTTCCAGGGGGGGACGATATACAGACCAGTCGGTTGTGTGCAAGGGTAGGGGGTAGTTGCGGTTATAGCCTGTGCCCGCGGCCGCGCCAATCTCATCCGCATAACCTGAAAAATAGGGGTACTCTTCGTCTGGGTCTGCGTGGATAGAGAGGAACAGTACCTCATCGCTGGCATAGAAGATTTCCTGGGTGCCGTTACCGTGATGATAGTCTACGTCGAGGATAGCAACGCGGCCGCGTTGCGCCAGTTTTTTCCCGGCCAGGGCCGCATTATTAAAGTAACAATAGCCACCGTAGCGGCCGCGCATGGCATGGTGCCCTGGGGGGCGGCACAAAGCATAGGCCAGCCGGTTCTCTCCGGTTAAAAACGTCTCTGCCGCATCCAGGGCGAGTGCGGCCGCTTGCCGGGCAATGGCATTGGTGTGCGGCCCGATGGGGGTGGCTGTATCCAGGCAATAGTGCCCTGCATGAACCGGTAACCAGCGCGGTAGGCGCGTAGTTGCCGCCACTGGGGTAAACGCTTCTGGGAGTAACTCTACGCCTGGGAACTCCCTGGCCCATTCAGGATACGCTTCAGCCAAAAAATGAACCAGTTCTGGGCTGTGGATGGTGAGGAGTTCAGCGTCGGTGGCCTGACGGGTGTGGGGAATGGTTCTGATGTGGGGCAAAGAGCGAAGAGCGGCGAGGGTCGCGGCCGCACGGTACGGCTGTTCCGGGTTAAGTTGGGATTGACCAAAACTAACCTGAGTTTGAGGATTGTGTAGATGTTGGTCGGGTAGAAAGAAAATCGGAAACTCGTGTCTCATAGTTGTAAGATTTTAGGTAAAAAGGGAATAAACATATATAGAGTAGCAACAGGGAATCCCAAAGAGTTTGGAATTCAGAGAGAGCATATGTTTATTGTCTACTATACCTAACACAGGCACAGATTGGTAATTTGGTCAGGGGACCAGGCACTACGCAATCGGTGTTTGTGAACAGTATCATTTGTTATTTCTGAAATCCAAATCTACCAGGGTAAATATAGTCTCATATTAACAAATGGAGATAATGGTGATGAAAAAACTAGGATTTCTTTTTCTATTTATCGTCTTAGGCGTTGCTCTTTTTTGGGCTTCGCCATCTGTTCAAGCAATCCCCACAGGGGGGGGCGGGGGAAACTGTTTCAATTATGGGTCTGATGCCATTGACGACTTGACTAGTACTCCGTTTAGTTTTAACTGTGCCACGTCAAGTACTGTCTATTTTGGCGTATGTGATAATGGCAGTGTACCTAATGATGATACTTTTACGATGGAATATGGCGGAAACATTGTTGCCTATAACTACTTCCAGAATAACCTGGAGTATGCTTATATAGGCAGTGCATCAGCCTCGGCCGGGACCAATACAGGGCTTTTAACAAGTACCAGTAACGCTCCCGTACATCCTGCTACTTATTTCTTCGTCACATCATCCGACCCTGGTGAATTGTCCGCATACTTGGGTGCATTTTGTGGTGTGGACTTTGCGGGACAGGGTGTTGCGGGAATATGTGACCGGTTTGTGCCTGTATTTACCACGGATAAAGCACCTTCAAATGGTACATTGAAGTTTAATGTCCAATTTGGTGAAGATAGCCGTGAAGAGGGTAGTACTTTGAGAGTGTGGGATATCTCTGCTGGACAGCAGATTAACAATGATTATGTCATTGTACCTGCACCGCAATGGGCACGCCTCTGGTGGCAACCTGATGGCGAAAATACCTGGTATCTGCTACCTTCTCAATATTGGCTTGGGGATGGTACTTCTCGCAGTGAATACGGTGTTTCATGTGATACCACCGTTGTTCCTTCATACCATACATCTTTTGCCAATGCGATTCCGCAAAGCGAAGTACCCGCTTTTCATCCATAGGACGTAACAGCTAATTTAGCCCTGTTTCTTGCTCTATAAGAGGGCGGTTGTTTAACAACCGCCCTTTTTTATTGTCTGATAGGTGAGTCTACTGCAAAAAGCCCGGTTTCTGACTAATCTAACCGTCGCTTCCAGAGAGAAAGAAACCGGGCTTTTAACTGTTTTGACCTTTTTTCAGTGGAGTCATAGCTTGAGTTTAGAGTTCAGAGCCAGAGCTAGAGGGTTTTCCAGAGTAAATTCCTCTCGTTCTCTCCTCTCGCTCTAAACTCCAGTCATAGGTATCTTCTCAATAAAGTGCGGTGACGTTGGTTGTAACCGTTCAGCCTTCCGAAGGTTTGTACCACTGGTCAACACCTTTGCGGAAACCTTCGGAAGGCTCTTTTTCTCAGGGAACTGAACGCTTACCGTTGGTGGAGCTTGTGGAAACCAACAGCCTTCGACAAGCTCAGGTCATGTTTCCCCCGAAAGATTGAGAGGATACCCTGATATTTCAGACAATTGGTTGGTCATGGTATTGTATTCCTGGTAAATTACATCATATGGCTTTAACAAAGGTAAGTGTTCAGTTATTTCGCCCGGTGACCAAACCCCCGGGCGAAACATACGAAGCCCTACGGGCTAAAACCCCAGGCCAGCGGCCTTCGTAACAATCGCCCGGTCGTTTTTGTCGTTTTAAAAAATTAATCAGGTAATGGAATCCCCCCCACCCCTAACCCCGCCCCAGGGGCGGGGAACTTTTCTATGGGGCATTTTTCGGGGCATTCGCCCCGAAAAATGCCCCATTGGAATTCCCCCCTTCCCGTGGGAATTGGCAGGGGGGATGGGGTCAATGAATGCGTTACCCGTAAACTCTATGGAATAACGAAGGATATTAGCTTGAATAACGAAACCTTGACATCTACGGATCTTGTGCCGGAAAAAGCACAAATTGATAAATCCTATCTGTTGGAACCGGAACTGAAATTGCCCGAAGCGGCGGTAACTGATTTACCCGACACCCTGCAAAAAGCTGTCGCGGCCGCGGGCTGGACCGAACTCATGCCCGTACAGGCCAAAACCATCCCCTATCTGGTGGCCGTGCGTGACCTTATGGTGCAATCTCGTACCGGTAGTGGCAAAACTGGAGCCTTCCTCATCCCTATTCTTGAGCGAGTAAATACTCGCCAACCCGCCTGTCAGGCACTCGTACTGGTTCCCACCCGCGAACTGGCGCAACAGGTAGCCCGCGAAGCCGAAATCATGGGAACAGTTACCGGGATGAAGACGGTGGCTATGTATGGGGGAACCCGCTTTGGAACACAGGCTGATGCCATTCGTCAGGGAGCACATCTGGTTGTAGGCACACCGGGACGGGTGTTAGACCATCTCCTGCGCGGCACGCTGAGCCTGGATACCCTGAAAATCCTCATTTTTGACGAAGCCGACCGCATGTTGGATATGGGTTTTTACCCAGATATGCGCCAGGTCCAACGGTATTTGCCCAATCGTCCTGTTAATGTGGCTATGTTTTCCGCCACCTTTCCGCCGTATGTTTTGCGGCTGGCGCGGGAGTTCATGCATGAGCCAGATTTCCTCAGCCTGAGCCGGGATAATGTGCATGTGGCCGATGTAAAACATCAATATTTCCAGGTGCCACCGATGGAAAAGGATCGGGCGTTGGTGCGGCTTATTGAGATAGAGAACCCGGCTTCGGCGTTTATTTTTTGCAACACCAAAGCCAAGGTTCATTACCTTTCGGTGGTGTTGCAACGGTTTGGGTATGATGCGGATGAGTTAAGTGCCGATCTCGCCCAGGCTGACCGGGATCGGGTGATGGCCCGGGTACGGCAGGGGTCGCTCCGTTTTTTGGTGACGACGGATGTGGCGGCTCGGGGGATTGATATTGAGGAACTTTCGCATGTAATTTTGTACGAACCACCGGAAGATGTGGAGTCGTATATTCATCGGGCTGGTCGGACGGGGCGAGCTGGAGCCAGTGGCACGGCTATTTCTCTGGTGGAAAACATTACAGAGTTGTTGCGTCTGCAAAAGGTAGAGCGTCAATACAGTATTACCCTGGAAGAACGCCCCTTGCCCACAGATGAAGATGTGGCTGAGGTGGTGGGTCGGCGGTTGCAGGTGTTGATGAATGCGAATCTACGCGGCCGCGACCGTTTGCAAACAGAACGGATGCAACGCTTTGTCCCTTTGGCCCAAGCGCTGGCCGCACAAGAGGATGGCCTGCCCTTATTAGCCATGCTCTTAGATGATGAATATCAAAAGTTGCTCCATGCGCCGTTGGCTCCACCACCGCCGCCAGCTCCTGTTTCGGCCTCAACCAGTGAAAAGAGGCCTAACCGCCGCACCGGTCGTCGTCGCTAAGGAATGAGAATTAAATAACTTACGGGGGTCTGAAGACGAGCACCTTATGACGAAAGTCAGACTGGTGTTTTGATGGCAACTATCACCTTCGGTTTGTCGCTGGAAACCCCCACCCCTAACCCCGCCCCCAGGGGCGGGGAACTTTTCTAAGGGGCATTTTTCGGGGCGAATGCCCCGAAAAATGCCCCATGGGAATTCCCCCCTTCCCTCGAGAATCGGCAGGGGGGGATGGGGTCAATGAAGGCGTTACCCGATTAAAAATTTAATGAACAACTGGGAAGGGGATGGGTCTTCAGCCTAAGCGCACCCAAGCTGTTGCCGCCAACAAAATGTCATTTTATGACCGTGGTAAGTATATTTCATCCTTGATCCTAAGCTTCGTCAGTGGGGCTACAAATGAAACTTTACACTGCCCAATCGTTCATCATGCTCTAGATGGCTGGTGTCGTTGAGGACGAGCAGGTAGGCGTGGTTCTCATTGGCCTGGACGATGGTGAGGCCAGTGTTGCCGCGCAAACTCAGGCGGATGGGTTGGTAAGGGGTGGCCCCGAGGATATAGGTGACGAGGCTGTGTAGTGTTCCCCCATGACTGACGATGGCGATGGTGCTGTTGGTATGTTGGTGGAGTAGATGTTGGTACGCGGCCGCGACCCGTTCCCTCAAGGCCGCATGTGTTTCCCCAACTTCAGCATCGGCTGGCCCCTGAGACATGGCCGCCCAAAGTTCCGGTAATTCCGCCTGAATCTGATCCCGGGTGAACCCTTCCAGGGTTCCCATGTACCGTTCGCGCCATTGTTCATCCAGAATGACCGGGGAGCCAGTGGCTTTACCAATGATTTGGGCAGTAAGGGCCGCCCGTTGTAAATCGCTACTGTAAATAGCTTGAATAGGCCAATGACGTAAACGATTTGCCAGAGCCTGTGCCTGAGCAAGGCCGATTTCGTTGAGGGGGATGTCGGTGTGCCCTTGCCAACGACCCGCCGCGTTCCAGTCCGTCTGGCCATGGCGAATTAAGAGTAATGTGGTTGTCATACGGCTATATGATTGGTTTAGGGTTATATGCTATGACGGGTGTTTCACCGAGCCATAACAAACACGGTCAGGAGACCAGATCGAGTAATCGCGTAACTCCTATCATTATTGACGTGACCAGCGGATTTCCATTTCATCGCGGCCGCGTAAACCTTCGCGCAACAGGTTCAAAAGTGTTTCGGGGACGCCTTGTTCGCTAAACATATCCAGGGTATCCACATTGATATAATAATCCTGGTCTTCGAGCCATTCTTCTTCTAGATGATCATGCAAAAACGTTAGGTCGGTTTCGCTGATGGTGCCAAATTTTTCACCACTTTCATTGTCATATAGGGTAATCATAGGGTTAATCCTTTTGTTTAGGGTGATGGCTGACAAGGGTGTCAGTATAACACAGCTTGAGGGGAGCGGGTATGCAGGGGGATGTAATCAATGGGGCGATTGCATACTCGGATTTCCCCCACCCCCAACCCCGCCCCCAGGGGCGGGGAGTTTTTAAGGTGGGCAAAATCGGGGGCTGAAGCCCCCGATTTTGCCCACCGAGTGGGTTCCCCTGGTTAATCATTCAACAATTCACGAATTCACCGATTAATTATTTTCTTCCTCTCAACTGAAATGAAATACACCCTTGACCAAATCGCCCTACATTTTCGACGGAGTTCCCCATGAACGAGTGCTCACCAAATGGAATGAAAATAGTGAGTAGGCGAGTAGCGAGTGGGCGAGTAAGCGTTCACTCGCATACTCGCCACTCGCAACTTATTTTCGCAGGAGTTCCCCATGTGCCTTTGGCACACCAAGATGGATGAAAATCTGTAGGATGATTTTGTAAATCGTCCACCGGGCGATTTACAAAATCGCCCTACATTTTCGCAGGAGTAGGTAATCGCCCTGAGGTAATCAGTGGGCGATTTTGTGTTAGTGATAGTTTTTTCGTATGATTAGTGCAACTATACTTATCACGGTATCTTCACAATAAAGCACGGTGACGGTCAGCAATTCTCAATTTGGTCTGAACGTCTAAAAATGGTGTGGCCGCCCGGCCGTAAAACGGGCCTGGCTATGGTTACGAAGGCCGTTGGCCTGCTGTTTTAGCCCGTAGGGCCTGGTATTGATAACCCGATGGTCAACTGGGTGTAGCACAGCCTTTCCAGGTTGTGCGCTCTCTATACAAGCAGAACCGGGCTTCGGCAAGCTCAGCCCCCGAGGATGTGTAGGGCGAACAGCCTGAAAGGCTGTTCTACGGGTTGGGCCATTTTTCGGGTGTGCATTTGGCGGGCAACGGTTTTAACCGTTGGTTAAATTGAGAATTGCTGGGTGACGGTGGTTGAGCCTGGCGAAACCAACGGCCTGCGACAAGCTCAGGCCCCGTTTCACCCAAAACATGGAGAAGATATTTACTTGAGTTTAGAGTTCAGAGCCAGAGCTAGAGGGTCTTCCAGAGTAAATTCCTCTCGCTCTCTCCTCTCGCTCTAAACTCCAGTATTTACTACGGTCATAAAATGATATTGGATCTTTGGGATTTGGCGGGGTGATCGTATTGTAGGGGGTGGTCTTGTATATACAGGTGGTGTACGGCTCTGACTGAGCTTGTCGAAGGCGGAGCCGGGCTTCGATAAATTCAGCCCTCGAGAACGTGTATCGTTATTGATTGATTATGAAAACTGCCTTTATCATTTGCGGCGCGTTAGCGCGAGAAGTACTCGCCATTATCAGCCAACATGGCTGGTCGGTGGATGTGTTGGGTATCCCGGCGATTGATCATATGCACCCGGAACGAATCGCCCCGGATGTGGAACGTCGTTTTCTAGAAATTCGTGCACAATATGAACGGGTGATTGTGGTTTATGGAGATTGTGGCTCACGGGGGGCGCTAAATAGTTTTCTGGAGAAATATGGCCTGGAACGGGTGGATGGGCCACATTGTTATGAAATGTATGGCGGACAGACATTTCATGATTTGATGGAAGAGGAACCAGGGACGTTTTTTCTGACCGATTTTTTGGTGCGGGGGTTTAAGGGAACAGTGGTGCGGGGGTTAGGGTTGGATCGGTATCCTCAGTTGAAAGCCGATTATTTCCAACATTACCGACGCCTGATTTATTTGATGCAACAGCCAGATGAGGTTCTGCTGGCCCAAGCGGAAACTATCGCCCATTATTTGGAATTACCTCTGGAGATTCGCTTCACTGGGTTTGGCTTATTGGAAGAACGGCTGGTGGCAATGATGGGGCGTCATGAGTTGTCTGCATAGTTGCCAACTATAGCTAAACCATGAGTCTACTACAAAAAGCCCGGTTTCTGACTAACCTAATCGTCGCTTCCCGAGAGAAAGAAACCGGGCTTTTAACTGCTTTGACCTTTTTCAGTGGAGTCAACCATCGTCGTTTTTAACATAGCGATTTGCTGTGGCCGGTCTCCTGACCGTGTCGCCCAACTCATTTTTAGACGTTCACTCAATGGGCATCTAAATTTAAACCTGACGGAGAAGTGGAGGTAACCCAGATTGTTGGTGTGTCTGGAAGGGGCGATGGTATTACTCGCGGCCGCGGCGCTGTACGCCACACAAGGATTTAGTTGATGTTATTCAATCTCCCATCACTACCAGCCCCGGCCAACAAACGATTGGCCGTGCATGTTACACCCGCGGCCGCACGTGCCCTACGGTTTGGCCATCCCTGGCTATTCGATCAGGGCATCCAGCGGCAAAGCCATGAAGGACAGGCTGGTGATCTGGCGGTTTTGTTTGATGCCGAACGCCGTTTTATCGCCATCGGCCTATATGATCCCGGTTCGCCCATCCGGGTGAAGGTGCTCCATCAGGGTCAGCCGGTCACGATTGACGGCGGCTGGCTGGCTGAAAAAATTGCCCTGGCGGTGCGTCGCCGTGATCCGGTGCTAACGATGCAGACAACGGCCTGCCGTCTGATTCATGGTGAAAATGATGGTCTACCAGGGCTGATTCTGGACCGGTATGCACAGACGGGGGTGTTGAAGTTGTACACACTGGCCTGGTTGCCCCATCTGGCCGAGGTGGTGCGGGGGATTGCCGCGGCCGCGCCTTTGGAACGGTTGGTGCTTCGTCTGAGCCGGACGATGCAAGCGCAGGCACGGCGGCTGGGCCTGACGGATGGGCAGGTGGTATGGGGGCCACCGGTAGAGGGGCCAGTGGTCTTTCGCGAAAATGGCTTACTGTTTACGGCCGATGTGGTGCTAGGACACAAAACCGGTTTTTTCCTTGACCAACGGGATAATCGGGCCAGGGTGGGGGAGATGGCTCAGGGCCGCACGGTATTAGATGTTTTTGCCTATAATGGGGGGTTTTCTCTCTATGCGGCCCGGGGTGGAGCCAGGGCCGTGACCAGCCTGGATGTGAGCGAACCGGCTTTGCAGATGGCCCGGTATCATTTTGCCCTAAACCGGGATGTAAGGGAAGTTGCGGCCGCTCAGCACCACCTTCTCCTGGGCGACGCCTTCACCACTCTGGCCGATATGGCGTTGGCCGGGCAACAGTTCGATCTGGTTAATATTGACCCCCCTTCATTTGCCAAAAACCAGAGCGAAATCGCCCGAGCATTGAACGCTTACAGCCGCCTGGGAACGTTGGGATTAGCGGTTCTTGCCCCTGGTGGTATGCTGGTTTTCTCTTCCTGTTCGAGCCGGGTTACAACAGACCAATTTTTTGACCTGGTGCATCAGACAGCCCGGCAGGAAGGTCGCCCCCTGCGCGAACTGGCCCGCACCGGCCACCCCCTCGATCACCCCATCAGCTTCCCTGAAGGGGCATATTTGAAATGTTTATTGGCCCAGGGATAGGGCGTTATGGGTTACAACCCCTCACCCTAACCCTCTCCCCATTGTCGTTTAAAAAATTAATCAGGTAATGGACCCCCCACCCCTAACCCCGCCCCCAGGGGCGGGGAACTTTTCTAAGGGGCATTTTTCGGGGCGAATGCCCCGAAAAATGCCCCATGGGAATTCCCCCCTTCCCTCGGGAATCGGCAGGGGGGATGGGGTCAATGAAGGCGTTACCCGATTGAAAATTTAATGAACAAAGGGAGAGGGTTAGGGTGAGGGGAAGCTGAAAATTGCCCTTACCTTTCAAGCTCAAATGTGCTACTATCTTTTCGGCTCATGTGTATTTCCCGGGTCTTTGGGATTTCGCGGGGGGATCGTATAGGGACTGGCCTTGTGCCTGCTCCAATGAGGGTAACTACAGGATTGCCCCTACATAGGGCGTCAATCCCCTGAATTCCCAAAGAGCCTATTTCCCGACTATATCCGACGCGGTGATAATGTGACACGGCGATAGGGCGAAAAAATATCAGATTATGGCTCTTTTGGGTACAAATTTTAAGACGTATAACAAATTAATTCAGAGGGACGCGGCCGCGAATGGTTTCATCTCGTCTCTGTCTGCATCTTCTTTTCCCCCTCTGTTATCGCCCCCTTTTTCTCTTCTTCGCCGTTTTTATCCTGCCAACGTAAGACAACCCCATCGTTTACCGTCAATGGTCTGGCGAACCGATTCTTGCCCAGAGTGCCAGGATTGATGTATGGAATTAATCATGGAAGCTCTCCGTTATGCGGCCGCGCACACCACTGAGTTAGCCCTGGCCATCCGTCAGCACCTGGCCCTGGTTGGGTTAGCGTTGGGGGTGGCGGTGGCCCTGTGTGTACCCCTGGGGGTGTGGACGAGCCGCTCGGACGCGGCCGCGGTCCTGTTCTTAAACACCAGCAACGCCTTGCGCGTCGTGCCCAGTCTGGCTGTTCTTTTCCTGGCAATTCCCTACTTTGGCCTGTCCTTTACCTCGGCTTCCCTCGCCCTGACTATTCTGGCTTTACCACCCATCCTTATCAATACCGATGCCGCCTATCGCACCATCAGCCCGGCCATCAAAGAAGCCGCTTTGGGGATGGGCATGACATCCTGGCAGATTTTGCGCTACATCGAAACGCCGTTGGCTCTGCCCGTCATCATTGCCGGAATCCGCACCGCCACCACCGAAGTCATCGCCAGTGCCACCTTAGCCGCCTTCATCGGCATTGGCGGCCTGGGCCTCTTTGTCGTGCGCGGCTTCGCTCTGTACGACATCGCCATCCTTTTGGTCGGAGCCGTGCCCGTGGCTTTGCTCACCCTGCTGGCGGATGTGGGACTGGGGCGGGTGCAGAAGCGACTCCAGCCACCAGTGTAGGACAGGGGACAGTAAACAGTAAACAGCGAGTAGGGAGTAGGGAGTAGTGAGTAGTGGGCAGTTATTGGTTGTTGTTTGGCGTTTCCCATTTACCATTCACCATTCACCATTCACCATTCACTATTCGCATGTCCACGTTCTCCCTCGGTATTGATACAGGTGTCCGAACTTATTCCCACGCTCTGCCTCCTACACGACGCAGAGCGTCGCAGAGAGCATTCCACGCAGTTGTTCATTAAATTTTTAATCGGGTAACGCCTTCATTGACCCCATCCCCCCTGCCGATTCCCGAGGGCAGGGGGGAATTCCCATGGGGCATTTTTCGGGGCATTCGCCCCGAAAAATGCCCCTTAGAAAAGTTCCCCGCCCCTGGGGGCGGGGTTAGGGGTGGGGGAGATTCCATTACCTGATTAATTTTTTAAACGACAAGAGCGTGGAACGAGTACCCGTATAAATACCTCCCTCGTTTTCCCTCTCCCCGCAGGAGAATTGCGGAGAGGTTTTTCTTTGTTTCACTAGATTCTTAAGGAAGGAAACCCTATGAAAGGTAGAAATCAGACAATGAAATGGTTACTCATGCCTTTGTTGTTGTTGCTCACACTGGCCCTGACCAGTTGCGGCGGCGGCAATAAAGGGACAATCGTTGTGGCGTCTAAAGACTTCACCGAGCAATTCATTATTGGTGAGATGTATGCTTTGTTGTTAGAAGATGCCGGATATACGGTCGAGCGTAAAATCAACCTTGGTGGTACGCCCATTGCTCATGAAGCGTTGCTCAATGAAGAAATTGATGTGTACCCTGAATATACAGGTACGGGGCTGTTGACTGTGCTAAAAATGGACGTGATGAGTGATCCGGCGGCGGTGTTTGAGGCAGTAAAGGAAGCTTATGCCGAACAGTTTGACCTGACCTGGCTGGACCCGGCCCCGATGAACAACACGCAGGCCTTGGCGATGACCCGCGGCCGCGCCGCCGAACTGGGCATCACCACCTTCTCGGATATGGTGGCCCACGCTGATGAACTGGTTCTCATTGGCCCCCCCGAATTTGCTGAACGGGAAGATGGTATTCCCGGCCTGAAAAGTGTTTATGGCGAGTTCGAGTTTGCCAACTTCCTGACCGTTGATCCCGGTCTGCGCTACCAGGCTCTGCTCAATGGGGAAGCGGATGTGGTTGTGGCTTTTGGTACGGATGGCGAATTGGCCGCCTATGATCTGGTCTCATTGGTAGATGACAAAGGGTTATACCCCCCTTATCAGATCGCCCCGGTGATTCGTCAGGCTGTGTTGGATGAAAATCCCGATGTGGCCGATGTGCTCAACGCCCTGGCTTCCTTGTTGACAGACGCTACGATGCAACGGTTAAATAATGAAGTCTCTGGCAATGGCCGCGAACCGGCGGATGTGGCTCGGGAGTTCTTAGTGCAAGAAGGGTTGATTGAAGAGTAGTTAAAAGAGTGAAAGATTAAGAGACTGAGAGATTGGAACGTGAAAACCAGTCTCTCACTCTTTCCATCGGTATTTATGACCACCATCCATTTCGCCAACGTATACAAACAATACAGCAATGCCCCGCGCCCGGCGGTGGATGGGGTTGATTTTGAGGTGGCTGAAGGGAGTTTTGTGGTGTTGTTAGGGCCATCAGGGTGTGGTAAAACGACCCTGCTGAAGATGGTCAACCGGTTGATTGAACCTACCAGCGGCACGATCTGGCTGGGGGGGCAGGATATTCGCCAGGTTGAGCCAGTGCAATTACGACGGCAAATCGGCTATGTGATTCAGCAGATTGGGCTGTTTCCCCATATGTCCGTGGCGCAAAATGTGGCGGTTGTGCCCTCACTGCTTGGTTGGGAGCCGGAGCGTATTCGGCAACGGGTGGATGCGTTGCTGGAATTGGTGGATTTGCCCCCGGATGAATACCGGGAACGTTATCCGGCGCAGATGTCGGGGGGGCAACGGCAACGGGTGGGGGTGGCACGTGCCCTGGCGGGTGATCCGGGGCTGATTTTGATGGATGAGCCGTTTGGGGCGGTGGATGCGATTACGCGTACCGGTTTACAAAATGCTCTGTTGGATTTGCAACGTAAACTGAAGAAGACGATTTTGTTTGTGACGCATGATGTGGAAGAGGCGTTGCGGCTGGCAGATAGGATTGTGGTGATGCGGGCGGGTAAGGTGGTGCAGTATGATGCGCCGTTTGACCTGCTCCGCCGCCCGGCAGATGAGTTTGTTCACGCGCTGATCGGGGCGGATGATATTGTGCGGCAGTTGAGTATGCTCAGGGTCGCGGCCGCGATGGAACCCATCCCCCCCCATTTCCAACCCGACGGCCACCCCACCGTCTCCTGCGATGAAAATCTGCGCCAGGCCCTTTCCCTGCTCCTACGCACCGACCAACATGCCCTCATCGTCCTGGAACAGGACAAACCGATTGGCCTGCTGACGCTACGCGGCATTCAACTAACTGCTGGGTGAGGAGATAATAATTTAGGACTTACGCGCTGTGGCCGGTGTCCCCACCGAGCCACACCGAGGAGAAAATAATTAATGGGTGGTAACGATTCAGGTGTCACAACATACTCCCACACTCGGCGGGGAATGAGAAGGTGAAACCGCTGACCCTCACCCCCGACCCCTCTCCCGCAGAAGGAGAGGGGAGTTAGTTCCCTCTCCCTGGGGAGCGGGTTAGGGTGAGGGGCTGTATAGATACAACAATTGGCATGGTTCAGGTTAGCTTTACAAATCTGTAGGACGATTTTGTAAATCGTCCAGTGGGCGAATTACAAAATCGCCCTACAAATTGTTAAGCACCGTTTGCCGACTTTTGAACCACGCCCAACAATTCAACCGTTGTAACTATTCAGGTGGCACTTTTGCCAGAGAGACCCTAAAGGTTTTGATTAACATGAGGCCAGAATCACCAGAGGTCAAAACCTTTAGGGTCTGAATAGTTACCAACCGTTAATTATTGCAACACATCCTATATCCCCAGCAATAACCCTTTCGCAATGACCTACATCCTCACCAATCCCACCATCATTCTTCGCCTCATCGGTCAGCATTTGAGCATGACGGTCACGGCGTTGGTCATTGCCACCTTGTTGGCGGTGCCCTTGGGGGTGGTGTTGGTGCGGTATCCCCGCTGGGCCACGCCGGTGATGGGGGTGTTGGGCATCTTGTACACTGTGCCTAGCATCGCTCTGCTTATTTTGCTCCTGCCCCTGTTTGGCCTGAACCGGACGACGGTGGTGGTGGCTTTAATCCTGTACACCCAGATTATCCTGGTGCGGAATACGGTGGTAGGATTGCAGGGTATTCCCGCCGAGGTGTTGGAAGCGGCAACGGGGTTAGGCATGAGTGGCTGGCAGAGGTGGTGGCGGGTGCAGTTACCGTTAGCTCTGCCAGTCATTTTGGCGGGGTTGCGGATTGCGGCGGTGGTGGCGGTGGCGATTGCCACGGTGGGGGCGAAGTTTGCCGCCGGGGGGTTAGGGACGTTGCTCTTTGATGGGATTGCCCAGAACCGGTACGACAAAATTGTGGCTGGGTCGGTGGTGGTGGCGGTGTTGGCGTTGGGGCTGAATGGGGTATTACTGGGGACAGAGCGATATTTTGATGTCCGCGGCCGCATTCGCCGCGCCGAACGCACGAAAACGGTTAATCGTTAAAGACCCCATGCCGTCCGTCCCCCTGGACAAACCGTTGTACCCCGGTTAACCCACTGGCCCGGATAGTTTGTAACCCATGCTGAAATTCGTTGGCGAGCGCGGCCGCGACGCGCATCCCCTCTTGTTCATACGCCGACAACCGATCTGAGCGTAAACAGGCCTGGGGGAACTGGGCCAATTGTCGGGCCAATGCTTCTGCCGCCTGTCGCGCCTGGCCGGATGGCACAACCCGATTCACCAACCCCATCAGCAACGCTTCGTCGGCGTGAACGGGACGACCGGTGAGGATCAAATCCAGGGCACGGCTCAGGCCGATGAGCCGGGGCAGGCGGACAGTGCCGCCATCAATGAGCGGCACACCCCAACGACGGCAGAACACGCCCAGTACTGCATCTTCTTCCATGACACGCAAATCGCACCAGAGAGCCATCTCTAACCCCCCGGCCACAGCATAACCGGAAATGGCGGCAATGACCGGCTTGGACAGAATCAGCCGGGTTGGCCCCATCGGGCCATCCCCGTCGGGTTGCAGATGATTGCGGCGGGAGTCGTCGGCCATTGCTTTGAGGTCGGCTCCGGCGCAAAATGTGCCATTGGCCCCGTGCAAAACCCCTACCAGAGCCGAGTCGTCGGCATCGAAAGCCCGGAAAGCCGTAGCGAGCGCGGCCGCGGTTGGGCCATCTACCGCATTTTTCACTTCCGGGCGGCTGAGGGTGATCGTGGTAATGGGGCCGTTCTTTTCAAGGGTGAGAGGAGAGAGGGGGGTGTAGGCGTTCATGGGAATGGGGAGTGGGGAATGGTGAATGGGGAATGGGGAATGGGGAGTGGGGAGTGGGGAACGCTACACAATAACCAATAACTGCCCCACTGCCCACTATCCCCTGTCCACTGAGTATACCCATAAATCGTGGGGCACAGACCTGACAGGTTTTAGAAACCTGTCAGGTCTCCCACAAAACGTGGGTATACTCCTATTCACTTCCCCCCACCGCTTCATACACACTTTGCAAATGCTCGGTGCGGCCCAGGAAGTGGAGACGCCAGGTTTCTTGGGGATGGGGGCGGTCTACGTATTCAAAGTAGGTGATACTGGTGTTGGCTAACCAGAGATTACATTGCCGCCACAAAGGCACATTGCAGATGTTGTCGAAGATGGCGCTAATGATGCCCCCATGACCGATGGCGATGATCGTTTGCCCCACGTGCTGGTCGAGGAGATGCTGTAAGAATAACCCGGCGCGGCCGCGGGCGTGATACCACGTTTCACCGTCACTTTCATTTTCTACTAGAGATGTAAACGGGGTGGCAAAGGGGCGGTAAAGGGTAGGCAGGGCGTCATTGGGATAGGGGGTGTGATTATTGCGGTTGTTGCCAATTTCACGTAGATAATCGTGCCAGGTGATCTCTTTTTGCGTCGCGGCCGCGATAGCTCCCGCCGTCTCTCTGGCCCGCCGCATCGTACTGGCATAAAGGGCATCTATCTGTAAATGATGATCAACGAGCCATTGAGCAACCGCGGCCGCTTGTAACTGGCCCAAATCGGTTAATCCGGCATCCAAATCGGCGCGTGAGGGGGCTTCCCAATCAGGTAGATTGACATAACTTTGCCCGTGGCGGATGAGATAAAGGTGCATATAGTCTCCTTGGAATGGTAAGCGTTTCGTTACCCGCCTGGCGGTCAAACGCCGGGCTAAATAGACGAAACCCTACGGGCTAAAACGCCAGGCCAACGGCTTTTGTCATGATAGCCCGGTCGTTTTGCGACGAGGCGGGCTGGTGAATGAATTTACACAACTGAACGGTTATATTGACCGTATAAATAACCTGTTCATCCATAGGGTTCACGACCAGGGATACGGTGTTAAGGGTGTAATCTGGTAAAACAGTTCAATGACCCGGCGGAAGATGGGGGCAGATACCGCAGACCCTTCACCGGCATTTTCGGCAAAGACCAGAACGGCAATCTGGGGGGTGTCAATAACCGAACCATCGGCCTGCACATAGGGGCCAGCCGGGGCATAACCGCCAAACCAGGCATGGGGTGGGCCGAAGTTGGCCGCTTCGGCAGTACCAGTTTTACCGGCTACGGGAACGACCAGCCCCAGGAATTTATCGGTGGCCGTACCCGAATTGGCGGTGGTGACGCGGAACAGGCTTTGTTGAATGGCGGTCAGGATGTCGGCACTGATAGGCAACGAGCCGAGTATTTGGGGGGGGATGGTCTCTTCAGGGGCACTCGCGGCCGCGCCGATGCGATCAATTACCGTGGGGCGGTACAGGGTTCCCCCATTCGCCAGAGCGGCAAACATATTGGCCAATTGCAGGGGCGTCACATCCACAAACCCCTGCCCGATAGACATATTCACCGTGTCACCCGTAGACCAACCTTCACCATAAGTCTCCATTTTCCAATCGGGGTTGCCGATAAAACCCGGGACTTCGTTAATGCCCAGAATCTGGGTTGGCTGACCAAAACCAAAGGCATTGGCCGTGTTGGGTAAGAGCCATTGATCTACCCCATCAATATTGTAACCCACGTCATAAAAGCACGAGTTACAGGAGACGACCAGCGCTTCGCGTAGCGATATTGTGCCGTGCCCACCCTGACGCCAATCTCGTTTAATATAGGCATCTCCCAACCGATTCCAGGTTCCAGTAGATGTATAGGCACTATCCGGGGTGTATAAACCGCTGGCCATCCCGGCAGAAAAGGTCACAATTTTGAAGATAGAACCCGGCGGAAAGTTGACCTGGGTGGCACGATTAAGTAGGGGTTGGCTGGGATCATTAAGGATGGCACCAAGGTTAGCGTTCGGGTTGAGGGGATCGAAGATAGAGGGATCGTAGGTGGGATAGCTCGCCATGGCCAGAACTTTGCCCGTGTTGACTTCCAGGACCACAATGGCACCTGAAGAACCTTGAGGATAGGTGTTCAGGGCATCGGTGAGCGCCTGCTGTACTGCTTGTTGGAAGGTCATGTCCAGTGTGGTGTAGACACTGCGGGCCTGTTGAGATTCCTGTTCGGCCAGGGTGGCGACATATTCCCCACTAGGGCCAACGACGGTAAGCGTGCCACCGCGTTCGCCGTTAAGATAATCTTCCCCCCAGGCTTCAATGCCACTTAAACCCACAACTTCATCCCCCTGGTATCCCTGGCTCAGGTAGTCAGAGGCTATTTCGACAGGGATGTAGCCAGTATACCCGACGATGTGGGGGGCAACGCCTTCAGGGTAGACGCGCGTGAGGCGTTCGGTAGCCTGGAGCGCCCCAGATTGTAGGTAGGGTTCCAGGGAGGGGTAGGCAGTTTGATAGGCTTCGGTGGTAACATCACCGACTGGCCAGAGCCAATCAGGGGCCGCGGCCGCGTACTCGGCCTTTATCTCCTCAGCTGTTTGGCCCAATAAAGGGGTCAACACCGCAAGCAATCCCACCTCATCGGTGATGCGTTCGGGTACAACCCCTAATGTGAAGGCCGACCCCTGAAATGCTAAAGCGGTGCCGTTGCGGTCATACACATTGGCGCGAGCCGGGTTACGCAGTTGCATTGCCAGCCGGTTTCCCCCGGCCAATTCCGGCAAAATCAGCCCTTCGTTCCAGGAAATACCCCAACGCGCCTGGCTATACACCAGTTCAACTGTGTGATCCCGCACAATATCCCCGACGATGCTCGTTTGCCACGTCACCCGCACCTGGAATTCCGCCCGTTCCCCTTCTTGATAGGCGGCGAGCGGCTGACTCTGCATTGCTGTCACCTGGGCTGTATCCAGTGCTTCGGTGTAGCGGTTAATGAAGGCGTTGCTGTCAATCAGGGCCTGGCTACCAGGAGAAAGCAGGCTATACATACCCAGATAGTCCTCATTTTGCCAGGCGTGGAAGAAGGTAAGGGCAATGCCCTCGGCACCCCCGGGTACGGCTGTGGGTGTACCTGCACCCGGTTCGGTGGGTAATGGGGTGAGGGTGGATAGATCGTAGGTATTTTCGACTGGGGGTACCAGATCGCAGGCGGTGAGGAGTAGAAAAAAAAGGAGAAGGTAAAGATATTTAGACATGGCGAGAAACGTTATTGGTATATTTGTGATTGGGTAAGGATGTTGACCTGCTATCAATTTACTCGGATAAGGACGGGAAAGCAATGGTTGTTAAGGTAATCGTTTATTCGAGAAAATGCGCCCATCCCCCTGCCCCCTTCCCCGGGGGAAGGGGGAAAAACCATGCAGGGCAATTTTCGGGGCGAAGACCCCGAAAATTGCCCTTTAGGAAAGTTCCCCGCCCCTGGGGTGGGAGCAAAATAAGGACTCGTATCTATTGGGGATATACGTTCCCGTCCGGGAAAGGTGGGTTTGCCCTGCATCCCCATCCCCCTGCCCCCTTCCCCCGGGAAGGGGGAAAAACCATGCAGGGCAATTTTCGGGGCGAAGACCCCGAAAATTGCCCTTTAGGAAAGTTCCCCGCCCCTGGGGTGGGAGCAAAATAAGGACTCGTATCTATTGGGGATATACGTTTCCGTCTGGGAAAGGTGGGTTTGCCCTGCATCCCCATCCCCCTGCCCCCTTCCCCGGGGGAAGGGGGAAAAACCATGCAGGGCAATTTTCGGGGCGAAGACCCCGAAAATTGCCCTTTAGAAAAGTTCCCCGCCCCTGGGGGCGGGGTTAGGGGTGGGG
>JAGNBF010000019.1:0-1533 GCA_018004935.1 Chloroflexota bacterium | reverse complement strand
CCCATCCCCCTGCCCCCTTCCCCGGGGGAAGGGGGAAAAACCATGCAGGGCAATTTTCGGGGCGAAGACCCCGAAAATTGCCCTTTAGAAAAGTTCCCCGCCCCTGGGGGCGGGGTTAGGGGTGGGGGAACCCCAGTTTATAATCGCCCTATCAAGAATCGCTGATAACTTTGGGAACAAGCGGCCATTCCGGTTACAATCAGAAACACCCGAATTTGGGGTGGATTAACATACAACCGTAAGCGTTCAGTTACCCCGCCCGGCGGTCAAACCGCCGGGCTGAATAGACGAAACCCTACGGGCTAAACCATCAGGCCAACAGCCTTTGTCACGATAGCCCGACCGTAAAACGACCGGGCGGACTGGTGGATGAACTTACACAATTGGGTCTTCGGGATTTCGTGGGGTACGGGCAACCCTTGTGGTTGCCCCACACTGGGCAGGCACAAGGCCAGCCCGTACATATGGTGTCAACCCCCTAAATACCCAAAGAGCCACACAATTGAACGGTTAATACATAACCAGAGAGCGAATCGAGAAACGCTTACTATCTTTGTAACTGACAACCATGATTCAAACAGAAAACCTTAGCAAAACCTTTGATACCTTTACGGCTGTTGATCGGTTGACGTTGGATATTGCCGAAGGCGAAGTGTTTGGCTTTTTGGGGCCAAATGGAGCAGGTAAAACCACAACGGTACGCATGTTAGCCAGCCTCATTGGGCCAACAGCGGGGACGGCTATCGTCGCTGGTTTTCGCGTGGGGCAAGATGATCAGGCTATCCGCCGCCATGTAGGCATTCTAACAGAGACACCGGGGTTATATGACCGGCTGAGTGCGGAACGGAATTTGCGGATTTATGCAACATTGTATGAGGTAAAGTCCGCGGCCGCGCAAGTTGAAAAGTATCTTCGCCTGTTGGGGTTGTGGGAGCGCCGCCATGATGCCGCCGGTACATTTAGCAAAGGTATGAAACAAAAGTTAGCCATTGCCCGCGCCTTGCTTCATGAACCTGCGGTACTGTTTCTGGATGAACCCACCGCCGGTCTGGACCCGGAAGCGTCCCGACTGGTGCGTGATTTTATCGCCGAACTCAAAAAAGAAGGGCGCACGATTTTTCTTTGTACCCATAACCTGGATGAAGCTGACCGGTTGTGTGATCGTATTGGCGTGTTTAAATCGCGCCTGCGGGTTGTGGATACCCCGAAAGCTTTGCGGCGGCAATTGTATGGACGGCAAGTGGTTTTCCATTTACAAACCGAAGCGGCCGCGTTTGCGGCCGCAGTTCAATCCCATCCCGCCGTTACCCAGGTGGATGCCATAGACAATAAGCTGGTGTTAGCAGTGGCTGAGCCGGAAACGCATAACCCGGAACTGATTCGTCTCTTGGTGCAGGCTGGTGCCCCCCTCCAATTTGTTGGCGAACTGCGCCATTCGTTGGAAGATGTTTATTTACAGTTAGTGAAGGATTAAGTGGAGAAAGGGTAAGCGTTCAGTCATATATATTTGTCCGCCAGACCCGCCCGGTCATA
>JAGNBF010000018.1 GCA_018004935.1 Chloroflexota bacterium | reverse complement strand
GAATTCCAATGGGGCATTTTTCGGGGCGAATGCCCCGAAAAATGCCCCTTAGAAAAGTTCCCCGCCCCTGGGGGCGGGGTTAGGGGTGGGGGGGATTCCATTACCTGATTAATTTTTTAAACGACAAAAGCCGTTACGACAAACCTATTAAAGACTTCCGTAAAGCTGTACTAGTTGCCTGGTAACGGCATCACTGTCCGCAAAGATTCGGCCAGGTGGGCGGTGCCGCTGGCATTCAGGTGAACCGGGCTATCAGTAAACGCGGCCGCGGGGATGGTCGCCCACAGGTCCAGGTAAGTCCATTGGCCCGCGGCCGCGAATTCCGCCAACCGCGTCCGATAATCATCATATGCCCACCGGGGATACCAGGCATTGTACCGTAACTCACTATTCTCACCCTGGCTCACAAAAATCGGCTCATTGATAATAACCACAGGCACATCTCCCGCCAGCTCTACCCCCGCCTGGAGCACATCAAAAGCCAAAACCGTTCCATCCAGCACCAGTGGCGTTTGGTACTCCAGCCACGACCCATCCACAGCAAAATCTGACTGGCGTAAAGGAATCTCTGCCGGGATAGCCTGATCAACCCCCGTGGCCGCCCAGGAAACGCCATAAAGTTGCAGACGCAACCAATCTGCTACCGCCCGCCGTTGCCCCATGATCGTCCGTTGCCCGAAGGTGGGTCGGACAAAACGGGAATCATCTGGATCCAGAGAAAGTTGGTATGTCTTAATGAGCGGAATAAGCCGCTCTGGGTTCTGTTGCAAGAGCGGTGGTTTAAGCTGTTGCTCCCAGGGAAATGATTGCAACGTCACCAACCAGAGGATCAGATCAGGCTGATAGGCCAAAGCCTCTTGCAACAAGAGCAAATCCTTCGTTAATGACATGAGTGGATAACCCAGGTTATAGACGACAAGGTTTTTACCCTGCGCGGTCGTCATTCCCATCTGGTTCAGTTGTCCGGCCAGGGTGTCTTCATTTTCTAGAAACCAGCCCCACACCCCAGAATCCCCCAGTAAAACCACCCGAAATTCATCCGCCGTTGGGGGTTGGCTGATAACATGACTTTGCCCCAGGGCGTCCAGGTCATTCAAGCTGAGGTTGTATGATTGGGCCGGGTTTTCGCCGTAGGGCAGGCGCAAACGGCCAGGGAAGAGGGTGTTATAAAGGGAAAAGTCGCCTAGAGGGAGTGGGACTAAGGCAAAGAGGGTGTTGAACAACAAAAAGAAGAGTGTCGCCTTCAGAAGGATCCGTCCGAGAAAACGCCAGGGGGGTGTCATGGCCCTAATTGTAGGGCGATTTGCCAAATCGCCCTAGTACATCAGGGCGGAAGCAGTAATTCTCAGTTTGAACGATAAACGTTCCGTTAATCCGCCCGACGGTCAACTGGGGTAGCACAGCCTTTCCAGGCTGTGCGCTCTCCATTCTCCATATAGGATGTAACCGAACTGAACGCTTACTTAGAAACCAGGTTTTTCTCCTGTAGAGCACTCCAAATTCGATGTAAAAACCTGGTTTCCATTTTCGCCCCTCGCTGTGGCCGGTCTCCCGACCGTGCCACTATGTATACTGTCAAAGGGCATAATCTGACATTTTTTCGCCCTGTCGCCGTCTCCCTTTATCGTCGTGTTGGGTTTATCCAAGGCCACCCCCACCCCTAACCCCGCCCCCAGGGGCGGGGAACTATTTTCGGCGCGGTTTGGCGAGCGGACGCTCGCCAAACCGCGCCGTTGGGTTTCCCCCCCTTCCCTCTTGTTCATTAAATTTTTAAGGCTCTTTCGGAATTCGTGGGGTGCGGCTAGATGTAGGGGCTGGCCTTGTGCCTGCCCCGCCGAGGGCAACCACAAGGGTTGCCCCTACAGATGGTGTCAACCCCCTGAAATCCCAAAGACCCAATTTTTAATTGGGTAACGCCTTCATTGACCCCATCCCCCCTGCCGATTCCCGTGGGAAGGGGGATGGGTCTTCAGTCCAAACCTCCCAATCTGTTGCCGCTAACAAAATGTCACTTTATGACCGTGGTAAGTATAGTCACAAAAATGATGCACACCCTACAATTCGTCCAGGGCTTCCCGTACGATGTGGGCAATCTTCCCAATGGCAAATGGCTTCTGGATACCGACGACAACCCCTTGTTGGAGAAGTTCGTTGCCCACTTCTTGTAAGGGATAACCGGTAGTAATTACCATTTTGACGGCTGGGTAGCGGGCCTTTAGCTGGGCATAGAGTTCGGCCCCGCCCATATCCGGCATGACCATGTCACTGAGTACGAGAGCAACTTCTGCCTCATGGGCGGCAAAGAGGGACAAAGCCTGTTGACCGTCTGCGGCCGCGAGCACCTGGTACCCTAAAAATATCAGTAACTCTGACAGGGCCTGACGTACCTCTTTCTTATCTTCCACCACCAAAATTACCTCGCCCTGTCCCCGTATCAGCAGTTCCCCCTGAAAAGCGGAGGACTGTTCTTCAACCCCCTCTAGTGCGGGCAAATAAAGGGTAAACGTTGTGCCCTGGCCCACCTCACTCCTTACAGTGATGGAACCACCATGTTGTTTGACAATACCATACACCTGAGACAAACCCAGGCCAGTACCTTTGCCCGGCGCTTTGGTGGTAAAAAACGGATCGAAAATGCGGGCTAAAATCTGCGGCCGCATACCCATACCATTATCTCTGACTGTTAATTTGATCCAGTTACCGGGAGCCATATCTGGCAAGGGCGGCTTTTCTCCGGCCTTTAGCACCAACCGGTGCAGTAATAGCTGTAAGTCGCCACCAGACGGCATCGCATCACGGGCATTCACCGCCAGGTTCATAATCACTTGTTGCAAGCGCGTGGCATCGGCATCAATGATGTAATCCTCTTTGGTATAGTGGAGTGAAACGACAATATTTTCCGGGAAGGTGCGCTGAAACAGTTTAACCGCATTCTGCACCAGTATTAAAAAATCAGTGGGGTAACGGGTCATTACCGCATTCCGGCTAAAGTCTAAAATTTGCTGGATCAACTCTGAGGCATGGTTGGCCTGTTGTACGATTATTTCCAGGCGTGCGGCCTGGGCAGGGGGGAAATCAACAGCTAACTGCATCATTTGGGCATATAAGACGATAGCGGCCAGGACATTGTTCAGATCATGAGCTACCCCAGCCGCCAGTTGCCCCACTGTCGCCAACCGTTCCTGGGCTTGCAAATAACGGGCCTGGGTATGGGCTTCTGTGACATCACGGAGAACCACGACCTGCCCCTCTGTGGCTACCGCAATGTTAATGGGGCTGGCGGCAATTTCAAAGATACGGTGGGCCTCGGGGAAATCGAGTTGGGGCCAGGGTTTGCCCGGCTCCACTTTTACGAGTAATTCAGCCAGCGGCCGCGTGCCCAGCATCGTCAATACATCCCCAACCTGCGCCCCAGCCAACAGGGTCAGATATGTCTGGGCTGTGGGATTCGCCATCATGACTTGCTGGTTGGCATCTAGAACAAACACCCCTTCCGGCACTGTGTCTATGATTTGTTGCACGCGCCGTGCCTCTTCTTGGGTTTGTTCGTATAAGGTGACGCGCTGAATGGCATTGGCGGCAATATCACTCATGGCCATCAGAAGTCGCACTTCTTCCTGGGTAATGTCACTCTTACGGGCGATCCACAACACACCAATAGTCTGTGCCTCGGTAATGAGTGGTACACAAACCATGGCTTTAAGGTCCCCAATCAGATCAGAGCGGGTGTAGCGCACTTCATGGCGAATATCATTGTTCCAATAGGGCTGACCGGTAGCCAGGACATGGCCGCTTATGCCTTCGCCTGCAGGGATACGTTCGTTGATGCGGCTGGCCCAGGCACCCTGTGCCCAGTTTATGACGGAGTCACCAGAAAGGGGATCACGAATAGACAACGCGGCCGCGTCATCGGCGAGCAGTTCATGCACCACATCCAGCACAATGGGTAATATCTCCGCCCGTGTGTGTGCCGCCCGCAAGGCCGCACTTACCGTGGCAATCGCTTCTAGTTGACGCTCGCGCTGTTTACGCTCCGTGATGTCGCGCAAAATGACGGTATAAAGCAGACGCCCCCCTACTTCCACCTGAGAAATAGACGTTTCGATAGGGAACTCCGTGCCATCACGGCGTAAACCATATAAATTTCCCCCCGGTCTCATAGACCGATGCATCACACTCGCGTGCCCAAATTCATGAATATGCCCCTCGTGTCGGGAACGAAAACGCTCTGGAATCAACTTGCTCAACGGTTGGTCAATAACTTCAGACGCATGATAAGCAAACAACTGCTCCGCCGCCTGGTTAAAAACAATAATCTGTTGCCTTTCATCCACACTGATAATAGCATCCATGGCCGAGGCAATAATGCCTACCAGTTGCGCCTGACTATCCTGTAATTGCTCTACCTTCTCTACCAACTTGTCGGTGAGCACGCGTAGATGCTCCCGGTTGAACAGCTCTTTGGCAGAGGGTACTGGGGGTAAAACCGGCTGAGGTGTGTTTAATACGGCCGCCACCACATCCAACACAAGCTGGGGTTCGGTAGGTTTGGTCAAGATATGACGGACATGGCAGGCTTCGGCCAGGGCACGGGCCTCACCCTTGAGGTACGTGGCAGTACAAAATATGACCGGAGTATGACCAATAACTGGGTCATCCCGTAGTTGGCGCACAAACTCAAACCCATCCATCGCGGGCATCAGGATGTCAACAATAACCAGGTCAGGTTGCTCATTTCGCGTCAGGACCAACCCCATCATCCCATCAGCGGCTTCTATCATGCGGTGTCCGCTGTAGTCTAATAGGGTGACTAAAAAGTCGCGATTGGCGGCGTTGTCATCCACAATTAAAATAGTAGCCATCCAGGTTCTCACTTCATTATAGCTCTTAAGAAAAAGTGTTTGGCTGTAGGGGCATGTGGTTGCCATCCCCCTGATGGACAGGCATACGGCCAGCCCCTACACCACATCATTATCTTGAGGTCTATAGTTTCCCACTTGTGCCAGTATCTTCTCAATTTGAGTGACAAAAGTCTCCGGGGTGATGGGTTTGGACATGTAGCCATCGAACCCGGCGGCCAGCATTTTGTCTCGGTCGCCGACCATGGCATAGGCAGTAACGGCAATAATAGGGATAGCTTGTAGTGTGGGCGTGCTTTTTAGCTGGCGCACAACTTCATAACCATCTATTTCGGGCAATTGAATATCACAGATGATCAGATCTACCTGATCTTGTTGGACTATTCGCAATCCGGTAGTCCCATCCGCGGCCGCGATAGGCAAGTGACCAAAGGCTTGTAGAAGGTAGGTCATCAGTTCCAGGTTAGCAGGGTTATCTTCAATGATAAGCACTCTTGCCATAGTGGTGTATCACTCCTGCGAAAATAGCCACTGATAATGGAAACACGGATAGGAATGAACACGGATGGGGATGAAAATGGTGGCGTTATTTTCGTCCATCTTGGTGCGCGACGTGTTCATGGGGAACTCCTGCGAAAATGTAGGGCGATTTAAAAAATCGCCCGGTGGACGATTTACAAAATCGTCTTACAAATTTTGGCCCTTGGGGAATTTAGGGGGTGGACACCCTCTGTAGGGAAAACCCTTGTGATTACCCTCACCTGAGCAGGCCCAAGGCCAGCCCTTACAAAATCGGCTCCCCAGGAATCATCAAGATAAAAGTGCTTCCCTGACCGAATTCACTACGAAAGGAGATGCGGCCGCCTAACAAATCGGCCAACTTTTGGGAAAGGTGCAGTCCTAAACCCGTCCCCTCGTGCCGTCGCGCCCCGGTGGTTTCTAACTGCTGGAAGGCCTGAAATAACCGGTCCTGATCTTCGACCCGAATACCAATGCCCGTATCGCTGATGCTGATATCGGTGAACATATGCGCCCCTTCCCGATGTTGGCTTAGGGCGATATACACCTGCCCTTGCTCAGTAAATTTGATGGCGTTATTGGCCAGGTTGAGCACGATCTGGCTGATAGCCCGTCGGTCAGTGCGGATGATGGGATGGGCATGGGGCAAACGTAACTCAAAGTGGAGACCTTTGGCTTCCGCCTGCGGCCGCAATGTGGTCGCCACTTCCTCTAACAAATCCCGACACATCACCGGTTCAAAATCCAATTCCACCTTCCCTGATTCAATTTTAGCCAGGTCAAGTAAGTCATTGATGAGCGAAAGAAGATGACGGGCACTAGTCTGCACCGTTTTTAACTGTTTTTCCTGATCAAACGTAAGCGGCCCGGCCAGTTTCATGAGCAGTGTGCCGGTAAAGCCAATGATAGCGTTGAGCGGTGTACGCAACTCATGCGACATACTGGCCAAAAACCGGTCTTTGGCCCGGTTCGCTTTTTCCAGTTCAATATTCTTTTCCTGTAACGCCTGTTCCACCCGTTTGCGGTCGGTCACATCACGAATAGCCGCCGTCACCAATACCCCTTCTTCTGTTTTCAACGGGCTAAGGCTGATCTCCACCGGGAACTCACGGCCATCCTTACGTAACCCATATAGCTCTAAGCCCATGCCCATTGGGCGCACTTTGGGGTCGTCAAAATAGTTGATGCGGTGGATGGGATGTTTTTGGCGCAAGCGGGGGGGAACCAGAATTTCCATAGGTTTACCCAGGATTTCGTGGCGGTCATAACCAAATAGCTGTTCTGTCTGCGAATTGATGAGATAAATCTGGCCATCCTTATCAACAATCACAATCGCATCAGGGGCGGATTCTAGCAGGCTACGGAACTTCCCTTCTGCGCTTTCGATCAACTTCTTCTGCCAATCACTCTCCTTATCAGGGGAACCGCCCTGTTTAGCTGTTTGTGAATAGGTGTCGTTCATGTTTGCCTCAGTTGATGTATAGCGCGGCCGCATTAAGCCCACCACCCCATACCTATACTTTGACCCACCTATCAGGGGTTCTCCCTCCCCCTGGGAAGAAGAAAATCCAACAGCCTTGTGTACGGGTACGTTTATGCGGAAGTCTTGGATAGGTTTAGTCTGAAAACCTACCCCCTCTTTCGGGAAAGGGGAAAATCAAACCACGCTCAGAAAAGTTCCCTGCCCCTGGGGACGGGGTTAGGGGTGGGGGTTACTGGCGGCAAATCAATCCTAAACCTCGCCATAAAAACCTGAGCACCACATCCGTAATTGTGGGCTATAGCTTTTTAAGAAAAGATTCTGGCTGTAGGCGCAACCCACTGAATTCCTGAAGACCCTTTTTAATGGGTACAACCAATTTATCTGGTGAAGAATAGCTATTTCCGGGGGTAATAAGGTAAGAGGAAGAGGATATGGCAATAATTTATAGTTCTTCGGGATTTCGTGGGGTTGCCGGTAACCGTTCAGCCTTCCGAAGGTTTGTACCACTGGTCAACACCTTTGCAGAAACCTTCGGAAGGCTCTTTTTCTCAGGAAACTGAACGCTTACGGTTGCCCATACCTCACGAAATCCCGAAGACCTGAAATAATAATAGCACGGGGCTAAATAGGAGTAAACTATTTTTATTATTATTGAGATACAGTATAGGAACAACAGGTGTGTCACTATGAGGCAATGATAAAGAAGTGAAGGGCGAAAAAATCGTTTGGTGTCATGACCCTTGGGGTTTATAGGCGATACAGTCAATTTCGACCGTCGCGGCCGCAAGCCCAAAGCCTACCTTCCCTACCGTTATTCGCGCCGGGGGATCCTCACCCATCACAGCAATATACGCCATATTCATCGCCGGAAAATCCTCAATGGCCGTCAGATATACATTCATCTTCACCACATCCGCCAGCGTCGCTCCACTCGCCTGCAAAATCCGCTCAATATTGCGGAGCGTCTGTGTCGTCTGTGGTCCAGTTCCCCCAGCCACCAACTCCATCCCCCCCGGCTTCGTGCCAATAGACCCCGACACAAAAATGAAATCCCCGGCCACCACCGCATGGCTAAACGCAGGCAACCGCGCCAATCCATCTACATAAATCCGTTTTGTGCTCATCTGCAACCTCCCTTCAAGGATAAAATATGACATGAGCAGGGCGTACCTGAATAGATAGGTACAGGAATGCCCCTCGTTCTGTCATCCACCGGGTGATTTTTGTCACCAACAGTTCATGACATTGATCACTATCTATCTATTAAGAGTACATTACACTTCCATCCAGATATATATTCGTTTATCCGAATATATCATCAATGTCCCGGCACACCCATCACATCTCCTCTACACCCCGGTGTGCCGGGGCACTAATCCCCCCCCCTTTCACAAACAACAAACTAAACAGTGATAATTTCGCCAAAGAAAACCCTTGGCCCTGCCCATGCGGAATGGGTTAACCCTCCATCCTGGCAATGGGTCTTCAGCCTGGGGCGAGATTATCGGCGAGGAACTTACGCGCTGTGGCCGGTGTCCTCACCAGGCCACACCAGGCATGGTCAGGAGACCGGCTCGAGCAACCCCGTAAGTCCTATGTGCTATTGAGAAGATGATTTTCGGGACGCAATCAGGCAAAAAGCCATTGCAAACCACGCCACAGATTGTTGCGCCAAGATGGGTAATTATGACCACCAGCAAATTCATGATAGGCAACCGGGTAGCCCCGTTCGCTCAAAAGCGTATGCATACGGCGGTTAGGTTCCAGGAGCCATTCAAACTGGCCGACATCCATAAAAAAGCGTAGCGGCCGCAATGGCCCATGACGCACCAACTCCCCCACAACCGTTTCATATTCATCAAAATAAAAAGCCCCCGACTGGCTGAATACTCGCCCAAAAAGATGCGGCAGGCGCAACCCGGTATATGTTGCCATCAACCCACCCATCGAAGCTCCCAAGACCCCATACGCACCAGGGTGCTGTGCGGGATCAAGCACGTTAAGATTTTCGCGCACAAGGGGAAGCAATTGGTAAACCACGTGCAAAAGTGTCGAGTCGGCGCAGGCGTATTCTGTCATGCGGGCTTGTGACCCGGCGTTGGCGATCATCGCCAGGGCGATGGGGGGTATTTTTCCCTGGGCGATGAGGTTATCAACCATGGTGGGCAATTGGGCACGGCGGTAATAATCCTGTCCATCATAAACAAGCAGGAGCGGGACGGGCTGTTCCGTGGGCGGTTGGTAGAGATAAACAGTGCGTGTTTTGCCCCGTGCCAACAGTCGCGCCGTAACACGGTGACGGGTAACGCGGCCGCGAGCTACCCCCTGTTTTTGCACATGCCACGCATTTAACTCAGCCTGGGGCATCATAAAATAATGGTTTATCTGCCCCATGCCATTGGGTGTAACCCGTGGGTTGCGCGGATCAAGCTGACGATCCTCATCCGTACCCAAGCCATATTCGATGTAAGCATCATCGGGCAAGGTTAGTTGATGCCACCACAAACCAGGGACTTCTTCTGTCCAAAGAGGCGCCTGCCCCGGATCTTGATTCCAGCCATTAAAATCGCCCCGTAACAACGGTGGCTTTTCACCTTCCCAGACGAAGGTGACGGTGTGGCCGTCTATTAGAGGCGTGGATTCGTTTTCAAGGCGTTGTAGGATTAACATGGTTGATGCTCCCGAATGTTGTGACTGAGTAACCCTCTAAGGATTGATGATTAAATAACTTGAACATTTGCAGAAATCGCGCTCGCGGCCGCGTGGCTGTCCCTATTCACCGTCTGACAAAGGCCTGGCTTGTTACTCCGCTTCTGTCATGGGTCTGACATAAAACCAACGGCCGCGTAGCCGCGCAAATAAACTCCGTTCCGTAAACGAAGCATCCCGTCCTCCCTGAAACAATACAGCTCTAAAGGTTACGGTAGCGGTCTGCCGATCTATTTCCTCCGTGGCCATAATTTGTAATCCCACAAATTGGGTTCCCCGGCAAAATTGTTGTAACTCCTTGCGCCAGACAACCTCATTGTGGGGCGGCAAGGGACTATCGGGGTGGGTGGTCTGAATGATATAGCCCACTTTGCCGGACGCATAAGCCGCATAACGCGACCGCATCAACGCTTCGGCGGTGGCTGGAGCCTGGCCGTTGTGGTAAGGCTGGCAACAGGTAGAGTAGGGGCGGCCGCTGTGGCAAGGGCAAAGCATCATGAGATGGATGGGGGAAAATGCTGTGGCCGATCTCCTGACCGCGCCACCCACGTTATTTCTGAACGATGACTTAGTCGTTACGTTTTTCCGCAAAAGAGCCATCCCCTGCCCCTACCCAGCGGGAAGGGGGAAACCCCATTCGTGTCATTTTTCGCGGGCGGATGCCCGCGAAAAATGACACGAGAAAAAGTTCCCCGCCCCTGGGGGCAGGGTGAGGGGTGGGAAGCTCTATACCGGTATTAATTGGGTAACTATACAGCCTCGCTGGAGAAACTGGGTTTTTGCTGAGGCCAACTCATGCCCTACAAGAGAAAAACCCGGTTTCTGACATGTTGGCTAAATGGAGAATTGCGGTTATCGTGATCACTTTATCGCCGGATCGGGTATAGTCCCATTTCTCACCCTTTGTATCTGAAGCAAGTTACCAGATGGTCGTTGACCATGCCAGCGGCTTGCATGTAGGCGTAACAGATGGTAGGGCCAACGAAGCTGAAGCCTCGTTTGATCAGATCTTTACTCATGGCTTCGGCAGGAGGGGATTGGGCGGGAATTTGGGCGGTGTTTTGCCACTGATTGATGATGGGTTGACCGTTGACAAATTGCCAGATGTAGGCGTCGAAAGAGCCAAACTGGGCCTGGATATTGAGGAAAGCACGTGCGTTTTTGATCGCGGCCGCGACCTTCTGCCTGTTCCGTATAATCCCAGGATTGTTGAGTAGTTCTGCTACTTTGACTTCATCGTACTGGGCCACTTTGTGCACATCAAACTGGTCAAAGGCGGCACGGAAGTTTTCTCGTTTGTATAACACCGTGCGCCAGCTTAACCCCGCCTGATTACCATCCAGGACAATGAACTCAAAATGTTTGCGATCATCATGCAGGGGAACACCCCACTCTTCATCATGGTATTGAATCATCAGAGGATCATCCCCCGGCCAGGCACAGCGGATCATTTTGTTTCTCCTACGAAAATGTAGGGCGATTTGGCAAATCGCCCGGACGATTTATCAAATCGTCCTACAGATTTTCATCCCTCTTGGTGTGCCCAAGGCACATGGGGAACTCCTACGAAAATGTAGGGCGATTTGGCAAATCGCCCGGACGATTTACCAAATCGTCCTACAGATTTTCATTCCTCTTGGTGTGCCCAAGGCCCACTTCTCAATAAAGCGCAGTGCCGTTGGTTGCGACAGGCTCAACCAACGGCCTGCGACATCTCAGGCCACGTTTCCCCACCCTTACCCATTGTGACCTATTGAGAATTATAGAAGATTATGAGGGGAAAAAGGATGGTAGTACATTGAAACTTTCTTTACAAACCACTCACATTCAAGAAATTCCTGTTTTGACCCTGGCTCCGGAAGAGGCTGAGGGATGTCCCGTACTGTTTTATGTGCCCGGGTATGGGGGAAATAAAGAGAGCGGGCTGAGTTTGGGGTATCGGCTGGCAAAGCGGGGGTTTTTGGTGATCAGTTTTGACCCGTTGTGGCATGGGGAGCGGTTTGACGAGCGACTGTTCACCCCTCATCACTCCCATTACCCGGCCGAAACTGGGCTGGACATTGGGCTGACGTTTTACCGGATCATTGCCCAATGCCTGGATGATGTGCAAACAGTCCGCGCTCACTTTGCCTCTGACTCCCGTGCTGATGTGAACCGCTGTGGTATTACCGGCTTCTCATTGGGGGCATATGCCAGCTATCTGGTGTTTGCTCAGGTGCCGGAAATGCTCGCGGCCGCGCCCCTCATGGGTATCCCGCAGTTCAGCCAACGCTGGCACGACATCCTCGACGAATGTACTTTTTCTAACCCCGCCTGGGCCACGGCCTTGCAACAAGTAACGGCGCAAACCGCCCAACACACAGCCTTCATTGAGCAAATAGACCCCTACCCCCAATTGTTCGCGGCCGCACCCCGTGCCCTACTCATGGTCAACGGCGATTTCGACACCGACCAGCCCAAGTTGTACGCACTGAATGCCTACCGGAAGTTAAGAGAAGTGTACGCGGCCGCGGCCGACCATCTCCGCCTGTTCATCCCCCCCGTCGCCCATACCGTCACCCCAGACATGGAGCAAACGGTCGCCGACTGGTTCACAATCCATCTACTAACAAACCTATAAGCGGGGTACCAACACCTTGCGTTCCCCGGGTCGTTCGACAAACATTTTTGGAGGGTGAACTTTGTCAATTGAATGGGTGCTATTGTGCACTATGACCAAAACCAAAGATTCGTAATATAGAGCCGTATTGACAAACCGCTTCGCGTACCTTGTTATGTCGAGTCAGGCAAAATTATGGATCATATATCTTCCCCTGCTTTTCCCAATAATCTTGATCGAACTGAATATTCCGTTGTTGACATGCTTACACAACGGGAGCTTGCCATCCTCCAGATGATTGCCACCGGGTTATCACGTAAAGAGATCGCGGCCGCGTTATACCTCTCTCTCAACACCGTCAAAACGCACACGCAAAATCTTTACCGCAAGATGAACGTTCATTCCCGCACTCAGGCTCTGGCTCTGGCACAACGTTGGGGCATCATTCCCCCCACTCATCCCACCAAAAATCAAAAAACACCACCATCTTTCATTCACAACCGGCGGCAATAAACAAAGCCGCTCATACGCGGCCGCGCCCTTTCACCCCAACTGGGGCAACCACACCATAAAAGTGGCCCCTTCTCCGGGCAAACTATTCACTGTAATGCGGCCGCCGAGCTTCTGAATAATCTGCTGGCTAATTGCCAGCCCCAAACCAGCACCAGGAGTCGTAAAATCCGCGGCCGCTTCCCCCCGGAAAAACTGTTCAAACAAATGGGGAATTTCCTGGCTTTTTATACCCGGACCCGTATCCTGTACCGCAATCAACAGCCACTCCTCCTCTTCCTCCCATTTTTTGTACGTCATCACCGTAATCTGGCCCCCCGGCGGCGTATAATCACAGGCATTCTCCAGAAGGCGAAACACCAATTGGCTCAACAAAACAGGCTCAGTAGCCACCAGCGGTAAGACCGGTTGCGGTTCAAACACCAGTTGTAGACGACGCGCCGTCATCACCGGTTGCAACTCCTCTAACAAAGGAACCAACACCTCATTCACATCCACCATCTGTCGTTCTACCGGATACGTCTCTGCCGTCAGGCTAGAAAACTCCAAAAACCCTTCAATCAATTTACGTAACCGGGTAGCCGCAATATGCAACAGACCCAAATACTGGCCCTGCTTTTCCGGCTGACCACGCCTTAACAAATCTAAATAAATCTGCAAATTGGTGAGAGGTGTACGTAATTCATGACCTATACGCGAGACAAACTGCCCCCGTAATCGGGCCAATTCCTTAATATTGGTAATATCCCGCTGAATACCTACATAACCAATAATCCGTTGCTGGACATCCTTCAAAGGGCTGAGGCTCAAACTGGCATCATACAAGGTGCCATCTTTACGCTGATTGATCACCTCTCCTTGCCAGTGCCCTCCCCTCTCTATCGTCGCTTCCAGATTCTCCAGAATGGCCTGGTTCGTTGGTCCCCGCCACAGATGACCAGGTTTACCCTTGATTTCCTCCGCCCGATAACCAGTGATATGTTCCGTCGCCGGGTTGGCATAACGGATAATCTTGTTGGCATCGGCAAAATAAATAGCATCACTTACCGCATCGAGAATCGTTTGCAGACGGCTCCGTTCCTGCTCCAACTCTGTCGTGCGCTCGGCTACCCGCTGTGTCAGTTCATGGGCATGAAGCTGGGCTTTTTCATGCAAGCGGGCGTTTTGAATGGCAATAGCCGCATGGGTTGCCAGGAGTTGCATAAGCTGTTTTTCCGCATCACTAAAAAAATGGGGATCTGGGTAAGAGACATTTAACACCCCGACAACTTGTGCTTCTATGAGCAAGGGTAATCCGGCAATGGAAAAACGGCCCCATTGCTCTCGGGTTTGGGCAAAGAGGGGGTGAGTCTCCGTATCATCCACAAAAATAGGTTGACCGCTCTGTATAACCTGGTGAGTCAACCCTTGGCGTCGCGGTTCGGCATAAGGGTGATTGGTCAATCCATCGGGCATCATCCCCAAACCAAATGTGAGTTTACCATTGTCATATAGGAAAATATTGGTGGAATAGATAGGAAACAGTTCAAACAAGGAATGAAGTATAGCCGTGAGAACCTCGTCTAGATCGAGGGATGTCAGCAGGCTGAGGCCAGCATGGAGTACGGCTTCAAGTTCTTGATAATGGCGGCGTTCCACAGCCATCAGTTGCCGGGTTTCGCGGAAAAGTTGAGCGTTCTTGAGGGCAATGGCGGCCTGATCGGCAAAGGTTTGTAGGCGGTGAGCATGGATAGGGGTAAAGAAATCACGCTTTTCACTGACGAGGATGAGAAAACCGGCAATGGTTCCCTCTATGCGAATGGGCGCGGCCGCGAACGAATGTACCCATGTTAATCCATGCTCTTCCAACCAAGACAGATGGTCATGTGTATCAGGAATGATCACCGGCTCACAAATCTTGATCATCCTTCGCAGTAAGCCCGATTCACTACTATCAATCTGGAACTGCCCCGTAGGGGTTGCCTCTAGCCAGGCTCTAAGCCACCCAGAAGCCCGCACTGAATACGCTTTGGTCCCTTTGAGGGATAAAATGCTCGCCCCAGTGTGGGAAGTCACATGGCCCACTTTGTCTAGAATACGGTCAAATACTTCATCTAAATCCAGTGTGCTTGTGAGCGCGGCCGCAGTGTCTTGCAACGCTTCCGCCAACGTCCTTTGTTCATATTCGACCATCTCTACCCGTTTACGTTGTGTTATATCATGGAGTAAACCCGTCGTCCCCACCACTTCACCTGCTTCATTCCGAAGTAAGCGGACATCAACTTCAAACCACCGATGCCCCCCCTCTTGTGTAATAAGGCGCATCTCATACCGACAATCCGTTTTGCGCCCCTCCATCAGGGGAGCAAATTCCGCTCTATGCCGTTCGCTATCCTCAGGATACACATAGCCATCAACACTTTGCGCCAATGAGTCCGCCACCGCAAAACCGGTAATCTCTTCCCACACCTGATTCAAAAATGTCCAGCATCCCGCCGCATCTGTTTGAAACACCACATCACGAATCTTATGCACTAACAAACGATAACGCTCTTCACTTTCATGTAAGGCTTTTTCCGCCTGCCGCTGTTCCGTCAAATCAGTGATAATAACAAATGTGCCAATCACCTGGCCTTCTTGCCAGCGTGGCGAACCAGTAATGTGGGCATAAACGATACTTCCATCAGAACGTAACAAACGCGTTTCATAAGTCGTTGTGTGGCCTGCCTGTCGTTGTTTAAGGGCTTGCGCCAATTTTGTCCAATCGTCAGGGTGCGTGACAGCCTGCGGCCGCAAACCGATTAGTTCCTGAGTTGTACGCCCGACCATCGCCGCATACGCCGGATTGACATACTCAAAACGGCCCTCCATCGAGACAACCGTTACCCCTTGTCCCAGAACCTCAACTATCTGATTCACAAATTGATTATCGTGAATCTCCCGCTGACATCCATCATTAGAATGCGTGCCACTCATTGCCAACTCCCTAAACGTCCCAGCGCCGACAATTTTTACATTTGCTATCCCAGTAAGCAATCGCCTTGCTGTTCAACTTCCCCAAACGACCAACACCACATCACAGAATACCCCAATTGGATGTGGTATTGTACCTTGCTAATGGCAGAGAGATCACGGTTTTGGCAATCCTGGCAGGTAAAACAATGACTCCTTTGGGTTTCCCCCACCACACCCACAGAGTGAGGAAGTTTTCTGGATGGATAAGTTAAAGCTCTCAATCCCGTAACAGATTCACAATTTTGTTGGCCTCTTTAATCTCATCGGCCACGATGGTATGCCCCATACCGGCATATAAACGCATGGTAACGACCGCACCCAGACGAGTGAACAATTCGGCCGATTCTTGGACCCGCGCCTGGGGAATGTGCATATCTACATCGCTACAACCCAGGAAAACCGGCGTACTCTGGAGTGAACCGGGATAGGTGCGTGGTGTGCCGGGTGGGCCAATGAGTCCCCCGCTAAAGACCAGCAGACCGCCATACCGTTGGGCATGGCGGGCGGCAAATTCGCTGATCAGGCAGGCTCCTTGCGAAAATCCGGCCAGAATGATACGGGCCAGGGGAATACCCGCGGCCGCAACCTGCTTCACCATCTCTTCAAGCACCTGCAATCCAGACGACAACCCCGGCTCGTTCTGAGCCAGGGGAGACAAAAAGCTATAGGGATACCATGTATTGTCTGCCGCCTGGGGGGCCAGATAAACCATATCCGGGTGAGGTAATAGATCGGCTAAGTCGAGAATGCTTGCGGCCGTCGCCCCGCGCCCATGCACCAAAATCATCGCCGCCTGGGCTTGAGCCAATGGTCTGCCTGAGGTAAGAACTGATTGGCCTTGATGCGGCCGCAAATTCAATTTTGTTTCATTCATCATTCATTACCCTTTGCAATGGGGGTAAAAGTTGTTCAATTTCCTGGCGTTGAGGTTCAAGCCAGGGAGGTAACTTTAACCGGGAACCCAACTCTGGTATGGTCTCATCTGCCGTAAAACCGGGGGGATCAGTGGCAATTTCAAACAGCACGCCATTGGGTTCACGGAAATAGATAGAGTGAAAATATTGCCGATCCTGCACCGGCGTCACCCGTAACCCAGTCTCAGTCAGGGCCAACTGATACTCTCGTTGCGTGCCATCATTGGCCGTGCGAAAGGCAATATGGTGCACCGAACCGGCACCCATGCGGCCGCGCGGCAACTCCGGTCGGGCCACCAAATCAATCATACCCCCTACTTCACCCGCTTCCGTCTGATAACGCCAGCGGCTCCCCTCTTGTCCCACCAGAACATATCCTAACAAATGGGTGAGTAAGTTAGCCGTCGCTTGCGTCTCTCTCACCCACAAGGTAGCACTATGAAAACCGCGCAGAGTATGAGCGGCGGGAATTGGCCCCTCAGCCCAATGGTGAATGGGCGCGGGGTCAGTGAGGGTAATAAGTTCTACCCGCAAGCCATCAGGGTCAGCAAAAGACAACGCGGCCGCGCCAAAACGGTTTTTGTCCACCTTAACAACCACACCGTGCGCCGCCAATCGCTCCTGCCAATAGGCCAATGAATCTGGAGCAATCGTATAGGCGACCGCCCCTACTTCACCCTGACCGGGAATCCCCCGGGCTACTGTGGGCCAGGGGAAAAAGGTCAAAATCGTGCCCGGCGACCCCACCTCATCACCATAATAAAGGTGATAAGTGCCAGGATCGTCAAAATTAACCGTGGTTTTCACCAGCCTCTGCCCCAAAACACGTTGATAAAAATCTACGTTTGCCTGCGGGTTTTTGGCCAGCACCGTAATATGATGGATACCAGGAATCGGTTGCATGTAAACCTCATTACTTGAGGTCCATAAAAGATTAAGTTCCGTCAAGACCTGACAGGTTGCCAAAAACCTGTCAGGTCTAAACTGGGAAGTTATATTTTTATGAACCCTTAGTAGTTACCTGTTGCCCGTATAAGCGGGCTAAGTAATCGTCCAAAAATAAGTTCCGCACAGACCTGACAGATTTTCGGAAACCTGTCAGGTCTAAATCGGGAAGTTATTTTTAGATGTTCACTAAGGAGACCAATGGTTTTAACCGTTGGCTAAATAAAGAATGTGCGGACACCAGATTAGCTTATAAACCTACCCCCAGCCCCAACTTCCGGCACAGGACGGCCAGTTGGTCTTGCTCCTCGGGCGTGAGGATATTCATAGTGGTGAGGACACGTTGCACATGGGCAGGAAAAAGGGTGGAGATAAGTTCGCGGCCGCGTGTTGTCAAATGCACATACACACAGCGCCGATCCACTATATCCCGTACTCGCTCCACCAGGGCCTGTTTCACCAGATTATCAATCACCAACGTCAAATTACCATCACTCTTGAGAATTTTTTGAGCCAGATGTTTCTGATGCAATGGCCCCAAATGGTAAATTGCTTCTAACACCCCAAATTGACTGATGGTCAAATCATACTCCTTCAAATAGCCATTGATCGCGGTTGACACCGCTTCACTGGCTCGCGACAGTTTGATATAACCATCCAGGGCACGTCGTTCCGCTTCGGAACCTGCATAATATGTTGTCATGGAATTAATCATTTAACATCAAATCATTCAATATAAAAATAGTAAACGAGATAATCTCTATTGTCAACGAGTGTATTATCCTATTCAGCAATTCTCCATGGGTCTTCGGGATTTCGTGGAGTACGGGCAACCCTTGTGGTTGCCCACACTAGGCAGGCACAAAACCAGCCCGTACATCTGCTGTCAACCCCCTGAATTCCCAAAGATCCTCCTGAGAAAATGTAGGACGATTTGGTAAATCGCCCGGACGATTTACCAAATCGTCCTACAGGTTTTCATCCCTCTTGGTGCGCCGTAGGCCCATGGGGAACTCCTGCGAAAATAGACACGGATGACGGGAACACGGATAGGAAGAAACACGGATGGGGATGAAAATGGTGGCGTTATTTTCATTCCTCTTGGTGCGCGTTCCGTTCATGGGGAACTCCTACGAAAATGTAGGGCGATTTGGTAAATCGCCCGGACGATTTACCAAATCGTCCTACAGGTTTTCATCCATCTTGGTGCGCCAAAGGCCCATGGGGAACTCCTGCGAAAATAAGTGGCGCGTGGCGAGTTTGCGCGTGGCGAGAAAACGCTTACTCGCCCACTCGTTACTCGCCGACTCGCTACTCGCCCACTCGCTACTCGCCCACTCGCTACTCGCCCACTCGCTACTCGCCCACTCGCTACTCGCTACTCGCCCACTCGCATACTCACTATTTTCATGCCTCTTGGTGAGCGCCCGCTCATGGGGAACTTCTCCATTTAACCAACGGTTGGGGAACTTTCTCCTGTGCCGGTTATCGAGCGCGGCCGCGCTCGATAACCGGCACTCCTGATGTTTTCTCCTTCCCGTCAGAAATCACCGGGGTTGGGGGAACTCCGAGTAGGCAATCGCCCTACTCAGGCAGAGCCGTACATCCCCTGTATATAGAGCTTAAGATAATGATTTTGGGTACGGGCTGGCCTTGTGCCTGCCCTGCCACGGGAGGGCAACCACGAGGGTTGCCCGTACCGCCAAAATCTAGGGCGATTGCATACTCACCAGAATGAACCCATCCCCCTACCCCCCTTCCCGAAATCGGGAAGGGGGAACCCACTCGGCGGGTAAAATCGGGGCTTCGCCCCGATTTTACCCGCCTTAAAAAACTCCCCGCCCCTGGGGGCGGGGTTGGGGGTGGGGGAAATCCGAATATGCAATCGCCCTGCGCCAAAATCTTTTTCTTGAAAACTATAGATACTTTTCTTGTACAATATACGGGCAAAAAGTCTTGAAATGGGGTTCAGAGAAAGAAAAGCATGAAAACATCCTGGGAAACAAACAACAATGGCACCACCCGTTACATTCACATCAACGCCCAAGAGGTGGTTGTCGGCAGTCACAGCGGCTCCGGGCACACCGATAATGCCGGTGCTGTTCTCCATGCCGACTTTTTGCAGGGGCAGTACCATAACCTGATCCAGCGGGAGTTTGGGCCAGATGTTTTGGCAGAGGTGATAGAGGCTGTCCACGCGGCCGCGACCCATCCCCCCTTTGTCGCCCAACGAGAACACCAGGCCAAACTCCACACCTTCCTTGATGCCATCCCCATTGATCCCCACCTCAACGCCCTGCCCCGCTGGCCTGACACCGAACACGGCTATCGTCATTATGGCAACGCCGGGGGCTACAAAACCATCGTTCACAGCGATACTCTAACCCTGACCACGGAAAAGCAACAGGCAATTCTGGAACATACCGCCACGGGTGAAATCATTGCCTCGTTGGTTTTGCCCGGCCATATTTCTGATGTCGTACCCCTGGCTGACCATTTTTACTTGCTGGTCAGTGATGATATGGCTGTCATTGCCCCAGACGGATCGCTCGCGGCCGCGCCCGGTTCTGGCCTTTTTGGAGCCGAATTACGCCTGGGACGGGTGTACCGGCATGGCACAACGATTGCCTACAACTACCACTGGCTCGGTGCGCCCTATGGCCGAGGGTTGTTGCGTTATCAGGTGGGGCAGGGGTTTACCGGGCGGTGGCCCGAAGATTTGCCCCCGGTGGAGCAGTTTAAATGGTTTTTGGCCTGGGTACGCGGCCGCAAAATACTCCATCTCACCCATCAGGACGCCGACTGCGACGCCATCGGCAGTGCCTTCGCCCTCAGCCGGGTTATTCCCGGCGATGTCGGTTTTGCTCGTGGCCTCAAAACATCCGCCCAAGACCTGGCCGATGGGTTGGGTCTCACCTACCGCCTCAACCCCGACCCCCTCACCTACGATTACGTCATCATCTACGACACCCCCAACCTGAAACAACTGGCCTTGCCCCTGCCCCCCCGTTTTGCCCTGTTTGATCATCACGTGCCCGGCGGTCATCGCTACAGCAACTTCCGCAACGACCTGCAACAAGACGCCGAATGGGTTTGGGTCAAGCCGATCAATTCCACCTGCGCCCTGCTCACCGAGCTGTTCACCGAGGCGGGCATCCCTATCACCCGGGAAATGAGCCTGGCTCTGGCGGCGGGTATGGTCACAGATACATCCTGGCTCTCCATCGCCAACGCCCCGATGCTTCGCCATCTGGCTCTGGCTTTGGAGCCGAATAACCTCTACCTGGAAGATGTGTACGCCCTGATTGACAGCCCCAACCGGCAGGCCCAACGCCGGGCGGCGGTATTACAAGCGTTCCGCCACATCGAAGAGCGTCAGGCCAACGGCTTAACCCTACTGGCAACCGTTACCGATAGCTACGACAACGGGTTTGCCGTCATGGGAGCATTGGCCCGGTTGGGCGCAGATGTGCGGCTGGTGGCGTTTCCAAAGATAGGAACTCCAGAAACTCAAAAACTATCTGAGTTTCCCCCAGTTCCCACGAGTTCCCCTGAGTTCCCAGGAGTTCCTACGAGTCGTTCCCAGATCATGTTCGAGTGTGATGGGGTATTGGTGGAGCAGAGAGGGGTAGATTTTGAGAAAGTGGGGCGGGAACTCGCGGCCGCGTTGCCCAATGGCGAAACCTGGGGTACACGCTCCTGGGGCCGGGTAGTAGCTGATATGATGCCGGGGGAATTGCTCGCGGCCGCGATAGAATTTCTTCAGCAACACCTGTAACGGTTTACGCTGGCCCCTTTTTTTTGTATCATTACCTGGACTCGTTCATTCTGTCCCACAGGAGCAACGAACATGGTGACACTAAAATTAACTCAATCCCAACCCCGGTCAACCGCTAAACAACCTGCCGATCCCTTCCTCTACGGTTGGCGTTACGTTAAACGCACCATACCCAACCATTCGGCTGTTTGGGAGAAGGTTCCCCTCACGTTGCAAGATGTACTTCACCCCCAAGAGGATGATTTTATCGTGACCACCCATGAACATGCCCAACTTCTGCATTACCTGGCCGCCGTTTTGCGGCGACAACTAAAAAATCAACCGGGAGCCGTTGTTTTAAGCGATTGCCGGATTGCTTATCCCCCGCATACTGGCATTGACCCACACGGGCCAGACATTGCCGTGATTTTTGGTGTACGTCAGGAGAAAAACTGGGGCACGTTTGACTGCGAAGCCGAAGGGACATTACCCGCCTTTGTCATTGAAGTCACCTCTCCGGCAACCCGCCAGCTTGATCTGTTCACCAAAGTAGAAGAATATGCCCAGGTAGGCATCCCTTACTACATCATTGTTGACACATACCGGCGCCAAAAACACGAACTCCGGATCATCGGTTATCAATTGGATGAAGCTGGGGAATATGTTTTCCTTGATCCGGATGAACGGGGTTGGTTCTGGCTGGCTTCTGCCCAAAGCTGGATCGGCATCGAAGAGGACAAGGTTTATCTTTATGACGAATTTGGGCAACGGTTGGAAGATTACGTTGCCCTGAGTAATCAGGTTGAAGCCATAGAGAACCGGGCCGAAGAGGCGGAGAACCGGGCCGAAGAGGCAGAAATGCGGGCCAAAAAAGCCGAACAGCAGGCCGAACAGGAACGGTTAGTCCGGTTGGATGTCGAGAAACGGTTAAGGGAAATGGAAGAGGAATTGAAACGCCTGCGTGGGTGAAACCCCCAGACCTTCTGGCTGTAAAACGGCCATTCCAGGCTGTCATCCGTCAAGGGCGAGGTCAACAAAATTGATCTCGCCCTTTTGTTTTTCGGGCATGGTTCAGGTTAGCTTTACAAATCTGTAGGACGATTTTGTAAATCGTCCACTGGGCGATTTACAAAATCGCCCTACAAATTGTTAAGCACAGCTTGCCGACTTTTGAACCACGCCGTTTTTCGCATCAGAGTGGGTGGCTGGATTACAATACGAGAGAATTTTGTTGTAAGGAGCAGTCCCATGTCCACGAAACCACCCATTGCCGCCACGCGGCCGCAGACCCTCACCGCACACAATCACACCCGCATTGATCCCTACTACTGGTTGCGCGAACGGGAAAATCCCGAAGTCATCGCCTACCTGAACGCCGAAAACGACTACCACAAAGCCGTCCTGCAAGACACCGAATCCCTGCAAGAAACCCTGTTTCAGGAGTTAAAAGGTCGTATCCAGGAAACCGACCTCTCCGTGCCGGTGAAAATGGGGGATTATTACTACTACACCCGCACCGAAGAAGGTAAACAGTACGACATCCATTGCCGCAAACCGGGTAATCTGGACGCTCCGGAACAGATCATCCTGGATGTGAACCAATTGGCCGGGCAATCACCTTATTGCGCCCTGGCCGTATTTGAACCCAGCCCCGATCATAAACTCCTGGCTTACTCCGTTGATCTGGCGGGCAACGAAATGTACACCCTCTATGTCAAAGATTTGACCACCGGTGAACTCCTGCCCGACGCCATCCCCAACACTTACTACAGCATGGCCTGGGCCAACGACAACCAGACACTGTTTTATAATGTGCTGGATGAAGCGTTGCGGCCGCATCAACTCCGCCGTCACCTTCTGGGCACAGCCGCCCAGGACGATACCCTCGTCTACCAGGAAGACGACGCTCGCTTTTTCCTCGGCATCACCAAGAGCAAAGATGATCAGTATCTCCTACTGGTGCTCAACAGCAAAGAGTCGGACGAAGTGCGTTTCCTGGCCGCCGACAACCCCACCGGCGACTTCCAACCGCTCCATCCCCGCGAAGCCAAATTGGAATACGGCGCGGAACATCATCGCGGCCGCTTCTACATCTTCACCAACGCCGACGGGGCCAAAAATTTCAAAATCGTCACCGCTCCGGTGGACAACCCTGGCCGGGCCAATTGGACCGACCTCATGCCCTACGATGAGGCGGTCAAAATTGACGGCCTGGAGATGTTCCGCGACCACATCGCCATTTACCAACGACAAGACGGCCTGCGCCAGATTCGGCTGGGCAACCTCAACCAGCCCGACTACCACCTGATCGCCTTCCCTGAGCCGGTTTACTCCGCCTGGGGCGGCCACAACCCGGAATTCAACAGCCAGACGCTTCGTTTCCATTACACCTCCTTGGTCACACCGGAAGCGGTGTACGATTACGACATGGAAACGCGGGAACGGGTGCTGAAGAAACAACATCCGGTACTGGGCGGTTATGATCCGGCGCAATACGTCTCGGAGCGGGTGTGGGCAACCGCCGAAGATGGAACCCGGGTTCCGCTCTCGGTGGTGTACAAGAAGGGAGCCAGAGATCGCGGCCGCGCTCCCCTCTTGCTCTACGGTTACGGCTCCTACGGCCATGCCATTGACCCCTACTTCTCATCCAACCGGCTCAGCCTTATGGATCGCGGCATCATTTACGCCATCGCCCACATTCGCGGCGGCGGCGAAATGGGCCGCCCTTGGTACGAAAACGGCAAATACCTGGCCAAACGGAACAGCTTCACCGACTTCATCGCCTGCGCCGAACACCTCATCGCCGCAGGCTACACCTCAGCCGATCAACTTGTGGCCCTGGGCGGCAGTGCCGGGGGTTTACTCATGGGAGCCGTGGCCACCCTGCGCCCCGACCTGTTCAAAGGGATCATTGCCGATGTCCCCTTTGTGGATGTCATCACCACCATGAGCGACCCCACCATCCCCCTCACCGTGACCGAATACGAGGAATGGGGCAACCCGGAGAATGAAGCCTATTACCACTACATGCTCTCCTATTCACCTTACGACAACGTAACGGCCCAAACCTACCCCAACCTGATGGTCACTGCCGGGCTAAACGATCCCCGGGTACAATATTGGGAACCGGCTAAATGGGTAGCCCGGCTCCGCGCCACCAAAACGGATGATAACCTGCTCCTGCTCCGCACCAACATGGGAGCCGGGCATGGCGGGGCCTCTGGTCGTTACGACTTCCTGCGCGAAGTCGCCAACGATTACGCCTTTTTCTTGAAGGTGCTGGAGCTGACGGAAAGGAGTGAGTAATGGGTACAGCGTTAATGATTAATCGTGCAAAAGTATCGGCGAAACTGGCCCGTTTGTTGCAAAGTAAAGCCAAACAAGGTTCTCAATCCTTTGCCCAAACCGTACAGAGTATTGATTGGTCATTGCAATCACCGGAGTTATTTCTCCACGCGATTGATCTGGCTCTCGCTTTAGACATGTCAACAGTGGCCACACAATTGGCCCGAGATGGATTTCGCCAATTTCCCAACCATGCCCGATTGCAAGATGCTCACACGGTGTTGGCCCCGAAAAACGCTCGTACCCTGGATGAAGTGGGTGATGATGGAATTGCCGACTCTATGCGCGAGGCCAACAAACAAGCTGAGAAATATCGAGGTCAGTGGGTAGCGTTGAAGGAAGGTGAGGTACTGGCCGCGGCCGCGACACTCAAACTTCTACATTCTCATCTCCCTTTGGCTGATCGCACTATTTTAATTACTAAAGTGCTGTAAAAATGGCCCAATTCTTCTCGAAATTAACCAGAACGGGTTTTGTATCGGGTGTCACCCGGTATGAAGATCATTATCCAGGTCAGGAAGATTCTGCTCGTATGGTGATCCCATTGGTTGTTGCCGGGCAATTAACCGTTCCCGCTATCGTGGATACCGGTGCGCCCTGGTGCATCCTTGACCCAGAAATTGCTGAGTGGGTTCAGGATGCGGTGCAAGCCCTATACACGCCGGAACAAAGGTTGATGATTCGAGGCGTTTTATATCGCGGCCGCTTATTGCGCCTTACTCTTACACTTCCATCTTTTCAGGGCGAAAGCCTGCAAGTAGAAGCAACCGTATTTGTACCTATACTTACTAATGGGGAAATCTGGACTCTGCCCAATTTTGTTGGCCTGGATGGGTTTCTCAATCGGATGCGCTTTGCTATTGATCCCACAGAAAACAGCTTTTACTTTGGGCCGATGTGATTTGGCGTTCCTGAAGTTCCCTGAGTTACCTACGAGTTTCTATGCACCACCCCTTCGGACAAATCTACACGGGTAAAACCGTTCTCATTACCGGGCACACCGGTTTCAAAGGTTCCTGGCTCACCCATTGGCTCAAAGCGATGGGGGCCAACGTTATCGGTTTCAGCCTGGAGCCACCCACCGAACCCAACATGTTCACCCTGACGGGGGCCGGGCAGGGGATTGTGGACATGAGAGGGGATGTGCGGGACGCGGCCGCGATCCACTCCCTTCTCCTCACCCACCAACCCCAAGTCATCTTCCACCTGGCCGCCCAACCCCTCGTCATCCCCGGCTACCAGGACCCGCTCAACACCTTTTCCACCAACACCACCGGAACCATCAACCTGCTGGATGCTGTCCGCACCTCAGCCCTCACTCCTCACTCCTCACCCCTTGCCGTCGTCTGCATCACCACCGATAAGGTTTACGAAAACCAGGAAATGCCCTGGGGCTACCGCGAAAACGACCGCCTGGGCGGTACGGATCCCTACAGTGCCAGCAAAGCGATGGCCGAACTGGCCATTGCCGCTTATCGCCAGAGCTACTTCGCCCCGGAAAAATATGAGCAACACCATGTCGCCATCGCCTCAACCCGGGCAGGCAACGTCATCGGCGGCGGCGATTTTGCCCCCTACCGGCTGGTTCCCGACTGTATGAAGGCTCTCCTGGCCGATGAGCCACTGGGTTTGCGTAACCCCAACGCCGTCCGCCCCTGGCAACACGTCCTCGAACCGGTCGCCGGGTATCTCTGGTTGGGGGCGAAATTATTGACCAATGGCCCTCGCTTCGCCGAGGCCTGGAACTTTGGTCCCCAGGAACGGCGCGGCGTCTCGACCCGACAGGTGGTGGAAAAAGCCATCGCACTGTGGGGTAGCGGGGCATGGGTTCACCTGGAGCCAGAGGTGGTGTGGAAAGAATCCCATTTATTAACGATGAACTGGGACAAAGCCGCCCGCCTGCTGGGCTGGCAACCGCTTTACACCTGGGAACAGGCATTAGCCGAGACGGTGGCCTGGTTCAAAGCGTACCAACGGGGCGATGATATGGCCCAGGTGACGCTGGAACAGATAGAACGGTATACGATTTGCGGCCGCGAACAACAATTACCCTGGACAAATTAGGAATTATGAAAACAGATCCCCTTCACAATTCATAATTCAGGCATGGTTCAAAAGTTGGCAAACGGTGCTTAACACTTTGTAGGGCGATTTGGTAAATCGCCCACGAGACGATTTACCAAATCGTCCTACAAATTTGTAAAGCTGACCGGAACCATGCCATAATTCACAATTCTGGAGCCTCCCATGTCCGACCCCCTCTATTTCACCCCAGAACACGACATGTTCCGCCAGATGGTGCGGAAATTTATCCAAACCGAAATTAACCCCTATGTTGAAGAATGGGAAGCCGAACGCATCTTCCCTGCCCACCAACTGTTCAAAAAAATGGGCGATCTGGGTTTGCTGGGCCTGTCCTACCCTGAAGAATACGGCGGCGGTGGGGCCGACTACTGGTACAACGCCATCCTCATGGAAGAGCTAGGCCAGGCCAGTTGTGCCGGGGTGCCGATGGGTATTTCCGTCCACACCGATATGGCTACCCCCGCTTTGGCCCAACATGGCTCCCACGAACTCAAAGAGCAATTCCTCGTGCCCGCCATCAAGGGGGAATGCGTCTTCTCCATCGGCGTCAGCGAACCGGGCGCAGGCTCCGATGTCGCCGGAATCAGCACCCGCGCCGTGCGCGACGGCGACGACTACATCATCAACGGCACGAAAATGTGGATCACCAACGGCACGCAGGCCGATTACATCACCCTGTTGGCCCGCTCTGATGAGCGCAATTATGGTTTTACCGGTATGTCCCTCATCGTTGTGCCCACCAGCACCCCCGGTTTCAGCGTTAGCAAAAAGCTGGACAAACTGGGCAACCACAGTAGTGACACCGCCATTCTCTCCTTCGACAACGTGCGTGTGCCCCAGGCCAATCGCATCGGCGCGGAAGGCATGGGCTTCATCCTGCAAATGCAACAGTTCCAAAAGGAGCGGCTGGTGGCCTGCCTGATGGGCACAGCCGGGATGGAAAAAATCGTGCGGATGACGATTGATTACTGCCGCCAGCGCAAAACCTTTGGCATTCCCCTCATTGACAACCAGTGGATTCACTTCAAGCTGTCCGAACTGCTCACCGAAATCGAGCTAATGAAGCATCTGAATTATTATTGCGTACGGAAAATGATCACCGGAGAGGATGTGACCCGTGAGGTTTCGATGGGCAAGCTCAAGGCGGGACGGTTGGCGCGCGAAGTGGCTGATACCTGTCTCCAGTTTCATGGCGGCATGGGCTACGTTGAAGAGTACCCCATGGCTCGTTACTTCCGCGATGCCCGGCTCATGTCCATCGGCGGCGGGGCGGATGAAATTATGTTGGGCATTATCGCCAAATATGAAGGAATTTTGCCCTCGCGCCGGAAAGGTTAGGGGGTGGGGCTAGGAACAAAAATTTAATAAAACATATGAGTCGTAGGGGGGCAACCGGGGGGAAATATTGACTGATCACCCCCACTTGTTCTCCCGGTTGTCTCTCCCACCAGCCTCACCTCTACCCATCGGGGCCAATTGAGAATGGCTGTTATTTAACTCATTGGCACTAAAGTAGAGACGCAAGATTTTGCGTCTCTACGAATTGCGGCGCACCAAACCCGTCTTGAGAGGCTGAAAATAACGCCACAACTTTTCATTCTTATCCGTGTTCTTTTCTATCCTTGTTTCCAGTGTCAGTGGCTATTTTCGTAGGAGTTCCCCATGTGCCTTTGGCACACCAAGAGGGATGAAAATCTGTAGGACGATTTGGTAAATCGTCCGGGCGATTTGTCAAATCGCCCTACATTTTCGCAGGAATTCCCCATGAGCGGGGTGCTCACCAGGTGGAATGAAAATTTGTAGGACGATTTGGTAAATCGTCCACTGGGCGATTTAAAAAATCGCCCTACATTTTCGTAGGAGACTAAAATGGCGGTCATCCTTGAAATTCCCACATGATAGCGCGGATTTTCATGGTAAAATGTGGCTATGTTTGTAGAACGCTCAGGGATAAGGCAAGAGATTGAGACGGCATTGGGACGGAGCCGGGTCGTCACTTTGCTTGGGCCTCGGCAAAGTGGCAAGACGACATTGGCACGACAGTTTGTATCCCCGGATTCACTCAATTATTTTGACCTGGAAGACCCCATCAGTTTAGCCAGACTGGATCAGCCAATGCTGGCCTTACGGGATTTGCAAGGGATTGTGGTAATTGATGAAATCCAGAGACGACCTGATTTGTTTCCTATTTTGCGGGTGTTGGTAGATCGTACCCCGTTGCCCGCCCGGTTCCTGGTTTTGGGGAGTGCCGCGCCCGAATTATTACGCCAATCATCGGAATCGTTGGCGGGGCGGATGGAGATGATTGCCCTGAGTGGTTTTAGTCTGCCGGAGGTGGGCGCGGCCGCACTTCCACTCCATTGGCTCCGAGGTGGTTTCCCACTCTCCTACCTGGCCCCCACCGAAGCTAATAGTCTGGCCTGGCGCAAAAATTTCATCCAAACCATTCTGGAGCGAGACTTACCCCAGCTAGGAATAGGACTGCCCACCGCGATGGTGTTCCGTTTTTGGAGTATGTTAGCCCATTATCACGGCCAAACCTGGAACGCCGCCGAACCGGCTCGTTCCTTAGGTGTCAGCGAGACATCAGTGCGGCGGTATCTGGATTTGTTGGAACAGGTTTTTATGATTCGCCAGCTACCCCCCTGGCACGTCAATATGCAAAAGCGGCAGGTCAAATCGCCCAAAATCTATTTTCGGGATACCGGTTTGTTGCACTATTTATTGGGTATTCACTCCGTTCCAGACCTGATGACCCATCCTAAACTCGGTGCGTCCTGGGAAGGCTACGCCCTGGAGGAAATCATCAAAGCGTTCAAAGCAGATGCCACCTTCTTTTGGGCAACACACGGTGGGGCAGAATTAGATTTGCTCCTACAAACCGGGGGGCAAAAAGTGGGTATTGAATGTAAACGAGTAGACGCACCCCGCCTGACTCGTTCCATGCAAGTTGCCTTGACGGATCTGGAATTGGATCATTTGTTTGTTGTTTATCCCGGTGAACAAACTTACCCTCTGGCAGAAAAGATTACGGCGATCCCGTTGCTGAAAATGGTGTTCCCAAAAACAGTATGAACTACGAAACCTTAACTATACAACAAACTGGTAGTGTGCTTTTTGTTTACCTCAACCGCCCGGAGAGTCGCAACGCCATGAACCGGCAGATGGTACGTGAGTTGCTGGACTTTTTCCAATCCATCAAACGGGATCGGTCAATTCGGGCGGTGGTTTTAGGTGCACATGGCCCGACGTTTTGCGCCGGTGGCGATATCAAGGAGCTACGGGAAGATTTGACCATCCCCCCGGAAGCGCAGATGTCCCAGGTGGAGACGTTTGATACGATGCTTCGGGCGGTGAATGAGGCCCCGCAAGTGGTGATTGCCCGCATCCAGGGGGATGTGATGGGGGGCGGAGTGGGATTGATTTGTGTGGCAGATATGGCAGTCGCGGCCGCAGAGGTTAAAATAGGTCTCCCAGAAGTCCGCTTGGGGCTGGTCCCCGCCATCATCTCCCCCTATGTTGTGGCCCGCATTGGGTTGGCACGGGCACGGGAGTGGATGTTGCGGGGGTTACGGGTAAAGGCTGAGGCCGCGGCCGCGCACGGTCTCATTACCACCGCCTGTCCCGCCGACCAACTCGACCAACAGGTAACCGCCCTGCTCAATGATGTGCTCCAGGCTCCCGCCACCGCTCTGGCCGCCTGCAAAGCCTTACTCTTTGAAATCACCGCCAAATCACCCGGTGAAACCGTCGGCTACCGTGTCAACCAGCTCAACCATCTCCGCACCAGCCCCGATGGGCAAGAAGGGATGATGGCTTTTGTACAAAAACGACCCGCCAGTTGGGTGGAAACATTTATAGTGAACAGTGAACAGTAAACAGTTAGCAGTAAAACGAAACTGTTCACTGAAACAGGAGAACCCCATGAGAGATGTTCGTGTCCTTCGTTCTTTTATTGCCCCGGATTCATTAGCCGAAATTATTAATGATGAATACGTCTTTGACACCCCTGTTACCTGCAAAATGTTCAGTAAATTACTGCGTACCCAGGACAACGACCATTACCAGGTAAAAACAGCAGGCCAAAAATACGTCGCCCGTATTTACCAACCAGGCGAACGGCTCATGCGTCATGAGTCCGACTACCTGTTTGAATTAGATTGGCTTACCTTTCTGCGGGATCGGGGTTGCCCCGTCTCTTATCCCATTCGTCGCCGCGATGGGGGATACCTGGGCAAACTCAACGCCCCGGAAGGCTTACGTTATTACGCCCTCTTTAGTTTTGCTTCGGGCGAACCTATGTCCGAACACAGTGAGGATCAGTTTTACCGGATTGGCGAAAAAATGGCGCATATCCATATCGCCTCCAATGAATACAATAGTACTCATGGTCGTCAACTTAGTGATCTGGCCTTTTTGGTAGATCGCCCGTTAGAGCGGATCAAACTGTTCTGGAATGAAAGTGATTTTGAGGACCTGGATTTGTTAGTCACCTCGGCAGAGGAAGCTAAAGAAGAAATTACCCGACTACTCGGCAGTACGCCAACAAATGATGCCTGGGGTGTGATTGGGGGCGATTTCCATAGCACCAATGTCCATTTTGATGAAACCGGCAATCCTACGTTTTTCAATTTCGACCTCTGCTCCTATGGCTGGCGAGCCTACGATATTGCTACATTTCTGGCTAATACCAACCTGTTGCATGCGCCAGTTGAGTATTCCGAAGCCTTTTTTGCCGGTTATTATTCGGTGCGGCCGCTGACTCAGGCTGAACATCAGGCAATTGAGCCGTTCCTCACCATCCGGCGCATCTGGCTTATGGGTTCCTTCGCCGTCAAAGACGGTATGGCCGGGTATACCTTTATGGCCCAGATTTGAGTGCACTATACCCATCACGGTCACATATTGGTAGCTCGGTCAGGAGACCGACCACAGCATAAAAGCGCAATAACTGACCGCGAACAGTACAGATAGGTGTGCCGGGGATGATTGCTTACTGAATTTCCGCCCCACTCCGCTCCTGGGCAGGAAATTTCTCAAGTAGGCCAAAGGGCATAATCCAAGGTTTTTTCATCCTCTCGCGGCAGATACGTAGTAAACGATTCGCGGCCGCAACTTTGTCCTATGGTTGCCGTATAGAGGTTACGGGTAATAGCAAATCTGCCTATCTGCCATTACCCGTGATTCCTTTCTTTAGCAGGTGATACCATGGATGAAATTTCCGCTCTTAAAGAAGCTGAAAAAGAGCAAGCCCGCACCGTTGAACCGCACAATGAGCAAAATTGGGCTTTCCCCATAATGCTCATTGTTTTTGGTACCGTCTTTTTATTGAGTAACCTGGGGATTTTCACGTTACATAACTGGTGGGCTTTATTCTTTCTATTTCCCGCCGCCAGCAGTGTGGCCAAGGCCTTTGCTAAATGGCAAGTCCGCGGCCGCATTACCCGGGGTGTACGCCGTCACCTTGCCGGGGCCCTCATTTGGAGTATCGTCGGCGCTATCTTCCTTTTTGGTCTCAATTGGGGAATGATCTGGCCTATTCTCCTCATTATATGGGGGCTATCGGCTCTTTTTCAGGCATTAGAGTAGATTCCGGCTCCGGGGGGAGCACCTTCTGCTTTTACCCACATCAGGGACAGTACCATACCTCGCGTTCTGGGGGTGCGTCGCCAATACTCCACCAGCGGCCGCAAGCACCACCCCTGAAACAAACCAGCCGTTCCAACGCTACACATCCTCGATAGCTGAGCTTGTCAAAGCCCCACTCCGCCTTTGACAAGCTCAGGCAGAGCCATACACCACCTGTATAGATACATCTAATCAACAATTACGACCAGACGGGCCTGACGGATGAACTGCGCGGCTAAACGGTCTTTTTTTTGTTTATGTTATTACGTATAGTAATTACAAACAAATAAATCCCCCCTGAATCCTTAAAAATCGGGATGGGTTATTATGTTATTACGTATAGTAATCAACCAACAAAAAAAACAATCAAACAACATCAAAACCCGAAAGTCCTGAGACCCTCAATGAATATGGCAACTCCCACCTCTTCTAGGCAATCGTCCTAAACCAACAAACCGCAAATGCCGCCACAGGCGACAAAAAGCATATAATGATGGCTTGACGACAAGGAGAGAACTTTATGTCAAACAATCCATTATTCGCGGCCGCAATCTTTGGTTTGCTCTCAGCGGCCAGTTGGGGAACGGGTGATTTTGCCGGGGGGCTGGCAACCAAAAAAAGCAGTGCTTACTTTGTGGTACTCTTCTCACAACTAATAGGGATTGTTTTTCTGCTAGGGCTTACGCTTATTATCGGCGAACGCCCCCCCCACCCCACCGACCTACTCAAAGGCGCGGTGGGCGGTCTGGCAGGAGCGGTAGGGCTACTGGTACTTTATCAAGGGTTGGCCCGCGGCCGCATGGGGGTTGTGGCCCCCATTGCCGCCGTCATAACCACCCTACCTCCGTTGGTCGTTTCATTTTGGTCAGAGGGCTGGCCTGGTGCGCGGCCGCTCCTCGGGTTTGGTACTGCGCTATTGGGTGTCTGGCTCATCTCCCGCACACAGGAAAAAGGGGGTATTGTCCGGCAAGATTTAACCCTGGCCGGTATAGCTGGTTTAGGGTTTGGGCTGTTTTATATCTCTCTCGATCAGGTAAATGAAGGGGCCGTTTTGTGGCCGTTAATGGCGGCCCGTCTGGCCTCAATAACAGTAATAGGAATACTGGTTTGGTTGGGGCGGCCGCGGCCGCGACCCACACTACGCGAATTGCCAATTATTGTTCTTTCTGGTTTAGGGGATACTGGAGGGAATGCTTTTTTTATGTTGGCCGCCCAGGCCGGGCGACTGGATGTAGCCGCGGTTCTGTCATCACTTTATCCGGCGACAACGGTACTCTTAGCCTGGTTAATCCTAAAGGAACGACTACAAGGGGGGCAATGGTGGGGCGTTGCGGCCGCGTTGATGGCGATCATTCTCATTACGAGCTAAAGAACACGAGTAATTATACACATCAGAAACCGGGTATTTCTTTTGTAGGGCATGCGTTGGCCTCAGCACAACCCGGTTTCTCCAGCGAAACTGTACAGTTACGAACACGATACTTCTTCACCCCCGGCGACGGTTAGCAAAGAACACCATCCCCGCACCGATAAGAATAGCCAAACCACCATAAATAGCCCACTCAATCTGGCCCGTCATAAAACTACCCGGCAAAACATTAATCCCCTGCAAGAACCACACTCCCCCACCCAATATCAGCAAAACAGCAACTACATTTACAACTTTTTTCATTCAATTCTCCTTTTCCATCTGTGAGATCAAACCTCTCTCGTTCAAGTCCGATTACGATACAGCTCCGGCTTCACCACCTGAAGCATCTTGTCCCGATCTAACTTATCATCAAAAAAAGCCAGAATAGCAGGCAACTCCGCTTCCGGGTTTTTAAGAATCGTGTTGTAATTTACATACAACACCCGGACATTAGGCTGGCTATTCAACCAGGCATCCACCTGACCCAAATGCTTACGGTACAATTGCGCCAACTCCTCATCACTTACCGCATCAGTTGCTTCCCCCCGGTGGATCAACATTTTCTTTTGCGAAGCCAACACTTCCTCAATCCGCCGCCGCATAAACACCACCCGATACTCATATCTGGTTGGTAAATGTTTCAACAAGGCCGAAATTACCTTCACCACCTTACCTTGCGCTTCCACTAACCAGGTTGTATCTCCCTTATCCAACTGCTTTACCCGTTCAAATTCATAATACCCTTCCGGGTTATCTCCATCAGCAGAGCGAATGGCATCGGTCAACGGTGCAATGCCCCCGGCCACCAACATTTTCATCATCATTGAAGTTCCAGAACGGGGCAACCCGGAAACGATGGTGATATACGTTATCTCTTTTCTACCCAAAAGCCGTCTGATAAAACCCACAATACCCTTCCTGATTGGCACAGATACCTCCAGATGTTAGGTAATCCGCCAAATCGTCACCCTAAACCATGTCAAAGGGAAAAAATAGGGCAACGTGCGGCCGCGTTGTCCGTATTGTTTCTCATATAATTTCTCCATATTTCGGGGCTGTGATGCGGTCAGGAGATCGCTCCCAGCCACCCCAAGTTATGGAGAAACTACTTTCTCATCCTTTCAAAACAAGTGACGGCATAAGTATACCCATTGCCCCCCCTTCCTGCCGATCATTAGGGTGATTACCCAGGGTGAGTGCATACTCGGATTTCCCCCACCCCCTTCCCACGGGGAATCGTTAAAGGGTTGGATTCTTTGGAGGAGCAGGCAATCGCCCTAACCCGTACCGCCAGATTTTTGTTATAATGACCCCATTGACCGTGTTCATCTTGTACACTAAACCCCAATTATGCTCACTGAAACCTGGTCTTTCATTACTGCCTGGTACAATCTCCCTTACTCCATCCTACTCCTCCTGTGTGTTTTATTAACTGTCCTACAACTCATTGGCCTGGGCGGCGAACATGACACAGATGTAGACACGGATGCCGACCTGGATATAGATACTGATTTGGATGCCGATATTGATGCGGATATTGATGCCGATATTGATGTAGATGGGGATGTTGGCCTGGACACCGATGCGGACACCGATTTGGATGCGGATCATGATGCAGATCTAGACGGTCATAATGGATTGTCTACCCTCGGCATTCTGGCCTTTCTTGGTGTTGGCAAGGCTCCTCTTTTTGTAGTGCTGATCATCCTGTTTGGTATGACCGGGGTGATAGGCTGGCTCTTAAACAACCTTATCCAAGAATTATTTACCACCTATCCTTCACTGGCCTTTGCCCCAGTATTAATCGCCTCCTTCCTCAGCGGCGGGGTTATCAGTTCGCGGCTGGCCCGTCTGATTGGACGAGCATTGCCGCCCGTGGTATCAACCGCCACATCTATGAAAGATTTGGTGGGGCGACCCGGCGTCGTGCTTAGTCGCCAGCTAGATAGCAAATACGGCATGGTACAGGTTAGAGACAAAGGCGGTTTAACCATCAATGTGTTCGCGATTGTTCAAGATGAAGACCCCATCCTTCAAGACGACCAAATCGTCTTAGTCGCTTATGATGAACAGGAAAAACGGTACACCGCTACCCGTTTGTCATGAGCGGATTGAGCGTTTTGACGTAACGACTAAGCCTGTTGTCTGAGCTTGTCGAAGGCAAACGGGCTTAGTCGTTACGTTTTGACTCTTGCAGAATTTATGGGAAATGTGCGATCCTCATACCTGCCGGACAAAGGGAGTCATGCTTTTGCCGTCTCGAAGACTCTTGTTCTGAAATACTGACGCTTACCCAGTCAAACAAAACCGGTTAAAGGAGTAGAAAATGCAACCCCTGGTTATTTTTGCCATCATTGGTGTTGTTGTCCTCATCGTTATTGCGCTATTTGCTTCCATTTTGAAGTCATATGTCAAAACTCCGGCCAATCGTGCTTATGTGCGTACGGGTGGCCTGTTCCGCGCCCCAGATGCCAAGCCAAAAGTGGTCATGAATGGGGGTGCCTGGGTATTTAGTGCCCTCCATGAAATCACCTGGGTTGATCTAGGCACAATGGCCATCGAAATTGAACGCACCGAAGGCAATGCACTTTTGACCATTGACCCCCAATACGCCGACATCAAGGTCATCTTCTACATCCGCGTCCATCCTTCCGAAGATGGGGTTATTGAAGCCGCCCGTACCATCGGCGGCAAACAGGTAGATGCAATGGTGGTGAAACAGTTGGTAGACGCCAAACTAGACGGCGCATTGCGTGACGTTGCCGCCACCTTCACCCTGATGAGCCTACACCAGGAACGAGATGAATTTATTAAACAAGTGCAAAGTCGCCTCAAGACAGACCTGGAAGCCAATGGTCTTTTCCTGGAATCGGTCTCAATTCTGACCCTTCGGGCCGCCCGGCAGGGATCATTTGGCATAGATGACGTATTTGGCGCACAAGTAGCACGGGCCAATGCGCAGGTTATTCAACAGGCACTACGTGAACGTAACGATATTGAACGCCGGACAGAGATTGAGATCAAACAGCGGGATACCGAAGCGTCCAAAATGCGGTTAGATCTAGACCGTGACCTGGCTCTGGCGACAGCATCCCAGGAACGTGAAATTCGCACTTTACAGGCGATGGAAAAAGCCCAGGCGGATCAGAAAGTGTTTGAAGAAATTCAACGTTCGGAGTTGGCGCGAGTATCCAAAGAGCGGGCCGTAGCTCTGACCGAACTGGAGAAAGAGCAACAACTGGCTATCCAGAACGAACGTAGACAACAAGAAGTAATGGCCGCCGAAGTTATTCGTCGTCAGGCAATTGAATTGGCGGAACAGCAACGGCAAATCGCTGTCGTACAAGCTGAGCAGGAGCGAGAAAAGGCGGAAAAAGATCGGTTGTTGCTTCTGGCGCAACGTGAAGAGGCGGCGCAAGGGGTAAAGACGGTAGAGGCTCGTGCTCAGGCAGAACGTCAGGCCAGAATCAGCGTTATTGAGGCGGAGCGGGAAGCGCAAAAGGCGATGATCGAGCAAAAGAACCGGATCGAACTGGACGCGTTACGCAAACAACGGGAAGCGGAAGCCCAGGCCAAAGCGATGAAAGAGATCGCGGCCGCGGAAGCTGATGCCGCTCTCAAACAGGCCGAAACGCTCCGCACCCAGGCCCAGGCCGAAGTCGAAGCCGAAAAGCTCCGCGCCGAAGCCGCTAAAGCTAAAGCCTCGGCGGATGGTCTGGCCCAGGCCGATGTATTGAAAGCCAAAGCTGAAGCAGGCCTGCGCGAGGCCGAAGCTATCAGAGCGCAAGGTCTGGCTCACGCCGAAAGTGAAAAAGCCAAAGCCGAAGCCTTGGCCGCTTACGATGGTGTGGCCCAACGGGTCGAAATCCTCAAACTCCAATTGGACGCCCAGGTCCGTATCGAAATCGCTAAATCGCAAGCTCTGGCGTCTGCTCTCTCAGCAATGAACATTAAGCTCATTGGCGACCCCAACGCGGCCGCGTCGCTCCTCCGCATGGTCACACTGGCCGATGGTTTGGGCGAATTGGTCTCGGCCACCCCCCAACCCGTGCGCGAAATTGCCCAGCAGGTCGTCAATAAAGTAACCGGCGACCCCACCGGGGATGCTCTATTACATTTGGGGCAAGGAAACAACAACGGCAATGCCATCAGCGAATTAGGCCAACTGGTCCCCGACATCCTGCACCTGGCGGAAAATCATCTCGACATTAATAAACTGAAAGGGCAAACGGTGCGTGAGGTTCTGGTTCAACTGCAAAACAAGGTTAAGAGTGAGGACAAGCCAACCATCGAGAAGGCGCAAAAGATGTTAGCGGAATTGCCTGTTCTCAATGAATTGCCCTTTGATGAGTTATATTTACGGGCCATGATGCAGAAATAGAAACAGCCATGGGCGGAGGGTTAATCGCCACACCCTTACCGGGTCAACAGCAATTCTCAATTTGGTCTGAGTCTCTAAAAATGGCGCGGCCGCCCAGCGTAAAACGGGCCGGGCTATGGTTACGAAGGCCGTTGGCCTGCTGTTTTAGCCCGTAGGCTTGGTACTGATAGCCCGGCGGTTCGACCGCCGGGCGGATTAACGGAACGTTTATCGTTCAAACTGAGAATTGCGGCTGGGTCAGGCTGACTGATTGCCAAACGAAGAGGCGGTTCTGATTACCAGACAGATGGATGCTCCATGAAACTACTAGAACGGGTTACACAACTGGTGCGTGCGGCCGCAAACGATCTGTTCAGTGAGGAACCCTATCAACCGGCCAATCGCACACAGACGGTGCTGGCTGATAGCCAGGCCAGACTCGTGCACTTACGCCAGGAGTTAGCCCAGGCAGTCGCACGAGAAAAACGGGGACAGGCGGCTTACAAACAGTCTGCGGCCGCGGCCGCAGAAATCAATCAACGTATTCATACGCTCATGAATAACGGCAATCCAGACGCGGCCGCACGCCTGCTCCCCACTCTCAACCAACAGCAACAACAAGCTGACGCCGCCCAAAATCGTTATCAGACCTATCAGCAGGCCAGCAATATTCTGCGTATAGAGATGGATCACCTGCTAAAACAAATCCAACACACCCAAAACCTCAGTGGCTCTCTGGCCGAACAAGAAGAAAACATTGTGATGCTAGAACAACTCAACCAGACCAAACAAGATCACAAACAGGAGATGAATGATCTGCGTCAACGTCTAGCCGATCATGGAGAACACCTGGCCCGCCGTGAAGATTCCCTCTCCGCCCGACAGGATCTGGAAGACAAAAGCCTGCCCGACACCTGATTTAACAATTCTTCATGTAAACATTCAGTCCTTCTGGAGACGTTGAACTTTTAGCCCTGCCGAACGACGCATTACCAGAGAAAGGTTCAACGGCTTGCATCTTCTCAATATTTGGGGGAAAACGTGGCCTGAGCTTGTCGCAGGCCATAGGTTTCGACAGGCTCAACCAACGTCACCCTGCTTTATTGAGAAAACACAACCCCTAATCAATTGATAATACGTATGACACCTGAACAAGAAAAAGCCCTCGAAGAACTTTTGCGGCATATCCCTGCTCCGACCACTCCCCCACCCCAGGATGCAGGCTTTCTGCAAACCTGGCTGGGCCTTTCCGAGCAGGAAATCCAAAATCAGCTCCTATCCCTGATGCAACAGAAAGATAAGGCAGAAACATTATTTTTGGAGTGGGTCGAAGGCAACCCACTCGATGCGGCCTTCATTTTTTTGGGCATGGCTTCAGCCGCCTTTTACCGGGCTGAAAAAGGGATCAATCCACGTGTAAACACCTATACCGACGCTTTTTATTACATCTCCACCTGTGCCTCGGTTGGTTATGCCGACATCTTTGCCATCACCCAAACGGGTAAAGCCATCGCCGCCCTGGTAATGATCGTTGGCCCAGCTCTGGCCGCCAAATCTCTGGATCGCCCTCGTTCATCTTATGAGAAATAAGGTTGGACATCTACTCATTACCAAAAGCTAAAACTACCCTAAAAACCCTGAGCTTTCTGTCTCTATACTGTCAAAGGGCACAATCTGACATTTTCCCAGAGAGTGGCGGTTCAGGTCATTTAATAATCGCCACACGCCTGATCATCATGGCGGGAATGGGGCCATGTTTTTGTGCCTGGTCTCATGATCGGTTTGCCCGAGGCGGCCCCACCCCTAACCCCGCCCCCAGGGGCGGGGAACTATTTCTGGTGCGGTTTGGCGGGCGGACGCCCGCCAAACCGCACCATTGGTTTCCCCTCCTTTACCTCGGGGGCGCCAGAGGCGGTATCATCTATCATGCCGACGAAGTTGAGCGCATAATCCGCCCATGGGCTTCGCTCTGGCCCGGTGGGCGAAATCTTCATCAAAAAATTACTCCTTGACTGGAAAGAGTACGAGCTAGAGGTCATGCGCGACCGCGCCGACAATTTTGTGGTAATCTACACCATCGAGAACGTATACCCGATGGGTGTCCATACCGGTGATAGCATTACCCTCGCCCCAGCACAAACCCTCACCGACCGTGCGTTCCAACATTTACGCGATCTGGTGAAACAGATCATGTGCATCGTTGGTGTGGAAACAGGTTGTTTGCCACTAGGGGTACGGCGGATCTATTTCGGCGAACAGGGTCAACCTGTCACCGTAGAAATCCCTCCAGGTTCGGAGTGTATAAGCCCATTATGGGCATTAAAATGGGGAAGGTTTTTCTCAGAAAAACCAATAATCAAGTGGTGTTTATACGAAAAAAATATGCTTCTAAGTGGTTATATTTATTAGTGAGTAGCTCACAAATAAATCATCGTCATTTTGGTTTCAAAGTCATTCAGGGTGTGAACATCCGCCAAGGGCAAGGCTTCGCTCTCCAGCAAAAGCTTCAATAAACCAAGCCCCAAACTAAACACTTCACTCCGATTCGCATTAAATAAAGCATGGAGCAAACCCTGGGATCGCCCCAACTGAATAATCTGTTGTGGCGAAAGACGAATAGATGTCCAGGACGCTTCAGAAGGCAACGGCAACGGCACATCCCATAACAAATAAAGAGAATCTAGAACCGTAATCCCCTCCGGCATCTCTCGATCCCGATCAGACACTGCCCGGCGCAAGGCTTCTAAACGCACCGCCAAAAGCATCACCGCCATATCCGGTATATCAGACCGGTCTAACCCCTCATTCAGAGTTTCCGCTAATTGTTTAACCAGTTCTTTTTGCTCTACCGTCAGCGCCACATACACACTCTGGCGACTGACAGCATGACGGGGGCGGCCGCGTTTGGGTTTTTCACGCAACAACGCCGTTAGGGTGCTTTCTTCTCGTTGCGGTTGTTTACTCATAGTGTCAACCCGCTGAAACCGGAAAACCCAGTTCTATCGGTGAAAGCGTCCCTAAGCTCGCTTATCACCCAAAAGTTGCCGGTAGCTATGTTCTTTCTCCAGAAACCAGGCCACAAACGCTTCATCTACCTGGGGAGCATTCTGATCTAACAAATGCAAGCACAGATGCAGACACAACAGGCAAATACTCCGGGGATAACCGCGCGTTTCCCGCCAAATAGGGAGTACTGCATCATCATTGAATAGTTGTGGTTGTTTGACATCTCGCCCCGCGGCCAAAAGGCGGTACTCAATTAAAGATTTGGTATCTTCCGGGGTAAGTGGGTCCAGAGAGGAACGCGTTGCTACCCGGTCATTAAAATCGGGGACTTCACGCAGGTTAATATCCAGCTCTGGGCGACCCAGGAGCACAAGCTGATAAGCTTTGCGGCCGCCGGGATCCCGAAAGTTCAAAAGACGCCGTAATTCCACAAATTGCTCCGCACTTAATTCATGGGCTTCGTCAATAATAATGAGGGGAATGATACCCTTTTCACTTTGTTTGATGAGGAAGGCACGAAACTCATTCAACTGATCTTCCGTAGCCCGACGGGTGCGGATGCCCAATTCGGCGGCGATACGGCGGAGCAGAAGCAAACCACTTCGTTTAGGCGGTTCATCCACACGGGCAGCCACAAAGTCCGGGCGACGTTGGTAACGGCTATGAAACCAGGTGGCCAACGTTGTTTTACCTGTGCCCACTTCACCGACAATGATAGATGCCCCCTGCCCTGACTCCACCATGAAACTCACCTTTGACAGGGCACGTCGTGTATCTACCGAAATGTACATGAAGCGAGGATCAGCTTCGATACTAAAAGGGGGGACAACCAGCCCCAGACGGCTCCAATCAGCTTTGCTAAAAAATTCGAGTTTTATATTTTCCATCATTGTCTGTGTCCTGAAGTGATTTCTCCCACCCGGTTGTCAGTAAAAGCCAGGGTCTTATGCGTAAACGACTATTGGATATAACCAAACCAGAGGAGAAAGAGCAACTAATTTCCCCCATTTTCACAAATTCAGGGATAACTGTCCAGTATTGGGGATAACTATATTGTTTCTCCTGCCCTGGCTGTGGACAAATACCCACTACCTGTGGATAGCTTGTGGATATTTGGCATAAACTCTTATGTTTTCGCCAATCTATAGCCTATAGATTGATTGACAAGGGCAATCAATTATGTTAGGATCGCCTTGATTGCGTTTTTAATACATTTGTTCTTGTTATCAGTCAGGTTTAGGGGATAGATAGCAACAAATGTCTGTTAATACGGTTCAGGTTTCTGGTATATCATCACCATGAGATAAACGGACAGTAAAAAGAAGTTCTTCTTTTTACTGTGTACCTCAGCGGGGAATACCCAAGAAACGGCGTGGTGCAAACGTCGGCAAACAGTACTTTGTAATCGTGCGCAAATAATTTAGTGATTGGTTGTAGCCGGTTTCTTGACCGCGCCACCCAGGCTATTTTGGGACGATTACTTAACCGCTTATAAAGCTGAACTGAACCATGCCCAAGAAACGAAAAGGCCAGGCGTACGCGCGCCCGGCCTTTGTATAAACAAAGCTTCCCATCACACTACCGGTCTGCAAATAAGGTAAAGTGTATGCCCCTTTCTTTGGGGAGGGGGATTTTTGCATTCCTCCCGGAAGCCTCACAGTTGCAAAAAGCATAACACACGGCCAGATCGGTGTCAATGCAAGCGTAGGCTGTTCTCAGCGTAACGCTTGTTTTATGTTGCCTCACTCCTTTGGCTTATGGGTTATGGTGTTTGCCGGGTGTGGTGCAAGGTGGATACACAGCCATCGCAGGCGTTATTGGCGGCTCAAGAGAAGTTGTTGGCGTTACGGCAACAAGTACACATTTACCGTGAACCAGTTGAGTCGCCGATAAAGGATCAATTGGGAAAAACAAGCCCACCCATGACGATCTGGCCAACGCATCTGGGTTGGCACAGTGAGTCTCTTTCCCGATTGGGGCAACAGCCGCAGGCGGGCAAACCGGTGTTTGTTGAGAATGCCTTTTTTATGGGGACCGCGGCCGCAGAGTTTCCCCCTGCCTCTACCCCTCCCGCAACACTCACCCTCTCCCCAGATCTGGCATTGGCTCTTCTTAACCACAATCGTGTGGCCGAAAGCCGCATCTGGTTTTTATTACGACATTTGGATGAAGCGGGCCGTGGCTGGCTAGAGATGGCGCAGGTACGGCGATCTCTATGCGATGCGACTTCGGTATGGCGGCTTTGTGGCTGGCGGCAATTACGGATTTTGTTAGGCCAGGGAGAAGGGCTATTTTGGCAAAAGCAAGGAGACCGGCTATGGCTCCGCTCGGTGGTGAAGGTCGCGGCCGCGCTTGGTCTTACACACCTCTCCGGCTACCCCATCATTTTACCCCTGCTGACACTCACCCGGCCCATTGGAGAAGTGAAGGCCCATTTTTATGCCAGCTTTCACAGCGGCCGCAACCATCCCCATCAGCCTATTGCCCGTGCGACTCTGAGCCACCTCTCAGGGGTAAGCCACCAAACCCAACGGAGTTATGAAAAACGGGTCGGTGTGCGGCCGCAGACTAACTTCGCCCTGGGGGAAATCGCTACCCCAGAAACACAAGAAGAGTGCGCGTGGCAACGGGGGTCGGGTATGTTCACCTTTACTGATTACAATGGAGAGCAAGGGCAGGCCCACACGACCTATCTGGCCTGGCAACTTCCCAATGATTACACAGGGCCTCATCAGCCCCAACCCAAACGGCACCAAAAACGACTTAATCGGCGGCTGGCAGACCTGCGGCAACAAGGGACAGCGGGGAACGGCCCACGCCATAAACGTTTTTTTGCTCAGGGGGCCGAAGCTGTGACAAAACAAAAAGGGGAAGAGGTGTATTGGCGCGGCCGCGGTAAAAGGGGGCAAGGTCAGATTTGGTATTTACTCAGTAAGTCCGACTGGTGAAGAATAAACGAATACACTAATATACCGTAACTACTAAGCCTCTCGAGGGTCGAGCTTGTCGAAGGCAACAGGGGCTTCGATAAGCTCAGACAACAGGCTTAGCGGAGGAAAGTTTGACCCATTTTCAGGGATACTTTTTAGCAACGATAGACGTAGCGCCAGAGACCGGGTAACTATTTAATGTTTTGGCTCTTGTGCTACCCTCCAATGAGGTTGTTATGCAGATTCATGCCCTAGACTTACATTATCAAGGCAAACCCAATGTCACCGTGGCCTATCTGGTGGTGGGGCCAGGCGGGCCAGTACTGGTTGAAACAGGTCCCGGCTCGACGCTCAAAACATTACACGCACGGTTAGCCGAGTTTGGCTATGTTCCGCAAGATATCAAACATTTGCTTGTAACCCACATACACCTGGACCATGCCGGAGCCGCAGGCTGGTGGGCCCAACAAGGAACACAAATCTATGTGCATCACCTGGGCGCACCCCATCTGATTGATCCTTCCAAATTGCTGGCCAGCGCCACCCGCATTTATGGCGACCGCATGGATGAATTATGGGGTGCTTTTTTAGCCTCACCCGCGACACAAGTTACCGCTCTCTACGATGGAGACAAAATTCAGGCGGCGGGTTTGACCTTTACGGCCCTCGATACTCCCGGTCATGCGAATCATCATCACACCTATCAGCTAGAGGATGTCGCTTTTACCGGTGATGCGGCAGGGATTTGTCTGCCTGGGAGTCCCTTGAGAGATTTGCCCGCCCCACCCCCAGAATTTAACTGGGAAGTATGGCAGGAGACGCTTGCCCGGTTAAAGGGGGCCAATTTTCAACGGCTTTATCCTACCCATGCTGGGCCAGTAGATGATGTCCATACCCATTTGGATGAGTTTCGTGAGTTGCTGGACGCGGCCGCGCTCTTTGTGCACGATCAAATGCTCCATGGGGTAGACCGGGATAATCTGGTTTCATTGTATGAACAATGGAACTGGGAACGTGCGGCCGCAGTCGGCATTTCTGAATCCGACTTTACCCGATACGTAGCCGCCAACCCTTTATATATGTCAGTAGATGGCATTATGCGTTATTGGAAGAAAAAAGGGTTACATTGAACAATTTAGTAAAGGGTGTGTTTCAAATGAGTTGAATAATTAATTGTTGAACTGTTAATGAAGCGGTAGACGTTCCTCTCGTTAATCATTCACCAATTCACCAATTCACCGATTAATTATTTTCTTCCTCTTACCGGGCGATTTACCAAATCGCCCTACATTTTCGTAGGAGTTCCCCATGGACGGAACGCACACCAAGAGGGATGAAAATAACGCCACCATTTTTCATCCCCATCCGTGTTCTTTCCTATCCATGTTTCCACCATCAGTGGCTATTTTCGCAGGAGGAGCTTTGTATGTTAAATGGCTTTGCCACCCCTGAAGGAACCCAAAGATACGCGGCCGCGCATCCCGACTTAACGTTTCACTCCCTGAGCGAGACGGGTTTGCATGTCAGCCCCGTCGGTTTTGGGGGCTACCGGGTGGATACAGGCATACCTGGCTATCACGAGGCCTTAAACCTGGCCCTGGTCGAGGGTATCAACCTCATAGATACCAGTACCAACTATGCCGATGGTGGTTCGGAAGAACTTATCGGGCAAACCATCAATGCCCTGGTGCGCCAGGGGCAACTCCAACGAGACCAACTGGTGATCGTAACCAAAGGGGGCTATTTGCAGGGAAGTAATTTTCAATTGAGCCAGCGTCGCCGCGAATTGGGTCAACCTTTCCCTGACCTGGTTCCATACATGAGCGACCTGGAGCATTGTATCCACCCCGAGTTCCTCGCCGACCAAATTACCCGCAGTTTACGCCGGTTAGATATGGACACCATTGATGTATACCTGCTCCACAACCCAGAGTATTACCTCAGTTGGGCCAAAACTCAGACAATGCCACTGGATGAAGCACGCGCCGAGTATTATCGTCGCCTTAAGCTGGCCTTTGCTCATTTAGAAAAAGAGGTAGAACGCGGCCGCATCCGTTATTATGGCATCAGTTCTAATAGCTTCCCTTACGCGGCCGCGCACCCTGAATTTACCAGCCTCGCCACTTGCTGGGAATTAGCCCGGCAAACCCGTGCCCGCCACCATTTCCGCGTCATACAACTCCCCCTTAACCTGCTCGAAACCGGCGCTGTCACCCAAATTAACCAGCCCAGTGGGCAATCAGTGTTGGAATTTGCCCAGGGACATCAACTCGCCGTTCTCGTCAATCGGCCTCTCAATGCTTACCAAAACAGCAACCTGACGCGCCTGGCCGATCTGCCCGAACCCGATTACGTCTCCCCGGCGGCCGTAGATGCCCGTATTGCTAATCTGGTCGCCCAGGAACTCACACTCCATCGGGATATTCTGCCCGTCCTGGATGTAACCGCCGATGTACAAGATCAGCTCGGTCAGATGCTTTCGGCAGGGCAGGCACTAGATGGTTATTGGTTAGGAATCAACAATCATCAACGGTGGCTTGAAACCCGTTCAGGGTATCTGATTCCGCGCATAAACAGCGCTCTGCGTTTTCTGGAAATGCTGAAAAAACAGCCCGAAGGCTTAGACAATTGGATTGAACAATATATAACGGCCGCCAACATGACCTTTGAGGCCATTACTGCATATTATCAGGAACAGGCACTCGACGAAGCGGGACAACTTCAGGCAAAAGTGAAAGCTATCAGCCCAGACTGGGCCGCGGCCGCGACGTTTAGCCAATTAGCCATTCGCGTATTGCGGAGTACCCAGGGTGTTACCAGTGTGCTGGTGGGAATGCGCCGTGCACTCTATGTACAGGATGTCTTAACAGAATTGCGTCGCCCCGTCATCCAGTCCCCCCACACCGAAGCCTGGCTTAAGTTACAAGCTCAGTTATAAAACCTTGGTAACTATACAGTCTCACTGGAGAAACCGGGTTTTTGCTGATGCCCACTCATGCCCTACAAGAGAAAAAAACGGTTTCTGACGTGTATAGTTACAGACCGTATCTATACAGATGGTGTACGACTCTGCCTCAGCTTGTCGAAGCCCATCTCCGCCTTCGACAAGCTCATCCCTCGAGGACGTGTCTAGTACAGCTTTACGGAAGTCTTTAATCGGTTTGTAGTAACGACTTTAGTCGTCCCACGCTGGAGTGCTAAAGCCGTTACTACGAACCAAAAACATGCCACGAACTTCCGGGAACTTGTACTATAGTTTTCAAGAAAAAGATTTTGGCTGTACGGGCAACCCTCGTGGTTGCCCTCTCGTGGCAGGACAGGCACAAGGCCAGCCCGTACCCAAAATCATTATCTTAAGCTCTATAGTACACCTGGGCGGAACTCTCTCACAGGTTTAGAAACCAGGTTTTTCTCCTGTAAAGCATTCCGAATTTGCTGTAAAAATCTGGTTTCTACTTATGCCGTACTGTACTAATAACAAAACCTTTAAGTAAACCACCCTACAGACTGCCACCTTTTTATGAATTCCCTCCAGTTCATTCCCCAGGCCGAACCATTTTTCTTCCGCGGCCGCGACATAGGTTGCCTCCTTCTGCATGGATTCACGGCATCCCCTCAGGAAATGCTCAGTCTGGGGCAACACCTGGCCGCTCAGGAATATACCGTCTATGGCCCCCGGCTGACCCATCATGGCACCATGGCCGAAGATATGACCCGCACGCATTGGCACGACTGGTATTTCTCAGCGCTGGATGGGTATCACATCCTACGCCAACAATGTGCCGAAGTAGTCGTTATTGGGCTTTCCATGGGGGGCAGTTTGGCCTTACTTCTGGCCGTAGAGCAACCTGTAACCGCCCTGGTAGTGATGGCCGCACCCATTCACCTGACCGATTGGCGCATGAATTATGCCCGCACCATTGCTCGCGTCTATCCCTTTCTCCCCAAACAAGGGTTTGATCCGACGCAAAAACTCAACGCTCGTTACGCTGTGCAACCGGTTCACGCTATTGCGGAATTAAGAGATATGTTGGCAGAATTGCGGCCGCGCCTCTCCACCATTACCTCCCCTGCCCTCATCATTCACTCCCTGGCCGATGAAATGATCCCCCTCTCCAATTTTGACACAATTTATCGTGAAATTGGCTCCAGCCACAAAGAAAAACTCATTTTGGAACGCAGTGGTCATCTGGTAACTGAAGATGTAGAGCAGTCCCAGTTATTTGCTCAAATAACTGAATTTGTGGGGAGAAAAACGCGGCCGCGATCTACCCTCGCCCGGTGGTGGCACCAACTTCGCCCCCCACAGAAGCGCAAGAAATAAAGACCCCACCCATTCCCCTTTAGGCAATGGGGATGGGTCTTCCGACTCAATTTATGAAAGGCTCAGGTCAAGCTGTACGAACCTGTCGTCTCAGCTCCGTAGGCAATTCAATCCTTGAGCCTACACCCTTACCCGGGCTTGTCGAAGGCAACACGAGGCTTCAACAAGCTCAGCCCTCGAGAGTCTTAGCAGTCGGGCGCAATTAACTTAGCGATTGGCTGTGGCCGATCGCCTGACCGCGCCACCCAGGTTATTTTTGGACGATTACTGAGGACCCCCCCATTTATAGACCCTACACAGGTCTAAAAATGTGGTACACTGTGCCTACGTGCTTGCCTGCTCCACCACATCCACACTTTATCGCAGCCCAATAGCCCTTTAAGAACACAGGGAGTTGACACACTCTCATCTGTAAGGGAAATCCAGGTAATTGCCCTCGATGCGGCAGAAACACGGCCCACCCAATATTGAGCCGCACCCCACAAATTCACCCAGAACCCATCATTAATCAAGGAGGTTTCTATGAGTCAACCCAAAGGCATTCCCAGTAAAGCGGCCATGTTTCACCATGCCCTGCATCCGATTTTAGTAGATTTTCCGATTGCCTTCTGGATAGGGGGAGCGTTGACAGATGTCGCTTATTGGTTAAATGGACAGGAAGATGTATTTTGGGCGCGGGCTTCGGCCTGGTTAATCGGACTGGGGGTGTTGATGGGCATCGCGGCCGCGGTCATGGGCATCATAGACTTCTTTACCGTCGTGCCCCCCAAAGCCAAACGTGCTGGCTGGATCCATTTCATCCTCAACACCATCGCCCTCACCCTATCACTCCTCAACATCCTGCTCCGCCTGGGCGACGAACCTGGCCAATACATTGTCTATTTTGGCCTCATCTTGTCCCTGTTCACCGCCTTGCTCATCACCATCGGCGGTTGGTTTGGGGGTGAACTGGTTATGCGCCACGGCATCTCCGTCTTTGGCGACCGTGATAAGGATTAGGGCGTTGTCTCCGGGCTATGTTGTAAGCGATAGTGTGCCCACCCCCCCAAAAAAGCCGCTACCGCCCCACTACGCACAAAAAAGAAGATCAGTTCATCTACCACCGTGCGTAAGGGGGAAAATGTAATTACTCCCATGGTGGCGAGCAAATACACCAGATACACCACGGTGAGAGGGGGCATGTTTTTGGGTGCATCTAGAGCTTCAGGCAAATAAAGAGCCGCAACCAGGGTGTTCGCATTAAATCGAAACCGTAAAACAAACGGTACAATCTTTTTCGGATTAATGCGTTGCGCGGTTTGAGGCGAGACAAAATAGGTCGTAAATGCCCGTTGGCGAGCTACTAACCAAAGTGTGCCCTGGGCTAACCAGATAGGTACAAAAAAACCGGCGGTTAAAACAATTGCCAGGGCAATGGTCGAAGAAACCGGGTGTCCCAGCCCGAAAAAGAAGCGACTGCTGGTGTAAGGCCAGTGTAAACCCACGCTTAACAAAAGGTTGAAGAGATTTACAGACACGAGAAGACGTGCTTGTGAACCCCAAAACCCATCCATTTGCCCTATATCAGTGCCTGTTTCCTTATTTGTTCTCATACTAACTCCACTATCAAAAAGTGACACAAACAGGTTTACCTGGGAATTCAGGTGTTGATACCTCTCCTGAGTGGGCAGGCGCAAGGCCAGCCCCTACCGTACTGATGATCACCCCGCAAAATTCCCAAGCCCTCCGCTTACATGTTCATCTTTGTGAGGACGGCCATGAGTCCCTCTGCTTCAGAAATTCACCCTATTTGGTGCATGCGCCAAACGTGCCCCTGAGATTGTAACAGTGCCACCTAAAATGTCAAAACAGGGTAATTATGGAGATTATTCGGGGTCAAACGGATAGTGGCCGGGCATTTCTTCCCCCTGGAGCCGGTGAAAATGTTTTTAATGCTAAATGAGAAAGAATTTTCGTTCGTGACTTTTTGCACAATCGGTGGTATACTTTTGCTTAAGTTTGGGCAGGTTAAGAGGGAAATTTCCCCCCCTGAACTGGCACGAGAGAAACGCGACTGGATTAAATTCCCCTGTCTAAACCCAGAGCTGACTCCCCCCTCCCTCGATTTTGAGTTTGGCTCGACAATATGTACTCTCTCCTGTTTTGTGAGTACCACTGATAAAAGCGCCTTCTTCCCCTCCTGAGAAGGCGCTTTTTGTTTTTCCCACGGTAACGATTACGTCATCATTTGATTTAGCGGCGCAATGAATCGGCTGAGGCTAATAGGGCGCCACCTACAATGAACAGACAGGCCAGCATTAAAGCACCTGTTGGTTGTGCCAACCCCAGTGTAATGAGCAAAAGGGTAGACAGTAGGGGTGCGGCATAGGCAAAAGCCCCCAGCACCCGAATATTGCCCTGTTTAACGCCATAATCCCAGGTATAAAAAGCTGTACCCACTGGCCCTAACCCCAATCCTAGCACGGCTAACCATTCCCACCCTACCGGCCAGACGGTGGTTTCAAAGATCAGGTGGCAAAAGGCGGCAAGTATGGCGGTTACGCCGCAGAAGGCACCCACAGCATCGGTGGGGATAGTGCCAAAACGGCGGGATAAGACGGAGTAGCTGGACCAGGTGAAAGCACACAATAAGGCCAAACCATAACCTAAGGTGTATGCCGGTTCAAAAGTGAGCGACTCTCCCCCTGTTACCAGAAGTGCCGCTCCAATGAAGGCAATAACGGCCCCGATGATATGGAACCAGCGTAGTTTTTCCCCGGGTAATAGGGCGGAAAGCAGAACAATGAGTAACGGCCAGAGGTAAGCAATCAGGCTGGCCTCAACGGCGGGAGCACGGCGTAAGGCCATAAAATATAAAAAGTGGTAGCCGAATAGACCATAGATACCCAATAGCCAGACCGATAGGGGTAGACGCAGGTGTTGGCCGATGGGGTGGCCCTGTTTGAGCCATAAAACCAGGCCGATGATGAAGGCCAGTGTGAAGGCCATCGCCATTAGCTGGAAGGGAGGCAAAGAACCTGCCAGGGTAGTTAAGGTGGCTAAGGTGGCCCATAATAAAATGGCACTGCTTCCAATTAAAGTGGCTTGTCCTTGGGTTTGTGGGGGCATAGTTTGCAATTACGGAAGTCGAGTTCAGGTTTTTATGACAAGTTTCAGGAGCAATTTGCCGTCAACAAACTGTCATTTTATGACTGTGGTAAGTATGGATTCTGGTCGTGTGGCAATTTCCAGGGCGGTAAGGTAAGTCATGGCGTCGGCAAAACTGCGGCCGCACATTTCTTCCATGGGTATCAGACGGTCACATACACGCGGCCGCTCCGGCAAACCAAATAAGTTGCACCGGTTGTCTTCTGTTAATTGCACACAGCGTACCCCGGCTGGTTTACCTTCCGGCATACCAGGGATAGGTGAGGAGATGGAAAGAGCAATACAACAAGCTCCGCAACCAACACGGCAGAGGAAGGGGGCGATAGCGGGAGAATCATTCATGGGGGGTCAGTTTGTCCAGGAAAGTGGTAACGGAAAGGGCACAGCGGAAACCATCAAAGTCGTTACGTGTGGGGAAGGCGTAGAAGCGGTTGGTGGTGCGGGCATTCGTGGGTTGAGCATTCCAACTTCCCCCACGCAAAACTTTTTGGGCGCCGGTGGCTGGGCCGCTGGGGTTGTTTGTCGCGGCCGCATCATACCCTTTCTCATACCAATCCGCCACCCACTCTAACACATTCCCGCCCATATCCAACGCCCCATACGGGCTGATATCATCGGCGTGAGTGCCTACGGGGGCCACATCGCCCACGCGGAAGTTCACATTGACTTGTAACTGCTCGGGGGATGTATCTCCCCAGGGGTAGAGACGGCCATCTGTTCCCCTGGCCGCCTTTTCCCATTCTGCTTCCGTGGGCAGGCGGCGTCCAACCCAGGCACAGTACGCGGCCGCGTTAGGCCAGATCACGCCTTGTACCGGGTAGTTTGGTGCCGTTAGATAATCGGGGCGTGGGGTGACAATAGGGCTACAGGCTCCAGCCTGTACACACCGTTCATACATCCCATTGGTGACTTCTGTCCGGTCAAGCCAGAAAGCACCCAGTGTGATGGTGCGTTGTGGATGTTCATCCATGTCGGCGAAGGGATTATCTTCGGGCATGCCCATGTAAAACACCCCGGCGGGTACATACACCAACAACGCCCCATCGGCTGGTGACACTTGTTGTGCTCCCGATGGGGATGAACGATGAGGCATACCTGACCAATCGCCTAAAATTAATATGATCAGAAGTAAGATGAGGGGTAAAAACCAAAGTGATGGTCTTCTGTTCATGGTTTGCTGTACGATGTTGCTGTGGCTGGTCTCCTGACCGCGCCACCCACGTTATTTCTGAATGATGACTTAGTGAACATCTAAAAATAACTTCCCGATTTAGACCTGACAGGTTTCCGAAAACCTGTCAGGTCTGTGCGGAACTTATTTTTGGACGATTACTTAGTGTCCTCATTCAAGTTCATTCCGTTCAATGACCGGTAGCCAGACGGAAAAGGTTGTCCCCTCGCCCGCAACGCCACTACTTTGCACCTCAATACAACCTGCATGACGACGCATAATTTCTTGAGCAATCGCCAGCCCGAGTCCCGTACCGGGTGCACCTGATTTTTGCCCCACCGTACCGCGAAAGAACCGTTCAAACAGGTGGGCCTGATCGGCGGGGGTGATACCAGGGCCAGTATCTTGTACCTGGAAACCCACCCATTGTTTCTCATTGGCTATCTTTTGAACCGTGCGAATGGTAATTTGGCCGCCTGCTGGTGTGTAGTTCAGGGCGTTCGTGAGCAGAATGCTGAGCACCTGCCCCACAAGGCGGGATTCGGCCCAGGTGGAAGATAAATCGGGGGTGAGTTGTAAGGTGAGGGTCAACTCTTTTTGTTCTGCCATAGCCCGACGATCTATGACGTATTCTTGTAAGAGCCGATCCAAATTGAGGGGGAAAAAGTGGAAATCAATCCGCCCCTGGTCGAGGCGAGAGAGAGTAAGTAAATCTTCGATCAGATTTTCCAGGCGAATTACCTCTCGTTGTAGGATGTCCAGATAATAATTTGTGCGTTCTGTGCCTGCGGCGATGAGTTCATGAGATAGTTTGATATTGGCGATGGGGGTGCGTAGTTCGTGGGAAACGTTGGCGACAAATTGGTCTTTAAGCTGGCTGAGTTCAGAGAGGTGACGGTTAGCCTCTTCGAGTTGATGGGCGTATTGGTGGATAGCTTCTTCGGCCTGTTTGCGTTCGGAGATGTCGTGCCAGATGATGAGGTGGCCTGACTCGCGGCCGCGACGGGCGGGTAAGGGTCTGACATCTACCTCAAAGGTGTGCTCACCCGTTGCTGTTTTTATGATCTGCTCTGTAGAACCATTCCGTGATAGCAGATCTGGGGGGAGTTGCCCCATTATTTTGCCCGTTAGATTGGTAATACTGGTGCCAATTACTCCTTGTACCGGTAGTTGGAGTACGGTAATAGCCGATGGGTTGTAATCTATGACGCGGCCGCTACGGTCTAATACCAATACCGCATCCGTCATGTTCTCAATCACCGCTTCCCGGGCAACGGGGACAACATCGAACAGTTTATAACGGAATAATGCCCAGGCAATGATGAGATTGCTTACTGCATAGGTTAAGGGTGTGGTATCCCGGTGAAATGTGATCTGAATCCCTAAGGCGGTCAGCCCTAAACCTATCACCGGAACCAGGGTACCGATGGTAATGGCGAGAATCTGAGCACGGTAAAGGCGCTGGGGGAAGGCCAGCCGGTTCAGCAACAGCAGTAACGACCCACCCATAAGCAACAGAAAATAACTAAATGAGGCTAAAATGGTCGGTGTGAATGTATAAACCAGGGCTGGGAATGGTTCACCGGGGATTAATGTTGTGGTGGGACGGATGAGGCTATGCCAGGGATCCGTAAAAATGATAGCAAGGACCAAGATGCCGGGCAGGGCCAGAATAGTCCAGAGCAGGCGTGGGCGGCTGAGTTTTTGTCCTGTGTATTGCAGGGCAAAGGCGAATAAAGCCAGAGGCCAGACGACTAAACCCACAAATTGCAGGTTGTCCCAGAAAATTTTGCCGGGAATGGTAGGGGAAAGTAGTTCAAGAATATAGCCGATGGTAGTGGCCGCCTGAGAAAGGGCGATCCAGGCAAAGGGCGCGGCCGCGTTTTCTTCTCGATGTCGCCAGGCGTTAAGGCCAATCCACAGGGAGATGGTACAAGAGAGAAAGTAGGGAATGAGGTAAAGTGTGGCCGTACTTATGAGCATAGGGCTGATCTTTATTCTCAAAAATTCCCCATGGGCCTATGGCATACCAAGGGGAATGAAAATTTGTCGGGCGATTTCCCCCTTGCATACATTTCGTAGACGTCTTTATGAGCTGGGCGATCACCTGGATGGATGAAAAGGGCCTCCTAATGTCAGATTATACCCCCTGGCGATTCCCAGAGGGAAGGGGGGATAGGGCGATTGCATACTCGGAGTTCCCCCGCCCCTGGGGCCGGGAACTTTCTCCTGTGTCGGTTATCGAGCGCGGCCGCGCTCGATAACCGACACTCCTTCTGAATTCTCAACTCAACTACCTGGTTCTTTGGGTTACAACCGGCTGGGGGGCAGGTCAATGGTGAAGGTTGTGCCCTGTCCCAGATGACTTTCGACGTGGATGTGACCGTCGTGGGCCTGAACGAGTTGACGGGTAATAGCCAACCCCAGGCCGCTCCCGGCTCCGTCTTGCCGGGTGCGGGATTTTTCACCGCGCCAGAAGCGGTCAAAAATGTAGGGGAGTTCTTCCGGGGGGATGCCACTGCCGCTGTCGCTGACGGTCAGGCGGATGCCATTGGCCGTAGGGGAAGCACTGAGGGATACGCGGCCGCGTTCTGGCGTGTGTCTTAGGGCGTTGGCGACCAGGTTGGACAATACTTGCTCCATCCGGTCAGCGTCTACGACGAGGGTGAGTTTTTCCGCATCGGAGGGAATGTCAACGGCGAGGGTGATGTTCGCGGCCGCGGCCTGTCCGGCAAAACTGGTCTGCACATCAGCCAACAAATCGGCCACCAACGTTTCTACCGGATAGAGGGGCAGTTGTCCCGCTTCGGCCAGGGAGAGGGTTTGCAGATCACTCACCAGCCGGGCCAGCAGGCGGGTTTCGTCTAGTGTGGCCGTGATGTGTTCCGGCGTGGCTTCATACACCCCATCTAACACCCCTTCCAGATTGCCCTGGATGATGTGCAATGGTGTACGTAACTCATGAGCCACATCGGCGGTCAGGTTACGCCGCTGTTGTTCCGCCCGCTCCAATTCTGTCGCCATGCGGTTGAAGCTCTGGGCTAACCGGCCAAACTCGCCAGGGCGATGCTCCTGTACCCGCACCGAGAAATCCCCTTCAGCGACGGCGTCTGCGGCCGCCATCAGTTCGGCCAGAGGCATCCCCAATCGCTGGAACATCATCCCCCCTAGCATAAAGACCAAGAAGGTAAAGCCCAGAGGAATACAACAAATGAGGGGCACGAACATCGGTGGACGGCTGAAATCTCCCTCGCGTGGCCCCGATACCAGCCAAATGATGGTCAAAATGGCGATGAGAAAAAGTAAAAAGAGGGGGCCGATAAAGAAGATGAACCGCCCCAGCAAAAACCGCCGTTTGGGACGGGAGTGATGGGGCCAGTGGGGGCTGTGACGAGGGTGATGGTGCATGAGTGGTTATTATACTGTTCGCGGTCGGTAGTTGCGCTTTTGCGCTGTGGCCGGTCTCCTGACCGAGCCACCAAACTGTGACCGTGCCGAGTATAGTATATTGGTATATTGGTATATTGGTGTATTGAGCTTCTTGTTACTAATACACCAATATACCAATACACCTTATTCCAAGGCCGCAAACCGATACCCCACTCCATACACCGTCTCGATGAAGCGGGGTTGGGCGGGGTCGGGTTCGAGTTTGCGGCGCAGGTTTTTGACGTGGGAGTCAATGCTACGGTCGAAACCGGCCGCGGCCGCGCCATGCACTTGCTCGATCAACTGATCCCGGCTGAGGGTCTGGCCCGCGTGTTGGGCCAATACCACCAGCAGGCGGAATTCATTGGGCGTCAGGTGGAGCGGTTCACCATCTACCATCACCTGATGTCCCGGCAGATTAATTTCTAAGCCATTAAAGCGCAGGGTGTTGGGTAGTTTGAGCTGGTTTTGCGTCCGGCGCAAAAGTGCCCGCACGCGAGCAACCAGGGCACGGGGTGAGAACGGCTTGGTCACATAATCATCCGCCCCCAGTTCCAGACCTACAATCTGATCACTCTCTTCGGCGCGGGCGGTGAGCATAATGATGGGTACATCACTTTCCCGGCGCAACGTGCGGCATACATCCCAGCCATCCAGGCCGGGGAGCATCAGGTCTAGCACCACCAGGTCGGGCCGTTCACGCCGGGCTATGGCCAGGGCGGTTTCTCCATCCCCGGCACTGAGTACCTGAAAGCCGGATTTCTCCAGGTAATCGCGGGCCAGCTTCACAATTTTCGGTTCGTCATCTACGACCAGGATGCGCTCTTGCATGGGGAAAGTTTAGCAGAATTTAGGCGTTATGCCGGACGGAAGAAATGGAACACAGAGGACACAGAGAAGGCACAGAGGGGCACAGAGTTTTAAGAGGTGTTGGTTTTCCCTCTGTGAATCTCTGTGTTTTTCCCTCTGTGACCCTCTGTGTAACCCTGTTTTTGCTTTTTAGGCTTTTTGGATGGGTTCGTCCGGGTCAATGGGGCCTTCGCCAGACCAGGGGTGGCCGCCCCAGAAGTGGGCTTTGCCGGGGTGATGACCCCAGGGGCCACCCATAGGGCCGTGTTTGCCGTGATGCCAGCGCCGCCGGAAGAAGAGACCCCCCAGGAAGAGGAACCCTAATGGCAACAGGCAGAGGAAGGGGAGGAAGAAAAAGCCGGAATGCGGCCGCGTGCCCCAACCGCTATACCCATCATAACCCCGGCCATAAAACGGCATCGGCATCTCCGGGCTGGCCGATTCACCGCGTGGAGTAGTCTGCTGATAGGCAGTCATCGTGCCCATCATGTAGCCGCGCATTTGCCCGGCCCGGTAAGCGGCCGAAAAGCCCAAGAGTAAGCCCCCCAAGAGCAAAAATAGCCCTAACATGCGGCCTAAGAAAAACGGTCGTCGCAAAAACATGGTGTGTCTCCTTACAATTGTGTCCAGTTAATGTGTTGCGTGTTGCGTTACGCATCACATTGCTTACTATGCCAGGCAATTGTGGAGAAACGATGGATGGGCCGGGGAGGTTTTGTAGAGATGCAACGGAGAGCTGTCGCCCACATGGTTATAGGTAAAGTTCCCTCTCCCTGGGGAGAGGGTTAGGGTGAGGGGCTGTATCGTTACGGGAAAGCTACGTTTATAAAGAGGGGACGCATTCATCTGGAGTTTAGAGCGAGAGGAGAGAGCGAGAGGAAATTACTCTGGAAAACCCTCTCGCTCTAGCTCTGAACTCTAAACTCCAGCAGTGAAGCATAAGCATAAAACACAAACACCAATCAGCCCTAATCGCACCCAGCGAATTTTCTTAACCAAAATATTCCCACCAGGGCGTGTTCAACTCAAAAGAAATATATTGCACCAGGGCCATCAAAAAGAAGGCCAGAATAGTCCACTGGGTCGCTTTGCGAAAATGCACCCCATCGAGAACTTGCTCCAGACGCACCATTAGATACGCCGCAAAAACATTCGACAGGAGCGAAAATGATAATTCAATGGGGCGAATGGGTTCAGCCCCGCCATTTAATGCTGAACCAGTCATCCAAAAAGTCAGGGAAAACCAGGGATAAATTACGGCCCCAAGCAGGCGGGTGTACCAAAACTGACTCACATTCATTATTTTTTTACGGAAAAGGAGAAATTCCCCCACTGATACCAGCAGGTAGGTGTAAAAATTCATCTTTACATGCCCAAAAATACTTTCTCTCCCTTCCGCTTCGCCGAAAAAGGCGAGAACCGGGTTGGGAAAGGCGTCGTTGGCATAATGGAGAAAGGCAAAGACAAACCAGATAACCGCAACTTTGATGATGATTGATTTGGCTGAGGTAGGCATACTTCACTCCCAGTGCTGGTGCTGGTAATAGCTTATCGTCGCGCAAGGCACAGAATAAGCATGATACCAGGGTGGTGTTTGCCTAATCGTATCTGAAAAGATTGGGGCCACCAAAAACAGGTCCCCACACGTAGGGCGATAGCATCCTCCCTAAAATGAATCCATCCCCCTACGATTCCCGCTCCCCTGGGGGCGGGGTTAGGGGTGGGGGACACCCGTGTTACCTGACTGTTTTTAGCGACAACCAGGAAAAGCGATTATTCGTCACATATAAAATAAAATTGCCTCTTGACCCTTACGTAACGTGATGGTTTAAGATAAAGCTTGGAACAAGAGGAACTCGTAAAAACTTATGACAACTCAAAACCTGAAACTCGAAACTAGAAACTCATCCCATGTACACCGTTAAACAACTTTCTACCCTGGCCGGAGTTAGCGTGCGAACCTTGCACTACTATGACGAAATTGGTTTGCTTAAACCCTCATCGGTAGGCAACAATGGTTATCGCTATTACGCCGATGACGCGTTGTTTCGGCTCCAGCAAATTCTCTTTTTCCGGGAGATGGAGTTGGAATTGGGACAAATCAAGGAAATTCTGGATGCGCCGGGTTTTGATCTGGTGTCGGCATTGCAACTGCACCGCCGTCATTTGCAGGAGAAAGTGATCCGCCTGCAAACCCTCATCAACACGGTGGACAATAGCATCATGCATTTAGTCGGAGAAGTGAATATGAGTAAGAAGAAGATTTTTACCGGGTTTAGCCCGGAAAAGCAGAAGCAGTATGAGGAAGAGGCCAAAAATTTGTGGGGTGAGGGTGTCGCCCAGTCCATCAAATTGTGGAACAGCTACAGCGAAGCTAAGAAAGAGGCGATCATGCAGGAAGGCAGTGTTGTCTATACTGATATGGTGGCGCAGATGGACAAGGGGCCGGAGAGCCAGGAAGTGCAGGCAATTTTGCAACGCTGGCACCAGCACATGCATTATTTTTTTGAGCCATCGCTGGAAGTGCTTCGTGGTCTGGGCAATAGTTACAACGATCACCCCGATTTCAACGCCACCTTTACCGCCATCCACCCGGATTTGCCGCCGTTTTTGCAGAAGGCGATTAACCATTATGTGGATACGTTGGAGATGGAGTGGCTGGAGCGGGAGCTGGCGATTCTGGAGGATGCGGGGTGAGGATGGGATTTGGGGGGAACTCGGAAAGAATGGGGAATGGGGAATGGGGAATGGTGAATGGTAAATGGTGAATGGGGAATGGGGAACCTGACACTGTTTACTGTTCACTGTTGAGACTACTGAAGAAAGGGGAGTTTTCACCGCCAAGACGCAAAGGTCGCAAAGATTTTCTCTGGAGTCCATCCGTTCTTGGCGTTCTTGGCGTCTTGGCGGTTCCTTTTTTCAGTGGACGCACTGTTTACTGTTCACTGTTTACTACCCCAATGAGGTGATGGTATGCAAGATAGTGTGCCGACTGAGGAGACACATGTGGCGGTTCCGGCGATTGGGGAGCGGTTTGTATCGCCGCAGGGGCGGCCGCGGCCGCAAGACAGAGAGGCGGATACCATCAGCAAACGGCTGGGGATGTTCGTGGTGGAAACGCCCCGCCGCCGTTTGCAGGATTTGATTATCCCAGAAACGACCCGGCTCCAGTTCAACACCCTGCTGACTAAAATCAGGTATCACCGGGTTTTGTATGAAGATTTTGGGCTGGGCGAGATTGATCCATCCGGCGGCCGCACCGCCATTAACTTATACGGGCCACCGGGTACGGGGAAGAGCTTTGCCGTGGAAGCCATCGCCCATGAACTGGGGCTGGGGTTGATCCGGGCCAATTATGCCGAAATTGAGTCGAAATATGTGGGCGAGACGGCCAAAAACATCAAAGCGGCCTTCCAAAAAGCCAGAGAGACCAACGCGCTCCTCTTTTTTGATGAAGCCGATTCGATTTTGGGGCGACGGTTGTCGAACATTTCCCAAAGCACGGATCATGCCGTGAATGTGAGCCGGTCGGTGATGTTGTTGGAACTGGATCATTTCCAGGGGGTGACGGCGTTTGCCACCAACCTGGCCTCAAACTACGACACCGCCTTCATCCGGCGAATCTTGGGGCATATTGAAATGCCCTTGCCGGACGCGGCCGCACGTCTGCGCTTGTGGCAAACGCATATCCCCAGCCGGTTACCGGTGCAACTGAGCCGTGAAGATTGGGCTTGCCTGGTAGCCGAGACGGACGGGCTGGCCGGGGGGGATATTCTCAACAGCGTGGTGCTCGCGGCCGCGGCCGCTTTGGAGCGTGAAGGGGTAACCTGCCAAATCACGTTAGCCGATTTTTTGCAGGCCATTGCCGCTGGTAAACGAGCCAAACAAGAGATCGGAGTGCGGGGGCATCGATAGGGCGATTGCCTACTCGGAGTTCCCCCACCCCGCCCCATTGTTGATTAAATTATTAATCAGGTAATGAGTTGATTCGCCCATTCCCCGGCGATTTCCGGCGGGAAGGGGCAACACCAGGCGTGCCGGTTATCGAGCGCGGCCGCGCTCGATAACCGGCACAGGAGAAAGTTCCCCGCCCCTGGGGGCGGGGTTAGGGGTGGGGGAAACCCTATTAACTGACTATTTTATTAAACAACAAAGGAAGGGGCGGGGAGTTTTTTAAGGCAGGTAAAAAGGGTTGCCTCTACAACGCCTGTCAGCCCGTGGATTCTTGAAGGCCCGAATTGAGAATGGCTGTCGGTTTAGCCTCTCCCCTTTGGTTTTGCCGATACTGGTAGAGGCGTATACCTATCAATGCCATAAGCCCCGAAAACAGTACCCCTTCCGTCCCCGGCGACAACAAAGCCCCCAGCATACCCTCATCCAGAACCACAAATCCACCGGTGAGAAGCGTCAGGCTCAGGGCATTAGCGATGTTGTGCAACAGCCAGACCGGCCACACCGAACCACTCAGCAGGCGCAATTCGCCATAGACAATGGCGTGGAGGGGCAAAAGGGTGAAGCCTAGCAGGATAAAGACGGGCAAACTGAGTGAGGTATGGCTGAGAAGTTCATCTCGATCCAAAAAATAAAACCAGTAGGGCAGATGCCACCCCGCCCAGACTAGCCCAGTCAGGAGATAACCGAGAAATGGATTTACTTTCAGGGCGACAAAACGAGGGGTGAGATAACCGCGCCAGGCAAACTCCTCGAAAATGTTTTTGACCATCGCCCCCATGAACCCCATGCCCATCATGGTCAATAAGGCCGACAGCCCTTGTTCGGCTAATCCAGTTAGCGAAATCGCCCCCACCACCAGCCCCAGGCCCAACAACAGCAGGGTAACGACGGGGGCCAACAAAACGGCCACGACATACCACCGCCAGCCGCTTTTCAGTTTAGGGGCCAACCCAAAATCCTGCCAGCCATCCCCGCCGAAGGCCCGCAGGAGAATCACGGCCACCAGAGGCGAAGCCAGCCAGAGCAGTGCGCCTAACCCTTGCATCGGCGTTGGGCCAGGGGCAACCTTGTCAACGGCCACGCCCAACCAGCCACCGCCCAAGGTGACAAGCGAAAAAATGATGAGATTACGACTGATTTTGTTCATGGTTTGTTACCTTTGCCAAACCTGACAGGTTTCAGAAACCTGTCAGGTCTTTTGTCCGTTATTCGACACTGGCGAATTTGACCATGACCTCTGACCGTAGCACAGCCTTTCCAGGCTGTGCTACATCCAGAGGTAGACCGCAAATTCGCCAAAGTCGCGTCAGTTAGAAGGGTGAATTTAAAGCGGCCAGGGTGTAATGGCCGGTTTGAATCCGTTCAATGGTGCTCTGGAGCCAATGTTGATGTACCTGTTGCGCTTTCAGGCCAAATTCCAGCGTCAACGCCTGGAGAAACTGGTCGCGGGTAGCCGGATTTTGTTGCAGGTAGGCCGAGGTAGCTTCGTAGAAGGTGGTATACACCGTCAACATCTCCTCGACGCCGCGCAATTGGTGCTGGAGCAGGTTGAGCAGTTCGGCTTCACTGAGTTGCCCGCCGAAGAATAGTTGAATGAGGAAAGGTTCGCGGGTGTCCTGCGGCCGCAGTGGCGTCACCAGCCAGTTGTGTAATTCCACCCGCCCGGCCTCAGTCAAGCTGTACACCTTCATATCCAGCCGCTCATCCCGGCTAATCACCTCTTTACTCACCAACCCCTGTTCATCCAACTCCGCCAGCGTGCGGTAAATCTGGCTCTGGTTGGCGGGCCAAAAGTGTTGCACTGAGCGGTCAAACGTCTTTTTCAGGTCGTACCCGCTCAACGGCGAAAGGGAGAGAAAACCAAGAATGGCATGTTTTAGCGACATCGTTCACCTTGTTATATGACATGTTATATAGTACTTGTACTATATAACGAGTGATATACTACATGATAAACCAGCCCGTTGTCAAGGGGGGGGCAGGCACAAGGCCAGCCCGTACATTTGGTGTCAACCCCGTGAATTTCCAAAGACGCAAAATCAAGGGGGGCCGTTTTTCGCGGGCAAACGCCTGCGAAAAACGGCCCTCAAAAGGTTCCCCCCCTGAGGGTGGGGTTAGGGCAGGTGCAAAATCGGGGTTTTCGTCTAAAATTTGTAACTATTCAGGTGGCACTTTTGCCAGAGAGACCCTAAAGGTTTTGATTAACTTGAGGCCAGAATCACCAGAGGTCAAAACCTTTAGGGTCTGAATAGTTACTAAAATTTGCAGGAATAACGACTGAGAAGATCACCTGAGTTCCCAGAGTTCCCCTCAGTGCCTACGAGTTCCCCACCACCAAAGAGTCTCCCTATGTTTCGCTTCAACATCATTGGTATGAACATGACCGGCATCTGCGTGATTATCGCCGCCATTACCCGTATCTTCATTGGCGATGAGGTTATGACAGCTATGGAAGCTCTACGGCTGTGTGGTGTTCTTATGCTGGTAACTGATGTGATTTACCGTCTGCGAAGTCAGGAAAATGGGGGCAAGGGGCGCTGGCTGGCCCTGCGCACCGGAGGGTGGTTTATTTTGCCGGTGTGGGGAGCAGGGATTTTGTTTGCGTTGTTGGGGTGGTTGCGGTAACGCGGCCGCCCCGCCCAACTTAATTTTGAGCGAATCCATAGCCAAACACCGGTAGCTGATAAAGTACAAACTCAAGGAGCGTAATATGACGACATTCACGGCCAATTCCGTAGCCCAACAACCCCCGCTCAACAAACCCCATAGTTTTATTAGCGGAGATTTGCCCCGCTTCAAAGAAGATGCGCTGAAATTTTTCTATCATGTGGGCATGACGCATGGCCCCATCGCCAGGGTGCGTTATTTCTGGGTGTACCAATACGTCCTCACCCACCCCGATTACATTCAGCAGGTGCTCCAGACCAACAATCGCAACTACATCAAGGAGCCAAACCTGGTGCGTGCGGTCAATCTGGCCGGAGAAAACCTGTTCAGCACGGATGGGGACGAATGGCTGAAGCGGCGTCGCCTGATGCAACCGGCCTTCCACAAACAGCGGCTGGAAACGTTTGGGGAGATGATGACAGAGGTGACGGAATGGAAAGTGGAGGAATGGCTCGCGGCCGCAGACCGTACCATCGAACTCGAACATGAGATGAAAGACCTGACCATGAACATCATCGGGCGGGCCATGCTCAGCCTCGACATGCGTCAAAACGCCGACCACCTGCACCACGCCTTCAACACCACATCCAGCTTCGTCATCCAACAACTACAAAACCCATTCTCTCCCCCCCTCTGGGTTCCCCTCCCCGCCAATCGCCGCTTTATCAAGGCCCGCAACACCATCAACAGCACCCTGGAGCAGATCGTGCAAAAGCGGCTGGATACCAAAGAAGTCAAAGGGGATTTGTTGGATATGCTCCTGGCAACCCTGGCCGAAGAAAAAGAGGGCCAGATCACCCTGTCGCGGGCGGAACTGTTGGGTGAATTGGCCGGTATCGTCTTTGCCGGACATGAAACGACCGCCACCACCCTGACCTGGCTCTTCGGTATGCTCGCACAGCACCCGGACGTAGAGGCGAAATTGCATGAGGAGTTAGACAGGGTATTACGCGGCCGCATCCCCACCTTCGCTGATCTCCCCAATCTGCCCTACACCCGCATGGTCATAGACGAAACCATGCGCCTCTACCCCGCCGCCTGGACCCTCACCCGTCATGCCCTTAACGCCGACACCATCGGCGGCTACCAGATTCCCGCCGGGGGCAACGTCCTGATCAACATCTTCACCCTGCACCGCCACCCTGACTACTGGGACAACCCGGAACAGTTCGACCCGGAGCGGTTCAGCCCGGAGCGCTCCGCCAACCGGCACAAATTCGCCTTCATGCCCTTTGGCGGCGGGCCGCGCAAATGTATCGGTGAGTCGTTCGCCCTGGCCGAAGCCCAACTCGTCACCGCCACCATCGCCCAACGTTACCGCCTGCGCCTCATGCCCGGCCAAAACACAGACCCATTCGCCCTCTTTATCCTGCAAACCCGCCACGGTCTACAGATGCGGCTGGAAGAACGCTAACACAACTTTGGCTAAATCCAGCTCCACCCATGACAATAACCAATACACCAATACACCAACACACCAATACACCAATACACCAACACACCAACACACCAACACACCAATACACCAATACACCAATAACCAATTCCCACGCTAAAACAGTAAACCCACCATGAAACCACGCACCATCCTTCTTCTCACCTTACTGGTTCTTACCCTGCTGGCTTGTGGTGGGAGTGCGGCCCTGCCCACGCCGGACGCGGCTCCCCTGGTAGCAACCACCGCTCCGGCAGACACCGCGGCCGCAACCACCCCATTCTCACCCACCCCTGACAGCGCGGCCGCACCCAACACCGGTTTCCTGCGTGTGCAAGGGACAGATGTGGTGGACGGGGCAGGGCAACCCATCCGGTTGCGCGGCATCAACATGGACACGTATTACTACAGCTATGTGTGGGACGCGGCCGCGCCCTCCCAATACGCCACCCAAGCCGACATCCAATTCCTGGCCGACCTGGGAGCCAACGTCATCCGCCTGGCCCTGCACTGGCAATATTTCGAGACTGGCCTGGGGTATGAACTGATTGACAGCTACCTGGCGTGGTGTGAGCAGGTGGGCATTTACGTCATCCTGGATATGCACGTTGTCCCACCAGAAATTGACATCCTGGAAAGCCGGATATGGGATGATCCCACCGCCCAACAGCAGTTCATTGCGTTATGGGTCGAGATTGCCGCCCGCTATGCCGATCATCCCCGCATCGCCGGGTACGATTTGTACAACGAACCGGCCCCGGATGAGGCCGGGCAATGGTGGGCACTGGCGGAACAGAGCGCGGCCGCGATTCGCACCGTAGACAACAACCACATCCTCTTTGTGGAAAACCCCCTCAGCGCCGACTGGGCCTTTCGCCTCATCCCCGATGCCAACGTCGTTTACTCCTACCACGATTACACCCCGTTCCTCGTCAGCCATGCCGGAGCCGATTGGGTGGGCGATTCCCCCATGCCCGTCACCTTCCACTACCCCGGCCCGGTCATCGAAGCGACGGAATGGGCGGATTGGTCTCAGGACGCGACCCAATTCACCGACGCCACCGCCGACTGGCTCTACTGGGACAGCGGCCCACTCACCGTGCCCGAAGGGGTCGAATTTGCCACCCTCAAACCAAACGTCTGGGGTAATGTCGGTCAGGTCTGGTTCGATGACATGGAACTCAGCCATAACGGCGTCCCCCAGGCCGTCTTCAATCCGGATATGGAAAAAGCATCCGTAGATGATGCCAGCCAACCGGCCAACTGGCATTTCTGGAGCGACACTGGTTACACCGGCACGTGGAGCAACGAAGCGGCCCACAGCGGCGCATACAGCCTGAAAATCAACGGCACGGGGGATGGATTTGGCATCTGGACCCAATCAGAATGGGTGATGATCCAACCACTTTTTCCGGTGCAGGCCGGGGATACACTCCAGGTGCGCGGCTGGTTTCTGGCCCCGGAGAACAACGGCGGCGGCATCTCGTTGGGGGTAGATTATCTCAATGGCGTCTACAGCGCTTACGACCGCACCCGCTTACAGGCCGATATTCAACCTTATCTGGATTGGGCGGCCGCGCACCAGGTGCCCCTTTTGGTGGGGGAGTTTGGCGCGATGGCCACAGCCCCCGGCAACTCCCGAAACAATCTGATCGCCGACAAAATCAGCCTGATGAACGAGGCCGGGTTGCACTGGACCCTGTGGACGTATCGCGCCCTCACCCCCAATTTTGGGTTGTACACCGGGGAACAGGTGGATGAGGGTCTGGCGGGTATTTTACGTCTGGGATTGAGCCAATAGGGAGTCAATGACACCGATGCACATCACCATTCTCACATTTGGATCACGCGGCGACGTACAGCCGTTTGTCGCGTTGGGGGTGGGGCTGAAACAAGCCGGTCACGCTGTTAAACTGGTCACGTATGGCCGTTTTGCCGACCTGGCCCAGGCGCAGGGGCTGGATTTTCACCCGGTAGCAGGAGATATTCACGCCATTTTGCAGAGTGATCGCGGCCGCGACATGCTTGAAAGTGGTCAAAACCCCGTCCGTATCGCCCTCACCACCTTCAAAGAACTCAAACCCCTCATTCTGGACATGTTCCGTGACTGCTGGACCGGTTGCCAGGGGAGTGATCTGCTCCTTTTAGGCGGGCCGGGCTACTTCGCCGGAACATCTATCGCCGAGAAGCTGGGCATTCCCCAGATCGAGGCGTATGTTCAGCCCCTCACCCCCACCAAAGGGTTCGCCAGTCCGATGATGCCCCCACCCCGCTGGCATTGGGGCTGGTATAACAAAATGAGCCATTATTTTGGCGGGCAGGTGTTCTGGCAGGCGATGCGCCCGGCCATTAATCAGGTGCGCCGCCAACAACTGGGCCTCAAGCCGTACCCACTGGGCGGCCCCTTCTGGAAATTGTACGGGCAGAATCCGGTGCTGTATGGGTTCAGCCCGCGCCTCATTCCCCACCAACCCGATTGGGGGGATTTTACCCATGTGACCGGCTACTGGTTTCTGGAACGCCCCGACCATTGGGAGCCGTCGCGGGAGTTAATGGCATTTTTGGAAGCGGGGCCGCCCCCGGTGTATGTGGGGTTTGGCAGTATGAACAACCGGGACCCGCAGGCAACGACGAAACTGGTGTTGGATGCGCTCGCGGCCGCAAATCAGCGCGGCATTCTTCTCTCCGGTTGGGGTGGGTTAGACCGGGCCAACCTGCCAGAGACGGTATTTATGGTGGATGATGTGCCCCATGATTGGCTGTTTCCCCGGATGAGTGCCATTGTGCATCATGGCGGCGCGGGCACGACTGCGGCCGCGCTCCGTTCCGGCATCCCTTCCCTCATCATCCCGTTCTTCGCCGATCAGCCCTTTTGGGCGGAGCATGTCTACCAACTGGGGGTCAGCCCCCTGCCTATTCCACGCGCAAAATTGACGGCTGAGAAGCTCGCGGCCGCGTTACAACAAATCCAGACCGACAAACGGATGTGGCATGAGGCCGGGGCTGTGGGTCAAACCATTCGGGAAGAGGACGGCATAGGCCAGGCGGCAGCTGTTATCGAAGCCTACGCCAGAGAGAAGACAGCCGGTTAAGAGACAACCGGCAAGGCAGAGAGCGGTTCTGGTTTTAGCGGCTCAAAAAACAGTTCATGGGGTAAATTAAAAAAGGCCGCCAATCGGTTGATATGTTCAACAGTCAATTGGCGTTTGCCTGCCAACACCGCTGAAACGATGGACCTGGTTTTGAAAATCGGGACTAAATCCACTTGTTTAAGTTCGTACTCTGTCAAAAGAGCCTTTACCAGCGCAATTCCTCTCAATTCAAACAATGTGTCAGGATAATGCTGTTGTTCGTAAACTGTCACCAACGTGCCCAACAAGTCTAACAGTGCCTGTTCGGCTGGTGGCAGATTCCCTTTGTCAATGAGGGCATTCATTTGTTCAACAACCGCATCATACTGTGCCTCGGTTGTAATGGTGCGGGGCTGGTAGGTTTGTAGCAGTTCCGGGTAACTACGAGTACCATTTATCATCTTTCCAATTCCCTTTATCATACGTGGCATGTTAGCGAACTGCGAACAAAAGTGCAATGATGAATCCACCCCCTGACCTGTTCACCCCCCGTTTGCGTCTGCGCCCTTTTACACAGGAAGACGCGGCCGCGGTACAAACCCTCGCTGGCAACCCGGCCATTGCCGAGATGACGCTCAACATACCCCACCCGTACCCGGACGGCGCGGCCGCGCAATGGATCAGCACCCACCCCGAAAATTGGCAACAGGGGCGCAGTGTCACCTACGCTATCACCCTGTGTGAAGATGATGCTCTGCTCGGCTGTATTAGCCTGGGCTTTCACCCCCACCAGGAGATGGCCGAAATGGGATACTGGCTGGGGCAACCCTACTGGAACCAGGGCTACGCCACCGAAGCCGCTCAGGTGATGCTCCATTTTGGCTTTACCACCCTCAAACTGAATCGCATCTACGCCTACCACCTGCCCCGCAACCCCGCCTCTGGCCGCGTCATGCAAAAAATGGGCATGACCTACGAAGGGCTACTACGTCAGGCCGCCAAAAAGGGTGACTCCTTCGAGGATTTGATCCTCTACGCCATCCTGCGCGAAGATTTCCTGCCTGACTAAACAAAGCAAAATTGATTTTTCCCTTTCCCCGTTGTCGTTTAAAAAAACAGTCAGGTAACAGGGTTTCCCCCACCCCAGGCAGATCAATGATCGGAGATGGTAGAGCGCACTGCGGCCGCGATGTGTTTTTGTACCGCCTGTCCCAGCACATCCAGTTCAAACGGTTTCACCAGATACGGCACTTTTTGCGCCTGTAAAAACTGCTGGGTGGACTGGCTCACGGTATCTCCGGTGATAAAAAACAGACGGTTTAACAGGTGTGGTTTCTCTGCCTGTATGCGCCAGTAAAACTCCGGGCCACTCAGTCCCGGCATGCGCACATCACACAAGATCAGATCGTAATCATTCGTCTGTAATTTCTGCCACCCGGCCTGCCCGTCATCCACCGTATCTACCTGATACTGTTCCTGGCGGAGGGCACGGGCAATTACCTGGCGCAGGCCCGTTTCGTCGTCAATGATCAAAATGGTGCCGGAAATCGCGGCCGCGGGCCGCCCATTATTTTCCGCCACGCTTTCATCATCATCAGGCTTTGTCCTGATCCAGGGAATCTCCACAAAAAAGGTCGTTCCCTGTCCGAGTTGACTCTCGGCCCAAATGTGACCGGCATGTTCATTAATAATGCCATGGCAAACAGAAAGCCCCAGTCCGGTCCCTTCTCCCGGAGGTTTGGTCGTAAAAAAGGGATCAAAAACACGATTCAGCGCCTCAGGCGATATCCCTGGGCCATCATCTGCCAGACGGGCGCGGAGCATGAGGGGGGAATGGCGCTGTTGGCGCAGGAAAAGCGAAGGGCCTAATTCGGTGCTGATGGTAAGGGTGCCTTGCGGCCGCACACTGCTAATCGCCTGGTAAGCATTATTAAGCAGATTAATAAATACTTGTTGGAGTTGATGGCTATCGGCCAGTGTCAGTGGCAAATCATTGGTTAGCTCGGTACGGTACTGGATATTATGGGTACGTAGCTCATAGGCCATGAGACTGAGGGCGCTGGCAATGATGTCATTCAACTGAATCGGCATCCGTTCTGGGGGTCGTTGCCGGGCAAAATCGAGCAAAGCCCGGACAATCCCAGCCGCTCGCTGAGCCTGCTGTACCAGGATACTTAAATCCTTTTGTTGGGCCGCGTCGCCGATTTTGCGCTGTAACAACTGGGCATACAGAATCACCGTGCCCAATGGATTGTTTAACTCATGGGCCACACCCGCGATCAGTTCGCCAATGGCCGCCAATTTCTCACTCTGGATCAGGCGTACCTGGGCTTCTTGCAATACCTGTATCTGCTTTTGTAAATCTTGATGCAGGCGGGCATTTTCTACGGCCATAGCCGCCTGCACCGCGAATCCCATCGCCAGATTCGCATGTTGGATGGAATAAGTCCCCGGTGTGCGGCTATCCAGTGTTAGATAACCAATGAGTCTGTCTCGTGCCAGGAGGGGCACACCCATCCACCCCCGGATGTAATAGGTGGACGATAACTGTTCAAAGCGGGGATCCGCAGAGGCGTCCTCCAGGATAAGGGGTTGGTGGTTTTCTTTCATGTCAATCAGGAGTGCATTGGCCCGGAACAATTGGTGAGCGAATAAAGATTTCAGGGGTAAACCCCGTGCGGCCGCGATCCACACACTATCCCCCTCCGGCAAAAGCACAGAGGCGCTGTCATAAGCAATTACCTTGCCCAGTTCATTGAGAATCCGCTCCAGCACCTCTTGCATGTCTAACGTACTGCTGACACTGACACCAGCCGCATGTAAGGCTTCCGCATGCTGGCGTTGTTGCCGCTCCGCTTCATACAGTTGCGCTCTTTCCAACTCCTGCCGCTTCCGTTCCGTAATATCTCGTCCCGTCGAAACAAAATGGGTGATTTCGCCGTGACTGTTGCGGATGGGTGTTACCGTTTCTTCCTGATAATACAGTTCCCCGCTCTTTTTCCGGTTGGTAAACTCCGCCCAAAATGTATCGCCGCGTAGAATGGCTGTCCACAATTGCTGATAAAACCTTTCATCATGTACCCCTGATTTGAGTAGGCGGGGGGTCTGTCCCAGGGCTTCATTGACACTGTAACCCGTTAGCCGTTCAAAGGCCGGATTGATGTATTCAATAATCCCTTTGCGATTGGTGATCACCACACTGTCATCGGTTTGTTCTACGGCACGCAACAATTTGTGCAACGTTTCTTCCGCCTGCCGACGATCCGTAATGTCCTCAAGGATGCCTTCGTAAACTACGGGGTGTTCTGTGGTGCTGGCGATGGTGCGAATGTTCTGTCTGGCCCAGATAATCGTGCCATCATAACGACGTATTTGGGTCACGAAATCTGTCACGGGGTCATCTAGCCACATTTTTTCCCAGAGGTAGTTCTGATCTTTGGTGTTGACATACAGTGAACGGATGTTGCTCTGGAGTAGGGTTTCGGCGTTGGGGTAACGCAATAGCTCAACCAGGGTCTGGTTCACATTGAGGATTTCCCCTTCACGAGTAATCTGGTATAGCCCAATGGGCAGGTTATTGAACAATTCCTGGTAGCGTCGTTCGGTAGATTGGAGAGCATGATGCAATTGGGCCGAAGATCGAAGGTGATTAAGGTAATACTGATATTCTTTTTGAGGGTCGTGCAGGCTTTGCAGGAATTTGTCGGGTGGGATGTAGTAGAGATTGTGGCATACGGCTCCCCCAACGATGATAAGGGAATGGATTACCAGGGTGTCGAGCAGAATTTCTGGGGGGAAAAGGGAGTCGTTGTATTGGCAGATAGCAACAACAGGCAGAATGTGAGTTAACGCATCGAGGTGGGCTTCATGGGCAATGATCTGGCGAGAGTCGAGGGGTTCATACAAAGACCAACTCATGTCATCCAGGAGGCGCAAAGCCCTAAACCCGCGTTGCAGAGCTTTTTCGGTCTGGTCGGTGAGGTATTGAAGCCGTGCGGCCGGGGTGAAATGGCCTTCATGTTGGTACGCGGCCGCGGCTCGTACAATCATCAATTGCCCTGACTGTAAGTAGTGAGTCAGAGGGAAATCAGACGAAGCCAATAATGTTTCCACCTCGGCTACGGTGTGTTCTTGCGTGATATACAGGCAGGCCTCCCCATTTTCCAGGCCATAACGTATGTAAGGGGCAATGATGGCCTGATGTTCACTCGGGGATTGATATAGATAACATAGACGTTCACCCGGCTGTAGTTGATGGATGATTTTGTCCAGTGAAGGTAGGGTAAAGGAGAGGTCGTTGTTTAGTCGGCGTTGAGTATTCATAACCAGGATGTAAAAGACGCGGCCGCGTGTCAATTATAAACCTTAAGATAATGATTTTGGGTACGGGCGGGCCTTGTGCCTGCCCTGCCACAAGAGGGCAGGCACAAGGCCCACCCGTATATATGGTGTCAACCCCATTTTAGCCCATTCAAAAGCGACTTTCCTTGGGAGTTTTCTGGCAAATTCTAACGGCTAAGCCTTACGCTGGCTGAGCTTGCCGAAGCCTCGTGTTGCCTTCGACAGGCTCAGGCAATGGCTTAGTTATTACGTCAAATCGGGCAAAGATGGGTAAATCTAGAAATTATATGTGCAAAATATTGACAAAATATCAAGATTGCGCTATCATGTCCACATTAGGGCAGTAGCTCTACCACAATCAACCCGATGCGCCACAATTGGCCCATCTCTACTAAGCTAAAAAGAGGGAATGGAATGAGTGACAACATCATTATTCGCGCCAACGGCGTTAAGAAAACCTACAACACCGGCAAAGTGATTGTCCAGGCGTTACGCGGCCTGGACTTAACCGTCAAAGAAGGGGAAATGGTCGCCATCATGGGGCCATCGGGCTGTGGCAAAACCACCCTGCTCAACACCCTCTCCGGGCTGGACGCCATTGACGAAGGGGTGATCGAAATTGGCGGCCGCGACCTGGCCAAAATGACCGACAAAGAGCGCACCGCCTACCGTGCCGCCAATATGGGGTTCGTCTTCCAGTTCTACAACCTGTTACCCGTCCTCAGCGCCATCGAAAATGTAGAAATGCCCCTGCTCCTGGATTACAGCCGTCGTATCAAGGCCAAAGACGCCCGCAAAATGGCCCAAGAAGCATTGGTAGCCGTGGGACTGGGGGAGCAAGGCGAACAACGCCCCACCGAACTTTCCGGTGGTCAGCAACAGCGTGTGACCATCGCCCGCGCCCTGGTCAACAAACCGGCCATCGTCTGGGCGGACGAACCCACCGGCGACCTGGACAGCCGTACCTCGCAGGAAATCATGGATTTGATGCGCCGCCTGAATCGGGAAAACGGGCAGACCTTTGTCATCGTGACCCATTCCCAGGAGATTGGCGACCAATGTGACCGCATTGTGTGGATGAAAGACGGGCTGGTGGTCAGTGATGGCAAGGAAAAAGTCGCGGCCGCGCCCGTTATCACTATCCCGCAAGTGAATGGGTACGGGGTGGGTCTTGTCCCGGCTATGCAACCCGCGTAATTAAGTGTATTAGTTATTAGTATATTGGTTATTGTCTCCCATCACGTAAGACTAAACCTGCTGCCTGAGCTTGTCGAAGGCAACACAAGGCTTCGACAAGCTCAACCTGCGATACCTTAGTCGTTACCCCGTCAAACCAATTTTCGCCCTTGCGCGTGGATGAACCTCTCATGGATACAATCTTTGGTGTACCTGCCGATAGTTTAATGTTTATTTTATTAGGGCTGCTGGCTCTGATTTTTTTAGGCGTTGGTCTGACAGCCCTGCGTTTCCCCCTGCCTTTCCGCCTGGGGATTCGTAACCTGCCCCGGCGCAAATCCCAAACCATGCTCATCGTGGTTGGCCTGGCCCTCTCCACCCTGATTATCACCAGTGCCCTGGGCATCGGCGACACCATCAACTACTCGGTGAAGGTGGAAGTGTATGACGGCCTGGGGGCGATTGATGAGGAGATTAGCCCGGTGGCGGCCGAAGCGGCCGCAGGCTTTAGCTTCAGTGCGACCCCCAACACCGACACCGACACGGCGCAATGGTTCGCGGCCGCAACCGCCGAGGACATTGCCGCCCTGGTAGATGGTGAAACCCTCGACGCGGCCGCGCCCGTCATCGTACAAACCCTGCCCGTCTTCAACAGCACCAGCAACCTCTCCGAAGCCGCCGTCGCGGTGTGGGGCGTGGGGGATGTGACTGGCGATGGGTTCACCTTGCCGGAAGGGCTGACCACCCTGGCCGATGACGAACTGCTCGTCAACGAATCCCTCGCCGAAGCGTTAGACATCAGCACCGGCGATGAACTACTGCTGGTCAAAGGAATACCCACCCCGTTCACCGTGGCTGGGATCGTGCCCGATGGCGAACTGGCGGGGGCATCTCCGGCGGTCATCTGGACATTGGTCCAGGCGCAATCCTTCTTCGCCCAGGCGGAGCAGATTACGGCCATTCTCGTCTCTAATGCAGGCGACCGGGAGACGGGGGTAGACCTGACAGAAGCCGCCGTGACCCGTTTGGAAACGGCCGCCGGGGATTTGATTGTGAATCCGGTGAAGTTGGATCAACTGGACGCGGCCGCGAGCAGTGCCTCATTCATCACCACCCTGTTTGTCACCTTTGGCACCTTCTCCATCTTTAGCGGCATCCTGCTGATCTTCCTCATCTTCTCCGTCCTGGCCGCCGAGCGTAAATCCGAACTGGGGATGAGCCGCGCCGTGGGGTTACAACGCAGTGACCTCATTCGCCAATTCGTCAGCGAAGGGCTGGCCTATAACTTTTTGGCCTCGGCGGTGGGGGCACTGTTGGGGGTTGGGGCGGCCATGTTATTGGCGCAAGGGATTGCCAGCCTGCTCGCCAACAGTACCCTGAACATCATTCCCCGCGTCAGTCTGCGCTCCGCTCTGATTGGGTACAGCCTGGGGCTGGTTATCACCTTCATCACCGTCAGCATCTCCGCCATTCGCATCAGCCGCGTCAATATTATCGCCGCCATCCGCGACCTCAACCTGCCCACCCTGCCCCGCGAGAGCCAGTGGGTGCTGTTCCTGCATCCGTTCCTGGTCTGGCAGGCGGCTGTCACCAAAGCGGGCAAAGGGAATGTCCGCGAAGCCATCCGCCTCTTCCTGCTGGCCGGGCCAAAAGCCATCCTTAACTTTTGGGGCGGACTGCTGGCACGAGGGCCGGTTCTGCTGGTGTTAGGGTACGCCTTCGCCTATGCCGGGGTCAATTTTGCCGAACAGATTGGGGTTTATGGCATGGGTGTCTCTCTGTTCATCATCGGCCTGGGGCAACTGATGAACTGGCTGCGTGTCCCGGAGCGGCTGGCCTACTCCTTCGTGGGGCTGGGGCTGATTCTGTACTGGGCCTTGCCGACCCGCAGTGCGGGCGCATTGGCCGACCTGGGCAGTAATCCGGGTGACTTCTTCATCAGTGGGCTGTTTCTGGTGGGCGGGGCGATTGTGCTCTTCCTTTACAACGCCGACAGTTTGCTCAACCTGTTTGCCGGGGTGCTAGGGCGATTTGGCCGCCTGCTACCGGTGGCACGGGTGGCGATTGCCTACCCGGTGATGAACAAAGGGCGCACCGCCACCACTCTGGCGATGTTCAGCCTGATTATTTTCACGCTGGTGAGCACCATCACCATCACTAACACCTTCAGCAACTTCCTCGACCCCATCTCCGGGTCGGGTGATTATGATGTGCTGGTGCAGGCCAATCCATTCAACCCGATTGAGGTGGCGGAACTGGAAGGTGCGCTGGACACGTTGGTAGCAGAAGGGGAAATCAGTGCGCCGGAGACGGTCGCGGCCGCAACGTTTGGCCCCGTCAAAGCGCAAAGTCCGGAGATGGACGCGGCCGCGTCTTACCTCATCAATGGCGTAGACGAAACCTTCTTCGCCACCCATCGCCTGGAACTGGGCGGCTGGGCAGAGGGGTATGAATCGGCGGCTGAGGTGTGGGCGGCGGTACAAAACGACGCCAGCCTCATCCTGATTGACGATTTCTCGATTGACCGGGGCGGCGACCCCACCGCTCAACGCAATGCAGAGGCGTTTGCGGTGAACAGCATCAGCGCGTCTGCCAATCTGTTTGAGCCTGTCACCGTCTCCCTGACCGGGGTGGACGGGGTGGCCCATGAGTTTACGATTATTGGGGTTATCAGCTCTGCGCCGAATTTCTTTGGGGCGACGATGAATCAGGATGCGGCCGCGTTGCTGGGTTATGAACAGCCCAACCGGTTCTTCCTGCGCCTGCCAGAGGGGAGTTCGGCGCGTGCGGCCGCGAACGCCATCGAAGGTGAGTTCAGCCGCAGTGGGTTGCAGACTTCTCTGCCCAAAGAGCAACTTGAAGCCAGCCGCGCCTCAGTCCGCAGTATCTTCTACCTGATTCAAGGATTCATCGGGCTGGGGCTGTTCATCGGCATCGCCGCGCTAGGGGTTGTGACCATCCGGGCCGTTGTGGAACGCCGCCAACAGATTGGCGTCTTGCGGGCCATCGGTTTCAGCAAGGGCATGGTGCAAAATGTGTTCTTGTTCGAGGGGATTTTCGTCAGCGGTCTGGCGGCCATTATCGGCTATGGGCTGGCGTTGACCTTCGCCTACAACCTCTACCTGCAAGTCGCCGCCGACCAGGGGCTGGCATTCCTGCCCCCCTGGGGTGCGCTGGCGGGGATTGGCGTTGCCATCATCGCCGCCAGTTTGCTGACCGCCTGGCTACCCGCCCGCGCTACGGCCCAGGTGGTGATTGCGGATGCGTTGCGGTATGAGTGAGTAGGGGACAGGGGACAGGGACAGTGAGTAGTGAGTAGTGAGTAGTTGTGTGTACTACTTACTGCTCACTTTTTTTCACTGTTCACTGTTCACTTTATTTCGTGCGGAAGGTGTGTTTGATGATGTCGGGGTCGAAGAATTCGCCGGTTTTGCCGTTGGCGGCGTAGTTGTAGACCGCGGCCGCGTAGATGCCACTCAGGGCGGAGTTCACCAGCCCCAACAGGATGAAACCCATCACAAACAGCACGATGACGCCGATGATGAGGACGACGTTTTGCAGTGCGGCCGCGAGGATGATCGCCGGTATCATCAAAATAACCATCAGGACCGTGATCAAGCCAAAGACCGTACCAATACCAAAATTCCCCACCAATTGTTCTCCCCACGTCTTACGCAATAACCCGGCACTTCGCTTAATCGCTTCCACCGGGCCAACCTCTTCCACCACCAGCACCGGCACTACCAGATACGTGGCGATGTTCCAGGCAAACCCAATCAACGACACAACAATCCGTGCGATCCAGCCGCCTCTCTCCGACAGCCAGCGCAAAATCATACCCACCGTCGCAGAAATCGCCGCATAGCCCAAAATCGAGGGGGCGTGTTTGAGAGCAATGCGGAACCCATCACCCACCGTCGGGTCGCCCCCGTTCAGGCGGATGAGGGCCGCGCCCACCAGGGCTGTGTTGCAAAAGAAGATAACGAAGTATTGCACGATGTAAAAGACGAAGAGCACAACCAGCCCCACGATTTGCCCTACCCCACCCAGCACATTCTCAAAAAAGCCGGACAGAAACAGGGGAAACGCGAAGGTCAGACTGACGATCAACGCGCCAATCGCGGAGATGACGGGAAAGATCATCAGCTCTTTATCGGCCATGAGGACGGCGGCACTGGCTTTTACCAGTCGCCAACTGTTACTAAGTTTGTCAAACATGGGAACACTCCTTCCAAAAGGTAAGGCGATTTTGTAAATCGCCCAGCGGACGATTTACAAAATCGTCCTACAGGCTTTCATGCTTATGATACGTCGAAACTAAAAATTGGTGTCATAAAATCCGGATCTGAACTGCCTTTTACCCGGTTATCCTATTTCACGAATATAGCAATATCGGGCAAAATAAGTCTATGTTGTGGAGTAGTGTACAGCCGTTGTTTCTGGGGATTACTGCCTTGGCCGGGGTGTTGCTGGCACTGTTAGTGTGGGTACGGGGAACGCGAGAAACCTGGCTGACACGCTGGTTGGCGGTTTATTTTCTGCTCACAACTCTGTGGAGTGGTTTGATTGGTTGGTTATTCATTTCGCAATTGAGCCTCCTGTTCGCGGCCGCGGGCACACTCCTACTTTCTGTGGCCTTCCTGCACCTGACTTCCGCTTTTATCCCCGCTGATGTTTCTTGGGGCTGGCGGCGCGGTTCTCTGGCTGTCGCCCTGCTATTTCTCGTCCTGGCTCTGGCTTTACCCACTCTCCTGGACGCCCGAACCTTTCTGGTTGTGCTGGTGAGTTTGTGGGCTGTCATCGGCGGCCGCATCGTAGCTACCCTCTCCTTTGCCTACCATCAGACCCGCCTGCAACCCCTGCACCGTAACCGGCTTACCTTCTGGTTATTCATTTTACTCAGCCTGATCAGCAGTGACGGCCTTTGGTTTACGGAGCAATATAACTTCGCGCTCATCTGGCGCTGGGTTCCTTTGCTGATTATGGCTCTGGTCGGGTTGACCTATAACCTGCCTGATGTCCGTCTGTTTGTGCGGCGGCTGTTCAGTTACGTCATGGCGTCGGCCTTGTTGGCGCTTTTGTATTTGCTGGGGGAACGGCTACTGGATAGCCTGCTGGCGGATATTCCCGGTTATGAGTCGGTGTATGGGGGAATGGTGCTGGTAATCGCGGCCGCGTTCCTGTTCCGCCCCTTCGTGATGCTGTTACAGGGTGCGGCCGCGCGTCTTACCGCCGATTCTGACTATGATACTACTGGCCTGGTGCGCCGTTATAGTGCCCAGATCAGCAACATTGTGGATTTACAGAAACTCGAGGCTGTCGCCATAGGCCTCATCAGCGAGGGGGTGGGATTACAACATGGAACCCTTTTCCTGGTAGACACCTTATCCGCCCCAGCCCAGGTTTTTGAATTTCGGAGTGTACAAAGCTTTGGGCCTGATCGCCTGGTGCTGGGAACCTTACCCTCTGCCAGCCCCATCGCCACCCATCTGAGCCAGATTCGTCAACCCCTTACCCAGTACGATATTGATATGCTCCCTCAATTCCACAAAGCCGCCCCCGAAGAAAAAGAATGGCTGGCTTCGTTAGGGATGGAGGTTTATGTGCCTATTCATGCCCAGGGGCAATGGATTGGCCTGTTTGGCCTGGGGCCGAAAAATTCGCGCAGTCGCTTTTATGAGAAAGATTTGACCTTGTTGAGTACGTTGGCTGACCAGACCGCTGTGGCTCTGGAAAATGCCCGCCTTTTTGCTGACCTGGAGCGGGTGAACAAAGATTTGCAGGCCGCTTATGCTTCATTGGCGCAGGCCAATAGTCAGTTACAGGAAGTGGATAAGCTCAAATCGGCTTTTATCGGGGTGGTGTCGCATGAATTGCGGACACCGTTTGCCAATATTGGTTTCTCCCTGCACATTTTAGAGCGGCACGGTACGGATGGCTGGCTCCCGGAACAAAAGGAAGAGTTGGAGAGTCTGAAGCAGGGGATCAAAACGGCCAAAAATATGGTGGAGCATCTGGTGTCGTTTGCTTCGTTTTTGCAGAAGCAGGGGCAGTTGCGGCTGGGGCCGGTGGATATGCCCGTTTTGATTGAGCAAACATTGCAACCGTTGCGGCCGCTGGCTGAGTCGCGCCAGATTCAACTCCACCACCACAATGGCCGGGCCATTCCTGGCCTCTCCGCCGATGGGTCGCGCCTGGGCGAAGCCATCCACCACCTGGTGCAAAATGCCATCAAGTTCACTCCAGAAGGGGGTGAGGTGACGGTGGCCTGCTGGCCGGAAGGGGAAATGGTGCATCTGGCCGTGCGGGATACGGGTATCGGTGTGCCCTCGGCTCGCCTGCCGGAACTTTGGAACAGCTTTGCCCAGATGGCTGACCCGGTGAAACGGGGAGCCGAGGGGGTTGGACTTGGGTTAGCTCTGGTCAACGCCGTTGTCACGGCGCATGGGGGCCAGGTATTTGCCGAAAGTCAGGAAGGGGTGGGGAGTACGTTTGGGTTTGTGTTGCCGGTGGGGAGAGGGGAGTGAGTGAGTAGTGAGCAGTGAACAGTTATTGGTGTATTGGTATATTAGTGAATGCACCAATACACTAATACACCAATATACCAATATACCAATCCCCCCCTTTTGGTCAGTTCGTACAATCCCATCCGGCAAATGTCGTAAACATTTACGCATGACGCACCGGGTCAAGGTTTTTATAATCAACGACACAATCAAATAAATTGATTTGCGGCCGCGAAGCCCATTCTCGTTTCAGTGACGGGAGTGGGCTTTTTTGCTTTCCCGGTGTGGAAGGGGGAACTCACGCAGTACTCGGTATTTAGTACTCAGTTCTGAAAAGGATCAACTTATGTGGATCGCCCTGACTATCTTCGTCATTGCTTACGGTTTTATCGCCAGTGAAAAATTCCCCCGCCATTGGGTGGCTCTGATTGGGGGTGGGGTTTTGCTGGTGGCTGGTGTGTTGAGTCCGTTAGAAGCGTTCCACTACATCAACTGGGAAACCCTGGGTTTGTTGTGTGGTATGTTTGCCCTGGTGGCCATTTTGCACGAAGGAGGCTTCTTTGCCTGGTTAGCCATGCGGGCGGTCAAAGCCGTGAATTATCATCCGGCCTGGCTCTTTGTGGTGTTACTAGTGTTGGCGGCGGTTACGGCCATGTTTATGGATAGCATCACGGTGATGTTGTTCCTCTCCGCCCTGACCCTGCAACTGTGCCGTCTGCTCAACATTGATCCGGTTCCCTTCATCGTGGCCGAGGTGTGTGCCGCCAATACCGGCGGTTCGGCGACGCTGGTGGGGGACCCGCCCAATGTGATTTTGGGTACGACGTTGGGGTTTAGCTTTACCGATTTTGCCACCCACACGGGACCGATTTCGGCCGCGGCCGCGATCACCATCACTCTCGTCTTCTACTTCATTAACCGGCAAATCCTGCGCGATGCCCATGCCGCCCTCACCGACGAAGCCGTTGCTGAGATTGAAGCCCTGCACCGTGACCCCCTGCACGCCGAGTTGACCCGCGTGGGGTTGATTGGCTTTGGTATCGCTGTTTTCTTGCTCGTTACGCACCACGCGATTGGCGAATGGACGGGTTTTCATATTTCTGCGGCCGCGGCCGCGTTGGTTCCGGCGGTTTTGGCCTTGCTGATCCTGCCCGGACATCATCGCAAACCCGTTCTGCACAAATTGCTCCGCGAAGACAGCGAAAGCCTGCTCTTTTTTGCCGGGCTATTTGTTCTCATTGGTGGGCTGGAAAAAGTCCACCTGTTTGAAATGCTGGCAACGGCCATGTCCCAATCCACCCGTAACCAGAATGGCCTTATTATGGCTTTGCACTGGGGGCCAGGTCTTCTCAGTGGCATGTTAGACAACGTGCCACTGGCCCTGGCTATGAGCTACGTTCTGCGCGATTTGTCCCAAATACCGGGGATGCCAGCCCTGGCCCTCATGGTCTGGACCCTGGCCTTAGGTGTCAACATGGGCGGGAACATTACCCCCATCGGGGCGTCGGCCAACGTGGTGGCTTATTCCTTTTTAGAAAAACATCATGGCCCGGTTGGTTGGAAACGCTGGGCACTCATCGCCATCCCCCCCACCATCGTAGCCATGATTCTGGCCTCGGTGTTGCTGACGCTGAAGGGGATGACGGGGTGGTATTAGGGGGGGGAACTCGGGGAATGGTTAATGGGGAAGAAATTGTGAATGGTGAATTGTGAATGGTTAATGGGGAAGAAATTGTGAATGGTGAATGGTGAATGGTGAATGGTGAATGGTGAATGGTGAACGCCACTGTGTCTGACTACTGTTTACTGTCCACTGTTTACTGTTCACAATCCACTGAACTCAAGGAGGAGATGAGATGAAACGTAAGAACTTATTCCGCTGGTCGGTAGTTTTGCTGGTGTTGATTGCCTTGATGATGGGGGCGGGAACGGCTTGGGCGCAGGATGGGGGCGCGGCCGCGGATCCGGCCATCGTCGAAGATACGGTTGTCAGCCTCAATGTGTTGTGGGTTCTCCTGGCGGGGTTCCTGGTGTTCTTCATGCAGGCCGGTTTTGCCCTGGTAGAGACAGGTTTCACCCGCAACAAAAATGTCGTTCACACCATGATGATGAACATGATGGTGTTCTGTATTGGGGCGTTGGGGTACTGGCTGACCGGGTTTGCCCTGCAATTTGGTGGCGTCAATCATGTATACCCGGCCGTCAACGGGCTGAGCGAATGGGCCTTTTCTCCGGTTACGCTCGGTGACTGGTCTGGCCTGTTGGACAAACCCCTGCTGATAGGTAACTCCGGCTTTATGGGCCTGTCCGGCTTCATGTTGGGTGGGCTAAGTGCCAACTTCGGCGTTCTGGCCTTCTTCCTGTTCCAGATGGTTTTTATGGACACGGCGGCCACCATTCCCACCGGTTCCATGGCCGAACGGCTCAAATTCTCCGGCTTTGTGTTGATGGGTTTGTTTGTCAGCATGTTCATTTACCCGCTTATTGGAAACTGGGTGTGGGGGGGGGGCTGGCTGGCAAACCTGGGACGGAGTGCCGGGTTGGGTAACGGCGTGGTAGATTTTGCCGGTTCTGGGGTGGTGCATATGGTTGGGGGGACATTGGCTCTGGCCGGGGCGATGGTGTTGGGGCCTCGTATTGGTCGCTTCAACAAAGATGGTTCGGCCAATGCCATTCCCGGCCACAGCATTACCCTGGGAATTTTGGGCACGATTATTCTGTTCTTCGGCTGGTTTGGTTTTAATCCGGGTTCGGCGTTGGGGTTTGTGGGGCCGTTCCGTAACCTGGCGGTGTTGGCGGCAGTGAATACCCTATTGGCAGGAGCGGCGGGGGGTATGGCGGCCATGTCTTACATGTGGCTGATTGGGCCGACGAAGAAACCGGACGCGGCCGCATCCGTCAACGGTATTTTGGCTGGGTTGGTAGCGATTACGGCACCCTGTGCTTTTGTCACGCCCGCGGCCGCGGTCCTCATCGGGGCCATCGGTGGGGTCATCGCCTGCCTGGCCGCCGTACTCCTGGAAAAACTAAAAATTGACGACGCCGTCGGCGCGGCTCCCGTTCACCTCTTCAACGGGGCCTGGGGCGTGCTGGCCGTCGGCATCTTCGCCAACGGCAATCCGGACACCGCTCTGTGGAATGGAGTCGAAAGCCCCGTAACCGGTCTGTTATACGGTGGGGGTGGGCAATTTCTGGCCCAGGTCATTGACGTGGTGGCGATTTTCCTGGTCGTCTTTGCCGCCTCCTACGCCTTCTTCAAAATTCTGGCCGCTTTCAAGGTGTTACGTTCTTCTCCCGCCGACGAGTTGGCTGGGTTAGACCTGCCAGAAATGGGCGCGGAAGGGTATCCCAAAGATTGGGAACCCGCCCCGGAAGCACCGGTTCCTGGTACTGTGCGCCGCAGTAAACAACCCGTGCCCGCCCTCGGAGACTAGGCTGGAGTTACTCCTTTCGCTCCATCCTGTCTAAGGCCCGCCTCACCGCGGGCCTTTTCTTTTTTCCGGGACAAACGATACCGCAAGAACCTTATAAATTTATGTCTTGGTTGGGGTGAACATGGATAGAATAGTCAAATATATCCGTTTCACATGGCTTTTCTGGCTTTAATAGGTTTATGATCTTTATCAGGGCACTGGGGAACTCTGTATCGTATAACATCCGGCAAAGAAGCCATACCAATCTTGTCGAAGCCCGTTTGCCTTCGACAAGCTCAGGCAACAGGTTTAAGATTGACGATTAAATAACTTGAACCTTTGCTGTGGCCCGTCTCCTGACCGCGCCACCCAACTTAATTTCGAGCGAACCCTTAGTGGTTACGATGTCATTCAAAATGGCACAAAATCGTCTCTGGGCTGAATGGTTACTCTCGCCCATGTCACAAAACGAGGTGTATGATGAAAAAGTTGATCTACCTGTTTAGTCTGGTGCTGTTGCTGGTGGCCTGCCAGGGGGGCGATGCCGGTGAACCTACTGCCGAAGAGCCTACATCAATGCCTATCACTCCCTCTGAACCCACGATAGAAGGGGTGCTCACCATGAATTTGCATGAACCGTTTGCTTTACCGGCCGGGGAAAGCGTTTCTGTCGCGGCTACCGATTTACGTGTGACGTTCACGAATGTCGTTGAAGATTCCCGCTGTCCCACTGACGTGGAATGTTTCTGGACGGGGCGGGCGGTGGTAGAGATGGAAGTGCAAGCGGGAACCGACGCCCCGCAAACCATTACCTTCGATACCAACCCTGCGCCCACCGAATTACGTGACACGATTGAGGTAGCCGGGTACTCCATTCACCTGCAAAGCCTGGACCCTTATCCCAAAACGCCCGATCCCATTTCCTTTGCTGATTATGTGGCGACGGTGGTGGTGAGTCAGCCGTAGGGTGGGTGGTGGTGTATTGGTGTATTGGTTATTGGTGTATTGGGATGAGCCACGCGGCCGCAATATCCACCACCAGTTCTGTCAACAACATCAACACAGCAACCACCAGCAGGCCATTGAGCAGGAGAAAATATTCCCGCTTAAATATGCTACAATTCTGCCTGTAAAATCAACGTGATCCCCCAAATGGGTTCACATCTTTTGTTAGACATGATGGAATTTCGCTGGCTCAAACAAGAGATGAGGTTTTAAGGTGATACAAATGGCATCTACTGCGATTGTAACAATGGTCAAAATGATGGAGGCGTTACCAGAAGCGGCCCAAAATCAGGCAGTGGAACATCTGCGTGAATATCTAGCTGACCTGCAAGATGAAATGCGTTGGGACAATTTGTTCCAAAAAACACAGGCGCAATTGATAGCGGCCGCACGTCGTGCCAAAGAAGAAAAAGCCAAAGGGCAAGCCCAACCCATGGACTATAATCGGCTATGAATTCCGAGACATTGCCCTCGTTTTGGGAAGCCTACTTTCGTCTCAGCGAAGATGTGAGACGCCGCGCCAGGAAAGCGTATCGTCTGTGGCGGGATAATCCCTTCCATCCTTCACTGCATTTCAAGTGCATCAATCAAGAAGAAAATATCTGGTCTGTCCGGGTTACGCTCAGTTATCGGGCGATTGGGTTTATGGATGGTGATACCATCACCTGGTTTTGGATCGGCAATCACGACGCCTATGAGCGGTTCTTCTCATAACAGAACAATTTGTTGTCCTCTTCCCACAGGAAACGCGGTTTGAGCCACGCGGCCGCGATATCCACCCCCATCTCTACCAGCAGGATCAACACGGCCACTACCAGCAGGCTATTGAGCAGTAAAAAATACTCCCACTGACCGAATGGTGACACGGGGTGTGTTAGTTCGTAAAGCGCAAATAAACTACAATTTACAAAGTTTCCCGTCTTGATCCGTGTAAACGCTGCCACCTTTCATCCCGCAACACACAAGCAAGCAATTCCTATGTCATACGATAATCTAGATTTCAAAATTCCCATTGAAAGTGAAGATTACACAGAATGCTCAAATTTTGTGACTCATCAAATCGAGACCATTGTTCAGAACGCTATTCAAGAAGGGCGTAACAAAATTGTCATCAACACAAATCTACGCCTGGGGCTACCGATGGAGAACATCAACAAGGTGGCCGGACCATTTGTTGAAGCATGGGCCTTTGAAATTTTCCATGACGCACTCAATGATGGTCAAAACAACTATCAGTTGATCAATGTTGAAGCGCAAGAACGGCTTTATATGGCTGACATTATTCTGCAATTTCAGAAATCAAGACCTGTTGGCTCAAGTGTAACCGCAGAAATAGATGTCAAAGCCACCGCAGAAGATATTGAATCCAGTGGCAAATCACCCAACATTACTTCGTTTGGGCGCATTCGTTCCGCGTATGTAAAAGACCCCGATTACATTTTCGTCATTCTGTCGCTCAAACACCGCGTTTACTCCAAAAGGAACGAAATTTCTGGCATGATGGATGGTATTATGGAGATTGTGAACTATCACGCTTATGATCTGAAATATCTGAGTGCCAGAGATTTAAGCTATAATCCAGCTTTGGGAACAGGCCAAATCCAGATCAGAGACATCCATTATGTGACCATCGAAAAAAGGACAACCTGGGAGTTTTGCCGCTTGTTGGATCAAAAATTTCTCGGTTCTAGCCGACGCTCATTTGACCAATGGCTGGTTCTAGCAATTCGAGGGGGGTGGATCAAAACTGATGACTGAGCAAAAGATAGTTCTTGGTGATGCGTTAGAAAAAATTTCGGATTTTCCGTCAGAATTCTTTGACCTCATCATTGCCGATCCCCCTTACAATTTGGGCAAAGATTACGGCAATAATCACGACATTAAAGGTTTTGACGACTATCTTGATTTCTCCCGCCGTTGGATTGGGGCTTGTCAACGAGTGCTAAAATCCAATGGAACCATTTATGTGTTTATGGGATTTCGGTTTATTTCTTATCTCTATGACATTTTGGATAGAGAGTACAACTTCTTTTTCAATAACTGGATTGTCTGGCATTACACACAGGGAATGGGCAAAACACGCGGTTTTTCGCCCCGGCATGATGATGTTTTGATGTTTACAAAGGGAAAAGATTTTGTATTTAATCTGGATGATGTGCGGGTCCCCCAAAAATATTACCGAGACCGAAACAATATGCGCGGCGCAAATCCTGGAGATGTGTGGGAATTTTCCCATGTCCACTATTCCAATGGTAATCGCCAGGAACATCCCACCCAAAAACCAGAAGGTCTCATGGAACGGATGGTTTTGGCCTCAAGTAATTCGGGCGATTGGGTTCTTGATCCTTTCTCTGGTAGCGGAACGACTTTACGGGTGTGTCAACAATTGCAACGCAACGGTGTCGGTATTGAAATTAATCCCGATTACGTAACAATGACGCAAAAACGCCTGGCAACTGAGTTTAGCGGTTTTGATACTATTGATCCTCGGATGGAACGGATTCCTTTTGATTTACGTCGTGATGATATTCGTGAGGCGTATCTGGAAAATCATAAAAAGTGGTTTTTGCAAAACCATGAAAATGCCTTGCAAGAGTTTGAAGCGTCCGTAGATGAATTGTATGGGCAGAGAAAAATTCAACAGTTGAGTTTGTTAGAAAGTAAGGCAGATTACGATTAGTGTTACTTCAAGTTCCCCTGATAGAATGTGTTATCGCTTGATGGTTGTCAGATAGGGATTGAGCCCCGCGGCCGCGATATCCACCACCAGTTCCGCCAGCAGGATCAACACGGCCACTACCGGCAGGCCGTTAAGCAGTAAAAAATATACCCATTGTCATCACCAACGGCTCAAAAACTCTATTTGATTGATCATCGCTTCGGCGGATTTCGTTGCCACGAGATGCAAAACACGTCGCATTTGTTCGCCCGCCGAGTAACGCTGTTGTGGGGCAAGAATCATGCCAGTATGAGATTTACCTTGCGCTAAGTAAACGGTATGTAACTCGTAATAGTCACCTACGTTAAAAGTATAAAGAACTCGTCCTTGCCGGATAGCATAAGCTAGATGAAGGCTATCAGCACGTTCAATTAAACCCGCATCTAGTGCAGTTACGACATCAACACCTCTGGCACGTAAAGCCCGCACCAAAGCATGATCCATTGAGTCTTCGTCAATATACAACCGGATTTGAGCCACGGTGTTCCTGCTGTTTAGCCGGTGATGGTCACTTCTTCAGCTAACAATTCAACTTGCTCTATCTCATCCGCCAGGGCCAATTCAATCTCCGCCTGATTGGCATGGTAAAAGGCCAGGGCGGCATAAACCTGGGCCAGAGAAAGATGACCGAATTTGTCAGCAATTTCCTCTGGTGTGAAACCAAGTTTGTACCACCCCACCACCCGTTGTACGGTAACGCCTGTTCCCGCAATACGCGGCCGCCCCTGTCGTATCTCTGGTGACTGAACAATTAAACTGCCAATATCAACGGTTGCTGTCAGCATGATGACACCTCTGTTTCAAACTCGAAATAAGTGTGGCATAGGCAGATCAT
>JAGNBF010000199.1 GCA_018004935.1 Chloroflexota bacterium | reverse complement strand
TGGGTTTCTCCCCTTCCCTCGGGGAAGGGGATGGGGGATGGGTCTTCAGACTAAACCTGCCACATTTTTAGCTAAATGTAAGAAGCCCCCACCCCTAACCCCGCCCCCAGGGGCGGGGAACTTTTCTCGGCGCGGTTTGGGGGGCGTCTGCCCCCCAAACCGCGCCGGTGGGTTTCTTCCCTTCCCTCGGGGAAGGGGATGGGGGATGGGTCTTCAGACTAAACCTGCCACATTTTTAGCTAAATGTAAGAAGCCCTCCCCCCTAACCCCACCTCAGGGGCGGGGAACTTTTCTCGGCGCGGTTTGGGGGGCGTCTGCCCCCCAAACCGCGCTGGTGGGTTTCTCCCCTTCCCCCGGGGAAGGGGATGGGGGATGGGTCTTCAGACTAAACCTGCCACATTTTTAGCTAAATGTAAGAAGCCCCCACCCCTAACCCCGCCCCAGGGGCAGGGAACTTTTCTTGGCGCGGTTTGGGGGGCGTCTGCCCCCCAAACCGCGCCGGTGGGTTTCTCCCCTTCCCCCGGGGAAGGGGATGGGGGATGGGTCTTCAACCTCAAACCTACCCAGGCTGTTGCCGCCAACAAAATGTCACTTGATAACCGTGGTAAATTTATACCCGTCCTCGAGGGCTGAACTTGTCGAAGCCTCGTATGCCTTCGACAAGCTCAGGCAACGGCTTAGTTGTTACTATTTTTCAAAAAAATCGGTCAGATTGTCTTGACAGCGATTGTCTTCCATCACAGTGTTCATTGTATTGATGAGTTCGACACCTACGCGGCTGTTTTGGATATGGTTGAGGCGAATAACATGGCTATACGGTTTGGGGGTAGCGGGTGTGCCCCCCGGCAGAGAGATGATACCATGACTCTGGTTAGCGGCGATGCGGATCGCTTTTTCATTGCCTGTAAACTGGTTGGCTTCAATGAGCCAGGCCCGACTGGTATCATTTTCAGGCACGGCACGATTAAATTCTGGAACAAAACGAGACCAGAGCAAAATGCCGTGACGGTTATCGTGGAACTGATTATGCCGCAGTTGCATACCAAAGCCATTTTCAACGGCAATACCGGCGGTGTGATTACGTCTTATTTCGTTGTTCTCCAGGATAAATTCACGTGAGAATCCCAGCCAGAAGCCGTAGTTGCAGAAGTTAGCCTGGTTGTTGCGGTATACATTGCGTCGGCTGAAGGTAGCTTCAAAGGCATTGTTCGGGCTATAAGAGCCATCGTTTTCTTCAAATTCGTTGAAATCACAGCCTACTGGTTGGTCAGCATTCGGGGGAAGGCCAGCCAGAAAGAAGCCATCGCCGCCCATGCGGGCCAGGTTGCGGCGAAAGAGGTTGCGGGATGAACCATAAACAAGAAGAAACGCGGCCGCGTCCGCCCCCAGATGCCCCGTTCGTTCGCCCCGTGGTTGGTAACGGCAACAAAAATCGGCCACATTGTTCTGGAAAAGAGAATCACAGGTTTCATACAGGTGGAAACCAAAACCACTGTTATAGCTGGCAACATTATTATGTACACGCAACTGGCGACAATGGTAACTGAGCAACCCATTCATCTGATGTTGCAGATCATTCTGGCTGATCAGGCCATTGCGCACATCACGTAGATAAATAGCTCCGCCATAAGGATCATCTGCCGGTCGCCAGATATCGAGAAAGAGGGTGTTCGCGGGAAGTTCTCCGGTATCACGCACTGTACAGCCGGTGATGGTCAAAAAATCACAGCGATGGGCAAAAAAGCCGTGATAATAACTTTGCACATTCAGGTCTTTGATGGTGACGTTTTTCTGGTTGAAGATATTGACCCCACAGCCTTGCCGGTTTAACCCAATGAGGGTAGCCCCATTGCCATCAAGGGTAATCCCCGCGGCCGCGATGCTAATCCCATCGGGCAAAAAATACACGCCGGGGGCAAAGGTCGTATCTTGCGTAATAACCAGGCCATTTGTAGGAGTGATCATAAAAGGGCACCCAAAAAAGCAGACGGAATCATGACAACAAGAATCATATCAGACGGGCGGCAAGATGAAATAAAAAACATTCCCCTGCCCATTGAGACTTTCAACCCCTACCTGCCCACCTAGTTTCTCGATAATACGGCGCACAATTGAGAGGCCAAGCCCGTGCCCGGTTGTCTGTTTTTGTCCCAATCGTTCAAACGGAGCAAAAAGGCGCTCCTGCTGAAACGCAACCAGACTGACACCATTATCGCACACATTGAACCGCACCGAGGCATCAGGCTGGCGGACGGCCGTTAGTTCAACCCGTGGGGGCCGTCCCCCATATTTCAGGGCATTGCTGAGATAATTGACCCACACTTCTTCGATCCACGGCGCATACCCCATTACCAAAGGCCATGCTTCACGGTCAGAGATGCTGATGGTTGCCTTTGTTTCCTGAATCATGGCATACAAACGCTTCAAGGCTTCATCCACAATAGGGTTCATGTCTAGCGGCTCTGGCTCGACAATCTGTTTGCGAACGCCCGCCAAAACCAAAAGGGATTCAATAATGCTGTTAACTTTGGTCGCGTTCTTGTAAATATACGCTAACGCCTGCTGGCGCTCGGTTGCCGGGATATTCACAATATCCTCTAGTAAAAACTCCGCATAACCAAAGATGATGCTGATCGGGTTTTTCAAATCATGGGCGACGGTATGAGCGAAGGCATCTAGCTCTTCGTTTTGGGCCTGTAAGATAGTGTTGGACTGGCGAAGGGACTCTTCCGCCTGTTTACGGTCGTTTAATTCTGCCTGCGCGGCCGCGTACAGTTGCGCATTATCCAGGGCCAAAGCCGTCAATTGGGCAAACAACTGCCCCGCCTGAATCTCATCCTCATCAAAGGGCATATCCTCATGTTTCCGCCCTACCGCCAACACGCCTAAACACCGCTCCCCTTGGAGAATGGGAAAAGCGGCCACTGCCTTCAATCTACTTTTATCATCCTTATCTGTTAGTCCCACATCATTCCCGCAGTTACTACGAATAGCGGGCAGACCTGTTATAACCGCCTGCCAGGACAATAATCCTGCGTCCCGTTGGCTTCGCTCCCCTGCGATAAACGGTTGATTAGGGGTAAGCGCATACACAACCAGTTCCTCACCTTCCAACAACATCAATTCACCATAGGGCGCATCCAATAATTCAGCGGCCCGTAACACCACCATCTGTAGTAAATCCTGAACCGCCTGATGTCTCAGAATGTCCAGAGTGAATCGGTATAAATTAGCCGGAATACTGTTTTGCCGTCGCAAAGCCGATTCCATTCGTTTACGGGTAGTTACATCACGGGAGACAGCCACAATACCTGTTGCCTGATCTTGCTCAAAAAGAATTTGCCCCGTTGCTTCTAGATGGATGTATTGCCCATTGGCATGTTGACCCCGAAATTCTATCGGGGTGGGTTCATTGGCACCCTTAGTCACCTTTTGCAATAAATTTATGATAAATGCATGATCCTCCTGGTGAAGAAAATCCAGGCTGAATTTACCGACGAGGTCTTCCGGTTTATACCCTAATTGATGATAAGATGAGGGATTAACATAACGGATGTGGCCTTCGGTATCCAACAACAGCACCATTTCGTGCATATTATCAGTAATGATTCGTAGCTGATTTTCCTTCTCCTCGAGAACCGCTTCCGTCCGGCGGCGGCGTTCCAGTTCATGATCCGCCCGTTCTAGTGCCTGGTGTATAGTCAACGTAGCCGAGTAAGTAAGGCTTCCCCCCAAAATGAATAAAGCAGTGTAAGTTACCCATTGGGTAATGGCCACACTCGTATCTGGTTCTGGCAGTAGACCGGCGTTTTCGGTAACGATAAGGGCCAGAACGATCAATGAGCTGAGCGTGATTAAAAGGATAACGGTACGTTGATTAAAGACAAACCCAGAAGCAACGATAACCAGGAGAAAGATGGCAGTCGAAGGCGTACGAATAGTGCCTATGATCATTATGCTAAGGGTGATGCCTAACAAAGCGATCAAGGCTGTAACAATGGCCACATAGGCCAGGTTGCCCCAGGTTAACCAATAACGTAAACCCAAGCCAATAAGAATAGCGCTGAAGTTTATGACGTTTACCAAAATGGGGACATTGTTACCTAAAGCGTTCCCGACAATTAGGATTGGCATCCCAAAAATCATGCAGTTCAAAAAAATGCCCAGCAATTGGGCCTGGCGGGTGCGCATATGGTCACCAGAAAATTGGGGCAAGGAGAAAAACTGGCGAAGGAAATTCATCTTATTAAAAACTATAACTGTTTGTCAGAGAAGGATAACTACTTAGGGTTCGCCCGTAAATAACTTTTGCGTTTGCTGTGGCCGGTCTCCTGACCGAGCCACCCAACTTAATTTTGAGCGACCCCTTAATTGTTACGGAAAAGGTCAAAAAACCTGGGTTTTTGGCTTTGAGAAACCATTATCCATCCGAGTGATTTGTGCCGTCTATCCGCAAACCCCAGGCTTTGCCGACCGTCTGCTCGTAACTCAGCGGGTGAGGGCGCTGTGGGCATAAACTTTAAGCCAATGATCTAAGGCATCGGCCAGGGATTGGCGTAAGGGGATTTGCGGCCGCCAACCGGTATCTCGTTCTAGTTTGGCAAAACTACCATAAAGACAGGGAGTATCCAGCGGCCGCAAACGAGCCGGATCTCGTTCAACGTTTACTTCAACTCCGGCCAGTTCGGCCAGCGTGTCAAATAGGTGCTGAATACTGACGGGACGCCCAGAACAAATTAGATAATTCTCACCCGGTTGACCGTTGGTCATCAAGGCGATATAAGCGGCCACAATATCGCGCACATCAGTAAAGTCACGTTGGGCCGCCAGATTACCCACAGAGAGAACGGGTGGTTTCTGCCCCAGTTTAATGGCCGCAAACTGGCTGGCAAAGTCAGGCACGACAAAACCGAGCGCCTGCCGTGGGCCGATATGGTTGAAGGGGCGGGCTTCGATGACGGGCAGGCCATAACGACGCCAATACAGCCCTACGAGTTGGCTGGCGGCCAGTTTGCTGACACCATAAGGATGTTGCGGGGCGGGTGGGGTTTCTTCGGTAAGGGGAAGTGTTTCTGCATGGATAGGGCCGTAAATTTCGGCACTGGTGACAATGAGCAAGCGGGGTTTTTCAGGTAGACGTGCGGCCGCAACCAAAACGTTAGCGGTTCCCCCGGCATTGACAGCCATGGTCAGGGCTGGTTTTTCCCACGAAAGACCAGGAGATGCCTGCCCCGCCAGATGGTAAATGGCTTGCGGCCGCGTCTCCCGCATAATCTGTTCCAGGAAATCTACCGCCAGCAAATCACCCTCAAGAGCCGTAAAACGGGCGTGCTGGGGTAAAGCCTGGTGACTGGTGCTGGGATGAACCAACCCAAAAACGTCGTGCTCCTCTTCTAACAATCGTTCCAACAGAAACGATCCGGCAAAACCCGTGCCACCTGTTACTAATATCCGCATAATCGCCTCATTTGGTGTTGTTTTTATAACGATACATATCTCTTCTCAATATTTCAGGGGAAACGTAGCTTAAACCTGTTGCCGGTGAACGTCACCACACCTTATTGAAAAGATACCCACACACGTCCTGGAGGGCGGAACTTGCCGAGACCCGGCTCACCCTACGACAAGCTCAGACATCGCCCTATAATACCTGTATAGCACTTGTTTTTTATAACGGTTCTGCCATTATACCTGCTATGCGTCCAGGTGTCAGTTCATGGTCATGGCATGAGCCATATTATGCGGGACAGTGGTCAGTGCTGGATTTACCGGCAGGGGCACGGCAGGTGGGTCTGGCGTTGATTGAGGCCAATGACTTCATGTTACCCCCGCCCCGGTTTAGCCGAATACGGCGACCCCTGCTGAGTCTGTTGCCGGGTGCACCGCCAGAGTTATGGCGCTACAGTAGCGCAAATCTAGAAAAGCTGAAAAATAACGCGGCCGCGTACCAAACGTCCCTTCTCTGTTGGACGATAAACAGTGATTTTGCCCTCCCCGGTCGGGGCTGGCCTGTAGCACGTTTATATCTGCGTTGGGGTATCGCGGCCGCGCACTATCTGCACACAGCCCTGCTCCGGGTCAATTTGGGCGGCCAACCCGATACCCCAGCCAAAATGGATAACCAGATCGTGTCCCGGCTGGTAGCCTTTGTGCAAGCCAGCCAGCACCGGGTTCCTGGTCTGACAATTACCGTGGAGAATCATTGGGGGGTTAGCACAGATATTGATCGGCATCTGTGGCTGGTGGGCCAGGCCCAGCAACGTTTACGGGAGAGCCAGCAAGCTCGTCTGGGTTGTTGTTTTGATCCCGGCAACATGCCCGAAGGGGAGAGGGAACGGTGGTGGCAAGGGTTAAGCGCGGCCGCAAACCATTTTCATTTTAAAACTATGCGTTTTGACGAGCGCGGCCGCGATCCATCCCTGCCCCATGATCACATCATGGCTTTACTCCATAGCGCCAACTACCAGGGCGATATTACCCTTGAATTTCAGGGCCAGGGAAATCCCATCACCGGTGTGCAAAAAAGCCTACATCTATGGCATTCCCTTCTACTTAAAACCGCCAGTCTCCGCAAATAAACCCCCGAGCCGTAGAACAGCTTTTCAAGCTGTTCTACGGCTCGGGTCATTTTTCGCGGCATTCGCCCCCAGAGTCCTACGGATTTAACCGTGATACTTACCACAGTCACAAAATGACATTTTGTTGGCGGTAACAGATTGGGTAAGCTCCGGCTCAAGATCCATCCCCCATCCCCCTTTCCTCGGGGAAGGGGGGAAAAACCCACGGCGCGGGTTGGCAGGCAGACGCCCGCCAACCCGCGCCAGAAATAATTCCCCGCCCCAGAGCGGGGTTAGGGGGGTGGCCTCGGGTATTGTTCATTAAATTTTTAATCGGGTAACGCATTCATTGACCCCATCCCCCCTGCCGATTCCCACAGGAAGGGGGGAATTCCAATGGGGCATTTTTCGGGGCGAATGCTCCCTGGCTTCGTTGTAATAGTCAGGAATGGCCTTGGGGGAATTCCAATGGGGCATTTTTCGGGGCGAATGCTCCCTGGCTTCGTTGTAATAGTCAGGGATGGCCTTGGGGGAATTCCAATGG
>JAGNBF010000102.1 GCA_018004935.1 Chloroflexota bacterium | reverse complement strand
CGTAGATTTGGAAGCGTTCCATTTTGGTTGTCAATTTGTTAGCGAACAAGGGTGATGAGAATTATACCGAGTTGTGGGAAAGAGAAAAACCGGAGAGGTGGCTCGGTCGGGAGACCGGCCACAGCAAGACTCTTGCTAGAAGAGGAACACCTCACCACAGCGAGGAGCGGCCGTAGGGATCAATGTGGCCTGAATGGGTGGGTTTTGCTGGGCCTGCTGATCACAGGCAGCAAGTAAGAACACCAAAAGCAAAGGATGTACCTCTTCAATGGAGTTCGAGGTAAATGACTGATAGATTGATGACAGAAGAGAACCTGATTGGACAGCCGCTTGAAATACCCCAGGTTGACCATTTGATGCCGCAGCATATCGGTTGAGCATTTGGGGCACAGTAGGCGGCGCACCAGCCGGGTTGGATTGTAGCGGCCTGCCCAGGGCGGGGTCGTAGTAGCGGCCATTCCCCTGGTGTACCAACCCCGTTATGCCATCCGGCATATCCAGCAGGGTTTGGGTCAACGTGACCGGCATCGTGCCCGTCAGCACTGCCCCATAGCCATCATACACTACCTGCCAGGCTGTGTCTCCTTCGGCATCCGTTAGGGTTAGGAATGTGCCGCTAGGGTCATTCAGGTGGTAGAACAACTCGCCATCCACCCTTGTCGCTACCTGTTGCCCCCCTGCAAAATACCGCTTAACCACAACTTCATCAGGTGGTAATGGTGGAGGAGGAGAATCGGTACTTGCAAGAATAATATTGTCAAAGATTACGTCTGGAGAATCCGTTCCCCAGTCATATTCAAGGGTAATAGTATAAACGAGATTAGATGGTAACGAGTATGTGTATACCCAATGACTCCAATTGTTTTCACCGCAACCTGTTTCACCTTCTGTAATCGGGCCAGATAAAGCTGGAGAGTCTAGTACGAAAATAAAATGAGCTGAGTGAGTTCCATGTAACGTTTTGCAATCCAATGATAGGCGATACTCATCAGCAACAAGAACGCTAAATGTTTGTGTAATTGAGCCATAAGGCTCGGTTAGCATAACAGCTCCTAGCCTTGTGATAATAGTACCATAATCAAGTCTTGGTATTGCGTATTCATCGTATTCCCACCCCTCTGATCCAAGAAAATCTCCATTCTCTAACAGACCAGTATCCAGGTTATCTGCATCCATTATTTTGGTTACATATATATTATCTACATTCAACGCGATTCCTGAATCGCTCCAGTCATAACTGATAGATAAGGTATATACTTCTCCCGCTGTAATTAGAAACTGATAATTGCTCGTCAACCAAGTGAAGTTCTTTGGGCACACAATGTCTATCTCAGATGCGCTAGACCCATCTGTAGACTCTAATAAATAGAAGAGCCTTCCTTTGCGGTAAGGATGCGGTGTCATGCAGTCTAAAGCCAATTGATATATGCCTGCTTCTGCCACCGTTTCAATTCGCTGATAAACTGTGCCGCCATTACCAATACTGACGAACTGTCCATATTGATTATTTTGCCAAGTAACGTTGCCTTCTGTCTGCCAGTGTTCCAATCCTATGTCAAAGGCACTATTTTGTATCAGTTCAGGTCCTTGAGCAATGAACGTACGTGTTTGCTCCTCAGAATCATTACCTGATACCTCCATATAATCGCCAATAAAAATAGTGTTTCTGGTAATACCTATTCCTTGAGCCGTTGTTTGCATTACTCGTTGACCGTTTCCGTCATATCTGAATAATGTCACACAGGTTGTATTGACCGTTGTGGGTGACGGTCAGCGTGTAGGTAATTGGCTCACCTGCCTCGACAATAGCTGGACCTTCTTTAACAATGACAACCGATGGGTTGTTATCGAGGACGGTGATGTAAGCCGAACGTGTCAACACATCACTGCTATAGGGATTGGCTGCCCACAAAGTCACTGTGTAGATGCCCGTCTGTGTGTACACATGGGTCGGTGAAATCGCCGTCGAGGTGGCACCATCCCCAAATTGCCACAGATAGCTCGTGGCAAAGGCAGAACTGTTCGTAAACGTAACGCTGAGCGGCACCGTGCCGGATACTGGCGTCCCCACGAAATCGGCTACGGCCGACTGGTAAATCGTCACTACCGTCGCGGCCGTGAGTAAATTATCGGAGTTAGTGGCGGTGATGGTGGCTGTATAAGTGCCCGGCTGAGCATAAGTATGATTAGGGGCAGCCCCATAACCCGATGTGTTATCACCAAAATTCCAGGAGTAGAATACGTTAGTGCCTGCTGTGATCGTAGCGTTAAAAGACGTGGTATTTCCAAACGTCGTAATACTCGGATTACTGGAGAGTAGGATAGTATCGGTGGTTGTGACGACGCCACCCCCCGTCATGCGACGCGCTAAAATCTTGCTGTCACTGGTGGCCCACACCACCAGATATTGATCGTTGGCTGCATTGTAAGCACCGACTCCCGATTTTTGATTGGTTGAGGTCACACTCGTTATCTGGGTCTCCGATCCTAAACTACCTGTCAGGCTCACATGGCGGCCAAAAACGTGGAGCTTGCCACTCCGCCCATCTTGCCACAGCACCAAGAATTGATTACTTTGACTGTTGTAGACAATATCAGTCGGGGTTTGCAGCGTAGAGGCAGGGCCGGTGGCAATGGCAAAGGCACTGCCCACAAAATCCCCTGTCCCGGACAGTCGTTGTCCGTAGACATCATACTGCGAGGCACTGGTGTAATGCCGCCAGGCAACCAGGTATCTATCCTGGTCGGGGGCATACATCACATGGGGAACATCCTGATGGTAGGCACTACTGTTGATAACGAAATTGTCCCCTAACAAAGCCCCATCCCCATCCAGTCGTTGGGCATAGATGTCCCAGTTATTGCCGTTGCGATAATCCTGTCATACCAGAAGAAATTCATTGTTATCAGGGTTGTAGGTTATCTGGATGTTTTGTTGGTTTTGCGCCGGTGAGCCTTGCTCCAGGCGCAGTAAGCCGCTCACAAGCGGGTCAACCAGCAGGGGATACTGAGCATGTTCTAACCAGTCGGCAGGGAAGATGAAGATCAGATGATAGTGGTTGAGGCCGTCTTCGGTTGTCTCTAGCAACTGGCTGTCAGTTTGCGCCCACAGAGTTTGCTGATCGGCGTCAATGGCCTGCGGCCGCGCATAACGTATCACCGGCACCATCTGTCCCGTTGCCGGGTCAAGAGCCTGAAAAACAAACCCTTCGCCGGTTGTTTCCAGGGTCAAAGCTGTTTCTATCTCAACCACAAGCGTCAGGTCGCCCCTTGCAGACGGCTTTTCTTCCAGCCACCAGCGCTGCTCAATCCCGGCATTCCTGGCGATGAACTCTTCAACCACACCTTGCCCCCGCTCATAGCGCACGATATTACCTTCAACTGCCGCTGAGGGGGTTGTTTGATTATCCGCCAGTGTCGTCGTGCCGATGGTGATAGAAGCGGATTGCACCTCGATAGCCAGAGAGACGGCCGGATCAGGTATAGCTTCTTCGTCACCTAGTCACGGGCTAAAGCGAACCAGGATCTGGTCGAAGAGCTACGCCAGTTAGCGGGGCAACATCAGGTGTAAACTCAATGGGTCAAGCTAGTGGGCCTGTTGACCGGCGGCACTGTGTCCTTATTGGCGCGGCCGCGTATGCGTATGCTATGGGGTCACAAGACGGGGAACCGGTACGGGACGGGGTGCTCTGGCAATTGGGTGTCCGACGCGGTGATTATGATGGGTGCGGCCGCGAACCGGGTATTGCTCAGGCGATGATTCAAGCCTTACGGCACATCGGGGTGTTAGGTGAGCCGGTGTGGACGAAGGTGGGCGCGGTGTTGCATTACCAGCTGGTTCCGCGTTTCTGTGTTTGGTGCGCAGGCTGAAACCGTTAATCAATATGTCCGCAAAGGTCGCCAGGTGTTGGTTGAGGGACGCTTGAACCCCGATTCAGCCACCGGTGGGCCGCGGCTGTTTACCCGTCAGGATGGGTCAGTAGGAGCTTCGTATGAAGTTGTGGCTGACACGGTGCGTTTCCTGGGCAGTAATGGGAATGGCGGGAACGGCCAGAGCGGTGATAGCGGCACAGCCGGGTATGACGCCGAAGAGGAAGAAATTCCCTTCTAACATCTCGCCGTAACTTCTACACACTATATATAGGAAAGGACATCGCGGCCGCGAGGCTGTGGTGTCCTTTTTCTTTTTCCTGACTCAACAAGGTTTTCATCTGAATAGACAAAAAGAGGGCACGCGGCCGCGAGGTCGTTGTGCCCTTTTTACTTTTCACATACCCCGCATAAGGAGTGTGCTATGACCGGGCCATTGACCTCAACTGAAATTATCCTCATTGTCTTGATGCTGTTCTGCCTGCTCGTGGGCGGAGCGATTCTGCTCTGGCCGCGTGGTGATAACGGATTCACCTCGGACACAACCACCAGCTACAACAGTCGGGGACATCGGACGAGGGACTATTAGTCAAGAAATTCACGAAGGGCGACGACGGCCAGGGTTCGGTCGGGTGGTGGGTGGGCTTGATGGGATCGCATTGTCACCCTTGGAGCAATCCTTTATACTTTTTCTGTCTATACAGCGTCAGCACATAGGGAGAAAACAATGGTACGCAAAATCTTCAAATCGGGAAACAGCCTGGTGGTGGCTTTGCCCAAAGAATCCATCGAACGGTTAGGCTGGCATGAAGGCAGTGAAGTGTCTGTCGCGGTGGATGTTGATCGCGGCCGCATGGTCATCGAACCGGCTACGCTACACTTGGCCGATATTGACCCGGCTTTTGCCGAACAGCTCAACGAATTCATTGAACAATACCGTCCTGCCTTGACCGCCCTGGCCCAATGACTCACTATCTAACGCCACAACAGGTCTTGTTTATTCACGCCCGCCTTATTGCCACAACCGGTGGTGAACATGGGGTGCGCGATGTGGGTTTGTTGGCATCGGCTGTGGCCCGACCTCAGGCTACTTTTGATGGGGCAGACCTTTACCCTGATTTATCTGAGAAAGCGGCCGCGCTCATGGACTCTTTAACCCGCAATCATCCTTTTGTGGATGGGAACAAACGCACGGCGATTGCGGCCGCGGCCCTGTTCTTGCGCCAGAACGGTTTACGTCTGGAAACGACCAATGCCGAGTTGGAACGCTTTACATTGCACGTTACCAATGAACGCGTTGCTATACCGGAAATAGCTGACTGGTTTCGCCGGTATTCGGTGGTGATGTGAGGGTGTAACAAAGAAGGCGTGCATAGGTGGAAACCTTTCGTCAAGCCATTGATGCCCAGGCGAGAGCCAGGCGTGGGTGATTTGGACTTACCTGCTCGACAGCCATTCTGCTTGCTTCGCCAGGCCGTTGTCAGTACATAAGCTGGCAACGGCTTTTTGTTTTGATGAAGCAAAGGGTTAGGGCGCGTAAATCCGTCAAAGCCGAGGATTGAAGGGGCCAGATAGTACCGCACCCGGCTGGCGTACCGTTAAGAAACAGGTCTCCAGACCGGTGTCAGGGGTGAGTCAGGTCGGTACAATCATGGATATAGGTCGGCGCGGGCCAGCGGGGATGGGTGGGCCAACGAGTCTGGTGACAGGATCATCCTGGTCGGGCCAGGCAAAAAGCACCCACCCGCCCACCCTGGTTGGGTGCAAGCACCCAAGAAGGCTGGCCGCCTTCTATCCAGGCCCACCCCCCGCCCTGATTCATCGAATGATAAACGGGTGGTCAGTCAGGCGACGAGCGACAAACGCAAAGCGGTACTCGTTATATTGGCAAACGGACTGGTCATGCTTCTGGTCATGGCGATGGCCCCCTGGGTATTGCCGTTTTACTTCCTGTTGGCCTGTGTGGTCAGTATGGGGGTGACGGCTCTAATCCATATTCTGGTCACGGTGCAGGCCAGGTGGGGGCGACGGTGGCGCACGGTTAGTAGTGTGCAGGAAATCATATGTGCCGGGCGGTATCGGTTGGGAGAGCATCAGGTGGAGATTGACCACCTACGCGGTGGTTTTAGTTTGCTCCTGACGAGTGACGACCGGCAAGCGGAATACCGGTTTGCCAACCTGCCCACGCTCCGGCTTTATCTGGATGCGGTTCTACCGAGGAGCTAGAGCGAGAGGGTAGAGCTAGAGGAGCTAGAGCGAGAGGATAGAGCTAGAGAGTCAGTGACAGGTGAATCGGTTCTGTTTTTCCTCTAGCTCTATCCTCTAGCTTCCTCTGGCTCTATCCTCTAGCTTCTGTTCGTTATGGCCCAAACTTTGATACCCACAAGCTCTCAATTCGCCCGTGCGCCGCTGTTGTCACGGGTGCAGGTGAGCCTTGGGCGTCGGGTGCAGACAAACACGCCCCAGCAACAGCGGCGGTTGACGTTGGCGTTAGGGTACAGCTTTTTGGCTGAGATTATGAGCCTGACCCATAACCAACAAAACCAGGGGGAAGTGGACGAGGTGGATGATTTGCACCACTTACTGCACCGGGCACAGGCGTTCCTGGCTGAGACCTGTGAACCCCGGTCGGGCATAACGATGCCCCAGATTCGCAGTTACCTGAACCGCTGGGCACAAAACCGGCAACGGCGCACGACCTTGCGGTTGCAACTCCGAAAAGGCCGGGTTTATCTGTGGCAGGTGTTGAGGCCCACGGTGTTGGTGGAAACGGAGATAGTCTGGCAGGTGGGTTACACCTTGTTGGATAGACTGCTAAGGTGTCTGGTGCAGTGGGAGCAGAATGCGGATGGTCGCCGGGGTTGGTGGCAGGGGCGATTACAGCAGGTGGTGGGATTGGCCGAACGGTTTCTGGAGGTGACGGCGGAATTGGAGCCGGTGTATCTCGACGAACAGGGGGAGTGGTTGTCCTTTCATCCTTGTTTGGAGCATAAACGGTGGCTGGTGGTTGAGGTTTTGCCTTTGACGCTGTTGCCGGTGGCAGAACTGTTCAGCCGCCTGGAAGCCTTGCGCCGACCGGTTTATCTCACGCGGCGGCCGCGACGGTCTGATGCCCAACAGCTACACCCACCAGGACCGATTCGTGTGCCGCTATTACGTCGCCGCATTGTTGCTTCTAAAGAGGGAATGGCCCAATGCGGCCGCAATGGTGCAGGAGCACAATAGGGAGATGGACGGGTTAGGGTATTGGCCGCACACAGCATGGAGAGTGGGATTATCTGAGTACGTATGGGCAAGGAGTGTTACATGGGGGGACGAGGCGCAAAAAGTAAGGGGTGGGGTGGGATTCTGCCTGCGGCCGCGTTAGCTGACCTACCTTATACCATCACCAGCTTCGACGATGGGTTGGGTGGCGCGACTTATCCCTTCCTGGAGCAAACGCGCCGCGCCTGGCGCATCCTCACCCAACCAGTAGGTGAGACCAGTGACCCCCACCCTGCCCATACCTATGGCCTGGATGAGCCAACTTTGCGCTGGGTGAATGGGAGCCAGGTCAGTGATTTATATGTGGACGGCCTGACCACCGAACAGTTCCTGACCGCGACGGGGCTAGAACTCAATCTCCACAAAGGGGGCTTTGTCCTCTCCAAACGATTGAGTCGGGTCATGCGGCCGCATTTCGTCAGTGGCTTCTTTTCGCCTGATGAGGTGAAAGTGGGTTATCTGGAACAGACGCCTGAAGAAGCGAAGGTGTGGGATGGGGCAGGACTCATCAGCCGCCAGATGTTGCAGAAGATGCTCTTATCGGACGATCTCACCCCGGCTAAACGAGAACGGCTGGAGACGGAACTGCACCATGCTCGACGGGTGGAGTTTACGGTGATGACCGAGCGGGGGCAGGATAAGGGGCACGCCATCGTCGCCGATGATTTACGGGACGAGCAGGGCAACCGGGTAGATTTTCTATTGCCGCGAGATACGAAAAAGGAAGTCAAACTCGTCAACGGGCAGATGTTTGTCGGATTGAGTTTTGTGCATGGGCACAACGATATGCGTCTGGACATTCAGAGTTTGATTAACCTCTACCCGTTTTTCAACGAGGCGCAGTTGTTGGGCTGGTTAAAGGATGAGGGCGAGCTATTCACCCGGTCGGTAGAGACGGGTCAGGTTGGGGAAGTGATGGCCCGGATTGACCGGCACACGACGTTGGCTGAACTGCAAAGTTGGCCGCTGCGGGAATATCTGGCCAGTGGCGGTCAACCGATGTGGTTTGGTAGCCACGTGAAGTCCCTGCTGAACCAGCATTTGAAACGATTGAACGAATCTACACTGGGCAAGATGCGCCTGCCTATCCCCGGCGGCCGCCATTATGTTCTGCCGGTGGCGGTAGGTGAACGTGCCGGGGTGAAGGAGTTAAACGTACCCAGGGGGCACATTAAGATTGACTCAAAGTATGGCACAGCCTGGGTGAACGATGAGGATTGGATGGCCTTACCTGATTCGCCGAAAGGTACGGGCATCGCCGGGATCCTGGGTGGGGCTGATAACGATGATGCCTTGTGGGTGCATCCGTTTACAGACAATGATGGCGAACAGAAGGTGCTGGCCTGGCGCAGTCCCAACCAGGTGGGTGAGTATGTGGTTTTACGTCCCACCCCTGATTCCCATACCCTGCCCTGGGCGCGGGTTGAGGGAGAACCCATCACCTACCCGCAGGCTGATAGCCGCCAATTACCGCCACGGGTTGATTTTACCGCCACCGACTACCTGGGGTTGGTTGACCCGGCCACGGCGGGGGGCCTGGGTGAAGGTGAAACGTATAGCGTAGATGTCATGGCGGCCGCGATGGAGCGGGCTATAGCCAATCAGGGGGCATTGGGGATGTACTGCAATTCCTTGATGCTCAACAAAGCCCTGTTTGGCCGTCTGCCTGATAACCCCCCTGCCCCATTGGAAGACATCATTGACAGTGCCGTGAAGACCGGAGCCGATTTGAGCCAGGTGGTTTTGTGGAACTATGCGAATTCATGGGACATCTTAGCCAACAACACCCCTATCCCCGCTATCCTACATGAACGGTTAAGTGTTGACCGGCAGGACAAAGAGAACCGTCCTCCCCTACCCCGCTTGAGTCAGGACCATTGGTTGGACAGGTTGGAACAGGGTGTGAAGGCGCATATTTGGGCCGTGAGCCAGAAGCGGGATGAACTGGTGGGGCAAACCCAGCCACCGCAGACTCTGTTTGAGAATGTGAGTGAGGAAGAGGTCCGGTTGGGTGCAGGATTGAACCAGGCATTCGCGGCCGCGTTGAACATCCACAAGAAGAAGAGCAAAAGCCAAAAGCCAGCGGCGAGTAGCCAGCCGCTAACAGCTCTCGATCATGCCCGGCATGCCACCGCAGATTACCTGGCCCACTTCCCGCCCAGCCGGTGGGGTGGCATCTTGCGCGGAGCGTTGGTGAGTGTTTATCAGCAGGAAGAGAGGGGGGCGGACGCGGCCGCATGGCTAGGGGGTGAGAGGGATGAAGAAGGCAAGCGGCAGGCGGGGATTGCGGCCGCGACGGTAGAGGCACTGCGGGAAGTGGGGTTATTGGCTGAGATTGTGCCGACAAAAGAAGGGCTAATATTATGGACAGGAACCGGGGAATAAGTCACATACATACTAGCGGTATTTCCCTCGGTTCTTTGAAGCCCAAGACCGTAAATGATTCGACGGGGTGTGTTATTCTCAGTACAATGCTTCTTTAGAAATTGTTATCAATGGTGATAGTTTACTCGAAACAATAGTGCTGTATTGAGATTGGAATCATTAGTCATGACACTCAGACCGAAATGGCGTAAGCGGTTGACAATCTTGACCTATGTTCTCATCGCCTTGACTATTGGTGCCATCATTTTGACGCTGGCTCAATGGTGGTTGGTTGAGCGGAGCTTTGAACCCCTCAATGTTCTGACCTTTAGTATTCTCTCTATCCTCACCCTCATTTCTAGCTGGCTTAATCGCCAAAACCAGGCAACCCCCCTAGAAAGTGACACCGATAAACTGGTCGAAACCTTTGAACTAGGTCCCCTACGCCAGCAAATCAGCCAATATTTTAATCTTGACGAGTTGTACACGCTTTGTGTGGATTTAGGTGTTCGTTACGATGATTTGCGCGGTGATACGCTGGGGGCTAAGGTCGCATCTCTGGTGGAGCATGTGGAACGGCAAGGTCGTTTGTTGCATCTGCTGGCACGTTTAGAACAAGAGCGACCGACTGTAACCTGGTCGATCACGCAACGATACTTACACAATCGGCAGAATTTGTTACAGAATGTACAAAGCACCTGGATCGATGGTTATTTAAAACAATCACTCCACAACACAGTTGCTCTGGAATTGAACCTGGTTTATCAACCGGAAGCCATCGTGCGGAAAATTTTGCAGGTCGCCGGACAGCAAGAGCGGGATGTAGAACAGCCCATTCTGAACGTCTTTTCCGCTTATGGCCGTAGTCTTCTCATCCTGGGTGAACCAGGTAGTGGGAAGACTATCACCTTACTGCAATTGGCTGAGGCGCTTATCGCTGAAGCCCGCCAAGATCATAATCAGCCTATTCCCGTGGTCTTGAATTTGGCTTCTTGGGCTGATCAAAAGTGGCCCCTGGAAAAGTGGCTTACCGAGGAGTTGTTTGTTCAATACCAGGTTTCTAAGGCGTTGGGTTTTCGTTCGATACGCAATAATCAACTCCTCTATTTATTGGATGGATTAGATGAAGTTGCCGAAGCGGCTCGTGAAGATTGCATCGCGGCGATTAACAACTTCAAAGCCCATTTTGTAGCAGATATCGTTGTCTGTAGCCGGATAAGAGATTATGAGGCTCTGAAAAACCGTCTAAACCTGGGTGTGGCTGTTCGTATTGAACCTTTGACCAAGACACAGATTTATAACTATCTTGAACGAGACGAATTGCAACTGCGTGCCGTTAAGACAACCTTAGCCACCGACCCCGCTTTATACACCCTGGCGCAAACTCCCCTCTTTCTCAGTATTATGACTTTGGCGTATCGAGGTTTGTCTATTGATAAACTCCGTGCTTTTAACACCCTTGAAGCCCGCCGCCACCATCTTCTTCAAATGTATGTCGAGCGAATGTTTGAACGTCGGCCACTCAATCGGGGTTATCTTTATACCCAAAAGGAAGCCCTACACTGGATGGAAAACCTCGCTCTAAGTTTACAGCAACATGCACAAACAATTTTTTATATTGAGCGTTTGCAACCATCCTGGCTACCGCCGCATTCGCGCCATTACTATACTGTTCTCGTGGGAATCATTGCCGGTTTGATAGGGGGATCGATCTTTGGGTTAAGCACCTGGTTCACTGTTAGCCCCATGGCCGGTCTTATTATTGGCTTCATTGGCAGTTTGAGTGTGGGGATTATTGGCCAGCGTAAAGCACAGCGGGAAGCGATTATTCTGGTTGAAGAACTTCGTTGGACACCACCACCCGCCAAACAAATGCTTCGTTATGTTGCTCGGGGAGGTTTGGCCTTTGGTCTGCCGATAGGGGTCTCATTTGGACTGATTCTGGGCCTTCTTTTGGGGGTTGTGTTGGGCGCAGAAACGGGATTAACGGTGGGTGTTGGACTGGTTTTGAGTGGTGTTATTGTGGGTGGTTTACTGAGTGGCTTAACCCAGTCCATTAGCACCCGCGAAATGCAACAACGCCCTCGCCCTAATCAAGGTATTCGTAATTCTCAACGCAACGCCCTGACAATGGGGATCGTTTTGGGACTGGTTTTTGGTATAAGCATTGGCACGGTATCGGGCCTTATTCTGGGTCTGCTTTTTGGAACGGTTTTGGGTTTAGGCATCGGTCTTATCGTTGGGTTAAGCGGGGGATTGAGCGGGGGGTTAATGGAATACGGAGGGCAAACTGTGGTGCGGCATTACTCTGTCCGTTGGTTATTGGCGCGACAGAATATTTTGCCTTTTGCTTTTCGTGATCAATCCCTGGTAACTTTTCTTGATGATATGGCCACCCGTATTTTGTTACGGCGAGTGGGTGGTGGTTGGGTGTTTATTCATCGCATGTTATTAGACCATTTTGCCTCATTACGCCCCGAATGAAAGAAGTTGCTGTAAGAAAATATCCTTTACCGGGTAAATATCGCAGGTGTATCGGGTAGAAAGTGACGAATATGTGGAGATAACCAACCAGGACGGTTCGCTGGTGAAGTGGAAACAACCTATGGGTACGCAAAAATATAACGGCCCGGTTTAGACCTGACCGGTTTCCGAAAACCTGTCAGATTATTAATTAACTTTACATAATCAACTTTTTACAAAATCTTGACGGAACTTAATCTTTTACGGACTCTAAGAGTGACCTTCCAACTCCGGCAAAGAGAAATCCAAAGGATGTTCTGCCCCCACCGTAAACGAGGGCATCAATAACTCCTGCAAATATTGTCCGGCAAAATCAATGTTCAACGCCACCCACATCGGCAGATGATCGGACATCTGGTAAGTACGCCAGGTGTTGTGATAATAGGCCAGGTTACGTGGCGTTTCCTCGGCCTGTCCCTGGTTGGTTAGCTCCAGATTGGCTCGATTCTGTATGCGCGGCAGATAAACCCCACAATCCTCAGCTCGAAAAACAGAATCGTAGTAGTTAAACACACCAGCCTGACCGGCAAATTGCACCTGCCCTTCCCTGGCCTTGAAGGCGATCTGGTCATAGTGCTTGTTGCGATCCATATTTGAAGGCAACTGCGTCAACAGCAAAGGTAAATGAAAGCCATGCCGTTGTAATGCAGTCATCGTCTGATGTTCTGGGCTGATGATATTGAAATCACCCAATAAGATATAGTTGGCTGATTCATTGTCAGCGCGGCGGGCCAGGAACCGGGCGATGTTGTCAATCTCCTCAATGCGGCGGGCTAGTAGTTCGCCTCGATCTTCCCCGTAATAAATATGGACAGTACAGATCATGAAGCGAAACCAGCCAGCCTGAAATGAAACAAGAAAGGGGGTGCGGGCAAACTGCCGCCCTTGTTGCATCCAACCAGTTGCCGGTAACAGAATTTCTCCGGCGATATTTTGGAATTGGACTTTGGTTTTGTCGTAAACAAAAACCATCCGTTCCTGATTGCCACCACTTCCTTCTGCCTTATCGGTGGCGATGAAATCCCAGGATGGGCCGAGCAGGCGCATGATGATTTTTAAGGCCCGCATATCCTCGTTGACTTCCTGCAAGGCGACCAGGTCAAAAGCAGAGATGATTTCGGCGATGTAAAAGAACGACTCCGCCAGGCGTGGCCCATGTTTGTACTTGTTGGAGTCGAAATCGCGGATATTCCAGGTAGCTAACAACAATGTATCCTGGATGGTGCGGCGAGGGATTTCTTGCCGGATTTGATCCCGTAGGGCCAGCAGGCGTGCGGCCGCGTTCTGACGTTCTTCTTGAGCGAGGTTGTGTTTAAGGGGGAAATAGTAGGGCATGATGTTTATTCCTGTGGGTGAACCCAGTGTCTGTCGGTACAGGCAATGTTGGGTTCAGAGATGCGGCCGCGAGCTGTGCTTGTTAGAGAAACTCGTCTTACCCGCCCCGGCAGAGACAATGTAGAGGGTTACATTAGGCATGGTTATTTGTAATGAGATGGTGAACCTAATCAGGGGATTATAACAAGGGATGTATATGAGGGGGAAAAGGGTGGTTGCGGCCGTGTTGAACATGCACAAGAAGAAGAGCAAACGCCAACCGCCCTTGACCATGCCCGACAGGCCACCACAGATTACCTGGCCCACTTTCCACCGCACCGGTGGGGTGGCATCTTGCGGGGGGCATTGGTGAGTGTTTATCAGCAAGCAGAGAGAGGGTCGGATGCGGCCGCGTGGCTGGGGGGTGAGAGGGATGAAGCGGGCACACGGCAGGCCGGGATTGCTGGGGTAACGGTCGAGGCGTTGCGGGAAGTGGGGTTACTGAACGAGATTGTTCCTACGAAAGAGGGGCTGGTAATCTATCCTAACGAACTGGACGAATACAAACCCCGTCAGTGAATAAACGTAATCTGTAGACCGTTCACACAAATGATCTTTTTGCCATCTGTCTACAAATTGTTGACGCCGTATTCCGCCGCTCTTGAAGTGGTTGTCCCATCGAACCACAATCTGAATCTGCTATACTGTCAAAGGCCATAAACTGACATTTTTTCTCTCTGGTAGGAATGTCAATTTATGCCCTTGCTGAGTATATAATGTTAGCTTTTCCTGTTGATAGTTTACCAGTGTTTGATTAGTGGTCTACATCTTGCCTCAACTGTTGCTGTCCACTGTTCCGAACCCCAAAGTGAGGTCCATTATGGAGCGGAAGAGGGTAGTTATTATCGTCGTTGCCCTTACTCTAGCTAGTTTAGGACTATGGGTTATCAGCTTATTAGGTCAGTTAGATCAAGTTAAGGATGCAGCCGTTCAGGCTCAAGAAACAAGCACTTATCAAAAGGGAGAGGTCGCGGCCCAAGCGACCCTGGTAGCCCAGTACCGTGCCACAGATGCTGCCCACAGTGCACTGGCTGATGCGAGAATAAGTGAATTAGAAGCCACTTTGGTCATTCAATATCAAGCCACTATCGTGGCCAGCGAAAATCTGGCGGGAACCCGGGAAGCAGAAATAGAAGCCCAGGCTACAGTAATTGCTCACTCAGCTGCATCAGCGAGCATCAATCGCTCTCAGAGTTTAAGCTATGAGGCGCTTCGTCTTGCTGATGCTAATCAACAGAATTTGGCTTTGCTTCTGGCGAGCGAAGCCGGGCAGATGGCGGAAACGTCTGCGGCTTATGAAGCACTGCATGCCCTCACTCAATTGCCACCCTCGCCTGTACCTCTTGTTTCAACACAATTTAGTGATGCTCGGACTTATTCGCCAATCTGGAACAAAGATAAAAGCCGTATTATCACGGATCTTTATCACGAAACGGCTACTGTATGGGATGTTGCCAGCGGTACTGCTCTGTTACAACTAGTACATGAAGGAAGTGTAACCGATGCCAGATGGAATGAAGCCGAGAACCGACTTCTTACGGCCAGTGAGGATGGAACAGCGCGGGTATGGGATGCAACCACCGGTGAAGAACTTCTGCGTTTGCAACACGATGATTCCGTTTGGGGGGTAAGCTGGAACGAGAATGAAAGCCGTATTCTTACCTGGAGCGGCGGTCGAGGTAAAGGGAGTGGTGCTATAGACGTTACAGCTCATATATGGAATGCGACTAATGGTTTCGAGATGTCTCAACTACCTTTGCGTGATCCGTCGCAAAGTTACCTTCATGTTGGCGGTATGCGTTTGAGTAAGGACAATAGTCAGTTGTTGTTTTCGAGCTACGACAATACAGCTCGGGTGTGGAGTATAACCAGCGGTGAAGAATTGCTCTATTTACAACACAATGGCATTGTTTGGGGCGCATCGTGGAATGATGATGAGAGCCTCATTCTCACCTGGAGTGATGATGGAGTTCGCGTTTGGAATACCATCAGCGGTGAAGAACTGCATTACCTGGGACATGGTAGGGTTGTTCGTGGTGCGTTATGGAATAGCGATGAGAGTCGTATTATCTCTTGGAGTGAAGATGATACAGCCCGGGTATGGGATGCTGTAAGTGGTGTGGAATTGTTACGCTTACAACATGGTGGTTCCGTTGACGGCGCAACCTGGAATAAGGATGAGAGCCTCATCCTTACCTGGGCATCTGATGATACGGCTCGTTTATGGGATGCTGTCACTGGCCAGGAATTACTCCGCATACAACAAAATGATGTTTCGTATGCTACCTGGAACGAGGACGAGAGCCGGATTCTTACCTGGGATTATGTTTTCGCTCACGAAGGCACAATAAGGTTGTGGTATGCAGAACCTCAGTCATCTCACAATGGTTCAGTTGGTGGGATAACCTGGAGCACCAACGCCAGCCGCACTCTCTCCTGGAGCAACGATCGTACAGCACGGATATGGAATATTAACGGTCAACAGATGTTAAGGATGGAACACGATGGGCTAGTTTCTGGTGCGGCCTGGAATAAGGATGATAGCCAGATTCTTAGCTGGAGCGATGATGGTACTGCTCGCGTCTGGAATGCGATAACAGGTGAAACGTTACTCCATCTCCCACATGACGGAATCATTGGCGCAGCCTGGAATGGAGACGAAAGCCTGATTCTTACCTGGGGTGACGATGGGACAGCCCGTGTTTGGAGTACCGCAACTGGTCAAGCGTTATTTGATCTCCTCGACGCTGGAATCGTTGGCGCACTCTGGAACGAATATGAAAGCCTGATTCTTACCTGGGGCAACGATCGCCTGGCAAGCGTGTGGGATGCTGTCAGTGGAGAAAGGGTACTGCGCCTGGATCATGAAGGTGCAGTTCAGGTTCAGGGAGTATCCTGGAACGACCAAGGCATTCTGACTTTTGCCCATGACTTCGTTTGGTTATGGGATGCGACCAGCGGCACAGAGATATTTCGCCTGGAGCATGAAAGTCCCGTTGGCGGCATATCCTTGAACAGATTGGGGACCTCGGTTGTGACCTGGAGTGCCAATATCGTTCGCCTTTGGGACAGTGCTACCGGAGAACGACTGCTTTATCTTGAGCATGATAATCAAGTCAAAGGTGTCGTCTGGAACCAGCCTGAGAGCCAGGTTCTTACCTGGGACATCGGAAATAGTGCCTGGCTATGGGATGTTAGCAATGGAGAGGAGATCTTTCGGTTGCTGCATGACAGATCGGTAAATGGGGTGGCCTGGAGTCAAGACGAGAGCCGGATTCTTACCTGGAGTAATGACGGCACAGCACGGGTGTGGGATGCTATAACTGGTGTTCTGCTTTTTAGGCTTTATGGTGATGGAACAGAGATAATCTCTGCTAACTGGAGTCCTGATGATCACTATATAGCTCTCGGTACTTCCAGGGGTCAGGTGGAAATTCACCTGACGATGATGACTGATTTACTCGATGCCGCGTGCCACATCGCTACCCGTAACCTGACCCAACTTGAATGGCAAGTGTACTTCCCTAGTGAACCTTATCGCCAGACGTGCTTAAACCTGCCGCCAGGATCTTAGTTGGGCTTTCTTGTATTCGCGTACTGCCCAAGGTTCAACTGGGTACAGGAACGCTCGCATCGGATTGCTCACATCTACACTCTCTCCGGGACTTCAATAGAGTAAGTTGCTGTAGTGTCTTAACCAAAGAGTGGTTGCTGGACGAGGTCGGTGTGTGATGCTTTGGGGAAAGACCTGAATAGGCCATTCGTGTCCTGTCGTTGTTTAATCAGGCTGCCCTGCCCCATTCAAGTCAGGATCATTGGCTGGATAAGTTGGAGCAAGGTGTGAAGGCCCATATCCAGGCGATGCACGAAAAGCGGGATGAACTGGTGAGGCAGACCCAGCCACCACCGGCCCTGTTTGGACATGTTACTGAAGAAGAGATCCGTTTGGGTGCAGGATTGAACCAGGCGTTCGCGGCCGCGTTGAACATCCCCAAGAAGAAGACGAAACGCCAGCCGCCAGCGGTTAACAGCCAGATGCTAACGGCTCTTGACCGCGCCCGCCAGGCCACCGAAGATTACCTGGCCCACTTCCCGCCCAGCCGGTGGGGTGGCATTTTGCGGGAGGCGTTGTTGAGTGTTTATCACCAGGAAGAGAGGGCCAGATGCGGCCGCGTGGTTAGGGGGTGAGAGGGATGAGGCGGGAAAGAGGAAGGCTGGGATTGCGGCCGCGACGGTTGAGGCATTGCGGGAAGTGGGATTGTTGGCTGAGATTGTGCCCACGAAAGATGGGTTGGTGGTCTGGTCAGAGGGATGGAAAGAAATGAGTGAACTTGAACCGTAAGAAAAAGGGAGAAAGAGGGCATAATAATAAGTAGACCCAAACGTGACTCATAGAAGTTCCTCATGCCTGAAAAGTCTCCTCACTTGCCCCGCCTCTTTTTTGCTTGTGTCTTCGGTTTACTCGTTTTTGTAGGATGGCTTACTTTTTTCGTGGGACCCACGGAGCGTGTTGTTGGTTCTGGTCTTACGCTTACAGTCAACAGCTACCTGCCGTATCTGAACAACCCACCACCAACGCTAACGGCAACAGTTACCCAATCTTAGCCCCACCGGCCAATGTGCAAATAGTCTACATTGAGTATGATCCGCCTGGTCCTGATGAGGATGGTGAGTACGTCCGTTTTGATAACCTGGGGGGAAGCAATGCCACGCTGACCGGTTGGACGCTACGAGATGATGCCAACCATGTTTTTACCTTTCCCTCATTTACTCTGGCGGTTGGGGCATCCGTTAGAGTTTGGACGGGTAGTGGTAGTAACAACAATGCTAACTTATATTGGGGCTCAGGTGCGGCCATCTGGAACAATGCCGGTGATACGGCCACCTTACGCAACAGCGGCGGTCAGGTGATTGATGTCTGCACCTATAGCGGTGGTGGTGGTAGTAGTGGGGCCAGTTGTAACTAATGCCCTGACAAATGGGCAGTTGCCGGATGAATCCGTTGTGCGATACTCTGGAAAAGAAGGCCGGAATTCCCTTAACCCGTTTGTGCCCTGTCCATGTCCAACCCAGTCGTTCCTAAACCTACCCCGGCGGAGATGTCCACTTTCCTGAGTTCTCTGCGCAAAACGGTCGTAGACGAAGCGACAACGCAACGCCAGCAGGTTCTGCAAGTCTGGAAAAAGCCCTTGCCGGTGCGCGTGTCTGAGGGTCAGGCCATTGAAGGCGTGCAGATACTCGACATCCGCGAAAAAGAAGGGCTATTGGAATTGGCTTGCCCCCAAAATGATTCCCTGTTTCGCGAGGGAGATATTCTTTGCCTGAATCAAGGCAACCCCCAGGCTTATCCGTACTTCATGGTGAACCTGGAAGAAGATAATGATCAGCGACTGCTTGTCTCTTTTGGCCCAGGCACGAACATTGGCGAACTCTCTCGCCAGCGAACTGGGTGGATATTGGATGTCGGTTATCTGGATTTGTCGGCTTATATCCTGGAAGCTCTGGCCGAAGCCGGTGATTCCCTGGCCGGGCGAGAGCGGATATTGCCCTTGCTCATGGGTAAAGCTCAATCACAAATCAACCCCCATCTGTACGAACGGGGTCTGAATCTGGGAGAAACCTTCGGCCTCAATTGGAGCCAGCGGGAAGCTCTGGCCCAGAGTTATGCCACCGATCTCGTCCACCTGATTCAAGGGCCTCCTGGTACAGGCAAAACCCGGGTGCTGGCTCATCTGGCTCAGGCATTGGTGCGTGATGGGGAGCGCGTGCTGGTGACGGCGTTTACCCATCGGGCTATCAACAATGCCCTTAATAAGTTAGCAGAAGTAGATCCCCATCTCCCAGTCACGAAAATCGGGCCCCAACGGCGGGCGGATGATCTGAGAGCACCCAACTGCGAATCCTTTAACGCGTCCCCCCTGGCCAACGAATCAGGCGGGTACGTGATTGGCACAACTACGTTTGCCTTGCGTACCGGTCGGGCCAGTGGCGTGGAGTTTGAGACGGTTATTTTTGATGAGGCCAGCCAGATTACCGTTTCCCTGGCCATTATGGGGATGCTCCAGGCCAAGAAATATATTTTTGTGGGTGATGAGAAGCAGTTGCCCCCGGTCATCATTACCCGTCAGGCCGGTGGATTTGCCCGCCAGTCCGTCTTCTCGGCCCTGGCCGGTCGAGGGCAGGAGACCTTACTGACCGAAACCTATCGTATGAATGAAGCGTTGACCACCTGGCCAAGCGAGGAATTCTACGAAGGGATGTTGGTGTGTGCGCCGGGAGTTGCCAACCGTCGTCTTGACTTACCGCGGCCGCCAGCCCGGTATCTGGATATTTTAGACCCGGATGAACCCCGACTGTTCTGGGATATGGCCCATCGCAATACCACCACCCGTAGCCACCGAGAGGCGCAGGCTGTAGTGGGGCTGATTCAATCCCTTCTGGCTTGTGGTTTTCCCCCGCAGGAAATTGGGGTGGTGACGCCTTATCGCGCCCAGGGGCGAGAGATTCGCAGCCTGCTCCGGCAGATTGTGCCCGAAGAGCTGATTCGCCGCCTGATTGTGGTAGATACGGTCGAACGGATGCAAGGGCAGGAGCGGGATATTGTCATCGTCTCTCTCACCACATCGAGTCCGGCCTTTGCCACGCAACTGGCTGATTTTTTCTTTCAGCCAGAACGATTGAACGTGGCCATCACGCGGCCGCGTTCCAAACTCATCATCATCGGTAGCCACCATGTGCTCATGGCCCAGCCTATGGGCCGGGAACAACAAGAAGCGGTTGAACGATTGGCGCGACTCCTCAATAGCTGTGCCATTGTTCCTTACAACGATTTCTAACATGGCCTATCTCATCCCCGCCACTCCCCTACCCGGTTCCACTCCGGAAATCGTGCGCCTACAGCAGGTATTCAAGCGACTGCCAGACCATTTTGTTATCTTCCAACGACTCAGTGCCGTTTATGGCCCCGGTCCTGATTTCTGGATTCTGCGCCGAGATAAGCGGAGTGTGTTGGTGGCCGTATCATCGGCAACGCCGCAAGTGGCCAAACAAGCGACCCAGATAGGGCTGTTTGCGGAGACGACCACCCCACGACCTGGTACAGCGGAGAGGGATAGCCTTGTGGCTTTTGGCCAAAAATGGGGGGATAAGCCCCGCTTACCGGCGGTACTTCTTCTCCCTAATCTGCTACAAAAACAGTGGCAAGCGGTCTGGCCTGATGGGTTTGACCTGCCAACAGCCAGCAAAGAATTGTTGAATCCGGATAGTCTACTGCCCTGGCTGGATGAGCAGTTAGGTGAACCACTCAGCCGTGAACAGTTTGAGCGGTTACGAAGCCTGTTTACGCCGGAAGTTGTTGTGCCGCCCACCTTTGTGGTGCGCCAACCTTTGGAGCGTAGCACCGAAGCGATGCTGACCGATTCGCTGTTGGATTACAATCAGGAACAGGCGTTGAAACTGGATTTAGCTCTGCCCGAGGAAGGTCAGACTGCCGCCCGCGAGTTGTCTTTGCGTCTGGTCAACGGTGTAGCCGGTTCTGGTAAATCCTTGCTTGTGATTTACCGCGCCCGTTTGTTTCGTCAGCTATTCCCCAATAAGCAGATTCTGGTCTTGACCCACAATCGGGCCTTGATCAAAGATCTGCGCCGTCGCTATGGCAAATTAAGTCACGGGGATAGGGGTGTTGAGTGGTATACCTTCATGGGGTGGTGTCGTAAACTGTGGCCCAAAAGCCATAAATGGCGCGACCCGGTGCGTTTCCGTGAGCGACAGGAGCTGGTGGCTCATGCCTGGCGCAAACATCTGGCCAACACCAGCATCAGCGAAACCATGCTGATGGAAGAGATTGATTGGTATAAAGACCGGCTCTTATTTGGGCGTGAAGATTATCTGGCGGCCGACCGGACAGGACGGGGGTTCGCCTTGACTGAGGGAATGCGGGAGCGGGTGTTCCAGGCCATGAATGCTTATCATCAACTGCTTCAAGAACGGCAGTTGATTGATTGGGCCGATTTACCACGGCAACTATGGCGTTTTATTCAGGCGGGCGAGTTAGAACTACCCCCCTATGACGTGATTTTGTTGGATGAAACGCAGTTTTTTGCTCCCTTATGGTTTGAGTTGATCAAGATGGCCTTGAAGCCAGGGCTGGGGCATCTATTTATGGTGGCCGATCCGGGGCAGGGGTTTCTGAAACGGAAACAATCGTGGCTGGCCAGCGGGTTGGAAGTACGCGGCCGCGTGACGAGGCTCGATAAATGTTACCGTTCGACCCATGAAATCTTTAGTTTCGCCAACTTCCTCTACCGGGCTCGCCTGCCGGAAGAGGACGAAGATGTGGTGACGCCTAACTTGCTGGAAATGCCCCACGGGGTCGTGCCCCAGATTATTACCTTAACCAGTGAGCAGGATGAGACAACACGGGTGGTCAATGAAATCAAAGCGTTGCAGAAAGCGAAGATTCCTTTGGGCCACATTCTGGTCATTCATTCCAGTCGCGACGAAGTGGATGGGTTGCTTAAGCGGTTGCAACAAGAGTTTGGTGAGAGCCAGGTGGTGGATCCAAGGGATGAGAGCGGCCGCGGCCAGTTGCGCGTGTGTCCGCTAAATGGAGCGACGGGACTTGAGAGTCCGATTGTGTTTCTCCTGGGCGTTCATGATCTGTATGAAATGGAGAACAGTATCCGTTTGTCTGACGAAGAACGGACAGAGATGGTCCGCGAGAACACACGGAAGCTGTATATGGCTATTACGCGGGCAGGGCAGAGATTGGTATTGACGTATGTCGGGGCATTACCCCCGCTGTTTCAAAAACTTCTGGGAGATGGTAGTGGTGATTTACCGATAGCAGTTTGATCGCAGAAGGTTCAAGGATAAGGTTTTCAGCCAGATAGGAGAAAAAGGGTTTTAGCCGGAGGAGACCAGATGAATCCCATCACGGAAATGGTTCAGGCTTGTATTACCAGTGTCAGTTTTCCCGCTTCCCTGGATGAGGTGCGAGAGATGGCCGAAAAGAACGCCTATGTGGGTAAGTGGTGTAGTGATATGGATATCTTGTTGGCTTATGACCCATCCTGGGGGACGACATGGACGGCTCCCAGGTGGATGACCCAGAATGATCTGCTTTTCTTCTATCACACAAAACGTGCCCAACAACGCACACGAAAGTTGCTTCAGGAAGCGCAGGGGGCATTCTGGAAAGATAGACGGCTGATTGAGTTCCTGGAACGTGCTTATCAACAGGCCCAGCAGTGTGGCGGGACATTATTTGGGTGTGCTATGGTGAGTGCCCCGCCCCAATACATCAAGGAAGACCTTGCACATTTTGCCAGGCGGACGTTTGCTCCATTGGGACAGGTGCATATTTTTAATCATCCGCTTCCGCTTGAACGAATTACTGAAGTGATGCGGGTAGGGCAAAATACGACAATTCCCCTTTATGAACCCCAATTTGAGGTCATTCGCCAGGCATTGGCTGAACACAATACCTTACCGGCATTCTTAGCCACAGCCCAGTCTGGTGATAAAACTTTCCGCTATGTGAATAAGGATAACTGGCCCTTGATCTCCGGCCAACCGCAAGCCAGATTTATCTATGAGGATCAGCTACGCACCTACTGGTTGGATTTTGTTTTACAGGCGTTGAAGGACGAGGGGTCGCCTCTGTTGATTGAAGGTAACTGTTTACGGCAGGGGCGAGAAACGGGTATCGCCGATTATTTCATCAAAGTTCACGGCGTGTGGGTTCCGGTCGAGGCCAAGCTGAATGTGCTGGCGGAAGCAGATTTGTTGGGTCAGGTTGCCAAGTATATGAACCTGGAAGCGTTTAGACGAAATGATAAACGATATGAAGTAATACCCCTGAACTTGTGCCTGGTGGGTGATCAGTCGGGTGTATATATCGTGGTTGGGAATGAGTACGTGGATTGTAAACCTGGCCAACCCGTTTGGTCACGGGACCGACTGGATCATACGACGATTCCCATGATGCGAGAGCGTTTGCGTCTATTATTATCGCGTTAGGGCATACCTGCGCGTTTTCAGGCTTAATTGAACAGAGCGGTTTCCCCATGATAGAACAAGTCCCCTTTATCGAATTAAATGGTGTGCGTGTGGCTGATGATGGTGTGTCCCAGGTTCATGGAGCGTATAAGCTTCTCTTCATACCACGCCAAGAGATTCGTGATATGAACATAAGAAGCGGAATCTTATCGCCACACCCTATTATTCAATCTGCTTTGGGGCTACTCCTTTTATTGATAGGAGTCTATCCGATTCCGCATTTGATAAAGTGGCTATTGACAGGGGGCAAGGCGGCCGACCTGGAAATTATCGTTCTTCTGTTAATTCCAATAGGTATCTGGCTTATTCGCGATGCCTGGAAGCGAGGCACGTACCTTTCCGTCCGTGTAGAGAGAGGAACCCATAAGCTCCATTTTCGCGGGCAACCGGAACGGAGTTGGTTGCAGGAATTTTGTCGGCAGGCGTTATTATTCAATTATGCTGTGGAACTTATCCTGGATGAGGAAGTGTGAAAATGTAAGTGGGTTTGTTTTCTGCGTCCTGATCAGCAAAAAAGAAGCCACTAATTCTGCGCCGAAAAGTAGGCATAGGTGTTATGTTTAAAGGCATTCTACGAGAAAACGCTCTGGTCCACCCCGAATGGAAGTCACAGTAAATGAAAGCGGTTTTATCGTTAGTTCTCGGAAAAGTCGGACAGTTCGCAGGAACCAAAATACGCCGATTAAAACGCTCGGCAACGTTACGTGTCCTATTTGTCATAAGCAGGTTCGGGAAGATAGGTTGACTGAGCACCGCAAAAATGCACACCCACCAGAAGATGTGCATCTACCTTCCTTTGTTAAACAGCGCCAGGAATCAGAAAGTGGCAAACGTCAAACCGATAATTCTTCATCTCAGGACAACCGTCCTGCAACCCAGCCACAGAAGCAGACACACACAATGTTGCCCGTGACTGCTTTGATCCCTTGTTCATATTGTAATGCCGTTGTCCTGCCAAAGAATATGGTGAAGCATCTGAGGAAAACGCATCAAGTGGCAACTTCGGGTCAGAAACCGGGTGTACCCCTAAAAAAACCTGCGTCTATACGAGTGCCCGCCCAAGATCCCCACTTGCCCTATTGTCCTAAATGTAAACGACGTATCCCTCGTGACAAATTACAGGCACATCTACGTAAAGAGCATGGGATCTGGGTCAAGAGGAATCAGCGAAATACGTATCGAACCTTGACTGCTCGTTCAAAGCCATCGCGAGAATCTACCGGTGACAGACTGAGCCGCCAGGGATTGGCCCAATCTTCCGATGAACCGTTTGATGGAGGCAAACATTGGGGATATATCACGCGCGAAAACGGTCGCTTTGGCTCAACCCCTCTCCATGATGACTATAGTGAGGAATCATCCCCCTAAAATTATCTGGTTATTTACAGGGCTTTGCCCCATTCTGGATTTAAGAGCCTTCAGCAACTGACAAGGGAGGTCTAAAGTGAAAAAAGCGTTCTGCGTACATTATTCTTTGTTCTTTTTGTCGCTTCAGTGAATTATCTGACACTGAGTGACCTTATCATCAGAGCGACACCACTATCTGTAATGGGAACAAAGTTGTCTTTTTATAAGGCAAGAATGGATTCTGACATTTTTCTGCCTTTTGTTAGCTCTTCAAACGAGTTGCAATTCGGGGAAATTGCTCTTGGGAGTGTAAATGTAATATCGGAGATTGATACTTATATTTTCAATGGTACTACCGGAGATGTGATCCAACTCATTGTGACTCGAACCAGTGGCAGTATCCAACCAGAGTTTGAGGTTTACCGCCCAGACGGCACTGAAATTTGCGGAGCCTCGACGGTTGATAACATGGCCAGGGTTGACTGCGTTCTTGATCACACTGGCACATTCACCCTGCTCGTCAATGATCGTAATTTTGACGATCTTGGTTCATATGAGGTTTATACTCAGCGCCTGAACAATCCCAGTGGAACAACGGTCATTAACTATGGGCAGGTCAAGTCAAACGCAACCACCCATGTTGGGGAAAGGGACACTTACAATTTCAGCGGCAATAATGGAGATGTGATCCAACTCATTATGACCCGAACTGGTGGCAGTATCCAATCGGAATTTGAAGTTTATCGCCCGGATGGTACCAAAATTTGCGGGGCTTCTACGGTTAACAACGTGGCAAGTGTCATTTGCTCACTAGATGCCAGTGGTGTTTTTATTATTCTTGCCAACGATCGTAATTTTGACAATCTTGGCTCGTATAAGCTGGAATTAAGCTTGAATTGATACTGCCGGAATGAGACAAGGGGTTAGAGGGTGCGCGTCAATTTTGTGGATGCGAAGTGGCAAGGCCAGGAGACCGTATGTATGAGGCTAAGGATTATGCCCCAAAAAGCGATTCAAACTCGACCGAAAAAGTGTTTGGATAGATGCAAATTAGCAGAAAACCTGAACTGGTGCTTTGGCATTGGTCATAGTGGGATCATATTCCATCAAAATCCGCACGTCGAAACACTTGATTACTGACATAATCATTGCTTCAACTCTTAGTTTCTCATGCCTATAGAGTGGCAACTGGGGTAGGGCCGAGAGTAGCCGTTGGCAGAGCGGTTGGGGTGACAGTTGTTGGTGTGTAAGTTGGGACGATAGTCGCGGCCGCGATTGTTTCCGTTGGCTTTGTGGTGGACGAAACCACGACCGGATCGTTCTGGTAGGCGGCCAACCCTATCAGCAACAGCAAAGGAAGAACCAACCATCGTTTCATGCGGCACCTGCTTATTTTGGAGAGACGATAATTCCAGATAAGCTGATTGTAACAGAGTGGTTCACTGTAGCTGTACGGCAGTTCCACGAGAAGTGAACGATCAGGCATCCGGTTATTGGCTACTCGCCATGGGCAAGCGTGATGAGTTGGTCATAGTCTCTTGCCCATGACGAGCCTGCTCATAAAGAGGCATTGATGGGAAACAAAAAGTAATCGGCCTCAGCTATGTGGTTGCCGCTGTTATCTGACATAGCTCAAAAGGGTTTGGATTCTTTGTCTTGAACGAGGCAGACTGGGTTATCGCGGCGGCAGGCCATGATCAAAGTTGTAGTAAAGCGTCTGATACGCCTGGCGAAACTCAATCACATCCTCAACCACCGTATCGGGTGACTCTTTGTAGAGGTGAGGGCGGTGTAGACGGCCATGTTGCCAATCATGCTGGCGACATGGCGATGGTCGGCATAACGGGCGTGTAGTGCCTTTTTGAGGAGTTCCACACAGAGGGATTCAATCTCATCAATATATTTGGTTCCGGCAAACCAGCGATTAACCTTGCCGATGTGCCCTTCTGCCGCTCGTGTGCCTACTTCGGATGACAAGAGGGCACGCACCGTAGGACTGGTAGGTGCTTCAGGCGCGAGAAGATTGATACATTGTTCGCCGCGCCACTGTTCATTGCGGCGCACCGCGGCCAGGACTTGATCTTGCATTTCTTTGCCGGTCGGACAGGCATCCAGCACCGCTCGTGCCTGGGCGAGAATCTCTGGGTCGTGGACTTCAAAGGAAGAATCGGGCATGGTTTATCTCCTGGATGGGTTTGAGGTATTGGTAATGGGAAACCGGACAAAAAACGAACGACTCGCTCACGGTGTTTTCCTGGCGGGTAAGACACAGGGCAATCACAGTGTTAACTCGGCTACTTGGGCCAAATAACCTGGATAAACGCGCTTAATTTCTCTAGCTTACCTTACTTCAGTTGCCGTGTCACAGATGTGTCCCCCTATATTTTACCGTATTACATTGCTGACAAATGTGGTGCGGCCGCAAAGCGTGCAATGGACTTTCCACTTGCGGCCTGCCTCGTCTGCCTGCCGCCATTCCCCTGACTCTTGTCTTTGTAGGGCCGATTCGACGGTAGTCCCCAGCCTGTTCTTCTTGAGATGACCTGTATCCGTCAGATTGCCCTCGGTTGTCTGCACTTGCGCCAACAGGTGACGGTACAGATAAGCCTACTTGTTTTGCCGTTATCGTTGAGGGTGGTTAGGCAATTTAGTGCGAGAGTCCAAGGCCGAATAAATTACCAGCGTCAGGTTGGCGTGGGTTGAACAATGAGGCCGCGTCCAGAACCTACGCCCCTTTTTCTCCTATACTGCCAGTATAGAAAAATGATCTGATTGGGGTCGCAGATAGCTCACCAGGCTACCCCAACACAAGTTTCCCTTTTCCGAAACGAACAACTGGATAGGAGTGTCATCATGGTTCGCCGCGTCTCCACCCCTCGCGTTAGTTTTGTGTTGCTTGTTGCCCTGAGTCTCACTGTTTTGTTATCGCTGGTCAGACAAAATTGGGCAGTCTGGGGCGCGGCCGCGGCCGACCCGCTGCGTGATTGGTTGGGCAATGAAACGGTGGCCTGGATGGAAGGTTTCCTCTTTCAGGTGCAGGATGAGGTGCAACA
>JAGNBF010000101.1:23189-27934 GCA_018004935.1 Chloroflexota bacterium | reverse complement strand
GTAGGGCGATTGCATACTCACCAGAATGAACCCATCCCCCTACCCCCCTTCCCGAAATCGGGAAGGGGGAACCCACTCGTCGGGTAAAATCGGGGCTTCGCCCCGATTTTACCCGCCTTAAAAAACTCCCCGCCCCTGGGGGCGGGGTTGGGGGTGGGGGAAATCCGAATATGCAATCGCCCTGGGCAACAGGGCGAAAAAACCTCAGATTATGCCCGTTGCCAGTATACATACTTACCCCAGGGAAACCCAAGGGCGCGGTTTGGCGGGCGAACGTCCGCCAAACCGCGCCGGAAATAGTTCCCCGCCCCTGAGAGCGGGGTTATAGCTTTCAAGATAAAGATTTTGGGTTTTACGAGCCGTTGTCCAAAGCGTTCCCAATCGTAAATCTGAAATCGTCAATCGTAAATGCTATATCTACGCTTTGTCACCAGAAAAAGTGGTTTATCCTTAACAGAGACGCCAGAGATTCATATCACCTTTGGCGTCTCTTTTTTCTGGCAATCGTTCAGATGCCGGGCAACCTGGTATGAAAATCACCAAAACGTTATACATCCACAAACGAGAAGATTGGCGCGAATGGTTACAGGCGCATTACCAGCAAGAAAAAACACTCTATGAAACACTAAAAAACAGTCCTGCCCCGTTCGTCCTATCAACCTGGTATAACAATCAGCATCGGGGGAATCCCTACATTCACTCCTTATGGAATAGGTTTTATATTTTAACCCGTGAGCATTTCTACCATGTTGGGGCATACGAAACTAACCGCAAACCAATGTTAGAGGCGCTGGTCTTAAGTTACCGACCGACTTGTATGAAACCTCAATCGGGCAAACAAAATGGTCACCAGCTTCGTCTATTTGAACCACACCACGAATATCAGCTTGCGGAAACGACTTGAGGAAAATCCATCGAAAAATCAGAAAAATCACTGTCAATCTGCGGATAAATCTTTGACTATGAAAAATCGCCTTTACCGCATCCTCTACCTGCTCCTGCTACTCATCAGTTGTACCACTGACGAAACCCCAACCGCAACCGTCGCCCCGGTTCCCAGCCCCACCCCCGAACCCACATTGGGCGCAGGCTTTCGCTTTTCCACCTATGGCACCTCCCCCAACCCTGGCCCTGACTACTGGCTCTCCGTCGGCCAACGGATGGCCGCCAAATTCCCTGGCTCACACCCCGAAGCCATCTGGATTGTGGGCAACTTCCTGGGCGACGGCATGACCTACCTCAGCTTCCACGCCGAAACGGATGATCCCTTTATCACTTCTGGTTTTGTGGACATGAACGACGAAACGCTCAATCTATTCGACGCCAACGGGGTCAAGGTCTGGCTACAGGTCGAGCCGGGTGATGCCGATATGATCACGCTCATCAATCTGGTGCTTAATCAATACAAGCACCACCCGTCGGTCATCGGCTTTGGTGTAGATGTGGAATGGTACAAGTCGGATGGTTCGGCGGAAGGAACACCCGTAACAGATGAGAATGCGGCCGCGTGGGTACAAGCTATTCGCGCCATCAACCCACAATACCAACTGTTCCTCAAACATTGGGACAGCAACTACATGCCCCCCACCGTCCGTGACGGCCTCGTTTTTGTAGACGACAGCCAACAATTCACATCCTTCCACCAGTTAGTGACAGAATTCGCCGCCTGGGGCGCACACTTTGCTCCGGCCCCAGTAGGTTTCCAATACGGCTACCCCGCCGATCAAACCTGGTGGCAAGAGCTGGCCGACCCCGCCAAAGAAATCGGCCAGGCCATTCTGACCCAAACCCCCAACACCCGCTCCCTCTTCTGGGTAGATTTCACCGTGTTAGAGGTTTTTCCGCCCCAACCCTAACCTGGACAAGCCAGAACCAAAAAAGAAGTAAGAAGTTTCCAACCGGCTGAGGGGTGCATCCTTCTTTAGGTAAATTTTCGCGCCTATTTCCCCGTTGCCCAATAACCAATATACTAATACACCAATAACCTGTAACGTAAGAGAGGTCAATAACCCTTTATGGAACCACAAGAATCCGCTCCCAAAATCAAACAACCCCCGATTCTCTTCAACAAAACCCAGGCTATCATGGCAAAGATCTCCTCTTTCCTGGGTGGTACCCTCATCAGCTATTGGAACAACCCCAAAGGTTCCGTATGCCACAATGATGTGGTGGCTCTATACGAAGTACTGGAGAAAATCGGCAAACAAGAGACGATTTACCTGTTCATCAAATCCAGCGGTGGACATGGGCAGGCCGCCCTGCGTCTGGTCAGCCTTCTGCGCCAATATTGCCCCAACCTGGTTGTCCTTGTTCCCCTGGAATGTGCCTCGGCGGCTACGATGATCGCCCTGGGAGCTAACCAGATTGCTATGGGACCTATGGCATATCTCACCGCCGTTGATACATCCCTCACCCACAACCTTTCCCCTCTGGATCGGGACAACGATCGGGTCAGCGTCAGCCTGGACGAACTAACCCGCGTCATCCGCTTGTGGCAGGCCAAGGCGAGTGATAGCGAAGAAAATCCCTACACCGTTTTATTTCAATACGTTCACCCTCTGGTTATCGGTGCCGTTGATCGGGCTGGCTCTCTCTCGATCATGTTATGCAAAGAATTATTGGCCCATCACATGGACGATGACACGACCCGTGATAGCATCGCCAACGCCCTGAATGCTAATTATCCCAGCCACAATTACCCCATTTTGTTTGAGGAAGCCCAAAAGATTGGCCTGAAAGTAAGCCATCTTCCAGTGGAAATTAATACATTGTTGTTGGAACTAAACGAGCTTTACAGCGAAATGGGGCAAAAGGCGACGACTGATTTTGACGAAATCCGTGCCCACAGTAACGAAATTCTCAACATCTGGGAAGCCAAAGATATTCAGATTTATTTCCAGGAAGATAAAGATTGGTTCTACCGGGTGGATGAACGTCGCTGGATTACCTTAAATGACAACAGCGGCTGGCATCGCATTGAACAGGTTAATGGCAAGAAACAGAAATCGGTCTTGCATATTGCCTGATATGCCCTTATGTTCATTACTACATGATTATGTTGCCTGAAATTCCACCTCACCAACTGGCTCCTTCGCAATATCCTCTCGTTCGGCATCTGGGGGTAGAGCCACACCTGTCTCTGGTTATCAAAGCAGTCATTGCAGGCCATAGCCCTGCATCCATCTGGGTGGATGAGGGACCGCGGCCGCAAACCGCTCTACTCTGGGATAAAGGGCACTGTTTATATGTGTTGAGCGCGGCCGCGTCTGCCCCATCATGGCTCCACACCCTGATCCACCAAACCATCATTCCGGAAGCCCGCGCCCGTCATATCCGCCTCCTTAAGGTATACCATCAGGAGGCGGGATGGGCCGACATCATCCCCACTCTCCTGGCCCCTCTTGCCCTGACCCTAAAAGCGCGTGCCTTTTACCGCCTCGATCCCTCTTATGTGCCCGGTACTATTCCCGTGCCCCCTGGTTTCACCTTGCAACCCATTACGGCCCCCTTGCTGGCTAATGATGATCTCGAAAACATTCAGTCATTACGCAACGAGATCGCCTCTTGCTGGCCGACGCTGGCTCGCTTTTTGCGCCACGGCTTTGGCTTTTGCCTGGTTCACGGAACAAAACTGGTTTCCTGGTGTACGGCGGAATATAGGAGTGCCGGACAATGCGGGGTAGGCATCGAAACGATAGAAGCATACCAGGGGCGTGGCCTGGCGACCGCGGCCGCGTTAGCCTTTGTTACTCATAGCCAAAAACACCGCCTTGTCCCCCACTGGGATTCCTGGCAGGCCAACACCCCATCCCTCGCCGTCGCCCAGAAAGCCGGGTTTCGCCATCTACTTGATTACACAGTGCATTTAGGGTTTTTGTCGTGAAGGTTCCTTCAGGACGTGATATGATCACCCCTATGGAGATCATTGCCACCCTCATCATTCCAGCCCGGTTAGAACAATTAGCTCAGGTACGCCATTTCATTGACAACGCGGCCGCGACCCTGCTCTGTGATGGTGAAATGATTGACGACCTTGTCCTGGCCACCGATGAAGCAGTTACCAACATTATCGTTCATGGTTATCAGGAACAGGATGGAGATATTGAGGTAGCGTTATGCCAACAACCGGGAGCTTGCGTGATCATCTTGCGGGACAATGCACCTGCCTTTGATCCTCATGATGCTCCCAGCCCTGATATCACCAAACCCCTTGATATGCGGCCGCTAGGCGGGCTAGGGGTTCACCTTATCCGCCACCTGATAGACGAAATGCACTACCAACATCGCAACGATGGTTTCAATGAACTGATTCTGATCAAGCGAATGAAACCAGCGGCGAATCCTCATTAATCCGACTCTTTGGGCATTCAGGGGATTGACACGCTACGCCAGGCATTTATTTAGGGTTCGCTCAAAATTAAGTTGGTTCTTTGGGGTTTCGTGAAGTACGGGCAACCCCTGTGGTTGCCCCACACGGGGCAGGCACAAGGCCAGCCCCTAACTCTGGTGTCAACCCCCTGAATTCCCCAAGAACCATTAAGTTAGGTGGCACGGTCAGGAGACCGGCTACAGCAAACCACTAAGTTAATTGCGAACGATTACTAAGCCTGTTACCTGAGCTTGTCGAAGGCAAATGGGCTTCAACAAGCTCAGGACTCGAGAGGTTTAGTCGTTACGAAAAAAAAAGATTTTTCACCACCAAGACGCAAAAAACGCCAAGATTTTCTCCAGGCTTTATCCGTTCT
>JAGNBF010000101.1:0-23089 GCA_018004935.1 Chloroflexota bacterium | reverse complement strand
GCTTGTCGAAGGCAAATGGGCTTCAACAAGCTCAGGACTCGAGAGGTTTAGTCGTTACGAAAAAAAAAGATTTTTCACCACCAAGACGCAAAAAACGCCAAGATTTTCTCCAGGCTTTATCCGTTCTTAGTGAACATCTAAAAATAACTTCCCGGTTTAGACCTGACAGGTTTTCGGAAACCTGTCAGGTCTGCGCGGAACTTATTCTTGGACGATTACTTAGCATTCTCAGCGTCCTGGCGGTCCTTTTTCAGTAGACTCACCTATGGTTACTGTTTGCCGCTTACTGGGAGGGTAAAATTAAATAATGAACATCACAACAACACAACTACCGGGGAATAATCCTGTGACCGTAATGAAACTAATCGGAGAGTTAGATGCGTCCTGTTATCTGGATGTAATCGCGGCCGCAAAGCAACTCTACCAACAAGGTGCCCGTAACCTGCTCCTCGATCTCAACGAAATGACCTTTATGTCTAGCGCGGGGCTGATGGCTCTGCACAGTATCACCATGCTGATGCAAGGCAAAGATCTGCCCAACCCCGAAGACGGTTGGGGAGCCATGCACAACATTGCCCATGATGTAGACCAGACCACCGGTTTTGCGACACACTGTAAACTATTGCGGCCGCAACCCCGTGTTGCCAAAACCCTCACGATCACCGGCTTCAACCAAATCCTGCAAATTTTCACCAACCAGGACGAAGCCCTGGCCTCTTTTCAGTAAATAGTGAACCGTTAATGACTCAGCCAACCGACACAACCACATTTCATGGCTTCGGCTTCTTCCGGCATGAGAAAGATTACCTCACCTACCATGCCGGTGATATTATTTTTGCCGAAGGCGATGTGGGAGAATACATGTATGTCGTCATTGAGGGAATCGTAAATGTTACCCTGGAAGGACACGCCATCAACTTTCTGCAACCAGGCAACCTGTTTGGCGAAATGGCACTCATGGACAATCGCCCCCGTAGTGCCACAGCCACCGCCTTCACAGATTGCCGCCTGCTCCCCCTAAATCAACACCGCTTTACATCCCTTATCCAACAAGAGCCGGAATTTGCCTTGCAGGTGCTAACCATCATGGCCGAACGACTGCGTCGTTTTATGGATGAGGAAGTGAAACGGCAACGACTGGAACAAGAGCTACGCATTGGCCGACAAATACAGCGCAGTCTGTTACCACGGCGGGTACCAGAACGGACAGGTTGGGAATTTGCCGCTCTATACCAATCCGCCTGGCAAATCGGTGGCGACCTATACGACTTCATCCACGTCCCCGACAACCCCGATATTCTCCACCTGGCCATTGCCGATGTCACGGGCAAAGGCATTCCCGCCGCTCTTTTCATGGCCTTTAGCCGCACCATCTTACGCACCGAATCCCGCACCAATTCATCGCCCGCGGCCGTCTTGCGCCATGCCAATCAAGCCATTGTGCAAGATATGGAGTCACGCCTTTTCCTGAGTGCCTTCTTTGCCACATTGGATACACATCAAGGGCGATTACGCTATGCTAACGCTGGCCACGATTGGCCCCTCTGGTTCCGGGCAACAACCGGGCAGGTAGAACCACTGAATGTCTCGGGTCTGCTCCTGGGAGTTTTGCCTGATGTGACGCCGCCCGAAGCGGAGATTGAACTGGCAGGGGGAGATGTGTTGGTGCTGTACACCGATGGATTAACAGAAGCACGTGATAAATGTGGGGAGATGTTTGGTGAGGAACGGCTCGCGGCCGCGATCAAGGCTATGGCTCATTGTTCCGCACAGGAAATTGTGAACCGCATTGCGGCCGCCGTAGCCCTCATCACCGGCGACACTCCCCAAAGCGATGACCTCACCATGATGGTCATTAAACGTCTGGGTTAAAACACCAGTAATTAATGGTTCTTTGGGGTTTCGTGAAGTACGGGCAACCCTTGTGGTTGCCCCACACGGGGCAGGTACAGCCCCTACATCTGGTGTCAACCCCCTGAATTCCCCAAGAACCTCATTACTTAGTGAACATCTAAAAATAACTTCCCGATTTAGACCTGATAGGTTTCCGAAAACCTGTCAGGTCTGTGCGGAACTTATTTTTGGACGATTACTTAGTCCTTGCTGTAGCCAGTCTCCTGACCGCGCCACCTATCTTATTTCCGAACAATTACTGAGTCTACTGCAAAAAGCCCGGTTTCTGACTAATTTAACCGTCGCTTCCAGAGAAAAAGAAACCGGGCTTTTAACTGTTTTGACCATTTTTCAGTGGACTCATTACTTAATCCTAAACTGGCATCTATTTAGCCCCATACTTATCCACCAAAGCCATCAACCGACTCCCTGCTTCTTGCAACGTGTCCAGCTTTTTGGGAAAAGCAAAACGTATTTCCCGCTCACCGTATCCCGGCAACGAATAAAAGCTATCCCCCGGCACACCGGCTACCCCACCCTCAATCGTTAACCAGCGAGCAAATTCTCTGGGTGTCCACTCCGCCTGGGGAATAGGCACATGGCTATAATCAGCCATCACATAATAAGTTCCTTCTGGTTGCCGCGCTTTAAATCCCGCCTGTTGCAATATAGATAACATGAGCGCTCTTCGTTCGTGATAACCTTGCCGATTGGCGTCATGATAACTCGGCGGCAAATTCAAGGCGGCCACCGCGGCCGCTTGAAACGGCGTCGGCGCACACAACGTCAGGTAATCATGCACCTGCCGTATACCCTGGCTGAGTTCAGCCGGGGCAATGACATACCCCAGTCGCCAGCCAGTCAGGGCATACGTTTTGCCCAACCCACTCATCGTAATCGTCTGGCCGCGTAATTCCGGGCGGCTCCCTGGCGACACATGGCGACGCCCATCATACAAAATCTGATCGTAAATTTCGTCAGTAATGAGAAGTAAATCATGTTGGAGCACCAGATCGGTGATGATGTCTAGCTCATGGGTGTCGAAAACGCGGCCGCTGGGGTTATGCGGTGTGTTGAGCAACAAAGCACGGGTACGGGAGTTCACCGCCGCCCGCAACCTGGCCGGATCAAAACGGTAATGGGGCGGTTCCAGAGGGACAGCCACCGGAACCGCGCCTGCCAGGAAAGCCGAAGGGCGGAAATTATCGTGAGCCGGTTCCAGAATAATAATTTCATCACCGGGATTGAGCGTGGCTAACATCGCGGCCGCAATCCCCTCCGATACGCCCACCGTTACCGTCACATGCAATTCCGGGTCCACCGACCAGCCCAGCCGTTCCGTGTATAACTCCGCCAGTTTTTGTCGCAGGGGTGGATAACCCCACGTCACCGTATACTGGTTGAGACCTTGAGTAATGGCCTGGAGCGCGGCCGCGTGGATGCTCTCGTGCATAGGAAAATCAGGAAACCCCTGGCTCAGATTAATAGCCTGATGTTGTACAGCCAACCGGGCCATATCCCGAATAACAGATTCTTGAAAATGCGCCAATCGTTGGGCTATCAGCATAGTTCACCTCGGCACGAAGATAACCCTATTATGCCTGAAATAGACAGAAGCGCGTATGAGTCTGGCATACTCATCAGGGTGATTGCATATTCGCAGTTCCCTCACCACCAGGAGTTTTTTAAGGCGGCCGAAATCGGAAAAACGGCCCTTAAAATGTTCCCCGCCCCTGGGACCGGGGTTAGGGGTGGGGAAGGGGGAACCTATTTGTGTCGTTTTTTGAGGGCATATGCCCTCAAAAAACGACACTTTATCCCATTCCCCGCCCCTGGGGCCGGGGTTAGGGGTGGGGGAAATCCGAGTATGCAATCGCCCTATAATGGCTGTCCTTGTTTGACGCTCCAGGGGGGTTATGCTATTATTCTCAAGCGCCCGGCCCCAAGCTGGACGTTTTTTGTTGTGAGTATCGTTGTTTTAGAGCGAGGGAACTAAGTATTAGCACTAATTATCGCATCAACCGCCAAATCCGTGCTCGTGAGGTACGCCTCATTGATCATGAGAATAAAAATCGCGGGGTCGTCTCCTTGCGAGAAGCCCAAGATATTGCCAACGAGGCTGAACTTGATCTTGTTGAAGTCGCACCCAACTCTGTCCCGCCTGTTTGCCGGGTAATGGATTTCAGCAAGTTTAGCTACGAAAAAAAGAAGCAACAACGGGATGCCCGCAAGAAACAGAAAACCGTTGAAATCAAAGCGATTCGCCTGAAAGTCAAAACCAGTGGCTTCCACATGGATCTGGACATGAAAAGAGCCAGGACCTGGATTGAGGAAGGCAAAAAGGTTCGGGTTCAGGTACGGTTTATTGCCCGTGAAATCAGTTATCCTGAACTAGGCGAGGCGATGTTGCGTAGGTTTGCGGAAGGTGTAAGCGATATCACCGTTTTGGAAGAACCCCCCACCCTTCAAGGTTGGACCATGACGATGACATTGGCCCCCAAAACAGATTAGTTCCCCGTTTGCACCAACAGAAATTAGCCCAATACACCAGGGGCCGGTCCAAAAGTAAGCTCCTGGTTTTGTTGTGTCTAAGAGACTGTCATCAAAGATAGTGGTGATGTGGTCGGGAAACCCGTTACAATAAAACGGTCTCATTGATGAAAAAGTCGTAACTACTAAAGCTCTTGAGGGCTGAGATGGTCGAAACCTCGTGTTGCCTTTGACTAACTCCGGCAACAGCTTAGTAGTTACAAGAAGTCCGAAAAAGTGTGAAGGAACACGTAAGAACATAGCAAGCTTCACGAAAATGGCGGCAAACGTTCTACGGGTTAAAAACTTTGTGTGAGGGATGAATAATGGCTAAGAAGTTCAAGATCAAAACGTACAAAGCGGCCGCAAAACGGTTCCGCATTACCAAAACAGGTAAGATTATGCAGACCAAAGGTGGGAAAAGCCATTTGCGTCGGCGAAAGGCGGCTCGGAGCAAGTCACAGTTTGATAAGATGCAACCTGTGTCCGCGACTAACCGTCAGCGTATCATGCGGATGGCTCCTTACCTGAGAAAATATAAGGCGAATCCGCCAGCTTAATCTGTATCCTGTTATCGAAAAACGAGTAAGTCGCTACCTGGCCTCGGGTGGGGCACAATCAATTGGCTCCGGTAAATATTCCTGGAGCGCCAGGTTACAGCATAAAGCGAGGTAAATTATGCGCGTTAAAGGTGGGTTTGTAACCCGTCGTCGTCACAATAAAATTCTGAGTATTACCAAAGGGCAATGGGGAACACGGCATCGCCTGTTCCGCCGTGCCAATGAAGCGATGTTGAAGTCACTGTGGTACGCTTATCGCGACCGCCGTGCTCGTCGTCGTGATTTCCGCCGTTTGTGGATTGCCCGCATCAACGCGGCCGCACGCCTGAACGGTATGAGTTATAGCCGCTTGATGCATGGCCTCAAGAAAGCTAATGTGGCTCTGGATCGTAAAGCCCTGGCTGATATTGCGGTACGTGATGCGGCCGCATTTGCCCAAATTGCTGGCATCGCCCAACAAGCGTTAGCCTGAGTTCCCTCCTTCACACCCGATTAAAAAAAGCCACCCCTGAAAAGTGGGTGGCTTTTTTGTTGCCCGGATGGGGTGGGTCTTGGGGGTAATAAGACCCTGTTTCTATGACCCCTCTCAGGAGCGGTTTGTCCAAAACTAGCCTCACCCCTAACCCCGCCCCCCAGGAACGGGGAGCTTTTTTCGGCGCGGTTTGGGGGCGGACGCCCCAAACCGCGCCGGTGGGTTTCCCCCTTGAAACCCCCTCCCCATGATCGTATCATCTCCCCCGCTATGAAACGTTATCTGGTGTGGATGGTGCTGATTTTGCTCGCGGCCGCGGCCTTGCGGTTGGTCGCCTTGCCCGATTTGCCGCCGGGTCTGACTCACGATGAAGCGGATCATGGCCTCTCGGCCTGGGGAGTTGTAAATGGGGTGCGGCCCCTTTATTTCACGGTAGGGTATGGTCGTGAGCCACTTTATGATTACCTGACTGCTGGTCTAATGACCGTACTCGGCCCTAGTTACCTGGCCGGACGTTTGATCAGCGTCTACTTAAGCTTATTTCTTATCGCTGGAATGGCCACCTGGACCCGCCTGGCCTGGGGACGAACGACGGCTTTATGGACAGCCGCAGGCCTGGCCGGGGGATTTTGGCCCCTCATGACCGCCCGGCAAGGATTGCGTACCCTACTGCAACCCACTTTGTTTGTCCTGGCGGCGGCATGGTATTGGCGACGGGTGCGATACGCAACGGCGATGCGGTCAATACCTGATCAGTCACCCTCTTTCATTCACCAACTTCTCCCGTTTCTACCCCCGGCTGTCTGGTTGGGGCTGTCTTTCTATGCCTATATTCCCGCCCGGATTATCTGGCTGGTGTTTCCTGTATGGCTGGTTGTACTCTGGTTACGGCAAAGGGTTGTGGCCCGACAGTTGGTGGGGGGAACGGTGGGCATGTTGCTGATCGCGGCCGCGATTGGTTTGCCTCTCTTCCGCTATCTATACACCCATCCCACTGCCGAAACGCGCATTGGGCAGTTAAGTGGCCCCTTAACCCAGACATTCCAAGGGGAGTGGGCCGCATTGGGGGCCAATGTGGTGGGGGCACTGCGCCTCTTCACCTTCGCCGGAGATACCGCCTGGCGCTATAACCTGCCCGGTAAACCGTGGCTTGATCCAGGAATGGGCTGGCTTTTTTACGCCGGGTTACTACTGACACTGTGGCTGGGACTGAAGCGTCCGACTGCCCACGCTTCTTTTTTTGCCCTGGCCTGGCTGGTTCTTGGTTTACTCCCTTCCCTCATCACCGGGCCTATGCTCAGTACGACTCAGGCAATTGCCCTTCAGCCGGTGTTGTATCTGTTTCCCGCGATGGTTTTAACCCAAGGGGTAGCCGTGGCGCAGAAATGGCGGCATCAAAACCCACAGTTGGGGTTACGTGTGGGGGTGTTTATGGCTGTGATGCTTTGGGGGCTGATGGCTTTTTATACTGGCCATGATTATTTTGACACCTGGGCGAATCATCCCGAGGTGCGGGTGCAGTATGAAACCACGCTGGTGGAGACAATTGATTGGGTGAACACTCGCGGCCGCGTTCAGGTTGCGATCTCGACTACCACGCCGGGTGCCTTCCACAGCCCGGCAGTGGCTCAAATGACCCTGACAAACCCTGAAGCCGGGTTACGTTGGTTCAATGGGCAGGGCGCTCTTTTGATCCCGGCGGCGGGGCCAGCCCTCGTGACTTTTTCCGGCTTTGCCCCGCTCAACCCGCTCCTGGCCGACTATTTATCCCCAGCCATGTTGGTGGCAACATTGCCCCTACGGGAAACGGATAAGGACAGGCCGGTGTGGGTATATGAAGTGGACCCCCGACAGATACAAGCCCAGTGGCAGGGTCAATTTGAGTTGGCCGAGGCAACATGGGGCAATTCCGTGCGTCTGTTGGGGTACGCTTTATTGACGCCCCAACGACGCCCCGGCGAGACAGCCCAGTTGGTGACCTGGTGGCAGGTGTTACACTCTGACGAGGAAATGGTTTTTTTTAGCCATCTTGTGGGTAGGGATGGTATACCAATGGCCCAGGCAGATAGGTTGGATGTGCCTGCGCCCACCTGGGTAGCTGGGGATCAATTTTTGCAGTTGCATGAGTTACCGGTAGCAGGTACGGTCGCGGCCGCGACCTATTCTTTAGTCATTGGGGCTTACTACAATCAACCGGGTGGGCCACGTTTACCGGTGGTGAGCAACGGCGCGGCCGCGGGGGATACCTTCCCTTTGACAACCATAACCATCGTCCCCTGAGTAGTGCGGGGGGGAGCAATTGACAAGGTAACATGGTAACAAACGAACAATTTACAGGGCCAGACTCAACACCCACCCCTTCGCGGAAGAGACTCTGGCGTTACAGTGGGCTGGTTTTGTTAACTTTGCTGGCTTTTTTTCTGCGTGTGTGGCGTCTGGATGAGGTTCCTCCCGGCTGGCGCGATGATGAGTTGATTAATGTGCTGGTTATTTCGCAAAAAGCCCTGGATGGGGATGTTCAGCTCTACTACGCGGATGCTTCGGGCAATGAAGGGCTGTATCATGGCCTGAACGCCATTTTTTACCACCTGTTTGGAGCGACACCCTGGGGGATGCGTGCCCTGGCGGTGATTGCGGGAACATTAACCGTTCCCGCGCTCTATATTTTAGGTCGGCAGTTGTATGATGAAAAAGTGGGTTGGATCGCGGCCGCGGCTCTCACCTTTAGCTTCTGGTCTCTCATGTACTCCCGTTTTGCCTTGCGCCAGATTATGACTCCTCTGCTGGCGATGCTGGCCTTTATCGCTGTGTGGCGGGCACTGATTCGGCTTGCCCGGTTGCCTGGTAGTCACAAGTGGGACGATTTGCGCCTGACAGGAAAAGAGTGGTTGGGCGCTGGGGTGTTCTTAGGGCTGGGGTTTTATGTCTACTTTGCTTCACGGGGGGTGCCGCTAATTTTGTTAGGGTTTGGCGTGAGTTTGATCGTGGTAGCGCGGCCGCGGTGGCGTCGCATCTGGCCGGGAATGGGGGTCATGTTCCTCACCACCATCCTGCTAGTCATTCCCCTTTTTGTAGTCATAGGTCAACAGCCAGAAGCCGAAGCCCGCGTTTCTGAAGTAGGTGTACCCCTCAACAAAGCCCTGGCCGGGGATTTCTCTCTGCTTACAGAATACACCTGGCGCACATTAGGTATGTTTCACGTTACTGGCGACGACGAATGGCTTTATAACATCCCTAATCGCCCGGTTTTTGGTCTGGTGGGGGCAATTTTCTTTTGGCTGGGGGTAGCGATTGCGGTTTATGAGGTGGGGTGTTTACTCATGCGCCTTATACGCCCGACGTTAGAACCGGTAGCCTTAAGCCCTTATCTCTCATCCCTTTTTCTCTTGCTTTGGTGGGGGGCTGGCATTTTACCCGGTTTCCTCAGTGTCCCGGCGGCCAGTCTGGGGCATACCATCGTAGCCCAACCGGCCACCTACATTCTGGTAGCCTTGCCCTTATGGGCATTGGGACGACAAAACCAAGGGAAGTCAGTATCTGCCTCGGCCGCGCCATTTTTACGCTTCATCTTACCGGTTTTGGCCTTTGTCCTCATTTCTACCCTGGCCTGGCGGGATATGACGGCTTATTTTGGGGATTGGGCGGAACGGGGAATGACGCGGTTTCTCTACCGGGCCGATATTGGGGATGTGGCTGATTATCTGGTTCAGCATCCAGAGTTAAGTGATTTTGGTATGACGGGATTTCTGGCTGGCCCGTGGGATCGGCTGGCATTGGAGGTGGAATATGGGGGAGATGGAGCCTTGCGGCCGCGTTGGTACAACCCCGAACGTGCCCTCATTACTCACCTGGCTTATGCACCCGCACAAAATTTTACCGGCTACCCCGTCATCCCGGCATGGTCATATGCCTATTTGACCCCTGTGCCGCAAGCCCGCGCCGGAGATTACACGCTTAACCAGATTACCCTGGAACGGGGCTGGCAAACCCCGATCTGCTTTCAAAATGGGTTGTGTCTGGTATGGGCCAGCTTTGACCCGGTGCAACAGGTGTTAGAATTGGGTTGGGAATTGTCGCGGCCGCTCGATCTGCCCCCTATCCCTCTCATCAGCAATCCCCCTCCCCCTGGTATTTATGCCGGGCCGAGACTGGCCGTTTTTGCCCAACTGGTAGACGAGCAGAACAATTTCCTGGTGGGTGATGATGGTCTATGGGTTGACCCCGTGACCCTGTATCCTGGGGATCGTTGGTTGCAACGGCACAATTTACCTCTGGCGAATGAGTTGAATCCTGCGGCCGCGCTTTTTGGCCTGTATGATCCGATGACCGGGCAACGGATTCTCACAACAGAGGGTGATGATTTTGTACGGTTGCCGTTAGGGTCTGTAAAAGATTAAGTTCTGTTCTCTTCGTAAACATCTAAAAATAACTTTCCGATTTAGACCTGACAGGTTTTTCGGAAACCTGTCAGGTCTGCGCGGAACTTATTTTGGGACGATTACTTTCAAAATGCCCGATTATGCCCTTAGTCGTTATGTTATTCTTTGCCAGTATATACTTACTGGAGTTTAGAGCGAGAGGAGAGCGCGAGAGAAAATTACTCCGGAAAACCCTCTAGATCTGGCTCTGAACTCTAAACTCAAGTACTTACCACGGTCATAAAATGACAGGTTGTTGGCGATAACAGATTGGGTAAACCCTGGCGGAAGACCCATTCCTATCCCCTAGGGGAAACCAACAGCGTGGTCTGGCGGGCGAATGCCCGCCAAACCACGCCAGAAATCGTTCCCCCCCTGGGAGCGGGTTCAGGGGTGGGGGTGGCCTCGGCTATACCCAACACGGCCATAAGGCAACAGGGCGAAAATCCACAGATTATGCCCATTACCAGTATAGTCAGTGATCACTGAGAAAATTCCATGCACCAAACCCGGACACATAAATTAGCCGCAGGAAAATATCACCTCGCTTTCTTGTTATTGGCTTTCACGTTGTTGGGGTTGGCTTACAGCGTCGTAAATCCTCTATACGAAGCGACGGACGAATTGCGCCATTATCGTTTTGTGCGTTACCTGGTTGAAAACCGTCACCTACCAGTACAGGGTGAAGAGGCGTGCCGTTCACAAAGCCATCATCCCCCCCTGTTTTATATTCTGGGAGCTATCGCGACTATCTGGGTTCAGCCGGATCATGAATTTTGTTATCTCCCGCCGGTAAACGCTTTTTGGGCATACCGTTATGGCGAAGTGGGTGTAGATAACAAGACTCAATATCTACATAGTGCGGCAGAGCAATTTCCCTGGCAAGGTGATGCCCTGGCCGCTCATATCGTCAGGGGGATCAATGTGCTGATTGGAGCGGTGGTGGTGTGGCTGACCTGGGCAACGGGGCGGGTGCTATGGCCGAAACAGGTGTGGCTGGCAACAGGCGCGGCCGCGTTTGTGGCCTTTAACCCCATGTTTCTGTATATGGCCGGGGCTATCAACAACGACATCATCGCCGCCTGTAGTGGGGCGGCCATTACTTATAGCGGGGTACGTTTGCTCCATGAACCAGGGGGATTGAGTCGTCGTTGGGGTGTGGGGTTAGGGCTGGTTTTCGGCTTTGCCTTGATGAGTAAATTTAACATGGCCGCGGCCGCGCTCCTGCTAGAAGCCGTCATCTGTTGGGTGGCCTGGCAACATAAACAATGGCGGCTCTGGTGGGAGGTGAACCTGCTCCTGGTGGGAGTAACTTTCCTGGTGGCAGGTTGGTGGTTTTGGCGCAACTATCTGGTTTATGGGGATCCGACCGGTTTCAAAGAAGTGACCGAGTTGTGGGGAGCGCGAGACCCCCGAGAAAGTTTGGGTGTCGCCTGGAGTGAATGGTCATCTGTCTGGAGTAGTTTGTGGGGGCGGTTTGGGTTTGGACAGATACCATTGCCTGCGGTTGTTTATCAGGTGCTGTGGGGGCTAACCTTGTTCGCGGCCGCGGCGTTGGGGGCAGAAATCTTGGGTTATGGGAGCAAAATCAGACGCCACCAGATACCATCCTCACCTGCTACCCCCTTACTCCCGGCTATTCTTTATCTTTGTCTCACTGTTGCCCTTTTCGCCTCAGTTGTTTTTGCCTACATGCTTGTCAGTCCAGCCGGTTCCATGGGGCGTTTTTTCTTCCCCGGTCTGCCTGCTCTGGCCTTGCTTCTTTTTTATGGCCTGGTGCAGGGGGTGTCATTTGTGTACGGGGCGGGCCGGAGATTTATAACCCGCACAGATGGATTAACCAATCGTCCATCGGCCCGGTTAACGGTTTATGGCTCTTTGGTTACAGTTTTCGCCTTGCTGGCCTTTTCTTTGGTAGCTTTGTTTGGCTATTTGCAACCAGCTTATGCGCGGCCGCGAACCTTTAGCTCCACCACCCCCATTCCCAACCCCACCAATGCCCAGTTCGATTTTTTTGCCAACCTGCGTGGTTACGAACTCAATACCACCACCTTACATCCCGGAGAGCCACTGGATATTGATCTTTATTGGGAAGTTACCGGCCAACCCCCGGGCAATTATCTGCTCTTTGTTCATTTACAGGACAGCCTGGGGCTAATGGTAACACAACGAGATACCCACCCCGGGTTAGGCAATTTTCCTAGCCGCGAATGGCGTCCTGGCGACCGGTTTATAGATACCATCCGCATTTACCTGCCAGAAACCGCCTATGTACCCGAAACAGTCACAGTTAGCATCGGGTTGTATGCTCCGGAAGGGTACCGCCTGGGCATCGCCGATGCTACCGGGCAGGGAATAGGGGATAGTTTAACCCTGGGCACACTCCAACTGGAACCGATCAGTCAGGCGGTGCCGAACCCACAGATGCACAATTTCAACAATGAGATAGAACTATATGGGTACACTTATCGCGGCCGCGAGCTACATCCGGGTGATGCCTTAACCGTTACTCTTTACTGGCAAGCCCTACAAAACAACCTGCCTCAATATACCGTTGAGGTACTGTTGGTAGATACAGAAGGGCGCGTTCACGCCTCAGCCAATAGTCGTCCACAGAATGGCGAGGCTCCCACAGCCCATTGGCAGGCACAACAACAGATAATAGACACCCATACACTGGTCATTCCGCCCGATCTCGCACTAAATTCCTATCAAATTCACGTTTCTCTCCTTGACGAGAGTACAGGGGTTCGTCAAAATAGGGTAGCCACGGATGGACACTGGATTAGTAACCACCTTTTGTTGGCGCCCCTTTTGATCAATAAGTAGTAAGAACAACAACTGGGGAATTTCTACTACTGTATCGTGCTCGCAAAAATATGAGCGAACATAGACGTCGAATCCTTGTTGGTGGCTTACTACTCATCGGTAGTCTTATTTATGTTGCCTGGCTCATTCTGGCTTTAAGCATACGGAATCGCCCCTTCCCCGGTTTTTTTCTCGACCCCAACCTGGTGGTAAACGACAACGGCGACGCCACCTGGCCCTCGGAGTTACAAGATCCCCCCCTAGCCCATCCTGAACGTGTAGTGGCCATCAATGGCACACCCATTACGAGTAAACAACAACTGGATGATCTATTAGAGAACGCCACCCCCGGCGAACAATGGCAGATAACTTTTGACCACCCCAATGGCAGTTCCCGCACCCTGACACTCCCTCTTTTTACGTTCAGCAGTCAAGAGTTTGGCCGTTACTTTTCCCTTTCTTTTCTCATTGGGGCCTTCATTTTACTGGTAGGTTTTTGGGCGTTTCGTGTACATCCTGATGCCCCGGTTGCCCAGTATTTTGCTTTGTTCGCCGTACTGGCCGCTTTTGGCATCGGGGGCCTGTTTGACATGTTGACCACTCAGTTTTTTGGGCGTCTCTGGGTGACAGGGGTTGTGTTTGTCGGTGTGGCCAATCTTTACACGGCCATCGAGTTTCCTCATCGGCCCAGTATCCTGCAAAACATTCCGGTTCTGCGTTGGGTTCCCATAGCTGTGACCCTGCCCCTTTTCATATGGGCACAAATCGTATTGTATAACCAGAATGCGCCCTGGCTTTATGTTACCGCCTGGCGAGTCGCTTATGTGGTGGACGGGGTAACTATGATTCTTACCCTGATACTATTTGCTTACCGGGCCTTCGCTTCTCCTGTACCGCTGGCCCGGCAACAAGGACGTATCATTACCCTCGCGGCCGCGGGATCTTTTTTCCCCATCATTATCTGGTTCCTTAATGCCGGTTACGTCCATTTTGATCCGCTACTTCTGTTTACCCCCACCATCCTCTACCCATTGGGCATGGGGTACACCATTATTCGTTACCGCCTGCTAAATGTGGATGTGGTTCTACGCCGCGCCATTACCTATGGCTTCCTGACAATTAGCCTGACAGCCGCCTTAGGCCTGGTAACAGCTTTTGTCAGTGGTGTATTAGGGGTATCGGTTTCCGGTGCCAATGCGGCCTTGCTGATTGCCCTGGTTTTGCTAATTACCTTCCTGTTTGATCCTCTACGTAAACGGGTGCAGTTGCTAGTAGATGATGTGATCTTAGGGCGGCCGCGATATGAAATGCTCTTACACACCTATAATCAGGAACTCACTTCCGTGGGTGAATTGGAAGGGGGAGCCACCCTGGTGCTCCAATATGTACGCCGTGGGGTTCCCCATACCGATGTACAACTGTTTTTGCCTGATATGGAGCATTTTGTCTATAAACCACACCCCACTGGCCTAAATATTGAAGTAGATGTAGAAGACCCCTTTGTCACCTTGCTATCCCGTGATCGGGGTGCCTTAGTGTTAACAGATGAACGAGCCTGGCCAGAAGAATGGCGGCCGCATCAACCCTTCATCCAAAAAATGAATGCCGCGATTCTGGTTCCTCTCATCAGCACCCGGCAACTCATCGGTTGGATCACCCTTTCCCGCAAACACAATACTGAACAGTTTACGGCTGAAGAAATCAATTACCTTAACCTGCTGGCGGATCAATCCTTGTTAGGGATTGACCGGGTTCGGGCTATGCACCGTTTGGAGAATCGTGTGGCCGAGATGAACGATCTTAGCCGCTTCTCCCAACAACTCAACATGACCCAGAAGCTAGATGAACTGCTAGAAATCATTGTTTCTAGCAGTATGCACTTGTTGCACAGCAGAAATGTGATCTTTGTCTTGCGTGAGCCGGGCACAAAACAGATGTACACGGCCTATTACGTAGAAAATGATCGTCGTCGCCGTGATTTTGAAGGGCCTGATAAGATGATTCAGGACCCGTATATTCAAGAAGCTTTGACCAAAGGGCAAATGCTCCAGGTGGGAAATGAAAAAGAAGGGGAATGGTTGGTTGCCCCTTTGAATGCCGGGACAGACACAATTGGGGTGTTGCAGGTACGGCGCAATCCCACTACCCGCCCCGCAACCGACCGCCAACGGCAATTATTTAGCTTTTATGTCAGTAATGCGGCAACAGCCCTGGCCCGCTGGCAGGCCAATGAACAGACCAAAGAACGAGCGCAACAATTAGAAACACTCAATGAGGTGATCCGTACCTTAAACTCCATCCGCGAACCGGATAGTCTGCTCGATTTAATTTTGGATAAGTCCATTGAATTATTAAATGCCGAAGCCGGGAGTTTCCTGATTGTAGATCAGGATACGGGAGAATTGGAATTTAAACTGGTGCGTGGCCCCACAGGCCAAACACTCCTGGGAACGCGCCTACCCATTGGCACAGGTGTAGCGGGTACTGTAGCCCAAACCGGCCAACCGGCCATCGTCAACAAAGCTCAGGAAGACCCTCGCTGGTTTTCCGGGGTAGATAGCCGTTCCCGTTTTACGACCCAATCTATTCTTTCGGCACCATTGGTGCATTTGAATGAGGTTTGGGGCGTTCTGCAAATCGTCAATAAACATAATGGGGCACCGTTTAATGAGATGGATTTGACCCTTATTAATACGTTTGCCGGGCAGGCTGTTGTAGCAATGGATAATGCCCGTCTGCTCCAACAGACGGATCAGGCTTTGCAACGGCGTGTCCACGAGTTGGCGATTCTGCAACAGTTAGGGCGAAACTTGAATACGACGCTGGACCTGAACCGGGTATTAGAAATGACGCTTGATTGGGCGATGCTTATTTGTGAAGCTACAGCAGGTAGCATTCTCCTGATGGATGATAAAGAGCGTGTTGCGGCTTTTGTGAGTGAAAATTATGCCCGTGATTTTGCCTTGCCCGCAGATGTGAAAGCCACGCAGTTAGGGGTGGCGGGTGAGGTGATTCGTGCCGGGGAAGCACGCCTGACACGGAATGTTAAGGATGAACCGGGGTATATCGCGGCCGCGCCCCATACCCGTTCTCAATTGACCTTGCCCATTGGTCACAAACAGCGGGTCATTGGGGCCTTGGTGATAGAAAGTAATGCTTATGATGCGTTCGATGAGGAAGACCGCGAAGCGGCCGCGAGTCTGGTTAATGTCGCCGCCACCTCTATCGCCAACGCCCAACTTTATGAACAGGTTAATGAGGCTAACCGGGCCAAATCCGAGTTCGTTTCTATGGTCTCCCATGAACTCAAAACCCCCATCACTGCTATTCGGGGTTACACTGACCTGATGCTGGCAGGGCTTACCGGGGAAGTCAACGACAAACAAAAATCATTCCTGGAAACAATTACCGCCAATATTAAGCGGATGGATAATCTGATTAAAGATTTGACCGATATTTCCCGCATCGAAACCAATCAACTAAACGTCCATCTGGAACCCATCTCCTTTGCCAATGTAGTTAGCGAAACCATGCAAGCCACCCGAGGCATCCACGAAAGCAAAAATATCTCGGTTAATCTGGAGATGCCCAATGATTTACCCCCGGTTATGGGCGATCATTCCCGGCTGGTGCAGGTGCTGACCAATTTGCTTAGCAACGCCTATAAATATTCTCCCCCAGATACCCAGGTCATGGTAATGGTTCAGCCAGGGGTTACTGCCTCAGAGAATGGCAATACGGTTTCCCGCTCGATGGTTATCTGTTCGGTAAAAGACACCGGTTATGGCATTTCCCCAGAAGATCAGGCCCGGCTTTTCACCAAATTCTTCCGTTCTGAAGATAGTAATATCCGTACTTCACCAGGAACGGGGTTAGGGTTATCTATCACCAAAGGTATTATTGAGTTACACCGGGGCCAGATATGGCTAGATAGTGAATTAGGGCAAGGAACAACATTCCATTTTTCTATTCCGCTGGCTTAATGTGCGCTCAAGATTACGTTGGGGGGTGGGGAGTTTTTTAAGGCGGGTAAAATCGGGGCGAAGTCCCGATTTTACCCGCCGAGTGGGTTCCCCCTTCCCGAAATCGGGAAGGGGGATGGGTTCATTCTGGTGAGTATGCAATCGCCCTACCGGTTGGCTCCGACGGTTTGACAGGGCTAAGGCCCTTTGTTAGAATCCTTTGTGCTATTTGCCCCATTCGTCTAGCGGCCCAGGACGCAGCCCTCTCAAGGCTGAAACAGGGGTTCGACTCCCCTATGGGGCATACAATTCAGGAGGCTTCACCGGGTAGGTGAAGCCTTTTTTGTTTTTCCAGGTAACTATAGACCTTAAGATAATGATTTTGAGTAGGGGTTGGCCTTGTGCCTGCCATCCACTGGGGCAACCACAAGGGTTGCCCGTACAGTCAAAATCTTTTTCTTAAAAGCTATACTAAGTCCGTCGCCTTCGACAAGCTCAGGCAACGGCTTAGGAATGAGTCTACTGCAATAAGCCCGGTTTCTGACTGATCTAACCGTCGCTTCCAGAGAGAAAGAAACCGGGCTTTTAACTGCTTTGACCTTTTTTCAGTGGAGTCATGGATGCTCATGAGAGAAACAACAACCCCACCGCCACCGATTGACCGCCAACGATATAGCAAGATTACCCGTTTTTTTGGGGGGGTTATTTTGCATCTGATTTTGTGGGATATTGTTCTGCGTCGGGTAGCCAGTCACTGGGTGATCCATTCGCGGCCGCGACGCTGGCGTCAGATTTCTCATCGCTTCCGCCTTCTGGCGGTAGAAATGGGTGGTGTCCTCATCAAACTGGGGCAATTCCTTAGTTCCCGCGTGGATGTTTTGCCCCCAGAAATAACGGATGAGCTACAGGGATTACAGGATGAGGTGACATCAGCCCCACCGGAGGCCATTCAGGTGGTTTTGTTGCAAGAATTGGGCGATTTGTCTCGCCGTTTTGCCGAAATAGAGCCAGAACCACTCGCGGCCGCGTCTCTAGGTCAGACCTACCGCGCCCGTCTGTTTGCCCCCGATGGGACACTGGGGGACCGGGTAGTCATCAAAGTGCAACGCCCCGCCATTGACCAGATTGTACGTACTGACCTGGAAGCGTTGCGGGTGGTCGCCAAATGGGCTATGCGTTATGGCCCCATTCGCCGCCGTGCCGATGTACCAGCCCTGTTGGATGAGTTTGCCCGTACCCTATGGGAGGAGTTGGATTATGAAGCCGAGGCCGATAACGCGGAGCGGTTTCAACGTATGTTTGCTCATAATCCGGGTGTTTCTATTCCTCACATCTACCGGGAGCATACTACTGGCAAGGTGTTGGTACTGGAAAATGTGGAAAACATCAAACTAACCGATTTACCTGCTCTTGAGGCCGTCGGGATTGACAGCAAAGCAGTGGCAGAACGTTTATTGGATGTTTATTTTTATCAAATTTTCAAAGAAGGGTTCTTTCATGCCGATCCTCATCCGGGGAATTTGTTTGTTAAACCTTTACCCCGGCCTGATCCCGAAGAAACCTTGTTGCCAACTCCTTTCCAGTTAGTTTTTATTGATTTTGGTATGGTGGGGCACGTGGAAACGCTCATGGGTGAGAATCTACGGAAGGTGCTCATCAGTGTAAGCCAAAAAGATGCCCGTGGTCTTATGGAAGCGTGCCAGGACTTGGGCTTTTTTCTGCCTACTGCGGATCTGGAGCGGATTACCCAGGCTATGGCCCGTTTGTTGGATCAGTTGTGGGGACGGAATTTATTGGACCTGGCCCAACCCAACCCTCGGGAAATCGCTGAATTTGGGCAGGAGTTCCGGGATTTGCTTTTTGACTTTCCCATTCAGATCCCTCAAGATTTTATTTACTTGGGACGAGCAATGGGGATTCTTTCGGGAATGTCTTCTTTGTTAGACCCGACAATTAACCCGTGGCATCAGATAGAGAAGTTCGCCCAGGAGTTTATTAGCCAGCGTCAGGCTCAGCAGTTAGGGTGGGAATTGGCTCGACAGTGGCTCCAGTTATTTATTTCGTTGCCTGCCCAGGTAGAACGGGTATTGACGGCAACTGAACGCGGCCGCTTACAGGTTCAGTTTGCCCCCAACAAAGAGTTAGACCAACGCCTGGAGCGATTGGAAAAGAAGGTGGGCTGGCTAAACTTGTCTGTTATTGCCAGTGCCGGGCTTCTCTCGGCCACACTCCTGTATTTGTCGCGTCAGAAAAAGGCATGAGGGCGGGGTAATAGCCATGAATCCCACATATATCCCAAATATGGTTGTGGGATATCTTTGGGAAATGGGGGAAATGGAGTGGTGAGTTCAAAGAAAAATGTGGGATAATCAAAGGGCATGAATCTTACACAGCAGTTTTTAATCCTCTCCCTTCTTCCTTTTGCGTTTTTGTTTCTGATCGGGCAGATCCAGCGGCCGCAACGCCAGCATCGTTCTAGCATCATTACCTGGTGGACAGTGACGTTGCTAATTGCGGCCGTATGGGCGAGTACCATCCTGAGCTTTTTTTTAGGCCGTAATGTGCCGGTGGTTGTAACGTATAACTGGCAGATTATTGGCCGTTATGCTTTTGGCCTGATAGGGGTAGGTATTCTTCTCACGACTACTGCTTATCTGGATCTGGCGACGCCCTTACGCAATCTGCCTCTGGCCTTTTTTGTTCTCTTGTGGGGAGGAGCTATTGTCCTGGATCCCCAGTTTGGTATTGTGCGGTTTGCGCCATTTATGCTGGGCCATAGTGTGGTGCGACAATTCGACATGTGGGCGGCATTGTGGGCCACCAGTTGGTTCTTACCTTTGTTTGCGGCCTGGGTGGTAACACGGCAGGCCTTCCGCAAAGTCCCGACCTCGTTGTACCGCAACCAGGTAAGTTATTGGTTTTTTGCGCTCACTGGTTTTTTGCTAGGGGGGTTGCCAGCCCTGGTACAACAGCGGGGGGGTGAGGGTTGGTGGCAGATGAGCGCCATTTTGCAGATCGCGGCCGCAACCGTTGCCACCCTCAGTCTTACCCGTGATCGCCTGCCCGACCTGCAAATAACGTTGCGCCAGAATGTACGGCGCCTGTTTTTTATTGTCTTTGTTTTTGTTCTGACATTGGGGGGTATTCTTTTTCTGACGCAAACCCGCGTTGGCAATAATATTATCCAGGGTGTGCCGGGTCTCACCCTCGCGGCCGCAACCTTTTCTGCTCTTATTGCCCTGGCCTATCGCCTCATCAACCGCCTCTTCCAACATTTGGCCCCATTAGAAGAAGAAACGAGTCAGGCTTTGTTACCCCCAACTCGCTTAGAAGGCCAGCTTACTCAACCCGAACAATTGCTGGCAACAATCCTGAACTGGGTGCAACAGCAATGGCAGACTGAGGATGGCTGGGTCATGCTGGTAGAAGAGGAAGGGGAACAGGTCTGTTTGCGGCCGCAGATCAGTCTGAACGATAAATTACCAGAACCAGCCACCTTCTCTAACCAGAGTCCTTTCATTACTTACCTGCAACGCAATCCGGCTCAACCTCTCGTGCAATATGACATTGACATCCTTAATGATTTTGCCGATCTATCCCCAGAGGAAAAAGAGACGTTACGCCAATGGAATCGCCTGTTATACCTGCCTTTACATGGGGGTAACTGCCTGATCGGTGTCCTGGCTTTGGGTACGAAACAGGAGCAATCTACCTACACCTTAGAAGATTTCCTACGCCTGGGTCAATTTGCGGCCCAGATAGGCCCCATCTTGTACCTGTCCCACCAATTCGCCGCCCTCAACCAAACCTATAATAGCGAATCTACCAATCACCAGGAATATATTGAACGCGCTTCCCGCTGGGAAGCCGTTGCCAAACTGTATCGCCAATTCCTTCACCTGATTTCCCCTGACCTGCGTAAAGCGTTGGGCACCATTGAAAACCAATGGCAACGCACCTACAACGAAGCCAGCCAGAATGAAGCCCTTATTACCATGCCGGATCACCTGACCAAACCATTGGCTGAATTTAAAGTGATGATGGAACGCCTCATTAACGTCTCGGGACGCATTCAGAAACAGAGTGAATTCCAGTTTGCTCCGCTAATATTGGATGATGTTGTACGTACGGGTGTCAATAGTCTTGCCGCTATGGCCGAAGCCCGACGGGTCCAGGTGACAACCCAGGGCAATACCCACCAGCCACTGGCCGTACGAGGGGACAGCCAACGCCTGCAAGAAGCGGTGCAATATTTACTCCATAACGCCATCAAGTTTAATAAGATCGGCGGACAGGTGGATATAAGTTATGGACGGATGGATGATATGGGGTATATCCGCATCAGCGATAATGGGGTAGGTATCCCGGAAGAGCGGCTGGCGACAATCTGGTTAGGGGTAACGCAATTAAACCAAAATCCATCGCTCGCGGCAGGGATGGGGCTGGGTTTACCTTTGACCCGGTTTATTACCGAAGCGCATGGCGGCCGCGTCGAAGCTCTCAGTAATTATGGGTCAGGGAGCACGTTTACCCTCTATATTCCTATGGCCAAAAAATAAACGGCCTTTAGGGATTTCCCCCCTTCCCTCTGCAAGCGCACTCACTCATCACCCTCTATTTGCTCATGTCCCAACGTTCTCGTGTCTCTCCCGGTTTGATTCTGGCTGTTGTAGCTTATGGTGTTTTTGTCGCCGCTGATGACTTAACCGTCGTTTCCACTATGCTCCGGCAGATTGTCTATGATCTGGAAATCCCTTTGCCTGAAGGATTGAGCGACGCCGCCTGGATCGTGAACTCGTATCTTATTGCTTATGTGGTAGTCATGCCGTTTGTAGGGAAGCTGAGTGACATTTTTGGTCGCCGTACCGTTTACATGAGTGCGTTCAGCCTTTTCCTTATCGGTTCGTTATGGATTCCCCTGGCCCCAAATCTGCCGCTATTCCTGGTAGGACGGGTGTTGACGGCTCTGGGGGGCGGGGCGATGGTTCCAGTAGCCATGGCGGTTATTGGGGACGTGTATGAGCCAAAGAAACGGGCGGGCGCGATGGGGATTTTGGGTACGATTGACACGGCGGGTTGGATTTGGGGGCCATTGTATGGGGCGCTGTTGGTACGTTATTTAAGTTGGGAATGGCAGTTTTATTTGAATATACCATTGAGTGTGGTGGGTATCGCGGCCGCGTACTTTGTCCTACGGGACCTCCCCGCCCCCAGCAACCGGGTCCGCATAGATTGGACGGGAGTCGCCGTGTTGAGTGTTGCCCTGATCACCCTAAACGTCGCCCTGCTGAGCAGTGGTGATGTGGGGGCGGCCGGTGGTTTCGCCGCGCTCCCCACTGAACAAACAACCAATTACGCCACCCCGCTCTACTTTATTGCCCTGATCGCCTTCATCACCTTCATCTTCCTCGAACGCCGCTCCCCCACCCCACTCATTGACCTGAACCTGTTCCGGCGACGCAACTTTAGTGCCGCCGTCTTTATCAATTTTTTCATCGGCTTCATCCTCATTATCGCAATGGTAAATGTGCCTCTGGTAGTCAATCTGCTCCAATTTGACCTGGAGCAGGCGGCCCTGGATAGTGGCCAATTGCTCAGTGCCCTGACCGTGGCAATGGCCTTCATGGCTTATGTCGGCGGGCAACTAACAGAACGATACAGCTACCGCCCGACGGTTTTATTGGGGTTGGTAGCCTGTGTAACTGGCTTTGCCCTGATGGGTTTCACCTGGCAGGTGGATACCTCTTATGGGCAAATGGCCTGGCAATTAGCCATTCTTGGCTGTGGCTTTGGTCTGGTTATCTCGCCCATTGGCACGGCAGTTGTCAACTCGGCGGGCAATGATGAACGGGGGGTAGCTTCTAGCCTGGTAATTGTGTTACGCTTAATGGGTATGAGCGTAGGGTTATCTGGCCTGACCGCCTGGGGTTTGGACCGCTTCAATACCCTACGCACTCAAATTCAACTACCCGATTTACCCTTCACCGATCCGGTGTATCAGCAAGCCATTGTAGATGGCCTCACCCAAACCACCGTCCGCGTCCTGGCCGAGACCTTTGTTATTTCGGCGGCGGTGGCGGCGGTGGCAATCCTGATTAGCCTGCGCCTGCGAAGAGATGAGGACAGTGGGCAGTGAACAGTGGACAGTGGGCAGTGGACAGTGGACAGTGGACAGTGGACAGTGGACAGTGGACAGTGGACAGTGGACAGTGGACAGTGGACAGTGGACAGTGGACAGTGAACAATTCTTTGTTACTTAGCCCGCCACTCGCACACTCGCCACTCGCCACTCGCACACTCGCCACTCGCACACTCGCCACTCGCCACTCGCACACTCGCCACTCGCACACTCCCCACTCGCCACTCGCACACTCGCCACTCGCACACTCCCCACTCACACACCCGCCACTCACACACTCCTCCACCCCCAACTCAAAACTTATGACT
>JAGNBF010000100.1 GCA_018004935.1 Chloroflexota bacterium | reverse complement strand
CTAGTGGAAGCCGATGAAGATGAATCAGAACGCTGGCTAGTGGATTTTGCCGTCCCCACCATCCCTTACTGGCAGGTGGCTGAGGTTTGGATAGAGGAAGGTGAGATTGCCAGTGTGAACGATTTGGGCGAGGGCGTTCCGCCTGAAGGCATTACCGGGCCATGGGCAACCAACTGAAACTCAGATTACGATCAGGTCACGCCCCTACCCTTTCGCGGCCGCGTTAGCCCAACGATCTAAAAAGTCCACTACAGCCTGGTACTGCTCCTGGCGAATCGTCTTGTAACTGCTCACTCTAAAGCGTCGGTGCAATTCGGCGTAAATAGCCTGAAAATGATTTTTGCCCTTATCTTGCTCCGTCAGATACATGGCCAGGGCTTGTACCTTGTTGGCCACGTCAGCCGATTGTTCATCGGTAATGGCGTTTCGCGGAGCAAGTTGTTGCTCCAGCGCGGTAACTCGCTTGCGCACATCACCAATAACGATGGCAGCGTTGTCCAGCCTCTGCATGATGGCTAACTGTTCTTCGGCCAACTTCGCCACCGCCAGGGCAGTCTCACGAATTTGCATGAGGACTAATGCACTAGAGGAAATCTCAACAGGGAGCGGCGGTTCGGTGAACGCGGCCGAAAGAATTTTATAACATTCTCTTTGGTAACGGATTAATCTGTCACGGATGTCAGGTCGTACTCGATCCGCATTGATGCCAAACAACCAGCCATTTAAATATTCTAAAGGTAAACATTGCGTCACTTGAGGCCCGCCAGAAGTTTGTATTTCTACCTGTCGCATTTCTTCAGCCAGGACAGGATCACGATTAATTCTTCGCCTCTGCCCTGTCCAGCCTACCTCTAAAAAATCACACAAGGGTCGCACTGGTACATACACTGTTCTTTCTCTATCGTGGGTTATGCAACCAACCCCTGTAGTTCATCACCATAAAACTCCACTGTTTTCTGCTCAACCGGCACCAGGGCTTGCTCGTTGTTCATGCTTATTCTCCAAAGGGGTGGACGTAACGTCCACCCCTTTTGCCTCGATAAGGTTCGATACTGGCTGTGGCTAATTACTGACTATGTCTAATGGAACTATCAAATAAGGTCTTTTACCGGGCAAATATTGATTCTCTTTATTGCTCCACATTATCGGCCTGTATAACGCTTGGTCACAACCACTTCTTCAACAGGGGGAGCTTCTCCTTGGGCTACTGCATCTAGCATTAAGTCAATCGCCCACCGCGCCAGATCATTACCTGAGATACCAAACTCCTGGGCCAATTTATTCACCTCATCTAATTGATCAGGACGAAAGGTAAATGTCCGGCGAATGTACTGGCCGGCCACAGTGGACTCTGTGCCCATGGCTTTAGCGGCCAATATGCGGCCGCTGGTCGTTCCAATGGGAAGATCAAATGTTTTGCGCCTACTTTTACTTTTTCCAGATGATTTACCACTTTTAGGTTCCGCCTTGGGGATGGCTTCTTCGATCTCATCTAAAAAATCCAGATTACTCATAGTGCATAGACCTTATCTACCAAATCCTGATACGACTTGGCAGCTTCGTTATCTGGCTCGTATTCAAAAATAGTTTTACCTTCAGCAACACACTGCTCTAAGGCCACCCGTTGCGGCACCGGCCGGGACACACGTTTGCGGGTGTATTGCTTCACCAACGACTCTACAACTTGACGGGCCAGGACTTCATTTGGACGCATAAAGGTTGGTACCACCATGCTAACCCGGACATCCATCCCCTGTGTCTGGGCGGCCACAATATCGGTCGTATGTTGCAAGGTTCCCACCACACCCAGGTAGTCAGTCTTTACTGGCACAATCGCATGTTGCACCATGCGGTAGACCGATCGCTCCAGAACATCCAGACTCGGTGGGCAATCAAAGATAATATACCGAAACGCCTGGCGCAACTTCCCCAATCGTTGTTCCAACAAATCGTCCAATGAGGCAGTCGCCCCTCCCTGCACCATTTGGGCGAAGCTGCTTACCACCAACTGAGTTTTGGCGGCGGCCAACGCATTGCTCGTTGGGATGACAAATAGATTTGGTCGTGATGGCCCGTCGGACTTGGAACGATCAGCACTGACAACTGCTTGTTTAATTGTTTGTTGGCCCAATAACAGCTGGGCCAGATCAGCACCGTTAGCTTCGACCCCCAACACCCGGCTGGCATGCCCTTGCGGATCGAGATCGATCAATAACACCCTTCCCCCCTCCGCCTCTACCTTGCGGGCCAACCCGTGTGCCAACGAGGCCGCGGTTGTTGTTTTGCCTACACCACCCTTACGGTTCACTACTGCGATTGTGATTGCTTCAGCCATTTTTGCCGTCCTTGCTCCCAAAATTGATTGTTATTGATTCACCATAGAATCAACGCATAATCAATTGTAATCAATTGATTACAATAAGGCAAAATTTAATCACTTTTATAGAAGCGGCAAAAAATCCGTCCAACGTCGCCACAAACTTTTGCTTAGAATCGATTGTGTGCAAATCCGTTATGTCAACACTTCAAATTAAAGAGAGGCCAAGAAGCAGTGGGGTGGGGGGAGTGAGTGCCAATCAGGGGAACGTCTTCATGACGCCACCCCGTCAATTCGCGGCCGCATTGGAGACTATCTGCGAGCAAGATTGGAAGGTCGGGTTAGTTCGGCAAGCGGACAAAATCGCCTACGGGTCGGGTGCATCGTTACATTTGTTCTACGTAAGATTTAGGCTTATTAATTCTTACGTAGGACAAACAGAATTCGGCAACAGCATCGCGGCTAACTTGTAGAATCCCACAGCCAGTAACAGAGCAACCTGGGATCGCACGTTATCAGCTGTGGAGAACCAACAGTAGCTGACGAGCGGCGGGTGGGATTTTCTGGACCTGAGTCGGCAAGGCAAAACGGTCATCGGGTCGCTACCCAATCATGGAATACTCAGTGAAGTATTTTCGTTATGAATACTTGCGTAGGGCAATAGAAGCAATTCAAGAGGCCGAATTGCTCATGGCTAAAAGCCCGGGTACCCAATGCAACCAGATACTATCAGAACGGCCCACCAGACAGATCTGTAAGTTCTTGAAACCAGCGATTGAGCCAGTTTATAGCGTCGGTGAATTGATTGGCAGGCAGGAACTTATAACCGGTGATGCCATAACGCCGGTACATTTCACCGTAGACGGCCCCAAACTCCGGTCGGCCACTCTTCTTACTCAGTTCAAGGGCAATCGCTTTAACGGCCTGGCTGAGCTGGCTGGCCTGTTCTTCCGTGACCACGTTGCCTGGGGTCAGTTTTTGCTCGATGCTACTGACCCGCTTGGTCAGATCAGCAAAGGCATAAGCTGCTTTATCCAGGCGTTGGTCGTGCACGGTGAGGCGGGCTTCGAACTTCAACTGTTCTTCGGCCATCGTCATAATGGCACGCCCCATCTCGCGGATTTGGATAAGTGCGGCCGCGTTGGGGGATGAATCGGCTGAAGGGGTTCGTTCAAGAAAGGCGGCCGCCAGGACTTTGTAGCATTCTTTTTGATAACGAATGACTTTATCCCGGATGTCATCCCGAACTCGGTCTGGATTAATACCAAAGAGCCAACCATTCAGATATTCCAACGGCAGGCATGTCATGGTACTGGTGCGCGGCCGTTTGCTTTGGGGATCGATGTCTGTATTCGTAATGAATACGGACATGGCAATTTCCGAGAGAACAGGATCGCGGGAAAGGCGGTTGTTTTGTGATGGCCAGGAGAGACCGAGGTATTCACAAATGGGGCGTAGAGGGACATAGACAGTTTGGTGTTCACCTTGCTCTAGGACGACGACGGCGGGGATTTCGTCGCCGTAGAAAGTAATGGTGCGCTGTTCTTGGGGAACAAGAGTCTCATTGTCGCTCATAAGCTATAACCATAGGGGTGTTTATGATAAACATCATCTGCATTACGTCAGGATAAAGGATAGTTGCTGATTATAACGAGGGAACCAGATATTGTGTATCGCCTGCGCGTTTTCTTCCCCGGACAAAAGAGTAACCCACGGCCGCGTGTCTGTCACACTTTTTTACCATCCCACCGCTGTAATATCGTCACAAGCCTGTTCCTTCTGATCGTTTGCCATCACCTTTCTGTCACCCATGTTCCATGCAGAGTAAGTGGGTATTGATAGCCTAATTTCTTCCCTACAACCCCCGCAACTTTGTTCCACCCGCTCACACCGGCTCCTCCATCACCCACCACAGCACCACCCCGCGACCTTTCTTCCCCGGCCAATAGCAGGTAAGGGAGACAAGGTTTTGCCTCGGCAGGAGCAATGGAAACCTAAACGCTTCTAAAAACGGATGTGAATCAAGACGAGGGAATGCCTCAACGGCGGTTGGCCAGGTAGGTCAACTCTTTGTACAGGTGAAACGCCTGAATGCGCTTGGGATCATATTCGTATGGTGTACCAATAAAATCAGGGGTGATTTGATACGCTTCTTCCATTGCCTGGGCTACCTGCATGGTAAATGGTGGATCAAGCTGATTGAAGGCTAATTGTCCAATGGTGAAAATATCAACCAGCGTGGATACGTCTGCGGGGGAAGACATGGTCTCACCTATCACTCTTTAGATTCAGTATAATTTTAGGAACTACAAAAGGGCCATATGGCTTATGAGAAGCGTAATTATCCTTCAGGGGACAGTGAAAGGCAACCAGAGGTAGCTATCTGCTCCAGGTCAGAGACGGACGTTTGTGGTAGGCAAGAATGGCCCTTTACGCCTCAATAAAGGCATATTTCTTCCCCTATAAACCCCCGCAACTTTGTTCCACCCACTCACACCGACTCCTCCATCACCCACCACAGCACCACGCCGCGCCCTTTCTTTCCCGGCCAATACACCGGCACGCGGCCGCGTTTCCGCCATCCCTTTTCTGCCTCAGCCCCATTGTCGAAATACCGTCGCGCCATCTCGACCTTCTGCCCGTTCCCCACGTCCCCTTTGTGTCGCAGGTCTGCCAGTTGGCGATTATGGTGGCGCACGCGGCCGCGACTCAGCTGAGCATGAGGGCCGAAGTAATTGTTAGGTAACTGCCAGGCGTAGTAGGTCTGCCCTACTTTCCCCTGGCGACCGCGGAAGTCGGTGAAGGGAAACAACGCTTTGCCATGTTGCCACGCCTGTCCTTGGGCACAAACAGCGCCGACGGTTGACCCCACGGCCAGGTTGCGTTTGACGGTGACGTCGGCTTTCCGCTCGTAGGTTTGTTGGCTGCGCGGAGAGATACCGGAGAGGTCGGTAAGCGCGTCCCGACTGATGGGCGAACTCTGGGAACCGGTGCGTTCGGTGCGGGTGCGGCCGCTGTGGAAGCTGGCGTACAGATGAGCACGAACGTCGCCAATCGGACCAAGTAACACCTTAAGCGGCAAGGCTACCGGTTTGCCTGAGAGCCTGAACACGCTCAACGCGGCCGCGACCCGCACCAACCCCGCCAGCCAGATGTGTTCTTCGTCCCGCTGCCAGAACAGCCCATCCCCCTGGACCAACAACTTCCGCAGTTGCCGTTCGCCAAAGAGATAAAGCGGCGAGTCTGGGTCGGTAAAGGTTTGCCGGGCTATATCCGGGGCTACCCAGCCTCGACCGGCTTCGTCGAGATAACGTAGTAGGAGCCAAACGCGGCCGCAAGCCACCTGCTCCTGCTTGAGCAACGCCAGGGCCAGCGTGGGATAGAGCTTGATCGTCACCCGCGCCGGATCGCGTGGCCGGGAGCTGGCCTCAGCCGCTATCGAGGGCGTAGACGAGGTGGAACGGGTCGGTTGCGGTAGAAGGGGCGTGTGTCTGTCCGCGGCCGCGTCAAGCGCTTTCTGCTGTCGCTGGCAGACCCGGCGGATGGCTCTGGTCACAGCCTCACTTTCCCAACCCAGGTGGTGGGGTAGGGGGAAAGTGGGGGGATCGGCAATGGGTGAGGAAACGGCTGAGGGTGCGGCCGCGTCCGGGACAAAGGGGGGTGGCGCGGCAACGCCCAACGACTCGCGCAACGCCAGGAGCCGGGCATTGGCCTCGCGTAACGCCGATGATGGCGGTAGGGTGGGGGCAGTAACCTCGTCTGGCATAGAACTTTGTTGACAGGTCGTGGACTGTCGTGATACGCTCTAGCTGTTCTTGTCCGGCCCCAGGCAACACAAAGCCCTTCCCACTGAAGGGACCTTTTTGCAGAGAGGATGGTGTTAGAACAACCTGTGGGTTGGTGAGCTAGAGGAAAGAGCTAGAGCGAGAGGACTCTCCAGAGTCAGTCCAGTCAGCTCTATCACTCAATCGCTCAAGAACAGCCACTTAAACGGCACTGGCCTGGAAGCTGGTGTCGTTTTGCTTTTTAGGCAGTAATACGCTCTTGGAGTGTCTCCTCTTCATCGTCTTCCTCATCGAGTTCAGCCAGTGCGTCATTGACCCAGCCCAAGATTTTTGTGTTCTTAAAACCATAAACCCGGTGACAAATGCGGTTACGCGATAATCCCCGCTCGGCCAACTGACGAATAAACGCCTGCTCTGTCGGCGTAGGGGCGCGATTGGTTGGCAGAGGCAAGGGCATCTGTGGGGATAGCACCAGGTCTACGGGGCACACCGGTGTTTCAGAAGCCGTAGAAAACGCCAGTTCGGGGTGGTGTGGCTGGTGCAACTGGTGCGCACCGGTGTTTGCACCGGTGCACGCACCACTTTGCCCCACCTCGCGGGGCACGGGAGCAACAAAGGGTGGGCCAACAAAAACCGGCTCTGTTTCCTCAAGGGAACCTGATTCAGAGGCTGATTCCCCTAGCCATGTCGGAGCCGGGTGAGTCATCACCGGGCGACTGGTGAGAAAGGCGCGAATCTCCACTTCGCTGGGGGCAAAGGCTACACCCCGCACCAACTTATCGAAAACCACCATGAATTGTCGATCTTGCAGTTTCTCCGCTCCCGTTGCACTCAACACGAGCCGGCTGGCGTCGGGGTCTTTGACGCGGAAGGCGACCGAGGTGCAATTGCGACGAATACGCAGGTCAATGCTTTTGTGGGAAGGATCCTGCAAACCTAAAGCTAGATGAATATCGGTCTTCCGACCTTCAGCAGCTACCATCCGTGCGACTCGCCATAGGGCTTCCCGTTGTTTACCTTCCAGAGCATCAGCCAGATTAGCAAACTCATCAATGACAACCAGAATCCGCGGGCCGGGGTGGGGAGTACCGGGCGGTAAGTTAATTCGATCCCAGGTGCTGGTGCGTAGCTGGCGTAGAATTGCCAGTCTTCGTTGAACAAGTTCGTATAGTAGTGCGAGTTGTTCAATCGCTATCGCGGCTTCGGGCAACAGAACGGTATGCACATTGGGATGATCGTCAAACGGCAGAAAATCCAGTCCCGACCGATCATAAATGATGGCCTGCCAGCCATTCGCCAATGCCGAAGTGAGGAGCGGCCAGATGCCATACCGTGTTTTGCCGCTCCCAGTCGTCCCAGCCATGAGCCAATGAGGGTATTTCTCCAGATCTGCGGTCAGTAAGCCGTTTGCGCCTAACCCCAATGGGATGCCGTTACCCTGCCAGGCTGAAAAGAGTGACCAAGGGGCATCGGATGGGGGCAAGCCTGCGTCAACGGGCAGTTGGAACTGAGACTGATCACGCACGGGTGTGTGGGTAGGGGCGGCGAGTTGGCGGATGTGGCCGGTGTTGCGAGTCGGCTGCATCACGATAGGGTAGGGGGGATGGAACGCCTGACGCAGTTCAACCGCTTGATTGCGAGCAGTGGTCATGTTTTGTAGTTCGGGAGCGGTCAGTTGGGGCATGAGCGTGCCTTGCGGTCGCATCTCCACCACCGGGCCAAACATGCGGCCAGGGTCAAGGATCGTCCTTTGCCCCTTCGGGCCATCTTGAATGTATAGGGTCCGACCAAAGGGGCCGGTGGGAACCAGCCGGTGACGGGCATCCCAGGCGCGGACAGCAATGAGGACGGCCCAACTGCCGAGAGCCGTGATAAGAATCGTGAGGGCCACGCCGATTACCCAAGGGCCATAGGTTTTCAAGGGTTGGAGCTTCCGTTCTCGCTCCAAACGCATCGCTTCCCGTGCCGCGGCCGCGGCCTGGGTGGTGGCCGTGGCAAAATCTGCCTGAGCCGTACCCGTGGCCCGGATGCTATCTTGGGTAGCCTGGGCGATGGCGGTCGAGGTGGCCTGACCTGCCTGGAAGGTAGCCGTTACCTGAACCGCCTGCGCCGTACCGGTGGCTTGCGCGGCCGCGATGGTGGCCGTGGCTTGATAAGCCTGAAATGTGGCCGTAGTTTCGATGGCCATGCGGGTAGACTGGGCGGCGTAGGTCGCGGCCGCGTAGCCCGCCTCGGTCGTGGCAACTTGGGCCGTGGCGGCGATAGAGCGAGCCAGGAACTCGGCTTCTTGGGCTGAAGCGGTCTGTGTTCCTACAGCCGCGAGCCGGTAACTATCCCAGGCGGCTGTGGCTTGCAGGTCGTCGGGAGCGTTGCGGGGCACAGGGGAAGGCGTGCCACAGGCGGAAAGCCAGAGCAGGGTAAGAAGGGCGAGGGTGGGGATGAAGGGTCGAGTAGGCATAGGCTTCACTTGGGGGCCGCTGGCCACTAGCGGCTGGCAAATGGTTGCTGGCCGTTGGCCGCTGCTGTTGGCTTTTTTCTGGCTAGCGGCCCTCTTCAGTCCAAAACACATCGGGCCATTCACCGTCTTCCCAACCTGGGGGAATGGTGAAAGGGACGATTTCGATCTCGTCCGGGTAGGCATAGGTCGTGGCCGGTGGTTGGGGTGTGCGCGGTACCAGGGAATGCTGTTGGCTTAGGGCATTAGCAGACAAGCGCACCCGATATTGCGGTAAACGCGGCCGCAGATGAGATAGTGGCTGAACGCGGCCGCGTGTGGGCCAGTAGCCTGAAACTGTCAGCCAACCGAACAAACCCAGACCGGCCACGACGACCAGCCCCAGTGTTCCCGCCAGACAAGTCATACCGAGCACGGCCAGCCCGGTGACGTTGGCTTGGGCTTGCATAGCCGTCGCGGCCGCGGTGTGGGCCTGGGCTTCGGCGACACGGGGAGCGTTCAGGGCCACGGCCAGGATGATAAGGGCGATAAGGGTCAGCAGGGTGAGGACAAGAAAGCGGGTCATGGGTTTACCTCAGAATTGGTACACGGATTAACACGGGGGACACGGATAAAAGAAACACGGCTGTTGAACGGATAGACGTACACCGTTCACCGGGACAAGACTTCCCAACCGTGACCGTTTTTGTGCAGTTGACCGTTAGTCTGTAATTCGTTTACGTAATTGCTGGCCGTCGCTTTGGATCGTTCAATGGCCGTTGCCATTTCGCTTAAACTGGCGTCAGGATGATCGGCCAGGTAGACGAGCAAGGCGTTCATCAAATTACGCTTGTTGACCTCTTTAGCCGCCCTGGCCCGTTCAATACTGTCAGAATTGGGTGATTTAGGCGTCTGTAGCAGGCTTCGTTGCTGACGCAGATCATGGAGTTCGGCCACCAGGGCATCCTTTTTAGTCGTTAACTGTTCAACCTGAGCGGTCAATCGTTGAACATCGGCAAGGTGTTGTTGACCCATAACGTCTAGTTCAGCCTGACGCTTGCGAATCATCCCATCAAGTTCAGCCCGTTTGTTCTGAATCGTTGCCAGGAGTTCTTGAAGGCTTTGAACCGCCCCTGAACGCTGAACGATTCCCTTGATCTGACCCATGAGCAGTTCAAACGAAAGAAACAGAGCCAATGGGGGAATGGCGGCCAGAACACGAGAAAGAAATGTGGCGGGGGCGTGAACGATGTTGAGGATGACACTCAACACGGTAAAGGCCCCGACTAAAATCCAGGGGTAGAGGGTATGCTGGCGGTTCAGGCTGGCTTGCAAGACACTCAGGCTGAAAACGATGATGGCCCCGTCTACGATGGCCGGGTAAATCCAGGACTTGCCAGCGGGGATGCCGTTAGTTGCGGCCAGGTGTTTCAGGGCGTCAAAGGAGAGCAGGAACGCGGCCGCGGCCAGTAGAAAAACAAGGACACCAGTCAGGGTAGAAATGAGGGTGTTGGTTCGGTTCATCAGATACTCCAGATGAAAAGTGCAGTTGGCAGAAGAAACAGGGCGGGAAAAGGGTTAACATTCGGCAGGCTGGAAACTGGCGGGCAGGAGAGCATCCCAGCACAGTCCGGTTGTGGCTAAGGCAGGCGTCAGAACTGGTGCGACCATGCCGTATTCCATCAGCTTCACCAGACACCAGGCCACGAAAGCTTCGTTGGTTTCGGGGTGGGGGCCATCAGCCATGGTGTCAAAGGCAGATTCTCGGCACGCGGCCGCAATCTCCGCCAGGGTCATTGGTGTTTCGGGGCGAACGAGTTCACCAACGATGCCACCGGTGCTGTACCAGAATTGCCATGCCTGACGGGGGAAAGAACGCATCTGGCCATTAACATGGGTGGTGCGGACAAAACGAAGGGGGTTCATGGGCTATTCTCCTTTACTAGCCAACAGCCTGAGCGGTAACGGAACTGGCGGTGGGTGAGAGTAAGAGAGCAATGCCCGCCAATTCCGAACTGAATAGCCCCAACCAGACAATAAAAAAGGCCGTTCACGGTTTCCGTGAACGGCCTTTGACTGGTAGTGAAGAATGATCAGTTACCAATGACAAACAACCAGCGGTGAAGCTGGATGCTGACAGGAAAACTGATTGTGCTACACTAGAAAGCAGTCGGTGGCCTGTGCAAGCAGGTTACCGGTTAGACGTGCGTAAGGTGCTACCAACATCTTACGCATGTTGCATTTTAGGGGTGCTCAGTTGGGGGCATTATAAGTCGCTCAAGACTTATTGTCAATCAATCTGAATGTCTCTACGAAAGACACCGCGCTGCTGACGGCTACGGATGTAAACCTCAACATCTTGAGGTGTCGTTAGCCATAAATCCGCTACCTTTTGTGCTTTCAGTCTCCCTTTTTGGGCAAGAGTCCGCAGGTAGGTAGGACTCAATCCGTATATCGCGGCCGCGTCAGTCAAAGAAATGAGTCGTGTTTTGTCGTCGGGTTCAGGCATGGTGATAGGAGAAGGTTGGTTTTCCATGTTTTGTTGGCGAGTAGTATAACACAGGTCGCAACTACCCTATGCTCCTAACAAGCACTCTAGCGAAATGCTTGCAACCTTTTCACAATCGGACGACCATGCTACTTTGTACCCTTCAAATTACGCTAATTTCAATTACCTTAATTGACTGGTTGCGGCCGCACTCCCACCTGAGCAAGAAACAGCCTGCCCATTTGGACATACAGCTGGCTCCCACCCAAACACAAAACGCCAGAGCGTTCCTCGCCCTCGCATTCATTTTCTTGAAACTTCCTATAGTGCAAACCCACAACGGCAACAAAATGTCCCAACTCAGGGACGAACCGAGGGGTTGAGGCTGTTGTTATTTGCCCAGAAGTAGTTTCCAATCAACGTTACCGGGTGATGCCTGATTGCGGCCGCGAGACTTGAAGAACATGGCCAGAAAGACCAGATGAGCCGGGGATTGTCGCCAGTCTGTCGGGGACATGGGATATTCTCTAGCAAAGTTGGGTAGGGGGGTAGCCGCGTCAGCCAAAGAAATAAGTCGGGATTTATCGTCGGGTTCGGGCATGGTGATAGGAGAGGGTTGGTTTTCTATGTTTCGTTGGCGATTAGTCTAACGCAGCTCGCAGTTGCCAAAAGGGGACTGATTAAATCATACACATTAGACTGGAACCTATAGGCTGATTGAGCAAACAAAGTTTTATCATTGCACCGACCACATCGCCTTTGATTAAACAGAGCAACTAAAATTCATTATCAGCCAAAGTTAGGAGAAATCAGTGTGTGTTACAATTAAGGATAAACGTTTCGATATTGTTGATTCAAGATAAATAACAAATATGGCATCATAATGCCTAACATCGGAGCTACTCGTGTCCAATCTTCTGACAACTTCCATGCTGAATTATTCTGCTCATATTATTGACGAAAGCATAAATGGAAACTTAATTCAACAGCTTAGGCATCCTTCACAAATATTGGGGTCTCCCATCAATTTCCAAGAAGAGGTTGGTGCTACGATAAGATCATGGTGGCAAGCCTTTTACTATAAAGAAGAAGAAGCTGAATACAACATAGAAGGCCTACGTTCGCCCCAAATTGGGGCAATTCATGCAATACATGCTCATTGGGCAGTATCCAACGAAATTGCCACAGTGGTCATGCCAACCGGAACAGGTAAGACTGAAACAATGTTATCTGTTCTGGTTACGAAACGTTGTACACGGCTCTTAGTTATTGTCCCTACAGATGCACTCAGAACTCAAATCGCAGAAAAGTTCACGACGCTAGGTGTTTTGAAAAAGATTGGGGTTGTATCGGATAACGCCTTGTATCCAATTGTTGGTACCTTGCGGCATATCCCCAAAACAGTGCAAGAAGTCAATGACTTTTTTGCTAAATGCCAAGTCGTTATTTCTACAATGGCAATCATGTCCCAGACGGAGCCAGATATCCAGGATCAGATTGTCCGTTATAGTCCCTATCTATTTATTGATGAAGCTCATCATATTGCGGCTCCAACGTGGGCTAACTTCGTTGAGAAGTTTCAAGACAGTACGATTCTGCAGTTTACGGCCACACCATTTAGAAACGATGGTAAACCAATTAGAGGCAAAATCATTTTCAATTACCCATTGAAGAAGGCGCAGGAAGAGGGGTATTTCAGGCCAATTGAGTTTAGACCCGTTATGGAATTTGCTCCTGACAAAGCAGATTTAATGATTGCAGAAAAAGCGATACAACAACTCCGGGAAGATTCACAACAATACAACCATATCATAATGGCACGTGTCAAAAGCATTACCCGTGCCAATGAAGTGTTTGAGATTTATAAAAACTACCCAGAATATCTTCCTGTCCAAATTCATACAGGAATTACCTCTCAACAGGAGCGCGAAGCGATTCGCCAGCAAATTATAAACAAGCAAACACGAGTTGTTGTATGTGTAGACATGTTAGGAGAAGGGTTTGATCTACCAGAACTGAAAATCGCAGCATTTCACGATATTAGACAGAGTTTACCTGTTACACTTCAACTTGCTGGTCGATTTACTCGTTCGCGTCCAGATTTAGGAAATGCAACATTTATTGCCAATATTGCAGACGTTGCAGTTCAAGATGAGTTGAGAAACCTCTACGCTCAGGATGCTGATTGGAACGCATTGTTACGTCGAAGTAGTGAAACGCTTATTCAAGATCAAATTAATTTATGGGAACTCCTATCAGGGTTTTCTGAATTGAAAGAAGACATCCCTTTACAAAATGTAAAAATAGCTATGAGCACTGTTATTTACAAGACTCAGTGCGATGAATGGAATCCTAACAATTTTATGAAGGGAATTCAGAACTCTGATTCTTATGATTGGATCAAGCATGACACTAGCCCTCAACATAATGTTATGATTGTTTTAACGGCGAAAAAATTATCGCTTCCTTGGATAAATTATGCTGACTTTCAACAGTGGCAATTGGAACTCTATGTGGCCTATTGGGACCGGATTCAAGGACTTCTTTTTATCAACCACTCTGACAACAGAGGTTATTTCAACCAAATGGCAGAAGCCATTGGGGGACAGGATGCTATTTTGGTGCAGGGAAATAGCGTTTTCCGTTGCCTTGCTGGCATCAATCGGTTGCGACTTCAAAACGTTGGCCTGAGAGAGGAGAGAGGCCGACTGGTAAGTTATACGATGAGAGCAGGGACGGATGTAGAACCGGCTATTACTACCGTACAGCGTCAAGGAGCATCTAAAACCAATGCGTTTGGTGCCGGTTATGAAGGGGGAATGAAAACCAGTATTGGGTGTTCCAGTAAGGGTAGAATTTGGTCAAAGCAGACGTGCAACATTAACGAGTTTACTAAATGGTGCAGTGAAGTTGGACGCAAGGTATTTGATGAGAATATTGATCCTGATGAAGTTCTGAGGGGAACAATAGTGCCAGTAAACATATCCGAACGACCACTTAAATTTCCAATAGCAGTTGACTGGCCGGAGACAATGTTTAACAACTCGGAAATATCAAGTCGTATCTCTATTAATGGAGCATCATTTTATCTACATCAGGTGGAGTTGTGCTTGCTCAACCCTAGCAAAGAAAATGACCTTGAATTTGAAATTCGCTCAACGGAAACGTCGGCCACGTTTGTTCTTCGCCTGCTCCAAAGAAACGGACGAGATAACTACTATTTTGAAAGCGCGGACTCAAAAACAGTATTAATAGAACACAGTCGGAGAACTATTGCAGCCAACCAGTTCTTCTTCGAGAACCCACCAGTGATATGGTTTGTTGATGGATCGTGTTTGCGCGGCAATGAATATGTTGAGTTAAAACGCCAAGTTGAACCCTACTATGAATCTAAGATTATCAGATGGGATTGGTCGGGTACTGATATTAAGAAGGAATCGCAAGGGATAGAAAAGTCTCGTGATTCCATTCAGTATTGTGTGATTAATAGGTTATTGGTTGACAGCTATGATGTTGTGTTCGATGATGATGATTCAGGTGAAGCCGCAGACGTAGTAACAATTCGAGATTTACCTGATGGTATTGACGTAGACTTTTATCATTGTAAATATTCCTCAGAAGACAGGCCTGGGGCAAGGATCAAGGACTTGTACGAAGTTTGTGGCCAAGCCCAAAAGAGTATTCGTTGGAAGGAGAATATTACAGAATTATTTAGTCATCTACTCCGTCGTAATCCACGAAAAAGGGAGGGGAAGGAATATAGTCGGTTTGAAGTAGGTGACCCAAATAGACTAAACGCAATAAGGGAAAAGAGCAAAATGCTTCCGGTTAGACTCCGTGTTTTTGCTGTACAACCCGGATTATCTAATTCACCAAGTATTGATCAGCTCCAATTGCTTAGCGTCACAGAGAACCACCTAATGGAGACTTATCAATTACCATTTGGTGTGATTGCAAGTCAATGACCTATTTCGGTCTTTTAATGGTACTATCCCTAACATTATGAATAGTTTAGGGTGAAATAGAGTATTTCTTCGATCGTCTATCTCATTTTTCAAATTCATGACTTGTGAACTTAAGTGTCCGGCTGTTTTCGCTGACGGTGCGGATGGTGCTTTCATCAAAGCCAGAACCGAGGTGGGCCTTAATCTCTAGGGTAATTTCGACCTCGCAACCCACCAGGCTGGTCAGCCGTTCAATCACCTCTTCAACAATTAGCCCCATTTCCCGATTCGCCCGTTGTGGGTTTAATGAAACGCGCCCATAATAGCGAGTTGTCGGTTGCGGTTCGGGTGGCTGAGACTGGCTAGAATCGGTAACAGGCTTAGGTTGTGGTATTGTCATACCGGGCAACGGGCCTGTACCTGGTTTAGGCGGTGGCGGGGGTGGTTCCTTGATGTGATCGGGGTGAACCAGGATGCTCCGTTCATCGAAGTAGACCTGGCCGGGCATGCGATGGACCAGGCCGGTGTGATAACCATCGGGATGGATGCCGGTGGCATAAGCAAAAGGGGCATCTAAACGCGCAATACCACTTTGTGCTGTCTTTAACAAGACATTCTGATCGAGTAGGCGGGGCAGATAACAATATTGGGCCAGGTATTCCCATAACTGTTTGAGACCAATGTTCCAGCCCTTGCTTTCCCCCCACATGTAACGATCTAGCTCCATACGTAGGATGTCTGGCGACCAGTCGGTAATGAGCAGACCATCCTGGCGCAGTTTGCGGGCTGACCGGTCGTAGAAGTTGTCGTCGCCACTGATGCGGTTGGCTTGAATCTCGATTTTGCCTAGCGGCTCTGGTTGTACAGGCGTAAGAAGCCAACTATAGGTTTCCCGCAGGCGCAGGTCTACTGTTTCATCGCCTTTTTCCAGGCTGTTCTTGACCTGGCGACGTTGTTGAGCATCCAGGTTGAGGGGTTCTTCTTCGTTTTGGATGGAACGCCAGGCCAGATACTCACGCGCGGCCGTGTCCAGAGCTTCCGCATTACTTTCATCCGGGGCAATAAACACCAACATGTTCTTGTATAGCCGCTGGCCGTTCCCTCGGCTTTCCAGGATACGCCGGGCCATTTGGCTGGCCGAAGTATCGGTCATGCCCCGTTTATGGGTTTCTTGAGGGTGTAACACCACCACCCGGGCACGGGCATCATCGGCCACATCACTACTGTCTGAGGGAGCAACATGGTGGGCGGCAAAGTCGCCCGTTTTCCTGACCTTGCGTAACCGTTGCATGATTTCGGCATACACTTCGGCCTGGGGAAATCCCTGTGCCCGGTCACGGGCTAACCGGTTGACGGTGGGCCGGGTGTCATACCAATAGCGACTGCCATCGGTATAGAGATAGGTCAGTTGACTGCCCATCCGCCGCAGCGCATCGCCAAAGATGGCTGTGGGTTCGCCGGGTTGGGCACAACCCAACCGGACACGGATCTCTTCCAAACCCCGCACCTGTTGCCCGGCTACCGATGGCGCACTGCCGATAAAAATGGTACGGGCTACGCGACGTGTGGCGGCATAGCGACCTAATGCCGGAACATCGCCATCAATCGCCCAGGTCAAGGATTCTGTACCGTCCACATCCCGGTCAAAAACGGCGGTCCAGGTATCAGGCAGGTAACGGAGCAATTCGTTGCGAACCGGTGAAGCGGCCAGAGGAACCGTGCCTGGCAGGATAAGTAAGGAGGGATCGTTGCGTGTCCAGAGTTGGTGAATGACGGCGGCCATCAGGCGCAAAACCCCACGGGTGCGTTGGAACCGCTCCAGGGTTGACCAATCTTGATAGAGTCGGTCGAACATCTCCGGGTGAATGGGATAGGCAGAGGTCATCCGTTCCAGGTAATCCCGTTCAGCGACACCAGAGGGGAACTCGCTGGCGCTGTTACGATACATATTGTTGAAAGCCAGCAAAACAGCATCACGAGCGGCATATTCTACATCGCTGGCAAAGAGGCGACGGCGCACAATCTCAAAACTCTCGGTCGCGGTAACTGGCTTCCACACCGATTCGATACGTCCAACAATATGAGACAGGGTGTTTAGGGCCGCTTGCCCGGCCTCGCCCCCAACTTCGATGTTGGATTCGGGCAGGGAAATAAGCAACATGGAATCGGGAGACCGGCGCACCGCTTCTGTCAATGCTTGCAGAAAGGTCATCACCGAATCGAACGAACCCGCTGGTAAACCATCCACCTTGTAAATATTTCGGGCATAGGCGAGGAATTCATCTACGATGATGAGGCAGGGGCCAAAACTGTCTAGTAGTTCGACCAGGGTATTGGAGTTAGGACTGACTCCTTTCTGGTCGGCCTGGGCGACGATGGCGTACCCTTCAGCTTTACCGAGTTGATACGCCAGTTCACCCCAAAGCGTATGCACCGTAGCCTGAGGGTAGGCCCGCGGCCGCGACGGATCCAAGGCCGTGCCCACCAAGACCGCCCGGTTGGCCTCGGGTAAATCCACCTGGCCGATACGCTGACTGATCCGTTCGCCCCCAGGGAACTCACTTAGCTTGACCTTACCGCTACAGAGGTGGTAAAGGGCCAACATGGAATGGGTTTTCCCCCCACCGAAGGCCGTTTGCAGTTGTACGACCGGGTCGCCCCCTTGTGACGTAAGGCGTTGCACCCCGGTTGCCAGCATATTGAGCAACCCTTCAGTCAGATAGGTGCGGCGGAAGAACTCGACCGGGTCTTGATACTCGCGTTCGGCCGTTCCGGCTAATACCTGAGATAAGTCGGCGGCGAATTCGGCTTGCAGGTAGCGGCCGCTGGCCACATCAGGGTGAGGGCTGACGACTTCGCGCCAGGGTTTGAGACCGGCCAGTGTCGTTGTTTCGGGAGTTTTCTGGCTTTCGGCTTCTTGCTTCGATTTTTTGGCTTCATCGTCAAAACGGAGACGTAATAGATCGCTGGCGATCTGATCTACCTGAGCCGCCTGCTCCCCCGCACTCACCATTTGCAACAGCCGTTTGGCGGTATCGGCAACACGATAAGCCTGATCATTGCTGAACGGTTTTTGGTGGGCCCAATCAACGCGGGCGGTATAGAGTTCGCCCACATAACTGCGTCCTACATGGCCAAGCTTCTCCTGGAAAACCTCGCTCCAGCGGCGAATCATCAGGTTGAGGACGTTTTGAGCGTCCAGGCTGGCCGTAAGGCTTTCGACGCTGGTGAGCGCAGAACGGGGGAGTTCAAATGCCTGGGTGGTAAGTGCCGCATCAATCTCGCGCGTAAAGTCACCCCGGTAAACCATACGAAACTCCCGCACGACAAATGGAGCTAATCCCGCAGTTACCGCTTCCAAGACTCGTCCAACACGTTCTCTATTGCTAAGGGCCATGTGTGTCTCCGCTTTATAACATCAGGCTAAAAGCCTGCGCTCCTCATATTGGAGCACGGGCATCCCTACCCGATTTTGACAGGCTAGAAGCCTGTGCTCCAATAAAAAGGAGCGCGAGCATCCCTGCTCGCCTAACCAATGTTTTGTTTTACCCCTCTAATAGTACTACCATCAAACGCTTCAACCGTTTGCTGTTTTGACCCTGAACCCTGAGCACTCTGCTCAACATTCTCAATGATGCTGTGGCCTGTGGCTTTGATCTGCTGAATCGCTTGCTCACCACCAAGGGCCTTGATCAATGCTTCGGCAAGTTGGGGCGATTCTTGGATACGTCGGCCCAGATTCTGCACCAGTAAATTCTGCACCAGATGGTTGCCGGGATCGCCAGAAAGCATCATCGCCGCACCCTGGATGCCCGTATCATTGGGAAAATGGGTTTGAATGCCTTGCCAGACAGCCTGCGCTTCTTGCCAACCTGGTTGATTCCCAACTGGCATGAGGGATTTATCACCACCAGTCTGACCCAATTTGAGCAGAAAGGGTGTAAAAGGGGTCATGGTTCTTGCTACTGTAGTTGCCAACTGTTCTGCATCCATTGACATTCTCCTTTGTTAATCAAACAAGCGACCTTGCCGCAACGATTGCTTCACCTAGATGGCGTGGCCTGACCGCCGAGTATCAGCATACTGCTCTGGTCTTTGCCGTCGTGGTGGGAGTAGCTTTGATAGCGCATTGTTAGTTAATCTTCTTGTTGGATGCCCCAAATTCGGACGAGACCGTATCCCTGACTCAGAATAAATGTGCCGTCCGTTGAGAATGCTGCATACAATACTCCATCTGGATTGTTGAGGAGAACAACAGTATCTAAGGTTGCTACATCCCAGAGAATGATTTGACCGTCACCCGATGCGGATACTAACAAAGTGCTATCTGGTGAAAAAAGGGCACTATTCACAGCTGCGGTGTGTAATTGACCTATTACTAGTTCATCAGATGTTTCTATCTGACCGGTTTCGCTGTTAAAGTGCCACAAGCGAATGCTACCCTCATCGTACGCACCTGCTTCGTTTTGTTCCCCTGAAGTGGATGCCAACCAAAGGCCGTCTGGCGAAAACGCTACACTCCTGACCCAATGATTATGGCCTTGTGAAATATTACCTGATTGCAGTTTCCCATTGCCTGCATCCCATACCCAGACAGATCCATCTTCATGACCCGTAGCTATCCACGCTCCATCCGGTGAAAAAGTAATAGCCGTGATTGTGGCAGAAACATTACCCACACTTGTGGGAAATGATGCTAAAGCGGGTGATTCGGGAGAACAATCTGATGATAAATTTTCTAATGACCAGATGTGCCATTTCCCATCATCTGCTCCACCAACAATCTTGGTGCCATCAGGAGAAAAAGCCGAAACCATAAAATCCTTATCTAATTGACAGTAGTGATTGGCGTCATTCGTGAACCATAGATAAGTACTAGCATGATTGCCTACCGCGACAACGATCATGTTTCCATCGGGTGAAACAGAAACGGAATCTACCCATCCCGTTGGTACTTCAAAAACAGAGGTGAATTGCTTGTCTGTCAGAGAGAGAACACGAACAGTGCGGTTGGACGAGCCTAATATAGCCGTTGTACCATCCTGAGAAAACGCTAAGCTCTGAGCATCCCAGTGTTCATCAATTTCTAAATTCTGTCGGGCGATTACATCATCATCATTTTCTGGATATAGAAAAAACAGAGAGTCATTGCCCGTGACGAAAAGGAGTGTTTCTTCATCAGGGGAAAACAACGTTTGATAGGAGTTACCACCGTAAATTTGCTGTTGATAAGAAGAACCCCAATTACTCCCATCGTATTGCCACAAACGTGCTGTAGGTCCTGCCACACTACCAGCCAGAACATTATCTGACGAAAAATCTATAGAAAGCACATCTGCAATGTCATCTGCCATTGAATCGTAAACAGGTGTGGCACAAGTGCCCTCTTGTTGCGTCAAGCAAGCGGAAACGTTCCATATTTGTAGAGAGCCCTCGCCACTAGCTCCCTCATAAGAAGCTGAGGCCAGAAATTGTCCATCTGGCGAAAATTCCACCTCTTGCACTTGAACATTGTGTCTTAGTTCAGTTGGTTCATTACGACGCTTGCAGGTTATGTCACGGTTTGTTATACACTGTGATACTTCCCACAATTCAACAGTGCCCTCTGGATTATTACCTACCGCCATCAATTTTCCGTCGGGGGAAAATGCCACATCTTCAATCTGGTAGGCTAATGTATCTACGCTGTTCACCAGTTCATCATTACTGGAATGCCAGAAGTAAACTTGATTGTGAGAACCTACCGCTAGCAAATCATCAGAAATAAATATAAGGCTATGGGCATGACCAGCTTCTACCGCTGAGGACACAGACAGAAATTCTCCAGTCGTCATATCCCACACACGTAATTCATACGCGTCACCATAAGCAAAGGCTAGTAGGTTACCAGAAGGCGAAAATGTTACGTGAACAGCCCATTTGTTGTCGTCACCTGCTGAAACAAACAGTTCTTCTTCAAAGGTCTCGGCATTGTATAGATAGACGCCACCAAGTGCTGGCAAAGCAATGGTTGTTCCATCGGGGGAATACGCGACATCACCTGAAATGGTGCCTTTGCCAAAACGATTTATTTCGGTCAGGGCGTTTGCGTTATCAGATGTGATTTTTACCAGATTGGGGAAAATAGCGTCAGGGGTAGATAGGGTCGCAAGGGTTTCTGTTAGGCTAGAAACCAGGAAAACAATTCCAAATATCAAAACAAGTGCCAATGCGCCCCATGCCCAGGGTGGCAATTTTTGCAGCAAACCAGTTCGACTATCTGGAATAGGCGTGGTGGGGGTGACTGAACCTGATTTTTGGGGGGTGGGGGCAAGGGCGGTGGGGATTTCAGGCCAGTTTACATGTGGTCGTTCTTCATGACACCGCTTCATTAAATCTTTTAAGCGATTATGACGATTACAGTAATCAACTAACTCGCCGACCTTTTCCTCGTGGCCTTGAGCGGGCAAGTCTGCATATCTGATGTCTAAATCCTGGCAGAGGGTCTTCAATTCTCCTGTATCAAAATGGTCTGCAATTTTCTGCCTCAGTTCACGCTTGTAATCTGCCATAACTACTAGCCCTCCAATTGACATAGATTTTTAGCTTCGTGGGCATTGATGAACGAATAGATAGTTTGTTAATCAAACAAGCGGCCTTGCTGTAGCGATTGCTTCACCTGGACAGCCCGCTCCTGGCTGGCACTCCAGGAGATGACCAGGGCGTTGTAATCCCGCGCATGGTCAGACCAACCTTTGCGTTCGCAAATGCTGTAGAGGCGATAGGCCAGTTGGCGAGATGCCGCAGACAAATCCGGTGACATTTTTGCCAGTAATAAAGCCGCCCCTTCCTCACCGTAGACGTTGAGCCGTTCGATGAGGTGGTGGGTGGCTTCCCAGGCGGTAAGCCGGTTGTCGCCGGTGGGGTCCCAACCAGGGTCTAGCTCTTCCCAGGTGAGCAGGCGAACTTTGCCCGCCCCGGCTTCGAGGACACCAGCGTTGCGTAGCCCGTCTACAGATGTGTTTTTGGCGCGGGCCAGGACATCAGCGACACCAAATTCGCCGCCGTTAAAGCCGAACTGCTCAAACCAGGCGATGGCAAAGCGGGAATCACCGTCGAGGTCGCCTTCTTGTTCGGTCAGGTATTCATCAAGGACTTGATTGATGAGTTGCAGGGCCGAACGGATGGTGAGCCTCTGGCCATCTGGCTCCAGCACCTGGCGATAGCGGCTATAGACAGCCATGCCAGGACCAATAGATGCTTGAGCCAGGTCAACTGGAGCAATATTACCTGACTGCAATTCCCGTAGAGCCGTAGGGAGGTCTTTTTGCAAAGCGTTAACGAACTCGCGACGGGATGAAACAGGTGCATCTTCAGGCCGAGGACGACACACAAGAATGATTGATGATGCAAGAGCATTACTTCCGCTAGCAATATTCCGAGTACTAAGTTCTGTGCGTATAGGCCACGTACCTGTTATTTGAAAACTCGATGAAATAAGACCATCAAGCATCTTCTCCCAACCCGTGCTTGCCGTACCTTGTTCAATCGTGACTTCCTGCTGCTTGAAAGCATAATAAACCGTAAGTGGATATCCAGAAACCATGACTTGTTGCATTCGAATGAATGCTTCTAACAATCCCCTTTCGAAATGCATGTTTGCAGCATCTCTATTACCGCTAAAGCGAAAAGGTGCTGCTATTATTTCCGGTTCTTTCGGTACAAGTACCGTGCCAAAGATTTCGGGATATATGGAGCGAACATTTTTTCTCAGCCAGATGTAAAAAAAGTCGGAAAGATCAGCGTAGCTTATGTTGTCATAATAAGGGGGATCTGTAGAGATCAAAAAACGTTTTGTTCCCTTGCTGAAATTAGAGGCATTTGCCTGAAGCGCTGTTCCTTGCAGGCCACCCCCTAGTTTTTCTAGCACTCGGCATAATGAATCAACAGCCAAAACATAGTCACCGGCTACGTTTCCAAACGTATTCGTTTCCGCAAAATCCCAGACCATAGGCAAGGCTTGCCTTCCAAAAGTTGCTCGTAACCGCGGTGGAATATTTTGCCATGAACACAGAGTCGTGTTGGTGTCAGTCATTTTGTCTACAGCAAATGCAAGATATAAGCTTACGACTTCGCTGTAAGCGTGGGTACCGATACCATCATCACATAAGGGGATAGGGTCGTCTGGCAAATCAGATTCTATGGCATCAAGGCGAATTTGGGTACGCGCTTCGGCTACTAGATCACTGAATGTAGTCAAAGCTATCAATTGTCTATCTGTAAATAAATCTGCAAAAGCTGTCAAACCATAATTAGGTGTTTTGAAATCGCGTGGATTGTATGGCAAAGGATATTCAGGTTTCCAATCAGGCCTTTCCTGTCCTGCAATACGTATATGCCGAGAATCGGGAGAATGATAATTACGTTCGTTCTTTCCATCAGTCACGATTGCCATCAATTGTGTTTGTATTCTGCCTGCTTTACCTTCATCACGAATATAAGTGAACGGAACAGGTGTTCCACATGCAATACAGGTGGCTCCCAAACGGTTAACAGTACCTTCTGGTCCACTACCTTTGGTCGCCTGTTTTGTAACAAAAGTAATTTGTCGTGTCTTGAGATCAACATGGGGCTCGACCCAAGCTTGTCTGCCCTTCTTTTTGCTCAAATCAAACGAGTGCACGAGTGGCATTTGGGCACCACAAGCTGGATTCGGGCATTTTACTGTTCGTGCCCACAACCAGGCAATCACTGTCTCGCCATTGTGGTTTGGGTATAGATGCCCAATTCGTTCCCAAGCTCGTTCGCGCATCCATTCGCCGTAGTAACGCACATCGGCGGCCAGCCCGCTGGCTCCCTTCCATTCCCCTGTGCCGCCCACCTTCGCCCGGTCCCGTGGGTTCACCGGGGGCTGGTTGGCAAACTTGGGTGGTATTTCAATCAACGCCTTGTTGATCATCACCGCCACCGGGTTCAGGTCGCTGGCATGGGCTTCCAATCCCAACCGCTGTGCTTCCAGGGGAATACTGCCACCCCCGGCAAACGGGTCTAACAACGGCGGTGGGTTCCCCCCTGTCGCCAGGTTAATGAGTTCCCGTGCTGTCGTTAGAATCGCTTCATCCGTCGTGCTTTCCCACTGCACCAGCCGCTCAATAAAGTCAAAAAGCCGTTGCCGGGGCGTGTCAAGGACGGTGGCGTTTTTGCCTTTGGGCAACTGACGGCAAGCGGCCACCAATTCCGGCGGTGCGGCCGGGTCATCGGGGTCATCCACCAGGGAAGAAAAAATCACCGCCCGGCAAGCCGCTAGTGGCCGCCGCGCCCACCACAGGTGCAAGGTACTGGGATGGCCGTGCCGTATGGATTTCTCACGGGCACTGGCTACGTTAATTGCTTCAAGGGGCAAAGCCACTTCAATCAACTTCTTGCGTTGGCTCATTAAGTAGATTCCCCACTCGTTGTGTCTACCACATCAAACGTCATAGTGGTCAGCTTTTGCCGTAACAGTTCAATAAATAGATCAATACGTTTGTTGATGAAAATGTCGAAGGCATTATCTGGCATCTCTTCGTCGCGTGCCCAACCGAGAACATCGGGCGGTATTAAATGATTTTTCAGTACAGCTTCAAATTCTGGGGAATCATAGTCACGCAGGTAGGCCAATGGGTTCCTGGCCCTGATTTTGAGGTTGGTTATCTGGGTTATATAGGCAATGTTCATCAGGCTGTTCACGTCTATTTTATTGCTACCTGGGTTATTCTCCATATACCCAACCGGGAAAACATGATGCAAATTGGGTTTATCGGTCAAGGCATAATAAAGGTCGCCCAGAACATGGCGATCCGTATTTTCCCAATCACGCGGCTCCTGATTGGCTAATAGGGCCAAAATAGCCGTTGACAGCCGACCTCGCGTACTATATGAAGCAGTCCGCAGGCGGTCTTTGTCAATGAGAAATCGCTCTAGCTGAGCTGAACCAGGCGTTTTGGCTTGGGCTAATTGAATGACTTGCTGGCGCATATGTGTGGTGTTGGTAAGCAGATCCTCATTATGAAAGCTAATGAACCAAAAATATTGTTTCAAGAAATCGTAATCAGGGCGAGGGTTATTATAGAAATGGTTGGCAATGGTCAAATAGAAATAGCGGTTAGGGATCAGTTTTGGCCCTTTCAAATGTAGATGATTGTCAAAAAAATCAAACATCTTTTGAATGGCTTTTTTAGCCCCAGGCCAAATTGTCTCGATATGATCCGTTCGTAACCGATTCAGATAGATGGGCGTCACATTCAAAATGCCGCTATCCGGCATTTCCTGATTAATAATCATGGAGACAATTTGCAGGTAGGTAAGATCATCTATGGACGAAAAATTGCCTGGCGTTTTCTGGCGAAAATCGCCAATGAGTTCACGCAAATAAAAACCTGAACGAGTACCCGTGGCTAAGCGGAAAGTTTTGGCTACCACAATATCGAAAATGTCCAGTGGTTTTCCCGCCTGGTTGATCCGCTCAAATATCTGACATACTTCAGAGACCTCAATCCCCTTTAGTTCAATAAAGGAAAGCCGATAATTGTCCAAAACATCACGGATGTCGCGTAATCTTTTGCGAATGGGATCATCATAATCGCCGTATTGGCCTTCGACTAGCTTTTTCTCAACTACACCAAAGTTTTTCAAGACATCGAGTAACTTGACGATCAACCCTTCCCGAAAGCGGTTCATGCGTTGTACATTACGCAAAAATCTTCCATCCCGATCATCAATATCGTCCCAAAACAGAAATCGGTTGCGAAAAGTCTGGTCGTCAATCTCATCCACATCCTCAACTGTCAAGTCGAAATAGAGGGTAGGATCAAAACCTTCCTGTCCCTCAATTTGACCACCATATAATGACGTTAGTAGAGATGTCGTTCTCTGCTGACCATCCAATATGTATTGAAAACTGTCCTGTACATTGTTATCAGCAATAACATGCCCACCAATGGAGCGGTGGTTCTGCAATTTCAAATTTGTTTTCCAGATCAACACACTACCAATGGGATAAAAGCGGTAGATACTGTCCCAGAGTTTCTTTACTGAGTCACGCTCCCATACAACTTCACGCTGAAAGGTTGGTATCTGATATTTTTTATGGAGCAAATCTTCCAGGTAAGAACGAATATGATAATCGGTTGGTTTTATGCGGTCGGAATAAATGGACATTACGATGCTCCTAAATATTTTGCGCCCTAATTTGCCGGGTGGCTCTGCTGGAGTAGTTCCCGCACATTGTAGTTGATACTTGTTACGCCAAAATCCGGCTCACGTTGAAACGGCTGAACCACATAGTGTGGCGGCCGCGCCACGCCATTCTCTACTTGCACGAGCGCCAGGATGTACTGCTCACCGGAATTGATCCCGGTCAAAATCTCATTCCGTGTAATCGTCACGGTCTCGGCACCGACTCGTCGCCCCTTCACCTCAAGAAAACGTAGGCGACCAGTGCGTGGGTTCAGGCTCTCAATATCATAACCCAGGTTACTCCGACTCACGTCTTTGGGGTGGTGGCCCAGAGCAATCTCCGCTTCCATCACCGCCCGCATGGCAATGGCCTCGGTAATCCGGGTGTCCAGTAAATCAGGTGGCGTTTTGTCTCCCAGGATTAACCCCAGCGGCACGACCAACGCACCGGCAATGATAACGGGGGGCGCGGCCGCGATCTGTCGCTCTTGAGCCAGCTCTTCTTTGCGCCGTTGCAGACGGGTAGATAACTCATCGGCCCGTTGTTGGGCCAGGGCAGAATTTAGGCGGGCATTGGGTCGCCCTTCCCGCTCCTGGCGGCGTAACTCAGCGGCTCGCTTGTCCCAGTAATTGATTTCTTTGGTCAACCGCTCCTGGACAGCGTGTAGGGTTTTATCAATGAGGGCTTCTCTGCGGCCGCGGATGCGTTCCAGGTGGCGTGGGATCAGCTGTTCGATGGCATAACCGATGGCCTGGCTTTCCATTTGTTCCGCCGACAGGTTGCCCAGGATGGGGGTGCCACTCAAACTATCCAATCGCAACTGGGCCTTCTCCTCGTCCATCGCCGGACGATAATCCAGGTAAGGCGCGTACCCCCCGGCGCGAATTTCTCCTTCGGCATCTATCTCCACAAAGTGCACCTCGCGGGAAATGGGAGTTTGCCCGGCATCGCGGATGGTTTGTTCCAGGAAGAAGAGGAGTCGCGGCCGCGTTCCGGCATCGGTGGGGTCAACCAACACCGTACCATTGAGCAGGGTTTGTCGGTGCTTTTCCAGGAGCAAATCCAGGATGCTGTCCAACAAAGGATGGCCAGGGCAGATAAACTGGGCCAACGGCTGGCCGGTCACGCTGATGAGGCTCTTCTCGAAACAAATCCGCTCATACTCCCGTAGCACCGGTACGGCCGTGCCTCTGGCTTTGGCCTGATCCCGAATCGCCGCTGGGACATAGGTGACACGGTAACGGCCTGGCTCTCGTTCGGTCAACGAACCCCCTAACAAGGCAAAGGCTTGCAGGAAGAAGGTCTTGATGAAATGGGGTTGTAAGCGACGGGCGCCATATCGTTCCATGTCGGCCCGAATCTGTTCAATCTGGCTGATGTCCAAAGCCTGCGTCACCAGGGAACGGCTGGTAAGTAATTGTCGGATATGCTCTTGATCCACGGCTGAATCTACTGCCTGCTCTAGTTTGGCCCGCACATCAGGCCGGTCACCATAGCGGATGGCTTCCACCAGCAGTTTACGCAAAGGGGTTTGCTCAAACAGTTTCCCCAACACATCAAACACCTGACCCTGTAGAGCCTGGGTCTCGTTTTCGATTTTGCGTAACAGCCGTTCATACACCTGGCCTTCGCGGGTCTCCCCGGCCACCAGATTCCACAGATGGCACACTTCCGTCTGCCCAATGCGGTGAATCCGACCAAACCGCTGTTCTAGCCGGTTAGGATTCCAGGGTAAATCATAGTTAATCATCAGATGGGCGCGTTGTAGGTTGATCCCTTCCCCGGCGGCATCCGTCGCCAGCAAGAAATAGACAGAAGGGTCACTGCGGAATCGCTCTTCGATGGCTCGACGTTCTTCCCGCTTCAAACTACCATCAATATGAACGATGTGCTCATCCCGGCCAAAGAGGGTGGTGATGCGTTCGCGCAAATAGTTGAGGGTGTCACGATGCTCGGTGAAAATGACCAGTTTGCGCCGTTCGCCCCCCGGCCCCACCATCTGTTCCTCATCCTGCAAGATGGTCGC
>JAGNBF010000198.1 GCA_018004935.1 Chloroflexota bacterium | reverse complement strand
TCACCTATGCCGTTTTTGTCATCCACGCCATTGGCCCAATGGTGAAGTACAAATCTATGTTTGGTGATGACCTGGAACAGAACGGGGCGTTGCTGGACAGCGTCAATACCCATCGTCTCGCGGCCGCGCACACGGTTGAGCCGGTCGGTTTAGCCGATGGGTTGGGTTTCATGCAGGAATGGAATAACGAAAAACGTACCCTGGAGCAAATGATGGCCCAGCGCGGCGGCCCCATCCCTTGGAACCAGCTCGATCCCCACACTTTGCTCTGGTACGCCCAACGGCTAGACGCCAAAGCCACCGGCAGTACCGCCCCCAAACTGATTCGGACCCAACTGCTGGATGGGCGAGACATTTTGCGTCCCGATGAGTTGAAACAGGTCTGCCTGCTCTTTGGCAACGACAAACTGATCCGTCAGACGTTGGAGCGGGAACTGCTGGACTGCCGGGCGCGTAAAAATGACCAGCTCCGTTGGGATGAACGCCTGCTCTTGCGCCGCAATGTGATTGAATCCTTGCGCACAGCCGTGGATTTTTTCAGCCGCCATATCGGCATTGCCGGGGCCACGCTGGATGGGCTGGAAGCGACCACCGGTTCGGCCGATTACATCGCCATGCGGGAGGCGTTGGTCAACCTGTTTGTGCATCAGGATTACGACGACAACCGGACGGTGGCTCAGATTGAGATTACCCCGGAGCGGACAACCTTTTTTAATGCCGGGCAATCCCTGGTGACGGTAGAAGGGTTGGTAGAGGGTGGCAAGAGCCAGGCCCGTAACCCGCTCATTGCCCGTGCCCTACGCCTGTTGGGGTTTGCCGAATTGGCCGGTTCGGGCCTGCGGGCGTTGCAGATGGGCTGGCGGCAGGCGGGACGGCGACCCCCCCGTTTTGAGTCGGACGCGGCCGCGAACAGCTTCACCCTCACCCTGGACTGGCGACCGGTTCCGGTGGTGGTAGATGCCTTGTGGCACAGCCGCCTGGGGGTGAAAGTCTCCCCGCAACAGGCCCGCATTCTCGCCCTGTTAGCCGATCCCGCCGGGTTCACCGAGCCAGAAATTGCCTCGGGAACCGGGTTATTATTGGAAGATGTCAAAGCCGATACCCGTTATCTCAAACTACAAAACCTGATCCAGGAACACAGCGGCCGCTACAGCCTGCGCGATGATCTGTATGCCATTTTTAACCATTGAACGAAAGAAAATTGCCACGAATTTCTCGAATTAGCACGAATTTTTGTAGTCTGATTCGTGTCAATTCGTGAAATTCGTGGCTAAAATCTTTTCTGTCTAGCAGTTTGTCGGAAAAGTCCTGTATTTCCTTTTTGGGTACACGGATCGACACGGATTACACGGATTTTTAGCTTTGCCATGTTCCCCAATCCGTGTTTATCCGCGAAAATCCGTGTACGAATTTCTTTCTCCGACAGACTGCTAGCAATTGAGGAAACCTTATGACCAACACCACCCCCCAAATGCCTCTCTTCCAACCTCCCGCCGCCACCCCTGGCGGCCCCGTCACCTGCCTGGGGCTGACCTTTGCCGATGAAGCGGCGCGGCGGGCGCATTTCACCGCCCTGTTGCGCCAAAAACTGCAAGACCCGGCCTTCCGCCAGATTGAGGGGTTCCCGATTGGTGACGATGACGACATCCTGGCCTTAAGTGATCCCCCCTACTACACCGCCTGCCCCAACCCCTGGCTGGCCGATTTTGTGGCCGAGTGGGAAGCGCAAAAACCGCCCCAACCGGCAGGTTACCGCTACCACCGTGAGCCATTTGCCGCTGATGTGAGTGAGGGCAAAAACGACCCCATTTACAACGCCCACAGCTACCACACCAAAGTGCCGCACAAGGCGATCATGCGCTACATCCTGCACTACACCGAGCCGGGGGATATTGTCTTTGATGGCTTTTGTGGCACGGGCATGACGGGCGTAGCGGCACAGCTATGCGGCGACCGAGCTACCGTAGAGTCATTGGGTTACCGGGTAGAGCCGGATGGCACAATTTTGCAGGCAGAAGTAGACGAAAACGGCAAAAAACGATGGGTAGCTTTCTCTAAGCTGGGAATACGGCATGCTGTACTAAATGATTTATCACCTGCCGCAACGTTTATAGCTTATAACTACAACACCCCGGTAGATGTGGTTGCCTTTGAAAAAGAAGCTAGACGGATTCTCTCCGAAACCGAGAAAGAGTGTGGTTGGATGTATGAGACTCGTCACGCTGATGGAAGCATTGGAAAAATTAATTTTTCTGTTTGGTCGGATGTATTCATTTGTACTGAATGTACAGATGAAGTTGTATTTTGGGAAGCCGCTGTAGATAAAATTACAGGAAAGGTACAGGATGAATTTCTTTGTCCTCATTGTAACGCTAGCCTTACAAAACGCGGGATGGAACGGGCATGGGTGACTAAATTTGATACTGCTATTAATCAAACATTACGCCATGCAAAACAGGTTCCCGTGTTGATAAATTACTCAATAGCTAATAAACGTTTCCAAAAGATCCCTGATGCTTTTGACCTAGCTTTGATAGAGAAAATAGAGAGTAGTAGGATTCTTGATTGGTTTCCCAATGGCCGTATGATGAAAGGTCAAGAAACCAGACGGAATGATCCTCTTGGTATTACTCATGTACACCACTTTTACTCGAGTCGGAATCTACATGTGTTGGCATTTCTACGAAAAAAAGTAAATTTGTTAAATTTACCATCTCTTCATTATTGGCTTAATTCTCTGGAACACGGTCTTGGGAAGCGTGTCAAGCATGGCGATTGGTCATTTCCAATGAGTGTTCTCTCCGGCACACTTTATATCCCGGCAATTTCTAGAGAAAACTCGCCACTGTATTTTTATGATATTAAGTATAAGAAACAAACTGTGGTGCTGAAAAACACACTTGCTATTGGGAACCCTGTCTCTACATGCTCATTTGATGGGACAAATATTATTGATTGTTCTTTGGATTACATTTTTATTGACCCACCATTCGGTGCTAACCTCAATTATTCTGAGCTGAGCTTTTTTTGGGAGTCTTGGCTTAAGATATTAACTAACAATAAATCTGAAGCCATTGAAAGTAAGGTGCAAGGTAAAGGTATTAATGAATACAGACAACTTATGACAATGTGCTTGAAAGAAGCCTATCGGGTATTAAAGCCCGGTCATTGGATGACAGTAGAGTTTTCAAATACAAAGGCTTCTATATGGAATAGTATTCAAGTTGCTTTGATAGAAGCTGGTTTTATCGTTGCAAATGTATCTGCTTTGGATAAACAGCAAGGTAGTTTCAAAGCTGTAACCACTCCAACGGCTGTTAAACAAGATCTTGTTATCTCTGCGTATAAGCCTAACGGCGGTTTTGAGGCACGTTTTCAGCAAGAAGCGATGTTTGAAGAAGGGGTTTGGGATTTTGTGCGTACACATCTCGGCTATCTGCCTGTGACCAAACAACAAAACGGCATGATGCAGATGGTTCCAGAACGTGACCCCCGCATTCTGTTTGATCAAATGGTCGCCTACTACGTGCGTAAAGGGTTTCCCATCCCCCTATCCAGCCAGGAGTTTCAACTTGGCCTCATGCAACGGTTCCCGGAGCGGGATGGCATGTACTTCTTGCCCGAACAGGTCGCCGAATACGATAAAAAACGGCTCACCCACCAGCAAATCGAACAGGCATCCCTCTTTGTTTCTGACGAATCCTCGGCTATCCAATGGCTCCGCCAGCTTCTCAAAACCAAACCGCAAATCTTCTCTGACATCACCCCCCAGTTCATGCAACAACTCGGCGGCTGGAGCAAAAACGAGGCCCAACTCGACTTACGCGAACTCCTCAACCAAAATTTCCTCACCTATAACGGCCAAGGCCCCGTGCCGGAACAAATTCACGCCTACCTTTCTTCCAACTGGCACGACCTGCGTAACCTGCCCAAAGATCATCCTGCCCTGGTCGCCAAAGCCAAAGACCGCTGGTACGTCCCCGACCCCAACAAACAGGCCGACCTGGAAAAATTACGCGAGCGCGGTCTCCTGCGCGAATTCGAGACCTACAAAGATGCCAAACAGCGCCAACTCAAACAGTTCCGCCTGGAAGCAGTACGGGCCGGGTTCAAACATGCCTGGCAAGCCCAACCCCCGGACTACCAGACCATCATCACCATCGCCCGCAAACTCCCCACCACCGTCCTGGAAGAAGACCCCAAACTCCTCATGTGGTACGATGCCGCCCTCACCCGCACCGGGCAGGCGGAATGAGGGGAAAAGTTCCCCCAGACCTGACAGGTTTTCGGAAACCTGTCAGGTCTAAACCGGGACATTGTTTTTAGATGCCCGGCAAGTGGTTACAATAAGCCGACAATTTGCACAATGACTTGAACCATGCTGGTAAAGGGATTCATAACGATGAACCAAACTCCTCTCATCCAAACCCTGCGCTTACGGCAGTTTCTCTCATTTGGCCCTGATACCGAGGTACTTAAACTCCAGCCCCTCAATGTCCTGATCGGCCCAAACAGTTCTGGCAAATCCAACGTCATTGAAGCCCTGAACCTGCTCCGAGCCACCGCCGACGATCTCATAGCCCCTATCCGCGCCGGGGGTGGCGTGGCCGAATGGTTGTGGAAAGGGGACGAACCTCAGTCCACCGCCACCTTAGAAACGACCATCCATTATCCTGCTGGCAAACCGTTACGGCATCATCTGGCGTTTCGCGCCACCGGGCAACGCTTTGAACTGGCCGACGAATTTATTGACAACGCCCGCTTTGACAGCCCCAAAAGTTCGGCGCAATTTTTCTATCGTTTTGATAATGGTCGCCCGGTCATAACCGCCTCCAAAGTCACAGAGACCACCGGCTCGAAGAATGGCGAACAATATGTCAAACGCTCCTTGAACCAGCATAATTTCAATCTCGATCAATCCGTTCTCTCGCAACGTAAAGACCCGGAGCAATACCCGGAGATCACGTATCTGGGCCAGCAGTACCAACAAATCAAACTGTATCGAGATTGGCATGTAGGTCGCTACGCCCCTCTTCGTTTACCCCAACGTACTGATTTGCCGCAAGATTTTCTCCTGGAAGATGGCAGTAATCTGGGGCTGGTCTTAAACGATTTATTGTACCGTTCTGGTTTGGAAGCCATTCTGCTCCACGAATTGCAGGAGTTCCACGACAAATTCCGACGGATCAGTGTCCGGGTTCAGGGGGGAACGTTACAGGTTTTCCTGGAAGAGAAAGGGTTTAGCCAACCCATCCCGACCACCCGCCTGTCTGATGGCACATTACGTTACCTTTGCCTGTTGGTAATCCTTTGCCACCCGGAACCCCCGCCTCTCATTGCCATCGAAGAACCCGAACTGGGTTTACACCCTGACATTCTGCCCCGTTTAGGCAAGCTCTTACAGGAAGCTTCACAGCGTACCCAACTGGTGATAACCACCCATTCTAATGCGTTGGTAGACGCGTTCTCGGCCACGCCCGAAGTGGTCATTGTGTGTGAAAAAGAAGCCGGGGCGACGGTTTTACAGCGACTTGAGAAACCTGAATTGGATTTGTGGTTAGAACAATATACGCTGGGACAACTATGGCGGCGGGGTGAGATTGGGGGCAATCGCTGGTAAGGAGAAGGGAACAAATGGGTTCAGTCAAGATTTATGTGGAAGGGGGTGTTGGTGACAGCGAAGCCCTGCGAACAGCTTGTCGGCGCGGCTTTAGCCAATTCCTGGAAAAAGCCGGTTTAGCGGGCAAAATGCCGCGTGTTGTTCCCTGCGGCTCCCGGCATGAAGCTTATCACTCCTTCTGTACCGCTTTACGCCAAAACAAGAAAGATGAACTGCCCCTGCTCCTGGTAGATAGCGAGGTAGAAGTTGCCCCTCATCATGGCCCCTGGCCCCATTTGCACCACCATGACCAATGGCAAAAACCAGCCCAGGCGACAGAGGATCAGGCTCATCTCATGGTGCAATGTATGGAAACCTGGCTCGTAGCCGATGTCGAGACCCTGGTAGCCTATTTCAAGCAGGGATTTAACCGTAACCCATTGCCAAGAAACCAAGACCTGGAAAGCGTAGCGAAGGCAGACATCTTAAAGGCTCTGGCCAACGCCACCCGCCCCCTCAAGAAAAACGCCTATGACAAAGGGCAACATTCTTTTGCCTTATTAGCCTTAATTGATCCCGATCAGGTTCGCCAACACTGTTCTCATGCGGATCGCTTCATTGCCTTTCTTCTCAATCGGCCATAAATGGACGTAGGCGTAGAAGGAAGAGTAATCGTTCAGTCCAGAGACGATTTTGTGCTACTTTGAGTTACATCAACGGATTTTGAAAGGAACGGATTCGGAACAACCTCTGGAAAATCCGTTTATTTCCTAATCCGTTGATGTAATCCAACTGAACGCTTACAAGGAAGAAAACAATTAATCCGTGAATTGTTGAACTGTTGAATGGTTAATGAAACAGCCGCGACTCCCCTCATTAACCATTCGAGAATTCACAAATTCAACCATTAATTATTATCTCGGTCATCAGAGCAAGCCATGACATTTCAAACCGGTGAGTGGGTCTGGAGCCAGGAAACACAACAGGCGGGGCAGGTGCTAGACCAGCAAACATTGTGGGGGCAGACGGTGGTGCGGGTCTGGTTCCCGGATGAGGCCACCGTGCGTGCTGTTCCGGCGACCCACCTGCAACCGGTCGCGGCCGCGTCGCCTCTCACCGCCGAAGCCATCCAGTATCGTGCGGCCGCGGGGCGGGTGGCCCACGCTCTCTCCCAGGATACCCTCATCGCCCCCATCGAATCCCCCGTCATTCCTCTGCCCCACCAGATTCGCGCCCTCAGCCGGGTCATGGCCGGTGATTCCCTGCGCTTTCTCCTGGCCGATGAGGTCGGTCTGGGCAAAACCATCGAAGCCGGTCTTGTCATCCGCGAACTGAAATTACGCGGTCTGGCCCGGCGCATCCTGGTCGTCGCCCCCAAAGGATTGGTCACCCAATGGGTCGCCGAGATGCGGCTCCATTTCAACGAGACCTTCCACCTCATCCAACCCAGTCAGCAGAGTTCAACCAACCCGGAGCTTAACCTGTGGCGGCAGTTCGATCAGGTCATTTGCCCCCTGGATTCAGTTAAGCCGTTGGAAAAGCGGCGTGGCTGGTCCAAAGAGCGGCTGGCGGAATACAACCGTACCCGTTTTGACGATTTAAGCAATGCCGGATGGGATTTGATCATCGTAGACGAAGCTCATCGCCTGGGGGGAAGCACTGATCAGGTGGCGCGTTATCAGTTAGGGCAAGGTCTGGCCGATGCCGCGC
>JAGNBF010000197.1 GCA_018004935.1 Chloroflexota bacterium | reverse complement strand
TTGGCTTGTGCCACAAGTAAGGGTATATCGTCCACTCGTTCTATGGTTATGGTAGGGTTTTCTGTTGTCATACAGGAACCTTACCGCATTTTCTAAACTAGCCTAAATCTGACCGAACCGTGAGTTTTGAGCTTGCTGTGGCCGGTCTCCTGACCGCGCCACAGCAAACTCAAAAGTTATTTGCGGGCGAACCCTTAGCAGTTACATAGAATTACAAAATGAGAGCAATGAGGATAGGTACGGCCATTGTCACCACAACCGCACTAATAAACCCGATAACCACATACTCTTTACCGGCGTATTTAATGGTTACAGGCAAAGTGGTGTCCATGACAGTGGCCCCACCAGAGGCAATAGGACCAAGTTTGCCGCCGATGCGCACCAAAAGAGGGGCAATAATAAAGGTAAGAAGTTCGCGCAGGATGTTGCTCAACAGAGCCAATGCGCCTAATGTTTCGCCGCGCAGATCAGCGATGAGGATGCTGGAGAGGCTGTAGTACCCCATGCCAGAACCAATCGCCAGGGCGTCACGCAAGGAAATGGGCAAAAGGGGCGAAATCGCGGCCGCGCCCAGCAAACTACCGACAATAATACCAGCGGGCAAAAGCAGGATACGCGGCCGCACCTGACGCAACGTCACCCATACCCGGTTATCCCCCCCCACAGAAGCCCCTGCCAGAAACAGCAACAGATACAACACAACCGACGTAATCCCCGCCGGATCAAAATCCACCTGTTCCGGCACAAACAACCCCGCCAGAACACCACACACAAAACAGGTAAGAATCAGAAGTGTCCCTTTCATCGCTTATACGGTATATCTTTGACCTGAACTATTCCGGCTTCACAAACTCAAAAAAATGATTCAACAACGCCGTTACCAACACACTCCCCAAAATTGAGCCAAGAGCCAGAAGCAAGGCGTAAACCCCTAATTCAGCCAATGAGTCCATCACCTGGGGGTTACGCCCAATCGAAAAACCCAACAAAAACAACAGGAGAAAAATCACCCCCCACAGGGCACGATCAACCACCTGAATTACTTTACTACGGTGACGGCAAGCATACCCCACAGCCGTACCCAAAAATATGGCTAAAAATAGAGTCGTCATAGAGTTGAAGTTCCTGCTAGGGTGGGTTTGCACCAACATTGGGGCGTAATCATCCTGATTATGCCCTCTGTGGTTGAGGAAATAACGACCACATCCTGTGAGGCGAATCTTGTCTATCCTACAGCTCTGCCTGGTTTCTCGCCGTGCTACCCCTGGCAAAAAGGACGGATCTTTACAGACTATGAGTCAATTCTTGAATCTTGGACACAATGTCGCTGAAATCAAAGGGCTTAGCAATGAAGGATGCCTGAATCGCTTCCAATTTTTCTGTCGCCGGTGCAGGCCAGGCGCTCACCAGCAAAAACGGGCGAGATTCCCCTTTTTGGCGCAGGCGAGTAGCCAATTCCAATCCGGTGATACCGGGCAGGCGAATATCAAAAATGAACATATCTGCTTCGACAAAACCTGTGCCATTAAGGTTTTGCAACAGGTCTTCGGCGCTCATATAGATGGGTTGAACTTTCATCCCAAACAGACCCAAACCACTAGAGAGAAGTTGAGCGATGCTTGGTTCATCTTCGACATAAAGAATGTTGATCACTTTGTTCATGGATTGCCTTGCCACATTGGATAGAGCCAGATTTCATTGCGGCATGATAATACCCTTACTGAGAGTTGTGAGCAATGAAGCGGGAGGGCTATCAGCAATTCTCAATTTGGCCTGAATGTCTAAAAATGGCGAGGCCGCCCGGCCGTAAAACGGGCCGGGCTATGATTACGAAGGCCGTTGGCCTGCTGTTTTAGCCCGTGGGGCCTGGTATTGATAGCCCGTCGGTCAACTGGGCTACGGGTTGGGCCATTTTTCGAGCGTACTTTTGGCGGGCAACTGAGCGTAGCACAGCCTTTCCAGGCTGTGCGCTCTCTGTGCAGGCGGAGCCGGGCTTCGGCAAAGCTCAGCCCCCTCCAGGATGTGTAGGGCGAACAGCCTTTCAGGCTGTTCTACGGGTTGGGCCATTTTTCGAGCGTGCTTGTGGCGGGCAATGATCTTAACCGTTGGTTAAATTGAGAATTACTGGAGGGCTATCTCGGGCGATTGCATACGCGGAATTCCCCCAACCCCAACCCCGCCCCCAGGGGCGGGGAGTTTTTTAAGGCGGGCAAAATCGGGAATCATCAGGGGAATGGGCGTTTCCCATTAGCGACATCACCCATCCCATTGGGGGGAAACCCAACGGCGGGGTCAGGGTGGGGTGGCCTCGGATATACCCAACGCGGCGATAAAGCGCCACGACGACAGGGCCAAAAAACGTCGAATTTTGCTCTTGGGCAGTATAACTGCGGCCGCACCTGATTTGCCTCTTTACCTTTCCCTGCCTAAACTTGCACATTCATAATAATTGAAGCATCTGTGTCCGCAACAGGAGAAACCCTATGAAAGCGCTTATCCCCGCAGGGGGCACCGGCTCACGCCTGTACCCACTTACCTATACAAAAGCGAAGCAACTCATTCCTGTGGCTAACAAGCCCATCCTTTTCCGCGTCATCGAATCTATTCGTGATGCTGGCATCAACGATATTGGTATCGTCATTGGTAAAACCGGCCCTGAAATACGCGAGGCAGTAGGGCGTGGTGGCCGCTGGGGCGTCAATATTACCTACATTGAACAAGATCAACCGTTAGGCCTGGCTCACGTGGTTAAAGTGGCCGCGGATTTCCTGGGGGATGACCGGTTTGTGATGTTCCTGGGCGACAACGTCATTCAAGGGGGCATCAGTAGCCTCATTGCCGAATTTGCCCATAGCACCTGGAACAGTCAGATTGTACTGACCCGGGTTGATCAGCCCCAACAATACGGCGTCGCCCAACTCAATCCAGATGGTTCTATCCACCGCCTCATCGAGAAACCCAAAGAACCTCCTAGCGATCTGGCTCTGGTGGGTATTTATATGTTTGACAATCATGTGCTCGAAGCCGTAAACAGTATCAAACCTTCCTGGCGCGGTGAGTTAGAAATCACCGACGCCATCCAATGGTTAGTAGACCAGGGGTATGCCGTCCATCCCTACATTCATCGGGGCTGGTGGATTGATACTGGCCGCCCTGGCGACATGCTAGAAGCCAATGATCTGGTGTTAGAAGAGCTAGAGCCAAAAATCGAAGGGTTTGTTGACCGGAACAGTGACCTGGATCGGCGGGTTACGGTGGAAACAGGGGCAGAAATCATCAACAGTGTGGTCCGGGGTCCGGCCATTATTGGTGAAAACACCCGCATTGTGAACAGCTACATCGGCCCATTCACCAGCATTTACCACCACGTCACCATCGAAAACAGCGAAATTGAACACTCAATGGTGTTAGAGCATAGTACGATTACGGACATTAGCGGCCGCATTCAGGACAGCCTCATTGGTCGCCAGGTTACCATTAATCGGTCTCCCATCAAACCCAAAGCCCACAAACTCACACTGGGCGACTATAGCCAGGTAGGCATTTTGTAGAAACCCTAAAATCGGGTATCTTCCATTTTGATGAAAGCATTAATCCAGAGAGTTAGTCAAGCCGATGTAACGGTTAATCATGAAGTTGTCGGAGCCATTGGCATAGGTTTTGTTGTTTTGCTGGGTGTAACTCATACCGATACGCCCGCCGAGGCTGAATGGCTGGCGCAAAAGGTAGCCGGGTTGCGCCTGTTTGAAGACAGTAATGGCAAAATGAATCTGGGGCTGGCCGATGTGGGGGGGAGTATTCTGGTCATTTCCCAATTTACCCTTTATGGAGAAGCCAGCAAAGGTCGGCGACCGTCCTGGATCGCGGCCGCACGCCCAGAGCAGGCCGAACCCCTCATTAAACTGTTTATTCACCTTCTTCAGGAACAAGGTCTTCCTGTCGCTACAGGCGTTTTTGGCGCCCATATGATCGTCAACATTCAAAATAATGGCCCCGTCACTGTCATGGTCGAGCGTGAAGCTTGAAATGGAGATAAAAAGTCATGCCCAACCATGAAGCTTGGGGGTAAGTGTTCAGTTAAGTTACATCAACAGATTAAGAAACAAACGGATTTTCCAGAGGTCGCCTTTAATCCGTTCCTTTCTAAATCCGCTGAAGTCATCCAAAACGGCCTAAAACCGTCTCTGAACTGAACGGTTACGCCTGGGGCAAAAAATTTGCAGGTAATCTATGAAAGCACAAACTAGATTGTTATTTTTCTTATTCTTCCTGGCTCTGGTAGGCTGTGGTAGTCAGGAGAATGGGACAGCAAACAGTGAAACAGGTACAACAACAAACGCGGCCGCAACCCCATCATCCCCTGCGGCTACCCCTGAACCACCCACACAAGTTCCTTCACCCACTACCATCGTTTTGGCCGAACCGGCAACCGCTACCCTGGTTTCCACCAGCACCCCCGGTATAACCCTGACGCCCACTCTGACCGCCACGGCGGCCCTTACCGTAACGACAACCGTTACCGGCACAGTCACTATTACAGCAACGGCTACCCAACGTCCGGCCACAGCCACACCAACCCAAACCATAACCGGCACAGTCGCGGCCGCGACACCAGCCGCTACCACCCTCCCCGCTCCCCCCGCCGGTTCCGTCGGTTTGCCCCCCGATTACCCAGGAGCCTGCGCCCCTTACCCCTGTAATGATGATGCGGCAGGGTGGGAAAGTCGCATCCAGGTGCCCACCGGCTTCACCGTCACCTATTACGGCATCCTCACTGCCAAACATCCCACCAGCATCGCCTTTGGCCCAGATGGTTTACTCTACATTGCCACCATGGAAGGGGCTATTTATCGCCTGGACAACGGCGGCAATGTCAGCACTTATGCCACTGGCTTTACTATTCCCACTGGCATCGCCTTCCAGCCAGGAACCGGCAACCTGTATGTCTCTAGTCGGGCCATCAACCAGGATGTGGGCGGCGAGTCTAAAATATCTGTCATTCGCACCGATGGTTCCGTCAATACCATCATCACCGGTTTACCCTGTTGCTACACCAGCTACCATGCCGCCAATGGCATCGCCTTCGGCCCGGATGGTTTCGGTTATGTGACCGTCGGCGGCCGCGCCGATCATGGCGAAATTTTGGAAGGCCCAAACGCCGGTCAACAAGACGAACGTCACCCTCTGGAAGCCAGCATTTTGCGCTTTAGCCCAGATGGCGGCTTCGTCGAAACCTATGCCCGTGGCTTCCGCAACAGCTATGACCTCGCCTGGGATGGCAATGGCACCCTCTACGCCAGTGACAACGCCCCCGACTTTGGCCCACCAGAAGAGTTTCACCGTGTCATACCCGGTGGCGAACATGGTTATCCCTGGTTTGATTGTGATGTCTGTTTCCAGCCCCCGGCGGGCACAACGGTCATTCCCCCCACCTATCAGTTCGTGGCTCATTCCTCACCCACCGGGGTTGCTTCTTACCTGGATAATGCCATTCCGGGGTATTACAACAGTCTGTTTGTCACCCTGTGGAGTGCTTTTCCCGGTGCCCAAAAAGTCATGCGCCTGACACCCGGGGGGGGCAGTGCCGTAAACTTTGCCACGGGCTTTGCCGCACCGATTGATGTCACCGTCTCAGCCGACGGCTCCATCTTTGTGGCTGACTGGGCTACCGGCATTATTATTCGCCTGACCTATACGGGATGATCGTAACGATATACGTCCTCGAGGGCTGAGCTTGTCGAAGCCCGATTCCGCCTTCGACAAGCTCAGGCAGAGCCGTGCAACATCTGTATAGATACGGATAATCAGGATATGAGTGAACTTCAAGAGCGTTATCAAGAGGTACAAGAGCGCATCGCGGCCGCGGCCGCCCGAGCGCACCGTTCTCCTACCGATATTACCCTCATCGCCGTAACCAAAACCTGGCCCGTGGCCGTCATCCTGGCCGCCTATGAAACCGGAATGCGCCACTTTGGTGAAAATCGCCCCGAAGAGTTAGCCGAAAAAGCCATTGCCATCACCCAAGCCCTCGGCCCCCAGCATGGCATCATCTGGCATCTTATCGGCAACCTACAGAGCCGCAAATCCCACCTGGCCGCCGACCATACCGACGTTTTCCACGCCCTCGACCGGCTAAAAATTGCCCAGAGATTATCCGCTCACAAACAGGAGCGGGGGCAAACTCTGCCCGTCTTCTTGGAAGTGAACATCTCTGGGGAAGCGAGCAAAGCCGGTTTTGCCGTGGCCCGTTGGGAAAAAGATACCGACGAAAGTGATGGATTTCAGCATGCGGCCGCGACCATCGCCCAGTTACCCGGTTTGCAGGTACAGGGGCTGATGACAATGGCCCCCTGGGATGTACCAGAGGCGGAGATCACCGCTGTCTTCGCACGTACACACCAATTGGCGCAATGGCTCAACAGTCATCTCCCCCAATTACCCCCCCTCGCCCTCTCCATGGGTATGACCGATGATTTTGAACTGGCGATTGCCGCCGGAGCCACCCATGTACGGATTGGACGCGCTATCTTTGGGACACGGTGAGGGTCAGCAAGTATAACGAACATTTACGAGCAGGCGTCAGGCACGAAAGGGATGTACGAGAGGAAATCCCTTTCGTTGTCTCTGAACGCTAGACTCCAGTAACCGAGATACCGACTATGTTTACAAAACCAACCGGGCAGGAGCGCATCGCGGCCGCGTTCCAAGTTGCCCAACAAACCCACACCGCCGCCCTCATGCCTTACTACACCCTGGGCTACCCCAACCGGGAAACCTCGCTGAAGGTGATTGCCGCCATTGCCCCGGAGAGTGACCTGCTGGAGTTGGGTGTACCCTTCAGCGACCCCATCGCCGATGGCCCTACCATTCAACGCAGTACACAAAAGTCGTTAGAAGCGGGTACAACGGTGGCGGGTTGCCTGGAGATGGTGCGTGAACTACGGGCGCAGGGTATCCAGACGCCCGTGTTGTTGATGGGGTACATGAACCCGATTCTGGCTTATGGCGAAGAACGGTTTGTGCGCGACGCGGCCGCAGTCGGTGTTGATGGCTTCATCATACCCGACCTGCCCCCGGAAGAGGCCGAATCGCTGGAGCAACGGGCCAACCAGGCTGGTCTGGCCCTCATCCCCTTCCTGGCCCCCACGAGTGATCCGCGCCGGGTGCAGATGGTGTTAGAACGAGCCAAAGGGTTTGTTTACATGGTCAGCGTGACCGGCATCACCGGGGCACGGAGCCAGATTGCCGCGAGTTTGCCTGCTTTTGTGCGTGGGGTGAGGGCGCAGTCCCCTGTGCCGATAGCCGTAGGGTTTGGTATCAGTACGCCAGAGCACGCGGCCGCAGTGGGACAATTTGCTGACGGGGTGATTGTGGGCAGTGCCCTGATTAATGCCGTAGATGGTGGGGGAGA
>JAGNBF010000196.1 GCA_018004935.1 Chloroflexota bacterium | reverse complement strand
AATTATTCATGATGACAGTTCTCCTTATGCAACTGTTTTGTTCGCACTTACATTTTTGCAGGGAAAGCTGTCATCGTCATCTTTTTATGACTTGTACCCCTATTGGTACAAAATTTAGGTAACTAATCCCAAAAGTGTCCTGGCTCCAAACGCGGCCGCGTTCTGCCAATCAGGAAACGCGAGGCCAGGAATGATTGTACTACCCATTTGCGCCAGATGAACCAGAACAAAGAGGGGAACAGCTTGTTCGGGTGGCGCATCAGGTCATCATTTCCCGTTGCGCATGAGGGGAAATCGGCTTGTGGCGATAGTAGAGTTTTAGTTTATCCTACACTAGATTTGCCCTACTAATGCTTACGTAGGACAAGCCACACAGCAGAGTAGGTGTAAGGATTAAACAAGAGGGGACCAGCCGTCAACGCGGCCGCATTCTGTCATATGGCTCAACTTACTGGCACATCAGTAGGGTAGGGGGAACAAGATATTGCTCCGGCAGGAGTAATGGGGGAATGACTGCTTCTAAAAACGGGTTGGAACCAAGATAGGAAAACACCTCAACGCTGGTTGGCCAGATAGTTCAACTCTTTGCACAAGTGAAACGCCTGAATAAGCTTGGGCTCATGTTCGTATGGTGTGCCGCTAAAATCAGGGCTGATTTGATACGCTTCTTCCATTGCCTGGGCTACTTGCACGGTAAACGGTGGATCAAGCTGATTGAAGGCTAATTGCCCAATAGTGAAAATATCAACCGTCGTGGATACGTCTGCGGGGAAAGATATGGGTGTCACCTGTCACTCTTTAGATTCAGTATGGTTTTGGAAACTACAAAAGGACCATATGGTTTATGGTTGCTAGAAGCGTAATTATCCTTCAGGGGATAGGAAAGGCAACCGGAGGTAGCCAACCTGCTCCAGACCGGAGACGGACGTTCGTGGTAGACAAGAATGGCCTTTCAGGCCTCAATAAAGGCATCTTTCTTCCCCTAACCTGGACGAGCCAGAACCAAAAAGAGGGAACACAGAGAGGCACAGAGAAGACACGGAGATACACAGGGTTTTAATGAATTCTCCGTGAACCTCTGTGTAACCTTTTTCTTGCTAACTGTACAAGAAGTTAACTCGTAAGGTACTATAAACCCCCGCAACTTTGTTCCGCCCGCTCACACCGGCTCCTCCATCACCCACCACAGCACCACCCCGCGCCCTTTCTTGCCCGGCCAGTAAACCAGCACGCGGCCGCGTTTCCGCCACCCCTTCTCTGCTTCCGACCCATTGCCGAAATACCGCCTCGCCATCTCGACCCTCTGCCCGTTCCCCGCCCCCTTGTCGTTGCAGGTCTGCCAGTTGGCGATTATGATGGCGCACGCGGCCGCGACTGATCCACGCTCTACCATCACAACGACAACATAGACCCAGTAACAACGTCGCGGCTACATACCCCACCGAAGCCGTTACCCGCGGCCGCTGTAACTCCGGCAAGAAACCGTCTATCGCCTCAAAAAACAAAAACCCCTCGATGGTTGGGAACCATCGAGGGCATCTCCCCTGGCACGAAACGAGAACCAGGTAGCTCCCACCTTGCCCAGATGGGAGCCACCGGTGAAAAACTCAAATGCTTAAACCCGCCGTTTGCTCATAAAGACGCCTGTCCCCACCAGCAATAGGAGCACTATCCCCAATGCCCCTAAAAATAGTGGCGAAGCTGTTTTTATAACCAACTGCGCCAGAGTAATGGCTGTAGTGCCAGCGTTGTTCCCCACTGCCCAATCCGAAAACTGGGTAACGCCCACCCGGGTGATAGACGTATTGGCAATAAAACTCGACGCGACACAATCCCAGCCTGAGCCGGTATAGCGACACACCTTATCGTAGGCATCCGCCGTACTAAAAGATAAAGTCAGATCAACCGTAAAATCAGTCGTGGCTGGCGTCACTTGATTACTCTGCAATTCCTGGAAATGCCAATATTTGCCTGTCATCACTGTGGGCAAGGCATTCGGATGGTTGCTGGCAATCAAGGTCACACGAATACAATCCATGTTTGTGCCATCATTGGTCACATTGACCGTGACCTGGTTCGCCCCACTGAAAAAAGTGTAGCTGGCTGGTTCGGCGGCGCTTTGAATGCCGCACTGAATAGCCACATTATCCACCACCGTAACCACCACGTCGTTGCCGCTTCCCCCCACATAGCTTATTTGGGCGTTGAACGCTGAGCCAGCAAAAGAAGCGATGATTGCTCCTTCGACTAAACCGCTGAAATTACCGCTAACTGCCTCGGCCGCATCGTTGTTTACCAGGGTAAACGTCTGCCCTGCCGCCGGTACAAACCCCCCGGTGGCCGCAAAGGTCAACGCGGCCGCACTATTAATGCTCAATGTGCCGGTGATGGTTATCTTCTCATAGGTGGCTGCGGTAGGGCCAATATCGGAGAGGAAACCACCGGTGGCGGCAAAACTGGCATTGTTGCCTAAAGCCAGGGTTTTGTAATTAAGGGGGCTAATCACGGCACTAAACGTGATTGCCCCACTGTTGGTGTCGCCGATAATCAATTTCCCGGCGGTGATGCGGTCCAGTTCAATATCTGTCAGGCCCAGCTGGGTACCGCTGTCTGCCGCACCAATGGCAATTGTTTTCCCGTTGGTTCGTTGGCGTAGGGTGACAGTATTGGTTCCGGCGTTGATGCTGACAGCATTGGTGGCGTCCAGCAACATTTGATCTGCGATGAAGGTGATATTGCCCGTGTTGGTGGTAATGCTGGTTCCAACGGATTCGACACTGATCCCTTCCAGGGTTGTCCCTCCTGTGCCCTCTATGCCTGTAACGGTAATAGAGGCCGTACCGGTCGCCTGCACTAACCCTCCCGTATCCACGGATACCCCACGACTCCCTGTGCCAGAGCCACCGGTTCCCCCGGTTCCGTTGAGCGTAATGGCTCCGTCCACACTGGTGATTTTTGAACCCGCCCCTATTACATGAACACCCCGACGGTTATTCATTCCATTCGCGCCTCCATATCCGGTGATACTAATTGTTGCAGCCCCACTCCCTGTACCGGTTGAAGTAATCTGTCCCCCCACGTTCAATAAAACGCCCCGTGCGCCAGGGCCAGTGGCCGTGCCCCCAGTACCCGTGACACTGATCGCGCCATTGATCGAGGTGATGAGCGGATCGTTTGTTGTTCCATCAAGAAAAACCCCGTAGTTCGTTTGATTACCCCCGCCCCCTGTCCCATTCATGGTAATAGTAGCCGCGGAAGCCGTTGTGCCTGTAGAGCGAATGGTGGCCCCATCGGTCATGGCCACACCATAATTACCCCCCGTACCGCCCGTGCCGCCGCTGACACCAGTCACCGCAATGGCACCTACGGAGGAACTTATCTGAGTGGTTGTTCCTGTTAATTGAACCCCCGTATTGGCGGCCCTGGCCACAGAAGGAACCGTTCCATTTAACGAGATGGAGCCTGCGCCTGCTGTTGTCAGGGTAGACAACACCTGCGCCCCTGCTTGCAGACGGATACCAATATTACTATCCAGGGTATTCCCGCCCTTGCCGGAAAGATTGATGTTGCCTGTGCCATCCGTTTTGATGGTCGCATTGTTCAGATTAATGCCCGTAAAGGTGCCCGTTGAAGCGGTGGCTTGTTGATTCGCCTCTGCGGTAATGCCACCATTAACCGTTTCCAGGCTGGAACCAGAAGCGAGCACGAGGTTGTAACTGCATTTGATGGTGATGGAACCTGTGCCAGAGGTCAGGAGATTGGAATTGCTGGCCAGGGTGACAATATCGGTGCCGGGGGTGGCGTTGTCATCTTGTAGGTCTACATTCAGGCTGGCGTTGGCGGTGAAGGTTATATCGCCCGTGAAATTGACCGTGTCGTTGCCTAAGTCGCCATTGATGGTGAGGTTGGGCAAACTGTCCGTAAACGCCCCGATATTGAGTATGTCTGCGCCATTGCCTTGATGAACGGTGATGCTGGTAATACCTGCCAAGGGGAGGTTGCCCGAACTGCCCGCCAGGTCGGGGCCGCTATCTATACTGAAGTTCCGCCCCGCGGCCGCGAACAGAATGTTCCCCGCACTGGGCTGAGAAACTGTCAACGTGTCCCCATTCCCCGTTACATCGGTTACGACGATGGCGTTGCCTGTTGTGGTAATGGTGTAATCTGGGGCGTTGGGGGCGGCCTGTAGCTTGGGCAAGAGAAAGCAGAGCAAGAGGATGGTCAACAATCCTGCTCTCATCATTTTAGATTGAAATATGGTTGGGAAAGGCATCACTATCTCCTTGAAGATGAAATCTGTAATACGGCCCCGACATCCCATTACGACCTTTGTCATCCATCTTAGCAAACAGGTAATTCCAAACTGATTCCAAACCCCTGTTTTTCGCCCTTGAAAGGTTCGGGTTTGGTTAGAAAACAAAAACCCACCCGGAAGTTAGAACTTCCAGGTGGGTTTTGAGTCATAGGTGTGCCTGGTTCGCTCTTTACGCTTGAATCAGGCCACACACGTTGGTTAATTTTAGGCAATTCCTCACCAGATGGCCAAACCCGTGCTGAACAAGAAAACCAATAGGCGTGCCACCAGGGTAAGATGGGTAGGCTGGTTGGTTTGGCTGGCAACGTTATGGAATGCGTTACAACGATAATCAGACAACACATCAAATGATTAACCTTTGTTGCCTGACCCAGCCATTGCTACTTAGACAATGGTCTCCCCTAAAAAACCGCGCAACTTTGTTCCGTCCGCTCACACCGGCTCCTCCATCACCCACCACAGCACCACGCCGCGCCCTTTCTTGCCCGGCCAATAGACCGGCACGCGGCCGCGTTTCCGCCATCCCTTCTCCGCTTCCGAGCCATTCGCGTAATACCGCCGCTCCATCTCGCTCCTCTGCCCGTTCCCCGCGTCCCCTTTGTGTCGCAGGTCTGCCAGTCGGTGATTATGATGGCGCACGCGGCCGCGACTCAGGTGAGCGTGTGGGCCGAAGTAGGTGTTGGGCAACTGCCAGGCGTGATAGGTCTGTCCAGCCTTGCCCTGGCGGCCGCGAAAGTCGGTGAAAGGAAACAACGCCTGGCCATGTTGCCACGCCTGCTCCTGAGCACAGACAGTTCCCACCGGCGACCCCACCGCCAGGTTCCGCTTGACGGTGACATCGGCTTTCTGCTCGTAGGTCTGCTGGGTTCGGGGCGAGACGCCGGACAAATCGGTGAGCGTAGCCCGGCTAATGGGCGAACTCCGGGAACCGGTACGTTCCGTGCGGGTACGACTGCTGTGAAAGCTGGCATGTGTGGGCGTTGGGATGGTCTTGGAAGGGCAGGAAATCCAGCCCAGAGCGATCATAAATCACCACCTGCCAGCCATCTGCCAGAGCAGAGCTAATCAGCGGCCGCAGACCGTAGCGCGTCTTGCCGCTGCCGGTCATCCCGGCCATGAGCAGATGGGGGTAATCTTCGGGGTTGATGGTGAGCATCCCCGTAGCCCCGAGACCCAGGGGGATGCCGTTGCCCTGCCAGGAAGAAAAGAGCGACCAGGGGGCGTCGGGTGGGGGGAGTGCGGGGTCAACAGGGAGTTGGAAGGCAGACTGATCCCGCATGGGGGCCTGGGTGGGCGCAGAGAGTTGGCGGATGTGGCCGGTGTTGCGGTTGGGCTGCATCAGGATGGGGTAGGGGGGATGGAAGGCTTGGCGCAGTTCAACCGCCTGGCTACGCGCCGTGGTCATGTTCTGGAGTTCGGGGGCGGCCAGTTGGGGCATCGTCGTGCCTTGCGGCCGCATTTCGACCACCGGGCCAAAGAGGCGTGACGGGTCAACCAGGGTACGCTGACCGCCTGGGCCGTCCTGGATGAAAAGGGTACGCCCAAAGGGGCCGGTGGGTACGAGCCGTTGGCGGGCGTCCCAGGCGCGGACGGCGATGAGGATAGCCCAACTACCCAGAGCGGCTATCAGAAGGGTCAAGGCAACGCCCAACACCCAGGGGCCGTAGGTTTTCAGGGGTTGGAGGGCCTTTTCTCGTTCCAGGCGCAGGGTTTCTCGTTCTGCGGCCGCAAACTGGGTGGTAGCTGTGGCAAAAGCAGATTGCGCCGTGGCGGTCGTTTGGATGCTCTCTTGGGTAGCCTGGGCGATGGCGGTGGCGGTGGCCTGTCCGGATTGGAAAGTGGCCGTGACTTGAACAGATTGAGCCGTGCCGGTGGCCTGCGCTGAGGCGATGGTAGCCGTGACTTGATAAGCCTGGAAGGTGGCGGTGGTTTCGATGGCCGTGCGCGTGGATTGAGCCGCATAGGTCGCGGCCGCGTAACCTGCTTCGGTCGTGGCAACTTGGGCCGTGGCGGCAATCGAGCGGGCCAGGAACTCGGCTTCCTGGGCTGAGGCGGTCTGTGTTCCCACGGCCGCCAGTCGGTAACTATCCCAGGCGGCGGTAGCTTGCAGGTCATCAGGGGCGTTGCGGGGCACGGCGGAAGGAACGCCACAGGCAGAAAGCCAGAGCAGGGTAAGAAGGGCGAGGGTGGGGATGAGGGGTCGAGTAGGCATAGGCTTCACTTATGAGGCTGCTGGCTGTTGGCCGCTAGCGGCTGGCAAATGGTCGCTGACCGTTGGCGGCTGGCTGTTAGCTTTTTTCTGGCTAATGTCCTGAGCTTGTCGAAGGAGCCAACGGCTAACCGCTAACGGCTCTGCTCTGTCCAAAACACATCCGGCCATTCCCCTTCATCCCAACCGGGGGGAATGGTGAAAGGAATGATTTCGATCTCGTCCGGGTAGCCGTAGACGGTGACCGGTGATTCGGGGGCGGCGGGGACGAGGTCGGCGGTTTGGCTCAAGGCGGTAGAGGAAAGGCGTAGGCGGCGCGGCCCGGAACGCGGCCGCAAGTGCGGCAGGGGCTGAACGCGGCCGCGTGTGGGCAGGTGGCCGTTTAGCATGAACCAACCAAACATGCCGATTCCCGCCACGATGACTAATCCCAAAATGCCCGCTAAACAGGTCATACCGAGCACGGCCAAACCGGTGACGTTGGCTTGGGCTTGCATGGCGGTTGCGGCCGCGGTGTGAGCATTGGCTTCAGCGACACGGGGAGCGTTTAGGACAACGGCCAGGATGATGAGAGCGCTGGTGATCAAAAGTAGGGGTACAAAATAGCGAGTCATATTGAGTTTCTCCGGTTGTCCGTGCGTTACGGTAGAAGTGTAAGGGCGAGATCATTCAATGATTTGTTATCCAGGTGGAGTATGGAGATGGTCACATTGTGTTAGGCTGTAACATCTTCAGACGAGTAGCTCTCATTGAGAAGCGACTGAATCCTCTGCTGTGGTTGGCTCAAGTTCCTGGAATTAACCTGCCAGCCCAATGTTCCCTCAGTGAGCCGTCCTTCTCTTGTTAATTGGCCTACATAGTCACTTATGGTTCGGTCATTTTTAGGTCGAGTTTGTTGATACGGTAACAAGTCTGGTGTAAATGTCGGGAGGCAATTCTAACAAAGCAAGAAGCTTCTCTTGTAGCCCAGATAAGGGTGTCACATGGC
>JAGNBF010000195.1 GCA_018004935.1 Chloroflexota bacterium | reverse complement strand
CCAGAACGATTCCCCCTTTCCAGCCAATTTCATCAGTTACTTTTTTCGGGTGCGTTGGGGTATGAACCGGTGTACACTGGCAAGAGAATGCCCCACCTGGGGAATCTATATCTAAAATGGGATACGTTTGCGGGGGCAGATGTGGCCCCCCCCCCCGCTGTGTCCCACTACTTTGCGGCTCTCCCCGGTTGGACAATAGGGCGAGCCGACGAAAGTTTTACGGTTTATGATCAGCCCTTGCCGATTATTTTGGCGAACCGGCAACGGCTTTCAGTAGCCCAGATGCTGGCTCAATTTGACCTGGAGCCGTAAATCAATTCTGCCCATCCAGACCTGACAGGTTTCTGAAAACCTGTCAGGTCTATACTTTTGCTGTGGCCGGTCTCCTTCCTGACCGCACCACTTTTCCTTAGCCCAAACCTACCCGTTCATTAAACTGTTCAATCAGCCGGTCAACATCTGCGGCGCGGCCGCGAATGCTGGTCCAATAATTGTCATCATACCACTGGGCCACCAGTTCATCATGGGTACGGCCTTGTTGTTCCACCCAGGTGTAATACTTCAGGTTGTGGATACGTTTGCGGGCAGGGTAGCTAAGCTCTTCCAGATAATCCACTCCCTGGCCAAGAAGATAACGATGATAGGTCGCGGCCGCGTCTACTTCTGCAAATGGACCGTCTTCCGTGCGTAACTCCTGCACCCGACTCCGATACATCTCCATGGAGTCAGTCGCCACTGTCAACAAAACATCTTGTGAGGTCATCTCATAATATTTAGCCATTTTGATTGCCGAGAGCATATTGGCAATGCCGGAGATGCCTAAATTGGGCAACTGTTGAATAACATCGGGTGAGACACCTTTTTTGTGGAGATACTCTTGCCCATTTTCTTCATTGAAGAGGCGCATAATCCCTATCGCGGCCGCGTCGTCAATCGCTACTATCATATCTGTATTCTTAATATTGTGAATCCAGGGTACGTGCTTGTCGCCAATGCCTTCAATGCGGTGCGCCCCGAAGCCGTTGTTGAGTAAGGTGGGGCATTGCAGAGCCTCACTGGCGGTGATCAGACTGCCTGGATATTGCTCTTTAAGGTAATCACCGGCGGCAATTGTGCCCGCGGAACCGGTGGTCAAAGCCACTCCCCGATACCGATCTTGCGGCCGCATTGCCTGAGTCAACACTTCTTGCATCGCCCGGCCCGTCACCTCATAATGCCAGAGATAATTACCAAACTCCTCAAACTGGTTAAAAATAACCAGATTCTCACCGGAGCGGCGCAACTCCCAGCATTTGTCAAAAATCTCTTTCACATTACTTTCCGAGCCAGGCGTTTTGATAATTTCCCCCGCTACCTGTTCTAACCAGGAAAACCGCTCCTGACTCATCCCTTCCGGCAAAATAGCGATAGATTCGCAACCGAGCAGGTTAGAATCGTAAGCGCCGCCCCGGCAATAATTGCCGGTAGACGGCCATACCGCCTTTTGGCTGGTGGGATCAAATTGGCCGGTGACGAGGCGTGGAGCCAGGCATCCAAACGCCGCCCCCACTTTGTGCGCCCCGGTGGGAAACCATTTGCCCAACAAGACAAAAATCCGGGCGGGAACCCCAGACAGGGCCGGGGGGATTTCCACAAAGTTGACCCCGCCAAAGCCCCCACCTGATACTTTGGGTTCGTTGTGCCAGGTAATGCGAAACAAATTGAGGGGGTTCAAATCCCATAAACCCACCGTTTGCAGTTTTTCTTGTACCGCCTGGGGAATAAGGTGGGGGTTAATCATTTGCTGGAAGGTGGGAATGATAATGTGCCGTTCGCGGGCACGCTGAGCGGCCCGTTCCAGGGCGGCTTCGTCGTAAATCGTCAGGTCTATCATAGAGACTCCTTATCGTGTTGTAGATTGTGGGTAAGCACGTGTGAGACTACTAAAGAAATTAGAATAACTGTTGCACGGCCGCGAGGGTAGGGGGAATGGTCTGCGGCCGCGTGCCCACCGCTTCCACGCCTTTCATCACACTGGCGACATCTTTGAGGCCATTGCCAGTGTTGAGAACAACAACGCGTTCATGAGGGGCAACCAGGTTGTGGGCCACAGCTTTGACGAGACCCGCATACGCGGCCGCCCCCGCTGGTTCAGCAAACACCCCACAGCCACGCGCCAACGCCGGAATTGCCGCCAGGATCTCGTCATCCGACACGGTGATATATGCGCCTTGGGTTTCTTTCACCGCGGCCATTGCCTTAAGGCGGTCGCGCGGCAAACCCGCACTGATGCTATCGGCGATGGTATGGGCCGAGATGGGCGCTTTCGTCAGCACATCTTCATTGTTTGCCCAGGCTTCGGCCAGGAAATTGCTTCCTTCTGCCTGCACCCCAATCAGTCGAGGCATCTGCTCGATCCAGCCCAGGGCCAGCAAATCCTTCAGCCCTTTATGCAAACCACCAATGATGCACCCATCACCAACACTTACGAAAACGACATCGGGTGCTTGCCAGTTGAGTTGTTCACAGATTTCATAACTGGCGGTCTTTTTGCCTTCGGTCATATAAGGGTTATAGCCTGTGTTGCGGTTGTACCAACCGTAATGATCAGCGGCTTGTAGACACAACTCAAAAGCATCATCATACGTTCCCTGGACGAGAAGTACAGTGGAGCCAAAGGCTAACAGTTGGGCAATTTTGGCGGGGGGAGCGGATTGGGGTACAAAAATGACGCTTTTCTGGCCGACACTGGCACACAACCCACTAAGGGCCGCGGCCGCGTTGCCGGTGCTGGCGGTCGTGACAATTTCAGATCCCGCTTCCTGCGCTTTAACCACGGCTACGGCACTAGCCCGGTCTTTAAACGAGGCCGTTGGATTACGGCCATCATCCTTTACCCATAAGTGAGACAGGCCCAACCCCTCCGCCAGACGGGGAGCCGGGTAAAGAGGTGTCCAGCCTACTTGCAGAGGGGGAACCGGGGCTTCTGGGGAAATAGGTAGCAGGGCACGGTAGCGCCAGATGGAATGGTCAGGGTTAACCTGAAGACGCTCGCGGTTGATTTGTTGGCGTAGCGCTTCATAATCATAAACCACATCCAGAATCCCTTCCTGGCCGTGGTGGGGGCAGAGATAAGAAACTTGAGCGGGGGCGTAGATGCGGCCGCAGATAATACAACGTAGCTGGAAATGTGAGTGGGACATGGCGCACGATTATAACAAAACAGTTAGCCTGAGCGACATAAGGCGGGAAGGGCGACAGAGCGATTGCCTACTCACCAGAATGAACCCATCCCCCTGACCCTTTCCCAAAATTGGGAAGGGGGAAACCCACTCGGCAGGCAAAATCGGGGGCCTGGCCCCCGATTTTGCCCCCCTAAAAAAACTACCCATATACATACATCCCCTATGATTCTTCTGGTACAATGGTTCAAATTCAGGGAGAACAAAATGACACTCTTGCAGGATGGAAAATAATTACCTTGTTGCCACCTATTTCTGCGGTCATTCAGGTTGACCGGAACTGGTGGGTATTCGGACAGCCGGAGAGGGTAATCGCGGCCGCGATCCCTACCGACATTCTCCCCGCCTTACACAACCTCGAACAAGCAGTTACGGAACAGGGACTTTATGCGGTTGGTTTTATGGCCTATGAGGCCGCGGCCGCGTTTAATCTGGCCGTCCACCCCTCGGCGCCTAACAGTTTGCCCTTACTCTGGTTTGGCCTCTATCACGCGCCACGCATTATTCCCCTGACCTCCGTCACCCCTTCCCTGGAAGCTTTTCACACCTCAGGCTGGCAACCTGCTATCCCACGCCCCGCCTATCTGGAAGCCATCACCCAGATCAAAGCCGCTATCGCCTGTGGTGATACCTACCAGGTAAATTTTACCTTCCCCTTACACACCCAATTTGAAGGTTCGCCCCGGCCCTTTTTTGACCAGATCATTCAGGCCCAACAGGCTGACTACACAGCCTACCTTGACCTGGGGCGATACACCATCTGTTCGGCTTCGCCGGAGATGTTTTTTCGTTTAGAGGGGGAGCAGTTATGGTCTAAACCTATGAAAGGGACAATGGCTCGCGGCCGCGATGCCTATACCGATCAACAAAATCGCCAGGCCCTTTACCAATCAGAGAAGAATCGGGCCGAGAATGTGATGATTGTGGACATGATCCGCAATGATATGGGGCGCATTTGCCGTACCGGCAGTGTAAAGGTCCCTGACCTTTTCACTGTGGAGCCATATCCCACTCTCTGGCAAATGACTTCCACAGTTACCGGCTGTACCCAGGCCTCTTTCGTCGAGATCATGACCGCCATGTTTCCCTGTGCCTCCATCACTGGCGCACCAAAGGTGCGGACAATGGAATTGATTAAGAAGCTGGAGCTATTTCCACGAGGGCTTTACACCGGAACGATTGGCTATCTGGCTCCGGGGCGACAGGCACAATTCAATGTGGCCATCCGCACAGCCGTGATAGACAAGGAGCAGGGTAGGGCGGTATATGGGGTAGGGAGCGGTGTGGTGTGGGACTCCGCGGCCGCGATGGAATGGGATGAGTGTCTCTTAAAAGCACAGGTGCTAACCCCCACACCCATCTCATAATCAGACACAAGCAAACAAATAAAAAAAGACCTCTTTTTTTGAAGAGGTCTTTTTTGAGCGGGCAACGGGAATCGAACCCGTACCAATTGCTTGGGAAGCAACTATGATACCTTTTCACCATGCCCGCAAGTAAAAGTAATTATAAACGAAGGCAACCAAAGTGCCAAACGACGAGAGCACTAAGCAGTAATTCTCAATTTAACCAACGGCTAAAACCATTGCCCACCAAAAACACGCTCGAAAAATGGCCCAACCCGTAGCATAGCCTTTCAGGCTGTGCTACGGTTACGGTACAGAGTCACCCCTCCATAGCTTGTGATATTGTTTCTTAACACAAGCTATAGTGAGATCACAAAACGACTTGCTCCACTGTTGCCTCCTTTTTTCACTTTCCGCGTAATTATCTATAATTAGACTATCTTATCGCGTTTTTGGTTTCTCTGACGGGAAAGTTGAATGGCGACTTTCCAGAAAAACCCTTATTCAAAAAAGGAGAATGAGCATGCCTGGAGTTTTGCTCGGTGCATTCGTTGGCTTTCTGGCCTGGTTCACACTGCGCTACGTCCTGAGCGGATTCTACACCGTTAATCAGAACGAACGCGCCGTGAAGACCCGCTTTGGCCGGGCGGAGCGATTGGGGAATCGGACAACCCACGATGACCCCACTTTGCTGGAATACCTGCCTGAAAAAGACCGGGAACGCTATATCTATCCCTTGGTACGCATCATCCAGCCGGGTGGCCCGTACTTTAGATGGCCTTGGGAGCGAATCTACAAAGTTTCCGTGGCCACACAAACCATCAACATGGCGCAAGATCTGGAAAACCCATCCGCGAATCGAAATGGGACCGTTCTTGAAGCCGTCACCAAAGACCAACTCAATGTCGGTCTTTCCGGCCAAATCCGCTTCCGGCCCTCAGAGTTAAATATGTATGCGTACCTCTTTGGGGTCAAACGGCCAGTAGTCCATGTGATGGCTTATTTCATCTCCATCCTACGCGAAAAAATCGCCAACTTTGAAGCACCGGATGCCGCAGAGATTATTCCGGGGCTATCAGATAATCAACTGGGTGGGATTTCCATCAATGACCTGCGTAAAAACTTAAGCGATGTGAATGAACATATGGAGCGGGAATGCCTCTCAGCCGAATCTCGTTATGGGATTGTGCTTGATGCCTCGCTCATTACCGGTATTGACCCGCCAGAAGAAGTAGAATCGGCACTGGCGGCGATTAACACCGCCCATAATCAGGTGTCTTCAGATATCAGTCTGGCCCAGGCGTCCGCAGATCAGAAAATTGTGCAGTCTAAGCGGGCCGTTGAAATTGAGACACTCAAGGCGCAGGCGGAAGTGGAACCACTTGTACAGTTGGCGGCCGAACTGCGAACATTACGGGACAATGGCCCACGGGTACTGCTGGCTTATATTCGCAACGTTAAATTACGCCTTTACAGCCATGCCCAACAAGTGATTCTGGAGGAGAGGAAATAATGGACGCCATTTTTAGTAACGTTGCCGGGTTCTTTACGGCGGCTATCGTCATGTTCTTTGTCTGTTTGATTGGCGAACCAATCATTCGGGCACTCCTGCGGATGTTTGGGGTGTATGCGGTAGTGGAAGAAGGCACCTGTCATGTTTATGTTCTGTTTGGCAAGGTGATTGCTACACTCAAGGAGCCGGGTCTGAATTTTCTCTGGTTACACCTGGGGCCACGTGCTCTTATTGTAAACTGGTTTGGCAAACGGCATGTGCTAGATATGCGTCTGGATCAGCAATATCTGCGTAGCCTGCCCGTCAATTCTGAAGAGGGGGCACCTATGGGTATTGGTGTCTGGTATGAGATGTATATTAGTGAACCAGTATCTTTTCTGTTTCGTAATACGGATCCCAAAGGGTCTTTGGGGGCGAATGTGAGTAGCGCTACCGTGCGTACCTTAAGCAATATGCCTCTGGATAGCATGTTGGAGACGCGCCATGTGATGAGCCGGGCGGTACGTGGTGAAGTCACACCCAAATCTCATGAATGGGGCTATAAGTTGGGATCTGTGTATATCCGCAAAGTGCATTTCCGTGATGCGGGTATGATTCATCAGATTGAGGAAAAGGTGGTGAACCGTTTGCGCCAGGTCACATCAGCTATCCGGCAGGATGGGGATAACCGGGTGAAGATAATTGCCAGCACGGCGGAAAAGACAGCGGCGGTAGAGTTTGCACGGGCGAATGCGGTGCGGCCGCAAATCGTTGGTGCCGCACTACAAAAAATCAGCGAAGATCCGGAAGTTGCCGATGCCCTGTTTGAACTGCTAGAAACAGACCGCTTGCTGGAGAGTAAGGCAAGGATTACCCTGGTGCCTGGAAATAAAGATCTTCTGACACAGCTTTTAGCGGCTGACGGTAGTAGCAAAGTTGATGGGAGTAGTGGCCGAAAAGAACGCGCAAATGCTTAGTCATCGTTTAGAAATAAGTGAGGTTCTTTGGGGTTTCGTGGGGTACGGGCAACCCTTGTGGTTGCCCCACACGGGGCAGGCACAAGGCCAACCCCTGCATCTTGTGTCAACCCCCTGAATTCCCAAAGAACCCTAAGTGGCGCGGTTGGGAGACCGGTTCCCTATCCTGAGAGGACGGGCATAAAGGCCAGCCTCTACCCAAATCAATGCTCATAAGCCCAAAGCAGAGATCTGCTTTGGGCTTTTTTGGTGTATCCTCCGGGCCGGGCGGCCGCTACATTTTTTGATGCTCAGACCAAATTGAGAATTGCTACCTTCTTTTATTTGATCTTGTCAGATTTTCAACCCGCCATACAATTTAGATATCGTAGTCGTCGTGCGTTCCCGTAGTTACCTAAATTTGGCGCAAATTAGCGACAGTTCCATCACGTGCGAGAAAAGAGGCAAAGGCCGCGATAAAAGAAGCAGCTAATTCATGAGCTTGATTGAGTGAAACTTGTACGATATGACCCT
>JAGNBF010000099.1 GCA_018004935.1 Chloroflexota bacterium | reverse complement strand
ACCCATCCCCCTGCCCCCTTCCCGTGGGGAAGGGGGGAACGTCATGGTGCGGTTTTTCGGGGCCTTCGCCCCGAAAAACTGCACCCAAAAAGTTCCCCGCCCTGGGGCGGGGTTAGGGGTGGGGGAAATCCGCATAGATAGTCCCAAGTACAGCTTTACACAAGCCCTTAGCCGGTTTGGTCGGAAGACCCATCCCCCTGCCCCCTGCCCATGGGGAAGGGGGGAAACGTCATGGTGCGGTTTTTCGGGGCCTTCGCCCCGAAAAACTGCACCCAAAAAGTTCCCCGCCCCTGGGGCGGGGTTAGGGGTGGGGGAAATCCGCATAGACAGTCCCAAGTGTATAACTGCCGTTTTAGACCACTCACTGTTATACTCTCCTCATGCCCTCATTTATCTTTGTCTTTTTTATCCTTCTAGCCATCGCTTTTTTGTGCCGGGTAGATTTTGCCTTTTATATCCTCTATGTTTGCCTGGGTATCTATGCCTGGAGCAAGCTAGTAACCCCGCGTTTACTGCAACGGGTTCATATTCATCGCCATTTCAATGATCATGCGTTTCTCAATGAAGCCGTAGACGTGCGTCTCACCTTTCACAACCACAAACGGTGGCCAGTGCCCTGGCTGGAAGCTCATGAAAGTGTGCCCGTTCAACTCCATATTGGCTCACCCTTGCAAGAAGCCTTTCATTTAGGCGGTGAATCCACCCATGAGTTAATCTATACAGTGCGGGCAAACCGTCGTGGTTATTACCGGCTCGGTCCGCTGATGATGCAGGCGGGTGATCTTTTTGGGTTTGCCAACCAGCAATGGCATTTCCCGGCCGATCACTTAACTGTTTATCCCCGTATTATTCCATTAAACCGCCTGCGGTTGCCGTCCCGTCTGCCTTTTGGCACGATAGCCAGTAAACAGAAATTATTTGCCGACCCCGCGCGGCCGCAAGGCATTCGTGCCTATCAAACCGGAGATTCCCAACGGCAAATCCACTGGAAAGCCACCGCTCATTTAAACCAACTCGTCGTCAAAACCTACGAACCGGCCATCTCTCTGCAAACAGCCATCCTACTCAATCTAGATAGCCATGCCTATGATCGTACCACCCGTAGCCTCACTAGCGAATGGGCCATTGAACTGGCCGCCTCATTGGCTGTCCATCTAGTAGATCAGCGGCAGGCGGTAGGGTTGATGATCAACGGGTTAGACCCCTTGCGGCCGCAAACAGACACAAAACCCGAATTTGATCTCGCTACCGGTCGCCTGCTCTTACCCGAAAACCAGACCGCCTCACCTACACCCATTCCCCCCCGCCCCGGCCGCGAACACCTGATGAAGTTACTCGAATTGTTAGCCCGCGTTGAAGGGGGTGAAGTCACCCCCTTTGCCGAATGGTTGCCCCGGGCAACCATCGGTTTAAGTTGGGGCGTCACCCTCATCGTCATCACCCCACACGGCGACGAGGCCATCTGCCATGCATTACACCGACTGGTACGTACTGGCTTCAACCCAGTACTGCTGGTTATCACCCCCCAGTCACAATTTAGTCAGGTACGGGAGCGTGCCCGCCAGCTTGGTTTCATTGCCCACCCCGTGCGTGATGGTCAGGCATTGACTCTTCTGGCCGGGGGTATGGTTCCAGGGGTTTAAAATGGCCCTTTTTCTATTACTTGCTCTCTTGATAACCGCCTTGATGACCGGCCCCGTTCTGGTTGTTCAGGCCATTGTGCCACCCGGCCCCTGGGGGTTACTCTTACCCCTGCTGGCTTTTGTTATCCTGGAAACACTCCTGACCACCCATTGGTTGATGCGGCCGCAACAACGCCAGCTTAACCATTTCCAATATCGTGTCGCCGAAGCCATTTTCCTGTTATTAATCGTGCGTCTACTCACCTGGATCATCACCGGCACCAACCCCACAGGTCCCATTCTCCTGGCCTACCTGGCCGAACCCGTCACATTCTTTGATATAGCTTTTGTTATCTATGCCCTTCTCACCCTCATCGCCTGGCAAGAGACAGCCTATGTCACCCGGTTACTGCTCCAACTACCACCCGATGAAGGAGAAATGCTCATTCTGGCCAACAAAGCCAGTGCCGAAGATCGCACCGTTCAACAATCGGATCGGGCTTCTATGGCTCAACAGTTTTTTAACCACTGGATATATGGCGGTATTACACTGATCATTTGTGCCGGACTCACCACAATTGATATCAACCAGATGAACGAGGCGTTTAGCCTTCGTTCCGTGGTGCGTTTGGGTGTTTCTCCCCTTTTGCTAACAGCACTCCTGTTATATCTATTGGTAGGGTTATGGTTATACAGCCAGGTGCGTTGGCAGATGCTACGTATGCGCTGGTTATTGGAACGGACAACGATTCAACCAGACCTGGAGCGCACCTGGAACCGCACGTCCGGTTGGGTAATTATCGCGGTGGCCCTCGCGGCCGCGTTTCTACCCATTGGCTCCACCTTTGGCCTGGCCCGCATTGTGCAATTCCTCATCATTGTTGTGATGGGTCTCATTCAGCTATTTCTCACTCTGGTCATCTTCCTGCTCAGTCTACCCTTGCTCCTGCTCAGTCCCAACGAAGTCACCAATAATGTAGATCCCTTGCCCCCTATTTCCCTGGATCCCTCTACATTTTCGCTTCCCCCCCTTGAACCATCTGGCCCAAATCTATGGGCCAATGGTCTGTTTTGGCTTGTTCTCCTCATTTTGACCATCGGGGCGGTCATCTTTTTCTTGCGCGAACGGGGATACCCACTGCCGTTCCGCACGTTAAGTCAGCTCTGGCAAATAGTGATAGAGATGGTGCGGCGTTGGTGGCATGGAGCACGCGGCCGCATTCAGGCCATCACCACAGCTCTGCAACGCGGCCGCGAATCCACCCCCGCCTCACCCCCGTCCTCTCCCTGGAGCTTTTTCCGCCTCAACGCCCTCTCCCCCCGAGAACAAATCCGTTACTTCTACCTGGCCGCCGTACACCGTGCCGGAGAAAAAGGGGTAACACGAAATAAGGCCGAAACCCCGCTGGAGTTTGCCCAAGACCTGCAACAAAATTGGCCAGAAGCCCAGGAAGAAATCACCCAACTCACAGATGCCTTCCTGCACGCCCGTTACAGCCCCCAGCCCGTCACCCCCGAAGATGTCAATCCCATCAAACGCACCTGGAAACAGATCAAAACCACCCTACGCCGACAAAAAAAGGCCAACGATGAGAGATAAGAAAGAGCCATTCCCTCATACGTGCCTATGAGTTTCCCCTTAAGCCCTCGCTCCCCTTATTCCCCCGGTCACAGATTACAGGTACAATTCCGCCCATATCTCGCTTAGAAATCGTCTAAAAATAAATTCCACCCAGAGCTGACAGGTTTCCGAAAACCTGTCAGCTCTAAACCAGGGAGTTATTTTGAGTCTTTGGGAATTCAGGGGGTTGACACCAGATGTACGGGCTGGCCTTGTACCTGCCCCGTGTGGGGCCACAAGGGTTGCCCATACCCCGCGAAATCCCCAAGAACCGTTATTTTTAGATGCTCACTAAGCCAGGCAAATGTTTTAACCACAGATTTCACCCACCCACAGCCACAGATATTCTTACCTCGTGTCTGCCTGTGACTTCACTGAAAAAGAATCGTCAAGTCACTCATGTGAATCTGCATAGTAATCTCGAGGAGACATTTCCATGACAAAACGTTCCCCCTTCTGGCTTATCAGCCTATTATTCCTTCTCATCACCGCTTGTACTACCAGCACTGATGAGCCAACCATCATTCCCGCCACAACAGATCCGCTGGCCCTACCTTCCCCCACGACATCCGCTTACCCAGCCCCTGACATTGTCAACACCGTACCCGCCGAAGCTTACCCCGCGGCCCCCACAACCGCCATCGTGGTTCCCGTCGAACCCACCCTCAACACAGCTTACCCCGGTGAAACCCTGTGGATCACCCGGCCACTGGGGCAACAATGCGTAGACGCCAGCACCTACACCTATCCAGATCTGTCAACCGCCGTCGCGGCCCTCAATGATGTCGGTATCCCTGTCCTGGCCATGGAAGAAGTGGCCCTGATTGTCTGTCAAGCCTGTGACTGTCCCACCAGTCAACATTTCCGGGTGCAAATCAATACCACAGATCTAACCAATGCCCAGGCGTTGGGCTGGGTCGCCGAAAATTAACAAGAAAGTACAAGTTGTGGTTCTTTCGGAATTCGTGGGGTGCGGCTAGATGTAGGGGCTGGCCTTGTGCCTGCCCCGCCGAGGGCAACCACAAGGGTTGCCCTTACAGATGGTGTTAACCCCCTGAAATCCCGAAGACCCTAAGTTATTTAATCGTCAATCTTTAGGGTCTGTAAAAGAATAAGTTCCGTCAAGACCCTAAAGGTTTTCGGAAACCGTAAGCATTCAGTCATTTATATTCATCCGCCAGACTCGCCCGGTCGTAATGAATGTTCAAAAAACAAACCGGTAATGTACGGGCGACCCTTGTGGTTGCCCAACCGGGCAGGCACAAGGCCAGCCCGTACCCATCGTATTACCGTATTAAATTCTTAACTTTCATAACGACCGGGCTATGGTGACAAAGGCCGCTGGCCTGGGGTTTTAGCCCACAGGGCTTCGTAAATTTAGCCCGGTGGTTTGACCACCGGGCGGGATAACTGAACGCTCACTTTAGCGCTCGCTTTAACTTCATAAAGGGTACTATGCTACGTTTTCTGACCGCAGGTGAATCACATGGGCCGGAACTGACGGCCATTCTGGAAGGTCTGCCCGCCGGGTTGCCGGTGGATCGCGTTGACCTGGAACAACAAATGGCCCGTCGGCAGGTCGGTTATGGTTCCGGCGGCCGCATGAAGATTGAACAAGATAACGCCACCATTACCTCGGGCGTCATGAATGGTCACACAACCGGTGGCCCTGTCACGTTCCGTATTCTCAATAAAGATTACGCTAAATGGCAAACGCGTGACGTGGCCCCTATGACCATCCCCCGCCCCGGCCATGCCGACCTGACCGGGGCAGTCAAATACGGTTATGCCGATTTGCGTCTGGCTTTGGAACGGGCTTCGGCGCGGGAAACGGCGGCCCGGGTGGCTGTGGGGGCGTTGTGTCGCCAGTTATTAGCCCAATTTGACATAACAATAGGCAGTTATGTGACCAGCATTGGCCCGGTGATCGCTGAAATACCGGCCGATATGGGGTACGCGGCCCGGTTCGCGGCCGCAGAAGAAAATGATCTCCGTTGTCCTCTGCCACCCACCGCCGAAGCCATGCGCCAACTCATTTGGGAAGTAATGCAGGCCCAAGATACCATTGGGGGAGTGTTTGAGGTCGTGGCGCTGGGCATTCCCCCCGGTTTGGGGAGCCATGTTCATTGGGACAGACGGCTAGATGCCCAACTGATGCTGGCCGTAGGCTCCATCCACGCCATCAAAGGGGTAGAGATTGGCCCCGCCTTTGCCAACACCCGTTTGCCCGGTTCCCTGGTACATGACGAAATTTTCCTGGCCGCAGATGGGCAAACCCTCAGCCGTCAGACAAACCGGTGTGGTGGTTTTGAAGGGGGCATTACGACAGGTGAAGCAATTGTGGTACGGGCGGCCATGAAACCCATTTCCACCGTGTTAAACGCTCGTCGTTCAGTTGACCTGGCTACCGGCGAACCGTCGCCCACAGAGTATGAACGCTCTGACTTTTGTGCTGTGCCCCGTGCGGCTATCGTGGGCGAAGCAATGGTTGCTTATGCCCTGGCGAACGCCCTGGTGGAAAAGCTAGGGGGTGATAGTATGGCCGAAATGCGGCCGCGTTACACCACTCTGCGCCGTCTCCGTTTAGAGGATTTACTCATGGACAACCAACCCTGGCGGTTCGGTTATTAAATCAATTGTAACTATTCAGGTGTCACAATTCATTTCCACGCTCGGCGTGGAATGAGAAGGTGAAACCGCTGACCCTCATCCCCTACCCCTCTCCCGAAGTGGGAGAGGGGAGTTAGTTCCCTCTCCCCAGGGGAGGGGGTTAGGGTGAGGGGCTGTATAATCACAATCAATTTACCTTTTTTTACAATTAGCGACTCATCGCCTATGCCCTACTCACCTTTCACCCACAAACATATCGTCCTCGGTGTGACCGGTTCTATTGCCGCTTACAAAACCGCCGACCTGGCTTCCAAGCTGACACAGGCGGGTGCATTGGTAGATGTCATCCTCACCGAATCAGCGAGCCGATTTGTCACCCCGCTCACTTTTCAGGCCGTCACCGGTCGCCCCGTTTATACAGATTTATGGGCTGAACAGGGGCACATTCGCCATGTAGCCCTGGGTGAGAAGGCCGACCTGTTGGTCATTGCGCCCGCCACGGCCCACACCATCGCCAAACTGGCCCACGGTCTGGCCGATAATTTGCTCACGGTGACAACCCTGGCTACCCGTGGCCCTGTTCTGGTTGCCCCGGCCATGGATGGCGGCATGTTTGCCCATCCCGCCACTCAGGCCAATATCCAACGGCTGAAAGCCCAGGGCGTAACAATCATTGGCCCGGCAGAAGGGCGTATGGCTTCGGGGCTGGTGGGTTTGGGGCGTATGGTCGAACCCGCCGAATTGCTGGCCCACATCCGGCTGGCATTGGCACGCGATGGGGTTTTACGCGGCCGCAAATTCATCATCACCGCAGGCCCCACCCAGGAGCCGCTAGACCCGGTGCGTTATCTCACCAACTACTCCAGCGGTAAACAGGGAGTAGCCCTGGCTCAGGCCGCCCTGGATGCCGGGGCCGATGTCACCCTTATTGCCGGACCGTTGCAAGTAGCCATACCCCAGGGGATTCAACATATCCCCGTCCAAACCGCCGAACAAATGAAAGATGCGGTGTTGTCAGCGATTCAGGACGCCGATGCCCTGCTTATGGCGGCCGCGGTCGCCGATTTTCGCCCTGCCACCCGCGCCGAGCAGAAAATCAAGAAGACCGAGCAGGGATCAGATATGGTGGTGGAATTAACACGCAACCCAGATATTTTGGCGGCGGTGAAAGCACAACGGGAACAAACAGCGCGGCCGCGGCTTGTCCTCGGTTTTGCCGCTGAAACCCAAGACGTACTGGCCTATGGGCAAGACAAACTGGTGCGTAAAGGGTTAGATTTCATCGCTGTCAATGATGTCAGTCGCACCGATGCAGGGTTTGCCACAGATACCAACGAGATCATTTTGCTCGGGCGTACAGGCATCATCACCAAATACGCCTTGCAAGACAAAGCAGACATTGCAGTGCGGATAGTGGCTCATCTGGCAGAGGTGCTGACAGAAAACAGTACGCCATAACCCGGAAACACCAATATATGACCGTGATGGGAATACTTCACCCCTAACTTCTATCTGAACGTCTTCTCTTCTTCGCATTCTCAGCGTTTGGCACTCCTTTATCAGTAGCCCCTTCCTTTAGGCCTGACTTAAAGTACAGGTTCTCCGGCTGGTTTTATCATCCTAAGGCGAGTAATATTGGACAATTCAAGCCGTTAGCGGACTCTAGTACGCTTAGGAACTGGCTAAAAATAACGTATCTATACAGCCTCGCTGGAGAAACCGGGTTTTTGCTAAGGCCAACTCATGCCCTACAAGAGAAAAACCCGGTTTCTGTCGTGTATAGTTACAAAATAAGGCATGGTTCAGGTCAGCTTTACAAATTTGTAGGACGATTTGGTAAATCGTCCAGTGGGCGATTTACCAAAGGGTGTGTTTCAAATGAGTTGAATAATGAGCCTTTTGAACCATGCCCAAAATAACTACCCTTTTGACTGGGGCCGGTCTCCTGACTGAGCCACCCAACTTAATTTTGAACGAATCCTAAATAGCGCCGCCCGAACACAAAACGATCGGGCGATACGAGGCAATCATGTTTCATGGTGGTGGTTGGTTTGCTTACATTCAACAAGACAATAAGAAACGCCCCAAAGTTAATCGTGAGTTATTGGGGCGTGTCTGGGCCTTTGCCCGCCCTTACCGCTGGAAGGTAACTTTTTTGCTCATTACCATCTTCCTCATCTCCAGCGTCACCGCCGTGACCCCTCTACTCATGCGCGATCTGATTGATAACGCCTTACCCAATAGCGATTTACCGCGCCTGAACAGAGTGGCTCTGGGGTTAATTTCTATTCCCCTCATCAACGGCTTCATCGGCATTTTTCAGCGGCGGCTGAGTGCGCAGGTGGGTGAAGGGGTCATTTACGACCTGCGTCGCACCCTTTATGAACACATGCAGAGGATGTCTTTGCGCTTTTTTACCGAAACGCGCACCGGCGAATTGATGTCACGGCTGAATAATGATGTGGTGGGGGCACAGAGTGCCGTTACCAGCACCCTTATGGCTATCACCTCTAACATCATTTCCCTTACCATTACCCTGAGCATCATGCTGGCTCTAGAATGGCGTCTGACCTTACTCAGCCTGTTGATCGTACCGTTGTTTCTTTTTCCGGCGCGTTATATTGGCCGCTACTTGCGCGACATCCGGCGCAAATCTATGGAACTAAGCGCGGAAATGAATGCCACCATGAACGAAACGCTTAATGTGAGTGGGGCTTTGCTGGTAAAACTATTCGGGCGGGAGCGGCGGGAAGTCAACCGCTTCACGCGAGATGCCGGGGGTGTGCGGGATATCGGCATTCAGTCGGCCGTGGTGAGCCAATGGTTCTTTTTGATGCTGGGAGTTACCGGGGCGATTGGCACAGCGGCTATTTATTGGCTGGGGGGTCATCTGGTCATTCGTGATACTCTGACTATCGGCACGATTGTCGCATTTGGTAGCTACCTGGCTCAACTGTATGGTCCGCTCATGGCACTGACAAATGCCCCAGTAGAGTTTGCCCAGAGTATGGTGAGTTTTGAGCGGGTTTTTGAAGCATTGGATTTACCGATTGAAATTCAGGAAAAACCCCAGGCCAAACCGTTGGCACAAGTCCGCGGCCGCATTGCTTTTAACGATGTTTCCTTCAGTTATACACAAAAAGAGGGTCCGGGTGGCCTGGCTGAAGTAGCGCGTTTCTCCTGGTTTGGCAGTAGCGAAGCGCATTTGAAACGGGGCAAACAAAAAGAAAACGGCGCGGCCGCCGAAGAAAGCAATGAGACCCCCTCACCCGAACAACGATGGGCCTTAAAAGATGTCACCTTCACCATTGAACCGGGGCAATTGGTGGCCCTGGTGGGGCCAAGTGGGGCAGGAAAAACGACAATCACTTACATGCTTCCCCGGCTCTATGATCCTACAAGCGGCCGCATTGAAATTGACGGCCAGAGTATCAAGGATGTCACGCTCAATTCCCTTTCAACCAATATCGGTATGGTCACTCAAGAGACCTACCTGTTTTATGACACCATTCGGGCTAACTTGCTCTATGCCCGGGAAAATGCCACAGAAGAGGAGATGATCGCGGCCGCAGAAGCCGCTAACATCCACGATTTTGTCATGTCCCTTCCTGACCGCTATGACACGGTGGTAGGTGAACGCGGCTACCGGCTCAGTGGTGGCGAACGCCAGCGCATCGCTATCGCCCGCGTTATCCTCAAGGATCCTCGCATTCTGGTGTTAGATGAAGCCACCTCACACCTGGATTCCCTGTCTGAAGCCTTAATTCAGGATGCGCTACAACGCGTCATGCGCGGCCGCACGAGCGTCGTCATCGCCCATCGCCTCTCTACTATCCTGGCGGCCGATCAAATATTGGTAATTAATCAGGGACAACTGGTAGAACGCGGCCGCCACGAGCAGTTGATGGCCCACGAGGGTCTTTATAGTTCGTTATACGAAACTCAATTCCGTCATATGGAACGCTAACTTTTTTACTTTGTATCTATACGGGTAGTGCACAGCGATACCTGAGCTTATCGAAGGCAAACGGGTTTTGCTGTGGCCGGTCTCCTGACCGTACCACGCCAGCGAACAAGTTATTAAGTAGCCTATTGCCTGAGTTTGTCGAAGGCAAACGGGCTGAGACAAGCTCAGCCCTCGAGAGGGTTAGTAATTACCAATCAACACCAATAGGAGAACCATTTATGTATCAGAAGCAGTCCAGTAAACGCCCCGCCAAAGCCACCGAATCCACCCGCAACACCACCCCTTTCGTGATTGCTGGGGTAATCATCGGTGTCGTCACCCTCATCGCTCTGCTCGTTTTATCGCTCAATTCAGGAGAAGATAAGAGTGTCTTGGGTAATATTGAAGGGGTTGTTCTGACGACCGGATTAATCGCCAACCAACACACTGAAAATCCGGTATATCCTGACACCAAATTGCCCCCGCCGGGTGGTGTGCACGCCCCTACCTGGCAAAATTGTGGCATTTACCGCGAGCCTATCGAGGCCCGTTTTGCGGTGCACTCGCTCGAACATGGGGCAGTCTGGCTCACATATGATGCCGAATTACCAGAAGACGATGTGGAATCCCTGGAGGAGTTGGTACAAACGAATGGCAAAGGTTTTACCTTGCTCAGCCCATACCCGGAGCAAAAAAGCACCCTGGTTGCTACAGCCTGGGGCGCACAGTTAGAAATGGACTCGTTAGAAGATCCCCGTTTAGAGCAATTTTTAGACGAATATGTGCTTGGTCCCCAAACACCAGAACGGGGCGCGTCTTGCACGGGAGCCATGGGTAATCCGATTCAATAAATAACGCGACTGAAGGTGAACCCCCTGCCCGGGGGCAGGGGGAAAATCTATGCGGCCCTTTTTCGGGGCGAAGACCCCGAAAAAGGCCCCTTAGAAAAATCCCCCGCCCCTGGGGGCGGGGTTAGGGGTGGGGCACAACAAGCAAGTAACTACAAGGGGGTTGCCCTGATCAATCCCCTGCCCCTGAGCAAGGCAAAATCTATGCGGCCCTTTTTCGGGGCGAAGACCCTGAAAAAGGCCCCTTAGAAAAATCCCCCGCCCCTGGGGGCGGGGTTAGGGGTGGGGGCACAACAAGCGAGTAACTACAAGGGGGTTGCCCTGATCAATCCCCTGCCCCTGAGCAAGGCAAAATCTATGCGGCCCTTTTTCGGGGCGAAGACCCCGAAAAAGGCCCCTTAGAAAAATCCCCCGCCCCTGGGGGCGGGGTTAGGGGTGGGGGCACAACAAGCGAGTAACTACACAGGTGTCCCCTACAGATAAGGGCCTCGTTTATTGCAACCGAACAAACGGCAAATAAACCCTATACATCGGCACAGGGGGAAGTGTGGTCGGTGTGGGGGTAGGTGTGTGTGTAAAGGTAGCAATCGGCGTAGCAGTGAAGGTAGATGACCCCGTAGCCGTTGGCGTCCAGGTCAAAGTAGGGGTAGCGCTTGGCGTCCCGGTAAAGGTAGGCGTAGCTGTAGGGGTACGGGTGGGCGTGGGGGTACGGGTGGGCGTGGCCGTCCCCGTGGGTGTAGGAGTCGCTGTTATAGAGGGAATAGGATTGATACTGATAACAAAATCATCTATATCCGCATTAAACGAACCACCCCCACTAAAATTCTCATACACCACACGTGATTGCGCCGTGTTAGCTACAAAAGAGAAAGAAACCCAGGTCCATTGCCCGGTGGGCGAATTGGCAGTGGTATAGCTGGAGCTAACGGCGAGCTGGGTCCAACTACTATTGACAATTTGTATCCGCAATCCTCCCCAGGCCGGATTCACCAGTTGTTGGTTAATGCGTAAGCGAGCGGCCACGTAGTAGGTCTGGCCGGGTGTGGTGTCAAAAAGCTGATCAATGTGCCCGTCAGAACCCATGTGAGCACCAAAGTTACCGTTGTACGCGGCCGCGTTGTTTACCACCATCTGATTATCATTTTCCCAATATTGCAGTGTCCCCAACTCAAAACCCCAATTCTGGAGCAAATTACCAAACAGAGGCGTAGGCGTTGCCGTTGGTCCTACGGGCGTAGCCGTCGGCGTTACCGGAAGCAATGACGCTGTATACGTCAAATCACCAGGCGGCGCAGGCACCGTCTGATTTTGGGATCCCCCTTGCGACCAACTGGCAAAATCATAACTGTTTCCGCCAATCTGTTGCGGTGAAGGCACATCGAGCGACACACTATAACCTATCACTCGCGGAATAGTCATTGGCGCAGATAGGATTACACCGTCAATCATTACTGTTCCCCCGGCAGGGTTCGTCGCCACCGTCAATGTTGTCGTGAGCGGATGCACATCTTGGGTTATCGTCGTCGTTTGCCCCTGGGCATCGGTTATGTGCAACACCACCTTATACCACACATCGGTTGATGGCTCCCCAGAGACAGGGATAGCAAATTGCCCGTTCGTACCCCCAATACCTGATAAAAACGGGTGGGTATGATCGCTATGATGGAAAATCACATCCCAGGTGTAGGGATTCGGGGGTAATGGTTCATTATCACTGGCGTTTGTTACGGCAAAACCCCAGGTATCACCCGCATAATATCCATTTGTCCGGGCAGGCGCGGTGACATTGTTCAGCACAATCGTCCCAGAAGGAGGCGTGTTGCCAGGAAAAACCATAACAGTTTCCGGCGCTGAGGTCAGAGGGGGTATGCCACTATCGGTCACTGTGAGGGTAATCGTTTTAGCCCCAACGGTATTATAGGTTTTCGTGACCGTGTTAACCGTCGTTGTCACACTTGTGCCATCACCAAAATCCCAGTGATAGGTCAGGGGCAGATGATTATCTGGGTCCTGAGAACCCGCCCCGGAGAAGGTGTAAACGGTGCTCAAGGGGCCATTCAGGGGGTCGGCGCTGATTTGGGCGACCGGTGGCTGGTTCACATCAGGTGTATAACGGATGCGACGAATTTCCCCATCAGCCTCATCAGAGATAACCATATAGGTAATGTCACCATTCAGGCCACTCTGAATACCAATAATCGCGCCTTCGCCCGTGCCAAAAGGGGTGGCATTCCAGGTGCTGGTATTGCTGTCGTAGGTGAGGTAGTTCATCCACCCTTGCACAAAGTCGGCAAAGAAGAGGGTTCCTTGATACAAGGGTGGATACAGCAGACCGGTGTAAAATGGGCCGCCAATTACGGCCGAATCCACATTCGCGCCCACAACGACATGGGGGTAAGCGTAAATTGGTTCGATATAACCAGAAGGGGGTTGGGGCAAGGTGCATATCTGACCAGCAGGGCATGGACCTTCGCGCACCGGGTAGCCGTGATGTCCCCCGGCTACAATTTCATCTATTTCTTCCCAGGCGCCCCCACCCACATCACCCACATAGAGGGTGCTGGTTCCCGGTTTAATGGAAAAGCGGAATGGGTTACGTAGGCCGTAAGCAAATACCTCTTTACAGGGGCCAGTACCGGGATCGGGGGGAATGCGGCCGCAATAACGTGACGTTCCATCGGTATCAAAGGGATTGCCGGTAGTCGTATAACCGCCAGCCGGGCCTGCCGTGGGCAGGATACGCAAAATTTTGCCATTGAGGTTGCTGGTTGAAGCCGCCGGTGACGGAACAATACCAGAGTCTCCCACCGAAATATAAAGATAACCATCCGTGCCAAAGTGCAAATCCCCGGCATTGTGGATACCAGTATCCGTAGCAATGTTATCTACCAGGATACGTTCTGTTGCAGGATCAACTGTATCTCCGACCATGGTAAAGCGGGAAACCCGGTTACGCGGGCCGGGCAAACCCTGACTCCAGGTGTTGTAGGCACAACTAGAACCAGTAGTCGCCTGCCGAGTGTAATACAGATAAAAATACCCATTCGTCGTAAAGTTTGGGTCAAGGGTAATGCCCAATAAACCCCGCTCCCCATCGCCACAAACATTCAGGGTGAGGGCACGGGGGCCTAACAAAACACCATTTTTGAAGACGCGGATGCTGGCAAAATTAATATCTGTACTATTGGCACTACCCCGTTCGGCAACGAGGATACGGCCATCGGGAGTGTAGACAAAGGCACGGGGAGACAACAACCCACCCACGATTAGGTCATCCACGAAACCAGGGGGTAAGGTAAGCGGATTTGCGGCCTGTAATGGGGGTGACCAATGACTCAAACCAATGTAGGCCAGGAAAGCCAAACCCAAAAACATGAAGGGTGTCAGACGTAAAAGTATCCGGCGTGATAATTGATTCACTATGTTGTTTTCCTTGTGCACGATGTCTCAAGTGCAGGCATTAGCGGGCAAAATGATAATCTCTAATGATTTTGACACGCGGGCCTTAATGCGACGCTTATGGTAGCCCTTTGACCTTGAGTAATCATAGCATTTTGGGCAACAAAATTTAATTGTCAACCGGCATATAGTGTTTTCTGATTCAATTTGTAACTACTAAGCCCGTTGCCTGAGCTTGTCGAAGGCAAACGGGCTTCGGCCAGATCAGCCCTCGAGAGGGTTAGTCGTTACTTCAGTTTTTAATTATTGGGGCAGGGATCTTGCAGAAACAAAAACGCCGATCTGATGATCGGCGTAGCATTGCGGCCGCGAACTGATGTCCTAACTCAATCCTCAGCATTCACCTGCTGGCTGGCCAAAGCATGACATTCAGCACAAACGGGCTGGACAACGGTATCCTGCGTATAACTTGCTTCTGGGGAACCATCGGTGGGGTGGGCCGGGTGACAGGTTACGCAAGCTGTTGGCTCACCCCATTGAGGGGTAAAGGTATGAAAATGATTAATCATGCCATCTTCCGTCAGGACATCAGCATGACATTTGGTGCAATGGTCGGTGTGGATGGTCGTTTCGGCCTGGGTGGGGGTTTGATAGTTACCGGTGAGATAAAGGGCCACATTTTTGGCCCCCAGACTCATCGCATCAACCCGCCCCACAACTCCTGCCCCACTGTGGCAATCAATACAACCCACATCCTCATGAGCATGAGCGGAAGCCAGATCAACGGGTTCTGCCAGGGTGCGTTCATAGTAGGTTGTTTCCGGTTCGGTATGGCAAGAGATACAAAAGGAATCTTTTTCTTCCAGAGTAGCGGCTACTGATGTGCCGGTGAAGGTTATCAGGATGATCCCGCCTAGAATAACCAGGACAACGGATGTGAGAGTAGATCGCGGCCGCGCCCATAATTGTGGTAAACGTAGCAAAGGAGAGGGTGGACGCCAACCCAATAACGAGGACCCAACTACCAATAACCCAACCACCAGACTCAGCAAAACCGTTCCTCCCAATTGCAGAAACAACCGTTCGCGGGCTTCCGCCCGGCTTGCCGCCAGAGAAATATCTACCAAAATAACACCCAGCGAGGTTGTCCCAGGAATATTGTGGCAACTCATGCAGGTAGTATCATTCGCAATGGGTGTGGCAACACGGATTCTATCGGGGAGAAAGTTGAGAGTCGCCAGGGTGGGTAAAGGATTATCACGATGGCATTCGATACACCCCGGTAAGGTTTTGTCCAGAAAAGCGCCCTGCAATTCCCCATGGCTATCGGCGTACACTTTGCCATTTAGCCCAAGGATACGCACCTGAACAACATTGTATGTACCTACGGTGTCGCTCACCGCCCGGCGCACACCAGCATGGTTATTATCAGACATGCCCTGACGTAAAACCTGGTGCAGATCTGCGCCAATGGTTTCGGCCCGGTTCACACGCACGTCGAGCAGAGCTTCCAGATAATAGCGGTAAGCATCCAAAGCGAGGGCTGAGCCAATGATAAGGATCAATATGCTCAAAACCAGAGCAAACAAAGTACGTTTTTTAGGCATGATTGACTACTTTGGCCTCGTTTCAAAAACAGATTTCCGAGTTTGATTCATCGCGGCCGCGTTAAATTTTCCAACGCTTTGAGAATTCAGGGGTTGATACTCAATGCTGATTTCCCAGCTATTCTGCCCTGATCAAGAACAACCGCTTAGTGAATTTTTTCACATGTTATCGGTGATAATGTTCCTACTTACCCAAGAAGTTAGATGAAACGCGGCCGCAAAAGTGACAATTGGGCTGAGGAGAGGAGCAACGGGTACGTTCTCCTGACCGTGCCACCCAACTTAATCTTGCGTGAACCCTAAGGAATCAGGTTACACCGGTTCCGGCAAAGTAGCGCACCCGGGCACATCGCTCACCAGCAATCAATATCATCAATCCAGTTTTTTCTATCATAATTCCTCAAACAGCTAAAGCTATTTTACTCCTGTAGCGACAATTTTTTGGCGCTAGTGACACCGTTAGTGCCTAAGCAAATACCTTTAACTCTGTGCCATCTTCAGACCAGCTTATCATTCGGTCAAATTTGAGACCCAATTTTTGCAGGACATTGATGGAGGCGGTGTTGCCGGGGGAAACAATGGCGATAACACGGGGTAGGCCTAAATAATCACGACCATAGGTGAGCGCGGCCGCGGCCGCCTCAAAAGCATATCCCTGGCCCCAGTAGCGGGGGAAAAAAGCATAACCTACATCCACATCAGGCAAGGTATCCCGTCTGATAAGGCCACACATACCTATGGCCGCCCCAGACGCTTGCAATTCTACACAATACAGGCCAAAGCCATGTCGCTCATAACTGGCAAGAGGGCCATTTTGTAGGTAAGCACGGGCATCGTCCAGAGAATGAACGCCACGGTCGCCAATATTTTGGATGAAAGAGGGTTCATTCAACAATTCGAGGATGAACGGGGCATCGTCAACGGTCAAATGGCGCAGAACAAGACGTTTTGTTGTCAAAATAGGCATAAATTCTCTAGACTCGCTTTATTGGCTTCGTTGACTTTACTTGTGCCGACGAAAACATATTGTAACGGTAAGTGTTCAGTTATCCCGCCCGGTGGTCAAACCACCGGGCTAAACATACGGAGCTTTGCAGGCTAAAACTCCAGGCCAGCGGCCTTTGTAAACATAGCCCGGTCCTTTTACGTCCGGACGGGTCTGGCGGATGAATTTATATGACTGAACGCTTACTTGTAACGATTCAAGTTTCAAGTGGCTCTTTTCCGTCCAGGCAACGGGCTTGGTAGTTACATTTTCTCAATAAAGCGTGGTGTCGTTGGTTAAGCCTGTCAAAACCAACGGCCTTCGACGAGCTCAGGCCACGTTCTCCCCGAATTATTGAGAAGAGACACAAAACCCAACTCAACAAGAAGATGCGGCAACTGTCAAACAAACTTTTCCATGCGAATATCACACCACATCCTATCTTGCCAGTAGGTGAAATCTTTCACCCGGCCGATTTCTTGATAACCCAGCTTCTGATACAGCTTTACCGCCCTGGTGTTAAATTCAAACACACCCAATTCAATCCGTTTCAACCCCTGCTGTTTAATCTGCTCTTCTAAATATTGCATGGCTAAAAAACCAATGCCCTTACCCTGACCCTCACGTTCCCCAATGGTTATTCCGATCCAGGCAGAGCTTATCTCTTTTTTATAAAGATGACCCGGATCAACCTGATAACTGAGTTCGCCAATTAACTGTTCATCCAGGTAAATCAAATAGAATTGATTGTGTTGCAGGCGTCGGGCCAGTTCTTCTTCCGTAACAGTCTCTCGGCGAGCCAACTCAGCTTCGTCCTTGTTAGGACGGATTAAAGGGATCAAATCGGGATCATTTTCCCAACGGTTCAAAGCGGCCACAAATTCTGTGGTGGGTTCGGTTAATTTGGTGAAACGGATATTCAATATGGACTCCTAACCTGGACGAGCCAGGACCAAAGATTTGCCTGTAGAGGCAACCCTTGTGGTTGCCCTCTGTGGAGGGGGGACAGGCACAAGGTCAGCCCCTACTCCCAATCATTATCTTAAAATCTATGATAATTATCCAGGTGGTGTACGGCTTTGCCTGAACTTATCGAAGGCGGATCCGGGCTTCGACAAGCTCAGCCCTCGACGAAGCCCTACGGGCTAAAACGCAGGCCAACGGCCTTTGTCCCGGTAGCCCGGTCGTAATTGTTGTAAAAAAAAGAGTCAGGTAATATGGTTTCCCCACCCCTAACCCTGCCCCCAGGGGCGGGGAACTATTTTCGGCGCGGTTTGGCGAGCGGACGCTCGCCAAACCGCGCCGGTAGGTTTTCCCCCCTTCCCTTTGGGATCGAAGGGGGATGGGTCTTCAGTCCAAACCTACTAAGAGGAATGAAAATTTGTAGGACGATTTTGTAAATCGTCCACTGGGCGATTTGCCAAATCGCCCTACATTTTCGTAGGAGTTCCCCATGGGTCTACGGCGCACCAAGAGGAATGAAAATAACGCCACCATTTTTCATTCCTATCCGTGTTTTCACCATCAGTGGCTATTTTCTCAGGAGTCTTTGGGAATTCAGGGGGTTGACAGCAGATGTACGGGCTGGCCTTGTACCTGCCCAGTATGGGGCAACCACAAGGGTTGCCCGTACCCCGCTGGGAAATCCGTTTATTTTTTGTGACTATACAAGCCCCTCACCCTAACCCTCTCCCCAGGGGAGAAGGAACTGACTCCCCTCTCCCGAAGCGGGAGAGGGGCTGGGGGTGAGGGGCGGGGGGTGAGGGCCTTCTCATTCCACAATAGTTACTATTTTTGGCATGGTTCAGGTCAGCTTTACAAATTTGTAGGACGATTTGGTAAATCGTCTCGTGGGCGATTTACCAAATCGCCCTACAAAGTGTTAAGCACCGGTTGCCGACTTTTGAACCACGCCCTATTTTTTAATCCGTTAATGTCACCCAACTGAACGCTTACTGACCCTCTGTGTTCCTCGTATCATATGTGTATTGACCGGAATACACCCGTTGACAAAAAGACGAATCCTTGAGAAGCTGATAACAGCCCAAGAGGATAGTGCTCCTGTTCCTTGTTGCCTTCGTCAATAAAGGACTTCTTTTTTAGTTCTGGCCTGTCCAGATTAGGGGGAAAGAAAAGATGATCATTCGGCAATGGTTCCTGATCTTATCTCTGGTTCTGGTGGGTTGCACGGTCGCCACACCGACAGTACCAGCCGCCACCCCAACAATTCTTCCCTCGCCCCAGGCGACCGCCAGCCATACGACGACACCCGTTCCAACAAAAGCGACAGATACGCCACTACCCGTCACGGCGACATTAGCACCGGCCACGGCAACATTGCTACCGGCCACCGCCACGGCCACCGCCGTTCCCCCTACGGCTACGGCTCAACCAACCATTACCGAGGTTGGGCCATTTTCTCTGGTTACCCTTTTGCCCGGTGAGTTGGCGGGCCATCTGCTGTTTTTGACCCCCACAACGGATGGGCGTCTGTTTTTGGGCACGGCTGAGGGTGTCTGGGAGTGGGATGGTACGGTGTGGCAGGTTTATGTGGCGGATGTGGGTGAACGGCAGGTACTAGGGATGGACGCGGCCGCAAACGTGTGGCTTTATGATGCTGACAATAACCTGGTCACGGCCGCGACTCAGGCCGGGGAAACGGCTTACCCCTGGGATATTCCCGCCAGCCGGGTGATTATGCCCTATCTTTTGCTGGCCGATCCCATAAAACGCCTCTGGTTGGGGACGTATGAAGATGTACGCTATCTGGAAAATGGGGTCTGGACCATCCGCACCTTTGACGAACTGGGGTTGACCCTCGATCCCATCATGAGCGACCCGTCACTGCAAATGATGTTCGCGGCCGCGTCCCAAACCGGCTGGCTGACGATGTGTAATTGGGGTGGGCCGGGGCCAGCCCCGGGCGGTGGGGTGCGCTGGTTTGATGGCCTCACCTGGTCAGGGGTAGATTCCCCAGCCGGAGAGGGGTGTGCGGTACAGGCCAAAGAGGATGATAGCGGCCGCGTCTGGATCGTGACCCAAACGGCTCTCCATCGCTACGATCCGGCCAACTCATCCTGGACACGCCTCGACTACCCCACCCCACCCGAATCAATCCTCGACCCCAACGCTACCTATCGCACAGGCACACCCACCCAATTTGAGCTAGACCGTGAGACCAACGCCTGGCTAACCTTCTCATTGTGTGGGGGAGCCAGTTGTGGCATTCCTGGCTTTACCTACTGGTTAGACACATCCGACAACTGGAATTTACTCTTCCCAGAACCGGTGGAGTTTAGCCTGGGGCGAGATGCTCAGGGGCAACTCTGGTCGTTATCCCCCCAGGTGGCTCCCCTGACGAGCAATGATCTGGGTGAAACGTTGCCGATCAACCTCACCTTGACCAGCGCTGATGAAGCTGGAAATTGGTGGGCAATCGGTACGGTGGATGGTTTCACGGGGCTTTGGCTTTATCCCGCCCCTGGTTCCTAACCTGGACAAGCCAGAACAAAAAAAGATAGGGGGATGGCATACTCGGATTTCCCCCCTCCCTAACCCCGCCCCCAGGGGCAGGGGATTTTTTAGGAGCCGTTTTTCGCGGGCGAGTGCCCGCGAAAAACGGCTCAAACTGGTTTTTTTCTCTTCTTGCCGGGAATCGTTAGGGTGGTGGGTTCAATTGGGGTGAGTAGGCAATCACCCTGCAAAAAAGAAGTACCATTTGTTTGGCGACTAGAGGGCGTGGTGCAAAAGTCGGCAAATGGTGCTTAACATTTTGTAGGGCGATTTACCAAAGGGTGTGTTTCAAATGAGTTGAATAATTAATTGTTGAACAGTTGAATTGTTGAATGGTTAATGAAGCGGTAGACGCTTCCCCCGTTAATCATTCAACAATTCACAAATTCACCCATTAATTATTTTCTTCCTCTCAACCGAAATGAAACACACCCTTTACCAAATCGTCCTACATGCCAAAACCTCAGATTATGCCCTTTGGCAGTATAGGTGAGGTTGGTGGTTGGATTAGCCGCCGGTGACGGTGTGCAGGCTGTCGCAGGCGGAGCAGGTTCCATCGGGGCGGATAATGGCGTATCCGGCCTGCGGATCGCCATTGACATCGTACTCCGTGAAATCCACGTTGAAGACGATGAGCATCCGCACCTTGCCCCCACTGGCGGAAAGGGAAACGGCTTCGGCTAACCACTGGGCCTGCTCGGCCACGGATGTGCCACTGGCCCAACCAAAAGCTCCCGGCAAACTGGGGAACCCATCGCCGGAAAGGTAGCCTAATTCGGTGAAACAGACCTTGCGGGAGCCACCAAAGGCGTTGTAGTACAGGTTGAGGGTCGCGCCGAAGTACCAGCTATAATGTGTGCCACCAGGATGGCCGGATGTAGACCCTGGGGCTGTGGCTCCGGCGTTGTGATGAACACCAATGCAGTCGGCATAACTGGCCGCGCCCGCGGCCGCAAGGCCCGCCACATACCGACTATCCGCCCAGGCATTCGTGCCATTGTCATAACCAGTCGGGGCGGGGGCGCCACTGATCACCATGACATTGCCATTGGCCTGCTTGATGGCATTGTAAGCCGGTTTCAGCATGTTATTCACATAGCTGGTAGGGCTGATTTCCCCGGTCGGCCACTCCCGATCCAGATTTTGTTCGTTCCATACTTCCAGCGCATCCGGCCCCAGCGCGGCTAATCCACCCATAAAGTTGACGTAACTGGCAAAATCAATCGAACCGGGGGCAGGAAATAGAGCCGCACCCGTGACGCTGATCAGCACCTTGAAGCCATTGGCATGGGCATCGTTGATGCGTCCAGCCAACCCCGCCGGATCATCCCCCGGACTCCATTTGTGTTGGAATTTAATCCATTTCATGCCCGCATATTGCATCTGGCTGACGTGGCCGAAGCCGTGCGTCTGCCCGCCGAGTTCAAAACTGCCGCTGTTAACCGGTGGGGGTGGCGTAGCCGTCCCGCCCCCACTACCAACCGGAATGGTCAATACCTGCCCTACATAAATGAGATTGGGGTTGGTCAGGCCGTTGGCGGACATGATGGCCTGAATGGTGGTGCCATAACGCAGAGCGATTCGCCCCAATGTATCACCGGATTGCACCACATAGCTGATCGTACCAGTTGGGGGCGGTGTGGTGGGGCCAGCGGTGGGGGTGGCCGTGGGTGTAGCCGTGGGCGCAATGCCGCCGGGAATGATGAGTACCTGCCCGACGTAGATGATGTTAATGTTGGTGAGGTTGTTCGCGGCCGCAATCGCCTGTATCGTCACCCCAAACCGAACCGCAATCAATCCCAATGTGTCCCCAGCTTTCACCACATAGGTATTGGTGCTGGTGGGTGTGGGGGTAGGTGTACCGCCGGGGGGTGTCGTGGCGGTTGGGGTCGGGCTGACATCAGGGATGGTAAGAACCTGCCCCACGTAGATGAGGTTGGGGTTGGGCAGGCCGTTGGCGGTAGCCAGAGTTTGTACGGTAGTGTTAAATTGCCGGGCAATGCTGAAAAGGGTATCACCCGGTTTGACCGTGTACAGGGCATCGGCCAGGATGGGGGTGACAAAGAGGATGAGGAGACAGATCGCGGCCGCAATCGTCACAGGCAGTCGGCGTTTCATGGAATGCTCCTTTGGGTGTGAGAAGGTGCAAAGAGGGTTATGGGTTATTAGTGTATTGGTTATGAGCATCTTCCGTCAATCCAGAGAGAAAGTCCATCAAGCCAGGGTGAAAACAGGGCGGGGCGATTTGCGATTTGCATCTTTAGACCATGTACGGTAAGCGTTCAGTCAGGGCGATTGCATACTCACCCCAATGAACCCACTGCCCTAACGATTCCTGGCAAGAAGGGAAAAAACGGCATGGCTCAGGTCAGCTTTACAAATTTGTAGGACGATTTGGTAAATCGTCTCGTGGGCGATTTACCAAATCGCCCTACAAACTGTTAATCACCGTTTGCCGACTTTTGAACCACGCCGAAAAAACAATTTGAGCCGTTTTTCGCGAGCGAATGCCCGCGAAAAACGGCTCCTAAAAAGTTCCCCGCCCCTGGGGGCGGGGTTAGGGGTGGGGGAAATCCGAGTATGCAATCGGGCGAGTTTGACCACCGGGCGGGATAAGTGAACGCTTACCAGGCAACGTTTGCTCCGCACTGCATTTCCCCGGACAATAACCTCATGCCAACGCTTGTCCTGACTGAATACCAGACCGTAACCTTACCCGCCAATGCCCTGACGCCGGAGATGGGGTTGCGTCTACATCGGCAGTTTGGTCAGCAGATACAGGTTGTCGCCCCCTCCATTTTGAACGGCCACCAGTGGCAACTGACAGCACAAGGCTGGGTGGGCACAATTCCCCTGACCCCGGATTTGACGTTGCTTTTGCAACCCAAAGTGCCGTTGGCGAATCTGTTTGGTATGGTGGAGATGGCTTATAGCTTTGAACCGCGTTGGTTGGATGGGTTGGCCCAGGTGGGGACATTGGCCGAGTTTTATGACCGACTGGCGGCGATGTTGGCGCGGAAGGTGTTGCACCGCGGCCGCAATGGGTTTCACCGCACCTATATCAGCCACACTGATTTCCTGCCCACCGTGCGCGGCCAGCTTAACCTGCGCCGGGTGTTACGTAACCCTCACAGCCCGGTGCTGGAATGTGAATACGAAGAACACACCGTAGACAACGAAGATAACCGGATTTTGGCCTGGACCTTACGCCAGATCGCCCGCAGTGGTTTGTGTACGCCAGCCACCCATCATCTGGTGGCTCAGGCGTTTCGCACCTTGCAAAGAGTGGTCACGGTGGAGCCGATCAGCCCGGCCCGTTGTGTGGGGCGGCATTACACCCGGCTCAACCAGGATTATCAGCCGCTCCATGCGTTGTGCCGTTTCTTTTTGGAGCAGAGTGGCCCGACCCACCAGGAAGGGGATCACCTGTTGCTCCCGTTTTTGTTGGACATGGCGCTATTGTTTGAACGGTTCGCGGCCGCGTGGCTTCAGCACCATCTCCCCCCACCCTGGCAGGTCAAAATCCAGGAGCACATCCTGGTAGACCCCCACAGCCACCTGACCGTCCGCCCCGACATCGTGCTCTACCAGGCCGATCAGCCTTATGCCATTTTGGACACCAAATATAAAATTCCCCACACCATCCAAAGTGATGATTTCAGCCAGGTGGTAGCCTATGCCCAGGTGAAGAACTGCCCCCTGGCGATTTTGTTGTACCCTCAAGAACCATCGCGGCCGCTGAACATCACCCTACCCCACGTTCACATCCGCACCCTGGCCTTCCCGCTTGATGGGGATTTGGACAAGGCCGGGCAGGCTTTGTTAGCCGAATTGCTAAGACCCTAAAGGTTTGCGGAAACCTTTAGGGTCTGGTGCATCGCGGCCGCTAGGGCGATTGCATACTCACCAGAATGAACCCATCCCCCTACCCCCCTTCCCGAAATCGGGAAGGGGGAACCCACTCGGCGGGTAAAATCGGGGCGAAGCCCCGATTTTACCCGCCTTAAAAAACTCCCCGCCCCTGGGGGCGGGGTTGGGGGTGGGGGAAATCCGAATATGCAATCGCCCTGTCGCGGCCGCGAATTTATTCACCACCCAATTGTGTTATACTTTATCTGCCCTTAATCAATGGTTTTCTCATGAGTTCCCAGAGTGCCCACCGTTTCTTTGCGCCGCTCTGTGTGCCCACCGACGAACCAAAAAACGACCACCGAAGGAGCAAAAGATGCCCACTCGTTTCCTTGACTTAGAACACCCATACCACCGCCACGCGGCCGCAACCTCTGTCTTCACGGATCCCAATGTGCCAGAACATTTCCCGCCCGATATGGAGTTGGAACCGACCCACCTGGACATTGATTTGCAGGTAGACATTAAGAGCGAGACCGCTCGCGGCCGCGTCACCACCACCGTCACCGCCCGCCGCCAGGGGCCAACCCGGCTCGTCCTCAATGCCGTCGCCTTTGAAGAAGTGGCCGTGCGTGATGCCGACGGCCACCCCCTGATCTGGCAATATGATGGCACAAAATTGACCGTGAACTGGGAGAAACCATTCGCGGCCGCGGAGCAACGCCACCTCGAAGTCGCCTATCGCGTTACCAAACCCGTCTCTGGCCTTTACTTCAGCCAGCCCGATGAGGCCTACCCCGACAACCCCTGGTACGCCGCCACCGACCACGAAACCGAACGTGCCCGTTACTGGTTGCCCTGCATTGATCACCTCAACGTCCGCACCACCCTGGCCTTCCACCTGCGTGCCGAAGCCCGTTTCACCATTTTGGCCAATGGCTTTCTGGTTAAGGAAGAAGATCACAGCGACGGTACAAAAACAGCCCATTGGCAATTAGATCAACTGTGCCCCAGCTACCTCGTCTGCTTCACCCTGGGTGATTTCGTCCGGGCCGATGATGGTGTACTGAACGATGGCGAAAAAGAGATTCCCCTGGCTTATTTTGCCAGCCGTTACCACACCGCCGAAGATTTGCGCCGCACCTTTGGCCGCACCGGGCCAATGATGGCCTGGATGACCCAAAAGCTGGCTATGCCCTTCCCCTACCCCAAATATTACCAATTCGCCTTACCCGGCATTGGTGGAGCCATGGAAAACATCTCCCTGGTCAGTTGGGGGGATTATTGGGCCTTAGACGAAACCGCCTCACGAGAGTATGGCTGGTTTGTGGATCAGGTAAACGTTCACGAAATGGCCCACAGCTACTTTGGTGATGCCATCGTTTGCCGGGACTTTGCCCATGTCTGGCTAAAAGAATCATGGGCCACCTACATTGAGCAGGTGTGGCGTGAGGATACCAGCAGTGAAGATGAGGCCGCCTACGTCTATTACGACCACGCCCGCGCCTACTTCCAGGAAGCAGACGAAGAGTACATGCGCCCCATCGTCACCCGCCGCTTCAAATCCAGTTGGGATATGTTTGACCGGCATCTGTATCCCGGTGGGGCCTGCCGCCTGCACACTTTGCGCTGTGAACTGGGGGATGAGACTTTCTGGGCTGGAGTGCAGGCTTACCTCAAAAAATATAACGGCCATGTGGTCGAAACGGATGATTTCCGGCGCATTTTTGAGCAACTGTCGGGCCGGTCACTGGTGGAGTTCTTCAGCCAATGGTTCTACAGCTCCGGCTACCCGGATTTGAAGGTGGAATTCGATTACGACGAGAAGAAAAAGCAGGGCACGTTCACCATCGAACAGAAGCAGATCAACAAGGAAAAGGGGATTCCCGCTTTTACCTTGAACACCGATTTGAGCTGGACGATTGACGGCCAGGAACAGCGTCGCGCCGTCAAACTGAGCGACGCCAAACACACCTTTATCTTCCCCATGTCGGCCGAACCGCAACAGGTGCGGTTTGATCCGGAGTACAAGGTTCTGCACAAACTGGAATTTAACCCCGGTGATGCGCTGTTACGGCATCAGGTGCGGGAGGCGCAGGATGTGATAGGCCGGATTTTGGCCGGGTATGAACTGGTGAAGACGGGCAAACGGGCCAATATCGAAGCGGTGATTGAGGCGTATTTTGCCGAACCGTTTTGGGGTGTGCGGCGGGAGTTCGCGGCCGCGCTAGGCAAATCCGGTCATGAAGCCGCCATCGCCGGGCTGGCCCGTATCATTGCGGGGGAGCAAGACCCCAACTGCTTACGCCATGTCTTTGCGGCGGCCAAAAATTACCGCGATGTGCGCCTGCGCGACGCCATCTCGGCCCGTCTCCAGGCAGGTATGCCCTATTTTGCCACGCAACAGGCGTATGAAGCGATGGGTTTGCAACGCCAATTGGCTGATGTGGACCAGCTACGGGCGGGTACAGAAGATGAACAATTTGGCGGTTTTGCCCAATCGGGCGCGTTTGTGGGGTTGGCCCATACCCGCCGCTCCGAGGTGGTGGATTATTTGCTCGACCGGGTGACGTATGGGGCCGTCTCCAACCGGGTACGACCGGCAGTGGTGCGGGCATTGGGCCACATCGGCAAGAATGAGGAGAAGGTGGCGAAGGAGCGCGTCGTGGAGACATTGGTAGATTTGTTGCGTGATCCGTGGGAGGATGTCCGCTTCGCGGCCGCGTTCACCTTACCTTCCCTCAAAGAACCATCAGCCCTCGGCCCCCTCACCCGCTTTAGCCAACAGGTCTCCCACCAGGAGAAAGTAGCCGTCGAAGAACTGCTGACCACTCTCCGCACGGAAGACAAGATAGATGGCTCGGCAGTGAAGAAGCAGGTGGAAGAGTTAGAAGAGAAAATCCGCAAGTTGGAAGATCAGGTACAGAAACTGGCGGCCCAGGTGAAGGTGGATGGAGAAGAGAAGTGAGCCGTCAAAACTTCGTGATGGGTAGCGGTTTTTGAGACTGGGACTAGAGACTGGGGACTAACCAGTCTCTAGTCTCCAGTCTCCAGTCTCTTAATCTCTCAGTCTCTCACTCTCTTTCTTTTATGACCACCAAACTCTCCCGCTTTGAAGAACGATATGCTACCGGACAGATTCCCTGGGATCATGCTTTGCCGCCGCCGGAGGTGCAGGCGATTGTGCCCACATTGACGCCGGGACGGGCGTTGGATATTGGCTGTGGTTACGGCCGGGCGGCCCTTTTTCTGGCTCAACAGGGGTGGACTGCGGATGGGGTAGATTTTGTGCCACAGGCAATAGAGGGGGCGAGGGAACGCGCGGCCGCAATGGGTCTACCCCCTGAGCGCATCAACTTCCACTGTGCCGATGTCACTCGCCTGGAATTTCTCCACCCACCCTATGATTACGCCCTGGATGTAGGCTGTCTCCATTCGCTAGAAGAAGAGGATTTGCAACGGTTACACGGGGAGTTGTGCCGATTACTCAGGCCGGAGGCGTTGTTCATGCTGTTTGCCCATTTGCGCGACCCGGAAGTTGAGGTGGATGCAGAGCGGCCGCGGGGCATTTTGGAAAGCACCCTACGCCACGTCTTCCTGGCAGGCCCCTGTTTTGCTGAAGAAAAAATAGAATACGGCACAACCACCCTGCCCGATGGCACACGCTACGCTTCGGCCTGGTTCTGGCTCCGCCGCCAAAACGAGAGCTAAAGACATTATGTGAGTGAGTTTGAACTCACGCAAAAGGTGGGCGATGAATCCAAACAAAATGATAGCTTTCGGCTGGTATGGCGGTAAATATTCCCATCTAGATTGGCTCCTGCCTTTACTGCCGCCAACAACCCATTATTGCGAGCCATTTGGTGGTTCGGCGGCGGTCTTGATCAATCGAGAACCCTCGCCGATTGAAACGTACAACGATATTGATGGCGAGGTGGCAAACTTCTTCCGTGTGTTGCGCCAGCAAAAGGACGAATTGCTGGAAGCGATTGGCTTAACTCCATTTTCCCGTGAAGAATTACGTCTGGCGGTGCAAAAATCACCTGAACCGCTCTCCGATTTGGAGCGGGCCAGACGTTTTTTTGTGCGTGCCCGCCAGGTTCGCACTGGTCTGGCCCAAACCGCCAGTGAAGGACGGTGGGCACATTGCATCTTAACCAGCCGGGCGGGCATGGCGGGGGCCGTATCACGTTGGTTAGGCAGTGTGGAAGGGTTGGCCGAAATTGCCCAGAGATTATTGAGAGTACAAATCGAAAATGGGCCAGCGATTGAAGTGATTAACCGTTATGACAGCCCGGAAACCTTATTCTATTGCGACCCGCCCTATGTCCATGAATCCCGTTCAGACACCAATGCGTATGCTTATGAGATGACTGATGCCGAACACCGGGCGTTGGCGGAATGTTTACGCCATGTCCAGGGCAAAGTGGCTCTTTCCGGCTATCACTCGCCGTTGATGGATGAGTTGTATGGGGATTGGAGCCGGATTGAAGCCTCGACGAAGAAAGCCCATTCTACGAATACGCGCCCCGATAATACCAAACAAGATCGCACCGAAGTTTTGTGGATCAACTACCCTGTTCATTCCCTCCGCACCGATAACGAGCTTGAAGAATGCCAACCCCAGACGCCATACTTGAAAACGCCCTCGAACGGGCGACAATTACAATTGATCGCCTGATTGTTACCGATGAAGAGATTCTGGAAAGAATCATCTTTGTCACACGATGTCTTACGAACCGGGCGGGGGTTCACCTGTTAATGACGTGTGCTTTAGAGCCTGTTAGAAAATTGGCAACTCGTGTATTTTACCGAGTTGTAAGCCGTGTCATTCTGAGAGTATCCACGGGCGGTGCATCCATTCAATGAGTGCAAAAACAAAGCTACACGCTTCGGAGTAGACGCTTTAGCGGGTCAGCGTTGACCGGCTAAAGCCTCGACTCCGGACACAGATTCGCCTTGTTTCTGAGTAGCGGAGTCTTCGGAGCGAAGAATCCTAATAACCTGGATGGGCAAGTCGTCAGGGATTCTTCGTCGCGGACTCCTCAGACCTGTCCTGAGCGAAGCCGAAGGAATGACAGGGCGCAGAGCCTGTTAGAAAATTACAGGCTCTGAGGCGTTGCGCCTGGCATTAGAAATTCCTGCTAATAGTTGACCTGCTTCAACATCCCCACAAGTTCCCCCACATCCGGCCCCAGGCGCAAGTCAAAGAGACGGGCCTGTTGCGTCAGTTGGCTCAATAGCTCCAGATGGGCCGGAAGCGCGGCCGCGTCCCACCGATCTACACTCTCTTCCATCAATT
>JAGNBF010000017.1:74090-94358 GCA_018004935.1 Chloroflexota bacterium | reverse complement strand
TTTATGAAAAACAGGGTCTTTAGGAATTCAGGGGATTGATACCCTGACGCCTCGCGCTGTGGCCGCGTTCCCCTCTTCACCATTCACCATTCACCATTTACCATTCACCATTTACCATTCACCATTTACCATTCACCATTTTTGAGCCACGGATAAATGGAACACGGATAAATGGGAGTGGTGGGTGTCGCGGCCGCGTTCCCCTCTTCACCATTCACTATTGGCTATTGACCCCAACAATTCTCACTTTGAACGTTGCGCGGATTTCGCCTACGATTAACCCGTTGGCCTTCGCCCACGCCCACGAAAAACGACCCATGCCGTAGCCTTAGACGGCACAAATCACCCGTATTGGGTTTAAGCTTCAAAAAATGCAGAGGCCGCCCAACCGTAAAACGGGCCGGGCTATGGTTACAAAGACCGTTAGCCTGGGGTTTTAGCCCGTAGGGCTTGGTATATTTAGCCCGGTGGTTTGACCGTCGGGCGGACTAAGGGAGTGCTTACCATTCAAAAGGAGAATTACTGAGAAGAAAAGCCCGTGTTTGCCCACCCCTCCCCCTTGCGATAAGATTTAAGGCTGGTTTGTTTACCCATCATGAGATGCATTGACACAAGAGACAAACTTTAAACCTATTCATTGCCCCACACATTTAGCACTCAGGGACTTGAAGTATGAATTCTAAATTAGCACGTTGGTGTGATGGTTTGCTGGAAGTCAGTTGGTTGGCGGCCATCGTTTTGATCCCCCTCTTTTTCGATATTCACTCTGACCGCGTTTTTGAACCCGATAAATTAACCCTTCTGCGTTCTATAGCGGTTTTTATGGTGGCTGTCTGGTTGATAAAGTTTGTAGAGCAACGAGGCTGGGAACGGCTGAACTGGCTCAAATGGCGTGAGAATGGAACCATCTGGCGTATGCCCTTTGTTCTGCCTGTTGTTCTGCTGTCCCTTGTTTATCTCCTTTCTACCGTTTTCTCCATCACACCGGGCGTCAGTTGGGCAGGGTCGTATCAGCGTTTGCAGGGAACGTACACCACGCTTTCTTACATTGTGGTATTTGCTGTATTGGTGTCTACCATTCGTGAAAAAGCACAGGTGGAGCGTGTAATCACCACCCTCATCATCACCAGCATTCCCGTGGCCTTGTTTGCCATGCTCCAGCACTTTAACCTGGACCCATTGCCGTGGGGGGGGGAAACCCAGGCACGAGTGGCTGGACACATGGGCAACTCCATTTTTGTGGCGGCCTATCTTATTCTGGCTGTGCCATTTACCCTGGCCCGTATTCTGGATGCGTTCACCCATATTCTGAGCGATGAGGATCTGGATTATGCCGATATTATTCGCTCATCCATTTACATTTTTACCCTGGCAATTCAATTGATCGCCATTTATTGGACTCGTTCTCGTGGGCCAACATTGGGGTTGGGCGTCAGTATTTTCACTTTCGTTTTGATTTTGCTGGTGGCCTTGCGCAATGCATCTTTAGATAAAGGCCGTCTGCGCCTGCCTGAAGTAGTTGGGGCCGTGGCCTATGTTTTTGTAGGTATTCTGGTTGGGTTTGCGATATTGCAGGCGCTCATCAGTGCCGTGGGGCAACGGGTAGAATCACTGGCTGGGCCATTCGGCTCTTTTGCGGCGTTGCTTCTCTCCATTGGTTTGAATGTACTCGGCATCTTTATTTTGATGGCGGCACGTCGAGGATGGCGTTGGTTATGGATGGCCTGGATTTTGGCGGCGGTGTTTGTGGGCGGCTGGTTGGCCCTGTTTAATGTAGCGGATGAGGTCGCGGCCGCGAACCCTTCATCCTCTCTCATTGGTCGTGTGGGCCAATCCCTGGCCGAATGGCAAGATTTGCCCGCCGTTGGCCGCTTCGGCCAGATGCTTGACACCGAATCCCGCACGGCCAAAGTCCGCGTCTGGATCTGGCAGGGAACCCTGGAACTCATCAAACCCCACGAACCCCTCAGTTATCCCGATGGCCAAAAAGACCCGTTCAATTTTTTGCGGCCGCTTCTAGGATATGGCCCAGAATCTATGTACGTGGCGTATAACAGTTTCTACGTTCCCGAACTGGCTACCATCGAAGCCCGTAATGCTTCCCCCGACCGCTCCCACAATGAAACGCTTGATGCCCTGGTCATCACGGGTCTGGCCGGTTTTCTGGCCTGGCAGTTCCTTTATCTGAGCCTGTTTTATTATGGTCTGCGCTGGCTAGGGGTTGTTCGTTCCCACTTTGATCGCAACTTACTGTTCGCCCTTTGGTTCTTGGGCGGCATTATCCTGACCATCATTTTTGTAAGCTGGCAGGGTCCCGAATTTTTTGGTGTCGCCTTCCCCTTTGGCAACATTGCCGGGTTAGTTCTGTATCTCATTTACTACGCCCTGTTCGCCCGAGCACAGGAAACAGGTGAGAATCAGAACCCCTTCCGCATGGAACGCCTGCTGATGATTGCTCTGGTCGCGGCAGTATTGGGCCATTTCGTCGAAATCCATTTCGGTATTGCCATTGCCGCCACACGCCTACACTTCTTCGTTTTCGCCGCTCTTATGTTTTTGATAGGGTATCGCCTGCCTCAAATGGGGGGTGAGTCGGTGTTGGAAAACACAGCCGAACCAGTCACCGAAGAAGTGGTATTGGTAGAAGAAGTAAGCGGCCGCAAAACCAGCCGCCGTCGAGCAACCCGCACCGTTACCACCCCCTCCCGAACCGACACCAGTTGGTTAATACCGATTGCGACCACCACCCTCATTATGACCCTGGTTGTAGGTACGATGGGGTTTGAATTTATGAACTTCGTCGGTGCACCCGGTGAACAAATCCAAACCATCACCGACATCCCCAGTGCCGCTGAAATCATGCGCCGGGCCTTCTTCATCAACCCCGATGGTTTTGTGGATTCCCCTTATATCTTCCTGATCATCATTTTCTCCTGGGCATTAGGCACCTTATTAGGCTTCAGCGAGATCATCAAACAAGGTTTGTTAAAAGCCCCAACACCTGCCATTCCTCTGAAACCAGAACGACAGCGGGTGATTGGTTTCCTCTTTGGCCTGGGTTTCGCCTTCTGTCTGATTGCATACGGCATTGGTCGGGGTACAGCCATCACCGGTTCCCCGTCACAAGCTCTGGGACAGAGTTTACTCCTCATTGGAGCTGGCTTGAGTTTGTGGGGTATGCTTAGTTTTCTCCTGAATCAGCCAAAAGCGCATTTTATTGGCACATCCGTGACACTGGTCGGTTTCAGCCTGGTGATGCCTGTTTTGGTCGCAGGGAGTACCCTGGCCGCGTTGACGATTTTTGTTCTGTGCGGTTTATTGTTGTATCTACTCTGGGATAAGAACTGGAATAGCTTTTTCTTACCCCTTGTTTCCCTTTCATTACTCTCCCTGCTCATTGGTTTGGCCATCAGCTATTACCAGGCGGCGCAACTACACAATGCCTTTATCGCTCCCCCCAACGTGGAGCAGATTACTGAAGTAGAACGGCGTATTTTTGAAGCGGAACGTTCCACGAATTATCTGGATTGGTTCTACTTTTTTGTTTTTTCCTGCCTGGCTTTGTTTGGAACGGCATTAGGGTATGCGCGGATGGGCCGCGGCCGCGAGGTAGCATCACCCTTCGGCGCGGCGAGCACCGCTATTCTACTCATCCTCGCCCTCATCATTATCAATATCACCAATGTGCGGGTCATCCACGCCGACATCATCTACAAACGCGCCCGCCCCTGGGATACTGCCGCCATCCGCGAACGGAACCCTACCTATTGGGACAACAGTATCGGCATTTACCAGCGGGCCATTGCCCTGGCCCCCAACGAAGATTTCTACTTTCTTTGGTTAGGGCGGGCTTATCTGGAAAAATCAGGCCTGATTCAAGATGCTACGGAACGAGAAGACCTGCTACGTATTGCTGAAGCCGAACTAAAAGCCGCTCAGAACCTCAACCCCCTCAATACCGACCACACCGCCAATCTGGCACGCCTGTATGCCCGGTGGGCGGGCAGTACTCAGGGTGAAGGACAGTCCACCCTTCTGGCTCAGGCCGAAACATACTATCAGGAAGCCCTGGTTCTCAGTCCACAAAATGCCGTCATCCGCAATGAATATGGCCGCCTGATCCTCACCTTAGGCAATGATTGTCAGAAAGCTCTGGCTATTTTTAGCGATTCCATCACCATTGATCCTTATTACACCGATACCCACACCGCGCTGACGCAAGCGTACTCTTTCTGCAAAGCGTCCTTAACTGAGGCAGAAAAGGCCACTGTGTTAGTAACTTTAGAAGGCGCTATTCCCGCCAATGCAGGCAACCCCTCTTTCTGGCTCCAATTAGGGGCGCTATATCAGGAAGCAGAGCAGTTCGACAACGCTGTAACTGCCTATGAAACAGCCCGAACCAACGCCACTACCGCCATTCCCACCTGGAATGTAGATTATCAATTAGCCACACTATATTTCGCCCAGGGAGATGCCGCCCAGGCACGTATCCTGGCCGAACAGGCAATGGCCGCGGCCCCAGCCGATGCCACCGGTGAAATTCAAACCTTCCTGATCCAACTTGAGAGTGAGGTTATCCCCTTATCCGAAGGACAACTCGTAGGCGAAGGGGAACCGCGGCCGCTGGCTGTCCTTACTCCCGCCGAACGAAACGGGTACTATTCCACCTACCCCGATATGGTTATTGACCCAGGAAAACGTTATGACGCCGTTCTTATCACCGAAAAAGGAGAAATTCGTCTGCGCCTCTTCGCTGATCTGGCCCCCTTGTCGGTCAATAGCTTCGTCTTTTTAGCCACACAAGGCTATTACGACGGCCTCACCTTCCACAATGTGCTGGAAAACTACATTGCCCAGGGAGGTGATCCCACAGCCACGGGTCAGGGAGGGCCAGGCTATTTCTTTAATGACGAAATCAACAACGGTTTAGTCTTTAGTCGGGCAGGTCTGTTAGCGTCGCCCAACCAACAACCCAACCAAAATGCCGGTCAGTTTTTCATTACTATGGTACCGGCCACCGGGCTAAACGGGCGCTACACCATCTTTGGCGAACTGATCGAAGGTATGGATGTGTTGCAATCCCTGACCATCCGCGCCGCTGACACGCTCACCGCTGATGAATCGCCAGGTGATGTCGTCCTACGGGTAGATATATATGAGTTCTCCCAATGAGTAGCGTCATTCTCATCTTCATCATCGCCCTCATGGTAACCTTAGCCAGTACCCCTTTTGTGCGGCGGCTGGCGATTGCCATTGGTTTTGTGGATGCTCCGGCCCAACGCAAACTCCACAGCACCCCTATGCCCCTTATGGGCGGCGTGGCTATCGTGGCAGGAGCCTTGCTGGCATTGCTTTTAGCGGTGTTGCGGGTGCGCCCTTTTCAAAGCCCTGAAGTCCAGGGCATTATTTTGGCTTGCACAGTTGTCGCTATCACTGGTCTCATTGATGACAAAGTGCATTTACCCGCATGGGCCAAATTTTCTGGCCAGATTGTTGGATTCATTATTCTGGTGTTGTTTGATGTCTATGTGAAACTGCCGCTACCGCTGTGGCTAAATTATGTCATCACCTTTCTCTGGGTAACCGGCATCAGCAATGCTATCAACTTTCTGGACAATATGGATGGCCTGAGTGCTGGTATCAGTGGAATTTGTGCGGCTTTTATCATGCTCTTAGGCGCACTCAATGGGCAATACCTGGTATCTGGCCTTGCGGCCGCGGTGCTGGGAGCCTGTCTTGGTTTCCTACGTTATAACTTCAAACCAGCCCAAATCTTCATGGGCGATGTAGGATCTCTTTTCCTAGGCTTCTTGCTGGCTATCCTGGGCATTCAGCTACGTTTTCTAGAAAACAGCAATGCAGTTACCTGGATGGTGCCGGTGCTGATTTTGGGGCTACCCATCTTTGATACTACCCTGGTCGTATTTTCCCGCGTTCGCCGAGGCGTCAGTCCTCTAACCGCCGGGAAAGATCACACCAGCCACCGCCTGGTAAACCGGGGCATGAGCCAAAAAGAGGCCGTGCTGACGTTATACTTAATGGCCGGAACCTATGGCATGACTGCCATCTTTGTCACCCAGGCCAATATCATGGAAGCATATTTTGTAGGGGCGACCGTCGCGGCCGCGTCCGCCTATGTTCTCTGGCGACTCGACCGCAATTTTAAACGTTAGATATTTTATCCATTCCAAACGAGGTAACGATCTATGGCAAAACGACCGGAAACAAAATCACCCCAGCAAAGGGCACGTGAGTCCCGTGGGCAACAACAGCAACAAGATAAAACTATTACCTATGTAGCCGGTGGGCTGGCGATCCTGGTGATCGCCTTCATCATCTGGCAATTGGTTGCCGCCAACAGCGGTAACGGTAGTAACGGTGAACAACTCCTCGGTGCATGTACCGGCACAGGGGCAGAATTTGGTGACGGATCGCGGCCGCTGGCCGACCTGGCCCCCGTCGAACGCAACAACATCTACCCCACCGCTCCCGAAACCGTCATTGACACAGATAATTGCTATGAAGCAGTTGTAACCACCGCCAAAGGGGACATCCGTCTGCGTCTGTTTGAGCAAGTAGCCCCCAAAACAGTCAATAACTTCGTTTTTCTAGCCAACCAGGGTTTCTACGATGGAGTTACTTTCCACCGTGTTATGGAAAACTTCATGGCCCAAGGTGGTGATCCTACCGGCACCGGCACTGGTGGCCCAGGTTACACCTTTGAAGACGAAATCAACCCCGATTATGTTTTTGATCGGCGCGGACTTCTGGCTATGGCCAACTCCGGCGTGAACACCAATGGCAGTCAATTCTTCATCACCTTTGTCCCCACCGACTGGTTGAATGGTCTACATACTATCTTCGGTGAAGTGATCGAAGGGGATGATGTATTAAGCAGTATCACCATTCGTGTACCTGAAGAAGCTGAACCCGCTGACATCATCGAACAGATTAACATTATTGAGTATCAATAATATGGTTGCCGGGCGAAGGGAGTTATGATAACATTCCCTTCGCTTTATGGCGGGTATAGCGTAGCGGTTAACGCGTCTGGTTGTGGCCCAGAAGACCGTGGGTTCAAATCCCACTACTCGCCCTTCTTTAAGAAAGTGAACAGTCAACAGTAAACATTCTTTTACTGTTGACTGACAATAAGCACCCGTAGCTCAATGGACAGAGTAGCTGGCTTCGAACCAGTTGGTTGGGAGTTCGAGTCTCTCCGGGTGTATTAACAAACAGAACCACCGCCAAGGGTGGTTTTTTTGTTTCTCTGGTCGTTTTAGCGGAGGGCCAAACACCATGAAACGATGCTTGCCACACCTCTTTTTCCTCGGTTTTTTGTCCTTGCTCCTGTTTGCCTGCCAACAAGCCCTGGAATCCCCCTGGAGTGGGCTGGCCTGGGCACGAATTAGCTTGTCAGCTAGTCAGCTAGTCAGCTAGTCAGCCAAAAGCTGAAATGCTGAAATGCTGAAATGCTATCCTGGAGATACCATGACCTTACACACCGCTGGTCTAAAAATTGGGCATGTAACCGATGCTGAACATCACACCGGCTGTACCGTGTTTCTCTGTCCGGCGGGGACGTTGGGTAGTGTGGATGTACGTGGCCCGGCCCCCGGCGGCCGCGAAACCACCTTGCTCCAACCGGATAAACACGTCACCACCCTCAATGCCGTCGTCTTTGCTGGGGGGAGTGCCTTCGGTCTGGCTACGGCTGATGGCGTCATGCAATATCTCAAGGAGCGCAATATCGGCCATGTGACCCCCATCCGGCCCATTCCTATCGTCCCAGCGGCGATTGTCTATGACCTGTTCCTGGGTGGCGGGCAGGTATTGCCCGACGCGGCGATGGGGTATCAGGCCTGCGTGAATGCCAGCGAAACGAACCTGGCCCAGGGCAATGTGGGGGTAGGCGCGGGGGTGACGGTGGGCAAGTGGGGTGGGTTCAGAGCCATGATGAAAGGGGGGTTTGGTCTGGCGAGCGTGCAAGAGGGGGAACTGGTGGTGTTCGCGGCCGCGGTGGTCAACAGCGTCGGTGATGTCCTGGCTGAAGATGGCTCCGTGTTAGCCGGAGCGCGGGCGGAGGACGGCTCCTGGCTGGTTCAGCGCGACCCCTGGCGGCGTTTCCCCGAAATTCCCCCGGTGGCGGGAACCAACACCACCCTGGTCCTGGTGGCGACCAATGCCCGTTTCACCAAGGCCCAGGCCCAGATATTGGCCCAGCGGGTGCAAGATGGGATAGCGATAGCGGTGCGGCCGCGGACCATCCATGATGGCGACACCGCCTTTGCCCTCTCCACCGGCCCACTAGAAGCCTCATTTGACCTTGTCTCTAATATGGCTTTGGAGATGACCGTAGAAGCCATTCGTAATGGTGTGCGTCAGGCTCAGACCGCGGCCGCAGTTCCCGGTCTGGCAGATTAATTATTAATTCTCGCATCTATACAGGTGGGGACGGCTCTACGAGAGTATACCCATAAATCGTGGGGCACAGACCTGACAGGTTTTAGAAACCTGTCAGGTCTCCCACAAAACGTGGATATACCCGCTCTACGATTTTGCCTTTGACAGGCGCAAACTCCCTGCTATACTAGCTAATTGCACTTGTTGCATTATTGACTTAAAAATAAAATGTCTTATCCAGAGCAGTGGAGGGTCCAGCCCAATGAAACTGCAGCAACCTCCTGAATTTCAGGAAGGTGCTAATTCTGTCAGCAATTGCTGAAAGATAAGAGGAAACAGCACAAAATGCGGCCTCTTGCCTCGGCAAGAGGCCGTTTTTTTATCCCCTTGATCTTGCTATGAGAAGTAAAGCCCGAAGCCAGACCGGCACTCGCTTCTTCATTCTCGCCCTTACATCTTTTTTTTGGAGGTCTAACCAATGAGTACTACCTTTATGCAATCCCCCCGGCTACTGTTCACATCTGAATCCGTAACCGAAGGACATCCCGACAAAATGTGCGACCAGATCAGCGATGCTGTGCTGGATGCAATCATGACCCAGGATCCAATGGCCCGCGTCGCCTGCGAAACCGCCGTTAAAACGGGCTATGTCATGGTTTTTGGTGAAATTACCACCACAGCCTTCGTCAACTTTGATGATCTCGTGCGCCAGGTTGTTAAAGAAATTGGTTTCGATAGTAGCGAAAAAGGGTTCGATGGTAATACCTGTGGTGTGCTTTCCGCCATTGCCAGCCAAAGTCCCGATATTGCTCAGGGGGTAGACAAAGCCCTCGAATACCGCAATAATGGCCACGAAGACGCCATTATTGATGCCATCGGTGCGGGCGACCAGGGAATGATGTTTGGTTTCGCCTGCAACGAAACATCCACCTATATGCCTCTACCCATTTACCTGGCCCACAAACTAACCCACCGGCTGTCTGAAGTACGCAAAAATGGTACCCTGCCCTGGGTACGACCCGATGGAAAATCCCAGGTCACGGTTGAGTATAGCTACGGTAAACCCGCCCGTATTCACACCGTTCTCATCAGCACCCAACACGCCCCCGAAGTAGAGGCTGACACCATCCGCCAAAGCCTCATTGAACATGTAATTACACCAGTTCTCCCTACAGAATTAGTGGATGACCAGTTACTGGTATATACCAACCCCACGGGGCGTTTTGTGGTGGGTGGCCCTATGGGCGATGCTGGTCTCACCGGACGCAAGATTATTGTAGACACCTACGGAGGAATGGGGCGTCATGGGGGCGGAGCCTTCAGCGGTAAGGACTGCACCAAAGTAGACCGCAGTGCCGCCTATGCCGCCCGTTGGGTCGCCAAAAACATCGTCGCCGCCGGGCTGGCGGAACGGTGTGAGGTGCAAGTCGCTTATGCCATTGGCGTGGCGCGGCCGCTGTCGGTTAATGTCGAAACCTTTGGCACCAGCAATTACACGGCCGATGAACTCGTTACCATTATTAATGAGAATTTTGACCTGCGTCCCGGCGCTATTATCCGAGATCTGGATTTGCGTCGTCCCATTTACCGGCAAACAGCCGCTTACGGCCACTTTGGTCGTGATGACCTGGACGTGCCGTGGGAAAAGCTAAATAAAGTAGATGCCCTGTGCCGTTCGGCTGAGGCGTTGCGGGCAAAAGCCACAGCCTGATTGAGAATTGCTGATTAAATTTTGACGCCAGGGTTAGCCTGAGTTAGAATCATCCGGCTGGAAACCTTCTAGCCGTTTTGATGTTGTAAACTGATAAACGTAGCCGTGTCACCAAATGGGCCTGACACGACTACGTTTTTTCACGAATAGTGTCGGGGTAATTATGTAAATTGCCCCCATAAGAAACAACAGTGTTTGAATCATTAGGGGATCGTCTCCAAAAAGTTTTTAATCAGTTGACACGGCGCGGTAAATTAACCGAAGCCGATGTAGATGCCGCCATGCGCGAGGTTCGTCTGGCCCTGCTGGAAGCGGATGTCAATTTCAAGGTGGTTAAAAACTTCGTTCAACGGGTACGAGAACGGGCCATTGGTCAGGAAGTGATGAGCAGTCTCACCCCTGGTCAACAAGTGGTTAAGATAGTTCATGATGAACTGATTCATACGCTGGGTGAACCGGGACGGCTAAACCTGGGAGCACAATCCCCGGCGATAATTATGTTGGTGGGCCTACAAGGGGCCGGTAAAACCACCATGGCGGCCAAACTGGCTCTGCATTTACGCAAAAAGGGGAGTCGGCCTCTGCTCATTGCGGCGGACGTATACCGTCCGGCGGCTATTGATCAGTTGGAAACATTGGGTCGGCAACTGCAAATTCCCGTGTATAGTGAAGGAATTAAAGCCAAACCCCCCGAACTGGTTGTGAATGGGGTAAAAGCGGCTGTAAACGCCGGGCATACTGTGGTTATTGTGGACACGGCCGGTCGTTTAAATATTGATGAGATGATGATGGATGAGATCAAGGCCATTAAAACCAGGATCTCCCCCATTGAAACCTTGTTGGTAGCCGATGCGATGACGGGTCAGGAAGCGGTACGTGTGGCTACGGATTTTAACAATGCCGTGACGCTTACCGGCCTGATCATGACGAAAATTGATGGTGATGCCCGAGGTGGCGCGGCCATTTCCATGCGCGAAGTCACCAATGTGCCCATTAAGTTTTTGGGTGTTGGGGAAAAATTAGACGCATTGGAAGTATTCCATCCTGACCGGTTAGCGGGGCGCATTTTGGGCATGGGCGATGTATTGACGCTCATTGAAAAAGCGCAATCGGAAATGGATCAGGATGAAACGAAACGGGCGGGTGATCGCCTGCTCAGTGGCAAGTTTGACCTGGAAGATTTTCTGAAGCAGATGCAACAGATGAAAAAACTTGGCCCGGTAACGAAGTTGCTGGAAATGATCCCCGGTATGGGTCAGGCGATGGCTGGTGTGGATATGGGGGATGCAGACAAGGAACTCAAACGCATCGAGGCAATGATTTACTCGATGACTTTGGAGGAACGGCGGGATCCCTTGTTGATCAAAGCCAGTCGGAAGCGACGAATTGCCACGGGGTCAGGCACAAGTGTTCAGGAAATCAATGTGCTTCTCAAGCAGTTTCGTGAGATGCAAACAATGATGAAGCAGTTACGTGGTAGCGGCCGCAATAATATGCTGTCTCGTGTGATGGGGCAGATGCGTGGTCGTTAATTCAGTTATCAGTAATCAGTATTACGGAGTGGAGATAGAAACATGGTTCGTATTCGTCTGAGTCGGACAGGGGCTAAAAGACAGCCCCATTATCGTGTCATTGTGGCAGACAAAGATGCCAAACGTGACGGTAAGTTTATCGAATTGATTGGTCATTACAACCCGCGCACCGAGCCGCTGTCTTTCGACATTCAGGAAGGGCGGGCGCTCTACTGGCTGAATGTAGGGGCACAACCCAGTGATGCGGTCCGTCGTTTGCTGGAAAAGCAAGGGACGCTGAATCGCCTGACGCGTATGCAAGGTGGTGAATCGTTGGAAGCTCTGGTTGCCGAGTTTGAAGGGAAACCTCTGCCGGTGAAAGAAGAGAAGAAAACCACGATTGCCCAACCTGTCGCTGAAGTGGTTGCTGATGTTCAAGATGTTGCCTCTTCCGAAGCCGAAGTGGTAAACGGCAGTGAAGAAGCGGCAAGCGAATAAGCTATTATGTACGTTGAATTAGTTGAATACATGGTGAAATCCCTGGTAGATGATCCGGAAAGTGTGGCGGTAGAAGAAACGCGTGAAACCGGTCAGGTTTTGTTGGAATTACGCGTGGCTGAACCGGACATGGGCCGGGTCATCGGCAAAAGCGGCCGCGTCATTAATGCTGTACGTTCAATTGTACAAATCGCGGCCGCGAAAAAGGGTGACCGGGTTTCTCTAGAACTCATCTAAGTTATTGGTCTATTGGTTTATCGGTTTGTGGGGCAGTTTTGTGCCTCGTGCGCCGTTATGCTAATACACCAATAACTCCCCTGCTACCTTGAACCGTCAACAGGCAAAGAAACAGTCAAACGAGGAACGGGGTCTGAGGGATGAAATCGCTCAGCCCCGTTTTTTGGTCATTGGGCAGATTGCGCGGCCGCATGGCGTGCGTGGTGAACTGCGGGCCGATATCCATACCGACTTGCCGGAGCGTTTTACCTGGCTTAAACAGGTTTATCTGGCTAAGGATACGGATGAGTTGACTCCGGAAATTTACGGGGTCGAAACGGTGCGTTTTCATCAGAGTCAGGTTCTCATCAAACTAGCCACCGTAGATGATCGCGACGAAGCGGAAACGTTACGGCGCTACTGGCTCCTCGTTCCAGCCGAAGAGGCTATTCCTTTGGCCGAAGGGGAATATTACCTCTATCAGTTGTTGGGGTTGGCCGTCTACACCGATGAAGATGTACACCTGGGGGAATTGGTGGAAGTCATCGAAACGGGGGCCAATCATGTTTTTGTGGTTCGCGGCCACGATAAGGAAATCCTTCTGCCTGATACGGATGAAGTGATACAGGCGATTGATTTCGCCCGCGGCCGCATGACGGTTCATCTGCTCCCCGGTTTGTAAACACTCATTTGCCCAGCCCAACCCACCAATTCCTTGACACTTTTGCGCCCCATGCTATTTTAGAAATATGGAAGAATTGAAATACTGGTTGGGGTTTAGTCTGATCAAAGGAATAGGCTCGGCAAAGGTACGCGCATTACAGGATCATTTTGGTACCCTCGCGGCCGCGTGGCAGGCACATGAACACGAACTCCTTCGTATTGGTTTAGGTCAATCCGCCAGTGATAGCCTGATAACCAGCCGCACCCAATTAAATTTAGACCAGGAATGGGATAAGCTCCAAAAACAAGGGGTTCAGCTCCTCACCTGGGATACACCAACTTATCCCCGTTACCTGGCGGAGATTCCCAACGCTCCTCCCGTCCTTTATGTAAAAGGTGAATTGCTTGAGCGTGATCAGTGGGCCGTAGCGGTTGTAGGCACACGTCGGCTGACAGCTTATGGGCGACAAGTAACCCATGAACTGGTGACTGGCCTGGTACGTCAAGGCATTACTGTCGTCAGTGGCCTCGCGAAAGGCATTGATACCGTCGCTCATAAAACGGCCGTAGAGAGTGGCGGCCGCACTCTGGCAGTTCTTGGCTCAGGTGTAGACAACATCTACCCCACCGAAAACCGCAAATTGTCTCAACGTATTGCCGAAGGTCAGGGAGCCATCATCAGCGAATATCCGCTGGGAATGCCCCCAGATGCGCGAAATTTCCCGCCGCGTAACCGGCTTATCAGTGGCCTGTCATTGGGGGTTGTCATTGTCGAGGCCGGAGAAAAAAGCGGTGCTCTGATCACCGCCCGTTTTGCCGTCGAACAAGATCGTGAGGTGTTTGCGGTACCAGGGCCGATCAACAGTGCGGCGAGTCTGGGCACGAATAAACTCATTCAGGAAGGGGCGAAACTGATTTTAGGGGTAGAAGATATTTTGGAAGAATTGAATCTGTTGCTGGTGTCGGAACAATCTGCTATTCAGGCTGTGGTCCCGGATACCCCTGAAGAAGCGTTGTTGCTCAACTATTTATCTCGCCAGCCCGCCCATATTGATGAGTTGGTGCGTTTGTCGGGGTTAAATGGGGCCACAACCAGCAGTACGTTGATGTTGATGGAGTTGAAAGGCATCATCCAGCAAGTGGGAGGCATGAATTATGTGCTTTTACGCGAGCCAGATGTTGCTTATAAGATCAATGAGCCGTAAGCAGTAAATAATCCAGACGCTCTCATGCGGCCCAGACCGTGATATGAGTGCGGCAAAAATTTACATCTGTAAGATTAATAGTTATCAGGTAGTGATCTCCGGAACAACGGAGTAAAGAAGAGAGCAAGGTATACCATGAAAATTGTCATCTTTGCTGGAGGTAGCGGCCGCAGATTGTGGCCCATTAGTCGTCAGGCATCACCTAAGCAGTTTGAGCCAATTATTGGAACCAAATCCACCTTGCAACTGGCTGTGGAGCGGGTGGAAGAGCGTTATGGCCTGGAGAATATTTTTATTTCCACGGGTGCCCGGTATGTGGATATTATTGCCCGGCAATTGCCCGGTTTACCGGCCACAAACCTGATTGGGGAACCCACCCGGCGAGACCTGGCGGCCGCAGTCGGGTTAGCAATGATCCATCTCAGCCGGGTCGCCGCACCCGGTGAGCCAGTGGCGATTCTCTGGGGCGATAATTATATGAATGAGGTACCAACGTTTTTGCGCCTGCTCGCGGCCGCGGAGCAACTGGTGCAACAGCAAAAAGGTCATATTATCTTCATGGGGGAGACACCCCGTTTTGCTAATGATAATTTGGGGTGGTTAGGATTACGCGGCCGCGTGGATGAAGTAGATGGCACGCCTTATTACCAGTTTGGCTCTCTCACCTACCGCCCCAAGTTGGAACAGTGCCGGGAGATGTTTGCCGCGGGCACGCATGTCTGGAACACTGGCTATTTTGTGACTACTTGTGACTATACCCTGGCGGCCTACCAACAATATCAGCCAGAGATGTGGGCCGGTTTGCAGGCCATCCAACAGACCATCGGCACGGAGGGGTATGAAGAAGCGTTGAACCGGGTTTATCCCCAATTGCCGGTAGCCAGTTTTGATGATGCCATATTGACCCATCTGGACGCGGATGAGGCATTGGTGTTACATGGGCATTTGGGCTGGAGTGATCCCGGCACCTTGTATGCGCTGAAAGAAGCAATTAACCCGCACGCGGCCGCAAATGTCACGCAAGGGTTAGTGCAAGTTGCTAACAGCCAGGATTGCCTGGTTTATAACTACGAAAATCACAAACTTCTCGCTGTGGTGGGGGTTGAAGGCATGATCGTCATCAACACCCCCGATGCCATTCTTGTGGTGCACAAAGACCAGATTCCTCTGGTTAAAAAGATGGTAGATGGACTGGTAGGCACGGCATTAGAGAAGTTTAGTTAGTGAACAATTGGCCCTGACCAACGGTTATTGCTACGGCGAATCATGGTATGGGGCTGTCTGTTTACTGTTGTCAGTGGGAGTTACATGGACTCAATTGAAGGTTATTGCCTGAAGTGCAAAGAAAAGCGGGCGATAGTGAACCCACAAGCCGAGTGGGCCGCGAATGGCTCACCGGCTACTCGGGGTACATGCCCGGTCTGTGGCACAAATATTTATTTACGCGGCCGCACCCCGGCTCATGATACCCTGCCCAAACCAGAAGCCGCCCCACCCACCCAGGCCAACGGCAAGAAGACTACCCCCAGCAAAAGTAAAGCCCCCAGTAAAAAGAAACCGACCAGGAGTAAAACTACAGCCAGCAAAACGGCTACCAGTAAAACTGAGGTTAAAACAAAAGCCGCCCCCAAAAGTAGGACCAAGGTAAAAGCTCGCTCTACCGCCCCAGAGGATAACACGCCCATTACCCGTTCGGGTAAACTGGTGGTTGTGGAATCACCGGCCAAAGCACGTACCATTGGTCGTTACCTGGGGCGTGGTTACACGGTAAAGTCCAGTGTGGGACATGTGCGAGATCTGCTTAAGTCCCGGCTGAGTGTAGACATTGAGCGAGACTTTACGCCAGATTACCGGGTGCCCAAAGAGAAAAAAGAGGTGGTAGCGGATTTAAAGGATGCGGCCGCAAGAGCCAAAGAAATCTACCTGGCAACTGACCCTGACCGGGAAGGTGAGGCCATCGCCTGGCATGTGCTAGAAGCCGCCGACATGGATCCCAAACGGACGCAACGAGTCGTCTTCCATGAAATCACTAAAGACGCTATCCTGAACGCCTTTGCTCAGCCCCGAAATATTGACATGGATCGAGTAAATGCCCAACAAGCCCGGCGTATTCTGGACCGGCTGGTGGGGTACAAACTTAGCCCCCTGCTGTGGCGCAAAATTCGCGGCCGCCTCTCGGCCGGGCGGGTGCAATCGGTGGCTGTGCGGCTGGTTGTCGAACGAGAACGGGTGATTGAAAATTTCGTCACCGAAGAATATTGGACGCTCAAAGCAGAATTAGGGCGCGAAACACAAGTACCGGCTCGCACACGGCCTACTTTTATCGCTAACCTGCACCGTTATAAGGACGAAGAGTTACCCCTGACATCAGAAGCGGAAGTGCGGCCGCATCTTGATGCTCTAGAAAAAGCCACCTGGACCATCGGCAGTGTTAAAATAGGCACCCGCCGCCGCTACCCCGCCGCCCCCTTCACCACCAGTACTCTGCAACAAGAAGCCTCACGTCAGCTAAACTTCAACACCAATAAAACCATGAAGCTGGCCCAACAACTGTACGAAGGCATCGAAATGGAAGGAGCTGATGGGCGCGTCGGTCTTATTACCTATATGCGTACCGATAGTGTCACCGTCGCGCATGAGGCCCAGACCCAGGCTCGTGGTTACATCGGCCAAAGATTTGGCAAAGATTATATGCCACCTCAGCCGCCCGTTTACAAAACACGCTCTAAGACGGCCCAAGAGGCGCATGAGGCCATTCGGCCCACTTCCGTACTCCGTGACCCCAAAACGGTCAAAGCCAGCCTCAGCCGGGATTTATTCAAGCTCTATGAACTTATCTGGTCGCGCTTTGTTGCCAGCCAGATGTCCCCGGCAGTCTATGATACAGTAACCGCCGATGTGCATGCGGGCGCGGCCGCAATCACCCCAGAAAAGCGGGTTTACCTCTTCCGAGCTACCGGTTCAACCCTTCGTTTTGCCGGATTTCTGGCCCTTTATGAAGAAACCCGTCCCAGCGACAAACCTGACGATGACACCAACCAGGTACCCTCTGATCTACACGAAGGGGAAAACGTAGACCTGATGCGCCTGCTTCCAGAACAACATTTTACCCAGCCCCCACCCCGTTTCTCCGAGGCCACCCTGATCAAAGAGTTAGAAGAAAACGGCATTGGTCGCCCCAGCACCTATGCGGCAATTCTAAGCACCATCCAGGAACGGGGATATGTGGAAACCAAAGAGCGGCGACTCGTACCCACAGAAATTGGCCAGTTAGTTAATGATATGCTGGTAGAACATTTCCCAGATGTGATGTCGGTGGATTTTACCGCCCGACTGGAAGATAACCTGGACGAAATTGCCGAGGGCAAACCGTGGGTTCCTGTGTTAGCAGAGTTTTACCACCATTTCGAGCAACGACTTTCCGCGGCCGATCAGGCTGTGGAAAAGGTAGAAATCAAGCGCGAGTTGGAACTCGTGGGCCGCGAATGCCCTCTGTGCAGTAATCCTCTGGTTTACCGAGAGGGCCGGTTTGGTCGTTTTATAGGTTGTAGCACCTTCCCCACCTGCCGCCACACAGAGCAAATTGTCGTGAAACTAGGTGTCAGTTGCCCCAAAGATGGTGGCGACCTGATTGAGAAACGTTCCAAACGAGGCAAAACCTTTTACGGCTGTGCCAACTATCCCAATTGTGATTGGACAAGCTGGAAAAAACCCCTGCCCACTCCTTGCCACAACTGCGGTGGTCTGGTGGTGCAAAATGACCGCAAAATGGGCGAATGTACACAATGTGGTGAGAAACAACCCCTGAAGGGGTAACAGGGTATAACCGCTCAGTTCAGGCGGGTCAAATGGGATGTATTGCACCCCATTTGGCCCGTAAATCAGGTTCCTCTTCCCGGTTTTAAGAATCGTTAGGGGGATGGGTTCATTCGGGTGAGTATACAATCGCTCTGGAGAATTGCGGGAGTATATCCACGTTTTGTGGGAGACCTGACAGGTTTTAGAAACCTGTCAGGTCTGTGCCCCACGATTTATGGGTATACTCGAATTGCTGGTGTGGTTTGTCAAGGCAAAAGGGGCTTGTTATAATTGCTTTTGCTATGCCACCCTAGCTCAACGGCAGAGCATTCGCTTCGTAAGCGAGAGGTTAAGGGTTCAAATCCCTTGGGTGGCTCTTTTCCATATAAACCCTGGCCAGACCAGGGTTTTTTGTTTTAAAGGGGACAGGTATTGGCAAGAACCTGGGGAATACACAGGTGGGCAAGATCCTGGCTCTTCACTTCATCTTAAGGAATGAGAACTAAATACTTGTTTGCTGGGAGTGGCACGGTCAGGAGACCGACCACGGCAAATGTTCAAGTTATTTAATCGTCAATCCTAAGCGTCATACTTTCACACAACGCACTCCACTATTTTGCCTATGAACTTATTTAAACCTATTGTATTCGGTGTGGCTGGGGGAACGGCGTCGGGCAAGACGACGGTTGCCAGAGCCATATTGGAAGGCGTGGGTGCCGAACGCATCGCTTATTTGCCCCATGATTCCTACTATCGTGATAATAGCCATCTCACTTTTGAAGAACGAACACAGATCAATTATGATCACCCGGATTCATTAGAGACGAAATTACTCATCAGGCATATTAAGCGGTTGCTGAATTGGGAGCCGGTGCAATTGCCGGTCTATGATTTTACGCAACACCGCCGGACAGAAGAAACGGTTTTGGTAGAACCCTGCCCCATTATTCTGGTAGACGGTATTCTCATCTTTACCTGGCGGAAGTTACGGGAATTAATGGATATTAAGGTTTTTGTAGACACAGATGCCGATATTCGTTTTATTCGACGGTTGGAGCGGGATATGCGGGAACGCGGCCGCAATCTGGATTCTGTAATTCATCAATATATGGAAACCGTCCGCCCCATGCACCTCAAGTTTGTTGAACCGAGCAAACGGTATGCCGATGTGATTATTCCCAATGGAGGCATGAATCAGGTTGCCCGCGAAATGGTGGTTGCAAGGTTGTTGCGTATGCTTCCTCATATAGACAAAGAATAAGGTTTCTACCGATTTTGTCGGGGAAGGGGGGTAACGAGGAGAATACCCTGAGAAACCCTCTCCCACTCGCTCGAAACTAAAATCTCAAACAATAACAACCGTCAATCATCAGAGGTAAACATGACCCATCCGAATGTTCGTATTCATCCCACCGCAGACGTATCCCCCCAGGCTGAAATTGGCGAAGGAACCAGCATCTGGCATCAGGCGCAGGTGCGGGAACGAGCTAAAATTGGCAAAAAATGTATTCTTGGTAAAGGCACTTACGTTGATTTCGATGTTACACTGGGCGACCATTGTAAATTACAAAATGGTGTTTGGGTTTATCATCCAGCCACAGTGGAAGATGGCGTATTTTTGGGGCCAGGGGTTATCATCACGAATGACAAGCGGCCGCGTGCAGTCAATCCTGATATGTCGCTCAAAAGTGATAGTGACTGGGAAGTATCCCCAGTTTATATTGAGAAAGGGGCGGCGATTGGCGCAGGCAGTGTGATTTTGCCCGGTGTACGCATTGGCCAATGGGCGATGATTGGTTCTGGCTCTGTGGTAACGAAGAATGTACCGGCCTACGGACTGGTGCAGGGTAATCCGGCCCGGCTTGTAGGCTATGTGTGCCCTTGCGGCCGCAAACTTATCCATGAATCAGGCCATGTGTATCAATGTGAGGGTTGCGGCCGCGAGATTACGCTTGAATAAATATCATACTAGTACCGTTTGGTGAAAATAGAAATCAGGCAGGCGATTTACCAAATCGCTCTACATTTTCGTAGGCGTTCCCCATGATCGGGGTGCACCAAGATGAATGAAAATAACGCCACCATTTTCATCCTCATCCGTGTTTCTTCCCATTCGTGTTTCCCTTATCCGTGGCTATTTTCGTAGGCGTTCCCCATGGGCCTTTGGCGCACCAAGAGGGATGAAAATTTGTAGGACGATTTTGTAAATCGTCCACTGGGCGATTTACAAAATCGCCCTACATTTTCGTAGGAGCACATAATG
>JAGNBF010000017.1:0-73990 GCA_018004935.1 Chloroflexota bacterium | reverse complement strand
ATTTTCGTAGGCGTTCCCCATGGGCCTTTGGCGCACCAAGAGGGATGAAAATTTGTAGGACGATTTTGTAAATCGTCCACTGGGCGATTTACAAAATCGCCCTACATTTTCGTAGGAGCACATAATGATACCCGTTTCTAAACCTTATATCGGCGAAGAAGAAAAACAGGCTGTTATGGCCGTATTAGATTCTGGCATGATTGTCCAGGGGCCACGTGTGGCCGAATTTGAAAAACAATTTGCCGCTGTGTGTGGCACTAAATATGCCGTCGCCACCTCATCAGGTACTACCGCCCTCCACCTGGCTATGCTGGCTCATGGCATTGGCCCTGGTGACGAAGTAATTACCACCCCCTTCACCTTCATTGCTTCGGTCAATAGCATCTTATATGCCGGGGCTACGCCAGTGCTGGTAGATATCGAAGAAGATACCTTTAACATTGATCCGCAGGCAGTTGAAAGAGCCATCACCCCACGGACCAAAGCCATTTTGTGTGTGCATCTTTTCGGCCATTTGTGTGACATGGATGCCCTGCAAGCCATTGCCGACAAACATGGTCTTGTTATTATTGAAGATGCCTGTCAATCAGTCGGGGGGCTTTATAAGGGTAAGGCCGCCGGGAGCTTTGGTACAGGTACATTCAGTCTGTACGCCACCAAAAATGTGATGTCGGTCGAGGGTGGGATGATCACCACCAATGATGACCATATCGCGGATCAATGCCGTCTACTGCGCAGTCATGGAATGCGTCGGCGTTATTATTACGATATGTTAGGCTACAATTTCCGCATGACAGATATTCATGCGGCGGTAGGCATCGCTCAATTAGGGCGGCTGGGGGCCACAACGCAAAAACGCCAGGAAAATGCGACTTATCTCTCAGCCCATTTGAATACGGTAATCACGCCGCAAGTGCGCGAAGGCTATGAACATGTATGGCATCAGTACACAATTCGGGTGGATGGCGGCCGCGACCGGGATGGTGCGGTACAACAATTAGCTGATAATGGGGTGGGTAGTGGGGTTTTCTATCCCATACCAGCCCATCAGCATGATTATATGCGTAAAATTGTAGGCAATTTGTCCTTCCCTGTGACTGAAAAGGTGTCCCTGGAAGTAATTTCTTTGCCGGTTCATCCTCAACTCTCTCAGGCCGATCTAGAGAAGATTGTGGCGGAAGTGAACAAATTATAGTATTTCAGCCGGTTAGCATTTCAGCATTTCAGATTCTTAGTGAACATCTAAAAATAACTTCCCGATTTAGACCTGACAGGTTTCCGAAAACCTGTCAGGTCTGTGCGGAACTTATTTTTGGACGATTACTTAGCTGACAAGCTGACAAGCTTCTTCGCTGACAAGCTGACCGGCTATTCTCATTGGAGTACACCATGACTATAAAAGTAGCTGTCATTGGGGTTGGGGCGATGGGGCGCAACCATGTGCGCGTTTATTATGAATTGCCAGGGGTGCAGTTGGTAGGGGTTTCGGATGTGGATGAGGGTGCGGCCGCGGCCGCGACCCGCCTTTACGCAACCAAAACGTTTACCGATTACCGGCAAATGTTAGATGAAACACAGCCTGATGCCGTCACTATCGCCGTGCCCACCGAACATCATCGTGACACCGCTCTGGAAGTGATCCGCCGGGGCATTCATCTGCTGGTGGAAAAGCCTATTGCCAGCACGGTAGAAGAAGGGCAAGAGATTATTGACGCGGCCGCAAAAGCCAACGTCTGCCTCCAAATTGGTCATATCGAACGGTTCAACCCGGCGGTCATCGCTCTACGGCAACAACTGGCCGAAAATGCCCTGGGCAAGGTTTACCAGATTGATGCCCGGCGGCAAGGGCCATTCCCTGGCCGTATCAAAGATGTCGGCGTCGTTGTTGACCTGGCCGTGCATGATATTGACATCATCCGTTATGTGACCGGGGCCGAAATTACCCGCGTCTATGCCGAAACCGCCCAACGTATCCACGAAACCCGCGAAGATATGGTGACAGGTCTCCTACGCCTGAGCGATGGGGCCGTGGGGACGTTGACAATTAACTGGTTAACCCCCACCAAAATCCGCGAGTTGTATGTAACCGGGGAACGAGGGATGTTCCGGGTAGATTATTTAACCCAAGATCTATACTTTTTTGAGAACGCGGCCGCGCCCATCGGCGATTGGCCCTTCCTGAACCTGCGTGGGGTCAACGAAGGTCGCATGATACGCCAGGTCGTGGCCAAAAAAGAACCACTGCGAGCCGAACTCGAGTCCTTCCTGGCCGCTGTAAAAGGCGAAAAGCCCGTTGCTGTCACAGGCGAAGACGGCCTGAAATCTCTGGGACTGGCCCAGGCGGTTGTCCAATCTGGCCTGACTGCACAACCAATCAATTATTGATGTATAGGCTGATGGTCGTGTTCAGGCTATCAGCCTATACATCCCCCCACCATCCATGACTTACTTTGCCAATTTACTACAACAAATACAGAACAAAACCGCCCGTCTGGTCGTCATTGGGGTTGGTTATGTAGGTTTGCCCGTTGCGGCCCGTTTTGCCGAAGCCGGGTTTCAGGTCACCGGCCTTGATGTCAACAAAAGCAAAGTAGCTGAAATCAATCAAGGTTTATGTCCCATCGAAGGGGAAGAGCCGGGTCTGGCCGATTTGATCGCCACCCAGGTACAGGCAGGTCGGCTTAAAGCCAGTACCGATTATGCCACCTGCCAACAGGCTCAGATTATCCTCATTGCCGTCGAAACCCCCATTGATAGCATACGCCAGCCGCGTTATGCCGCCTTACGCGCTGTACTACGTACCCTCAACCCCAATCTACGCCCCGGCACCCTGGTCATCATCGAATCCACCATCGCCCCGGGTACGATTGAGCGGCTGGTTCTGCCTATTTTGCGAGCCAATGGCCGACGTGAGTCTGGACGCGATTTTTACCTGGTTCATTGCCCAGAACGTGTTATGCCAGGACGGTTACTGCAAAACTTACGCGAGATGAGCCGCGTCGTAGGGGGCAATACCCCCGAAGCCGCCCAGTTAGGCCATGCATTGTACCAACACATTGTTCAGGCCGATCTGGACATGGCCGATTGTGTCACGGCCGAACTAGTCAAAACCGGTGAAAACGCTTATCGCGATGTACAAATTGCCTTTGCCAACGAACTGGCCCTCATTTGTGAACAGGTAGGAGCCGATGTGTGGAAGGTGCGCGATTTGATCAATAAAAGTCCTGGCCGTAATGTCTTGCATCCCGGAGCGGGTGTAGGTGGGCATTGCATTCCCAAAGATCCCTGGCTCCTGGCTTATGGAGCTAACGAAATGGTGCAGGCCAAACTCATTCCGGCGGCCCGCGAGATCAATGATTACATGCCTTTACACATGGTAGAACTGACAATGACGGCGCTAGAAGAGGCGGGTGTGGAGATTGAACAGGCACGGGTGGCAGTTTTAGGGTTTGCTTACCTGGAAGATAGTGATGACACGCGCAACAGTCCCAGCCTGGTCGTTATTGAACGCCTGGATGAGCTAGGGGCAGAAGTCGTCATTCATGATCCGTGGGTTCATGATTATCGGGGTGATTTGTTGGAAACGGTATATGGTTGTGATGCGGTGATTGTGATGGTGAAACATCGGGCCTATCGGGAGCTGAATCTAGCAGAGTTAAAGGCAGTGTTGAATCATCCGGTGTTGATAGATGGGCGGCATGTTTTCACGCCGGAACAGGCGAAGGAACAGGGGTTTAATTATCGGGGTGTGGGTCAGGGAGTAATCCGTTAAGGAACGACTATCACACATGATGGGGAAGATATATTGGCAAAGGGCGTAACGACTTATACCATCCGCATTGAGAAAGCAATTGGCGAAAAATGGCGGAGCAATCAAGTGCACGAGCCTTCATGACCGAAATAGAGCCACCTCTAGAACCCATTCGACCCAAAACAGTGGCGGGTAAGGGCTATTTCCTTCGTGATGTTGTTAAGTTATTAACAGGAACCACAGCCGCTCAGATCATCACTATTTTAACTGCTCCGCTTATTTCGCGGCTATTTGATCCCCGTGCGTTTGGCACATTAGCTATATTTGTTTCCTTAATTAGTATAGTGGGCGTTATTGTTTGCCTGCGTTACGAACAAGCCATTCTGTTGCCGGAAAGAGATGAAGAAGCGGTCAATATTTTTGCCTTATCCCTTTTTATAACCCTTGTTATCAGTAGCATTGGTCTCGTTATTGTGTTTAGCGGCCGCAAATGGCTACCAGCATTATTAAATGCGCCTGAACTAACCCCTTTTTTGTGGCTCATTCCTCTCAGTTTATTGATTCAGGGGATTGTGTATTCTTTTACCAATTGGCATTCACGACAAAAACGATTCGGCCATCTATCGGCGGCACGGGTGTCAGCTTCATTTACCACGAGTGCCATGCCCATTACCTTAAGTTTTTTGCACCTGAATTCTGCCAGTGTGTTAATAACCTCATGGGCAAGTGGGTTGCTTGTGACGGTATCTTTGTTGATTCAACAGGTTTGGACTAAAGATCGTCTTTTTCTTCGCCAGCACATCAGTTGGTCAGGCATGAAACAAGGGTTGGTTAGATACCGAAAATTCCCTTTGGTAGATGTATGGGGGGCTTTTCTGAACAATCTTTCCTGGCAATTACCCTCTTTGATGTTATCGGCTTATTTTTCAGGGGAGATTGTTGGCTTCTACTCTCTATCTAATCGGATGATTTTATTGCCGATGACCCTCGTCGGTGGGGCAGTCTCGCAGGTTTTTTTTCAGCGAACGGCAGAATTGCGCTACGATCCCGAACAATTGCGAATAACGGTCGAAATGGTTTTTCGGCGGCTGGTGGCTTTGGGACTAATGCCGATCATTGTGCTGATATTAAATGGGCAAACCTTGTTTCGTCTTATTTTTGGCAGTCAGTGGGCAGAAGCTGGGGTTTATGCCGAAATTTTGGGTGCGTGGTTATTCTTTCTTTTTATTAGCTCTCCGATGAGTACGCTTTTCTTTGTTATGGAGAAGCAGGAACAGGCTTTTGTGCTTCATTTGTTGATTCTTTGTTCGCGTTTGGCGGCTTTGATCATCGGCGGCCGCACGCAAAACATTTATCTAACCCTTGGTCTTTGGTCAGGAAGTGGTGTTTTCATTTATGGGGGACTGACATTATGGCTATTGTGGGTAGCAGGGAGTTCATGGCGCTTCGCGGCCGCAGTCATGCTTCGCTATGGGTTTTATGCCCTGCCCCTGACCATCCTTCTTTTTCTATCGTCCCGGTATCTGACCCATCAAATATTCCTTAATCTGGCCCTGCTCCTTATACTCACTGGGGTATACTATCTGCTTGTTTTACACCAGGAGCCAGCCCTGCGACAATTAATGATGAACTGGCTACGCCAACGGTTGCCACAATTACGCAAATAAGGGTATCGTCCTGTTATAGATAGAGGTTTCTGCTTTATGAGCCAACACCTTGATGGTTATTATGAAAATCCGGTTCTATGGCAACCAACCCGTTATGTCGGTCTGGATAGTATGCGGGTGCAGAAAGCCACCCAGTGGCTCCCTGTAGAGGCTCATTTTGTCTTAGATGTGGGTTGCGGCAATGGCGTCTTGACGGATCAGTTGACGGGACAACATCAGGCCATTGGTGTTGATAGAAGTTGGTCAGCGTTACAATGGGTGAAATCTCCTCATGCCCAGGCCGATGTAGGGCAATTGCCTTTCAAAGCGAACGCTTTCGATGGGCTTGTTTGTATGGAGGTATTAGAGCATTTGCCCCTGTCGGTCTTTACCAGGGCTTTGTCAGAATTGGTTCGGGTAACACGACGATATTTGTTAATTACGGTTCCTTATTGTGAGGATCGGGAAGCGGTACGGGTTGGTTGTCCGGCCTGTGGTTGCCAGTTTCATCCCAATTATCACATGCGGAGTTTTACGCGGCCGCAGGTTGAACAACTCTTACAACAATGGCCCCAAATGGTAGCCCGGCGCGTGGAAGCCATTGTCCCTACCCCTCGGCTCCGTTATCAATTCTTATTCCGCTGGTTACGGCAAATCAGGAGAAAACCGCTTCCTTTTCCCCAATCAGCCATTTGCCCTCAATGTGGCTACGCATCACCTCCAGGCTTCACCACTGGTACTCAACCCCCACAACCCTCTTCCGGTTACCGCTGGTGGCATAAGTTTTGGCCCAAAGAAAACAGCTTTGTTTGGTGGATGGCACTATATGAAAAAAGAGGTTAAACCGTCTGTCGCCATTGTCGTTTTTTCCGCGATCCAGAGCGATGCCCGCGTCTTACGTCAAATCGAGTATCTGTCACCCTATTACGCCATAACGGTGATCAGTTATGGGCAATTAAACGAATCGGGGTCGTCATTAGCACGTTTGCAGGTGATTCCAAACCCCAGACCTGGCCGTTGGCGGCAATTGCGTACATTGGCGTTACTCCCATTGGGCCGATTGTTACCCCAGTGGGCTTATGAGCGGTGGTATTGGGGACGGGTCAATCATCAAGAAGCCAGACGCTTGCTAGAAGAAACGCCCGCTCAGATCATCCATGCCAATGATTGGAATACATTGCCCCTGGCGGTCAGTGTGGCGAAAAAGACAGGGGCGAAAATTGTGCTGGATTTACATGAGTATGCGCCATTGGAAGGGGAAGACCGGTGGCATTGGCGCACATTTGTTAGCCCGATGATTGATTATTTTTTGCGGCAATATGGGGGAAACGCGGCCGCGTATGTGACCGTCAATGAAACCATCGCTCAAAAATACCAGGCCGAATATGGTTTTCTGCCCGCTGTGGTAATGAATATTCCCCATGTAGATACATCATTACCCTTCCAACCAACTCAAGCCACCATTCAGCTCATTCATCATGGGATTGCCAAACGAGACCGTCATCTCGAATTAATGATTGAAGCAGTGGCTCTGGCTCAGTCACGATTCCACTTACATTTTATGCTCATGGAGACAGACCTTGCTTATATTGCTGAACTAAAATTGCTGGCTTCCCAACGAGCACCAGACCGAATTCATTTTCATCCCCCTGTCCCACCGAAAGAAATCGTATTCCGTTTGTCCACCTATGACATGGGTTTTTATTTATTACCCTTCACCAACTACAACAATTCGGTCGCTCTGCCTAACAAATTCTTTGATTTTATCAGTGCCGGTTTGGCCCTATGCATAGGCCCCTCACCAGAAATGGCCCGTCTAACAAAACAGTATGGTTTTGGCATTGTGGCTGATTCTTTTCATCCGCAGGATGTAGCGAATTTACTCAATCAATTATCGGAAGCCGATATAGACCAAATGAAACACCGGGCACATCAAGCTCAACAAAGCCTGAATGCGGCTACGGAAATGAGAACCCTTATCACGCTATACCAACAACTATTGGAGCCTGCGACTTCGTAATTGTTCAGGAATAACTTCCCGTTTTGCTGTAACCTGTCTCCTGACCGCGCCACCCAAGTTATTTTTGAGTCCACTGAAAAAAGGTCAAAACAGTGAAAAGCCCGGTTTCTTTTTCTCTGGAAGCGACGGTTAAATTAGTCAGAAACCGGGCTTTTTGTAGTAGACTCATTTTTAGACGCTCACTTAGCCACAAATGCCAACGTCAAAACCCACAACCTCTCCCGATGAACTCATCTTTTTGGGTATGTTTGACATATCGCGCCTGGGTGGAGCTATGTCAGTCCGCATTGTAAATTTGTCCCAGGCTTTGCAGGCATTAGGACCGGTAAACGTCATAACAGGGGATCGTCAGACACGGCGAATTGAACTCATCCGCCTGGTGCGTGCGGGTAGATTGCGGCAGGCACGCGCCATTTATGTGGAAGCCTCCACATCGGCCGCGGGGGAAACAGATATTCTCTTCCTGGCTCTGGCCCATTGGCTAAAAATCCCCATTGTCATATTCATCCCGGATGGTTATCAGCTATTCCCTGCCATTTTTCCGCGTCAGGGTTGGAAAATGCGTCTTCTTGATTGGGGGTGGCGTGTTTCCATTGCTTCTTACCAGCAATTTGCCAATCTCCTACTTTTTCCTTCATTTGGTTTGGCACATTGTTTTAAGAACAAAACTGAAATTAATGTGTTTCCGCCAGCAGGTTTGGCCGGACGACCTTATCTGCCCTTGAATTGGCAAGAGCCAACCGTCACCTATTTTGGGGCGGCCACCCACCGCTATGGCAGTGACTTACTTCTTGAGGCCATGGCCCAGGTTGTTGCCCGATTTCCCCAGGCTCGTTGTCGTTTCATTACGAATGAGGCCAGCTTTCTGGCAGATCATCCGGCACGTTATGCACCCTGGCTAACTGTAGAGGCAAGAACTTTTGCTGAGTTACCAGAGATCGCGGCCGCGTCCACCCTCATGATCGCTCCCTTACGCGTGAACACCTACAATAGCCTGGCTATGCCGGTTAAACTATTTGATTACATGTCCTTTGGTCGGCCCACGGTGGCCACGGCCTGCCATGACATGGCCCAATTTGTTCGCCAACATCAGGTTGGAATTGTGGTCGAAGATACAGTTGATGCCCTGGCAACTGGGATTCTGGCATTGCTGGAAAACCCCGAATTAACGACACAGTTAGGTCGCAACGCTTATGATCTGGTGCAAACCACCCATAACTGGAATGCGCGTGCGGCCGCGTTATGGCAAATGATTTCAGCCCTTGAGCAAAAGAAAGAAGATGCGCATTCTCCACATTCATGACATCGCCAACGTGGGGTCCACTCTGGTCTCAGGGTTACGACAAATAGGGCACGAAGCTGAACTGCGTCGTCTGAACCTGGCTGTCCCCCATGGCTCCACCCTAACTAAACTGCTGGTTTCTCCCCTACGCTTGCGGGAAATGTTACGGGTAAATCAGGAAGTGCGTCGCGGCCGCTACGACATCGTTCATATCCATTTTGCCTATCTCGGCTGGTTAGGCATTCTGGGACGTTACCCTTACTTTCTCCACTGTCACGGCAGTGATGTGCGCCGTGACCTGAAAGATTGGCGGCGGCGTTGGTTTATTGAGAAAAGCCTACAAAGAGCACAAAAGGTCTTTTTTGCCACCCCCGACCTGGCCAACCTCATTTATCCGCTCCGCCCCGACGCGATTTTCTTACCCAACCCCATCAATACCGATCAATTCAATCCCTTACCAGAAAAAAACCACTCCCAACCTAAAATCTTATTGGGCAGTGCCTTTTATGCCGTTAAAGGTATCGAGTTAGCCATGGCAAGTTTGCCAGAAGTAATCCGGCAATTCCCAGAAATTACAGTCACGGCCTTTGCCACTGGCCCAGAATACCCCCATTATCAAGGCACTCCTGGTCTCCACTTTATTTCCCCAGTAACTCATGATCAAATGCCAGCCCTCTACCATGCACACGATTTTGTCATCGGACAATTTAAAATTGGCAGTTTAGGCATGGTAGAGTTAGAAGGCATGGCCTGTGGCAAACCAGTCATCTGCTACTATACAGACACTCAACAGAACACCTCAGCACCACCCATCTTAAATGCTCAATCGGCCACCCAAATTATAGAAAAAACAGCTTATCTGCTTAATAATCGGTCTGAAATTAATGTTTTAGGTCAAAAAGGGCGTAATTGGATATTGGAAACCCACGATTATCGCCTGATAGCCAGGCATCTGGTGGCACTATACCAACAAAATTCATGACAGATTTGCCGTCAATCCCCGGGCGTAAATCGCCCCAACAAATCGCCAATTCCTTTGCTTGCCGCTAAACTTGCGTCATGCGTATCTTGTACCTATCCCAATATTTCCCGCCCGAAGTGGGAGCCACGCAAACCCGCGCCTACGAGATGGCGCGGGGACTGGTTCAAGCCGGGCATCAGGTCACGATGTTGACCGAGGTTCCCAACCATCCGGCGGGTATCATCCAACCAGGTTACCGTCGCCGGTTATGGGTGCGTCGGCAATGGGAAGGGATAGATGTGATACATGGTTGGGTCTGGGCCTCACCCCACAAAAACTTCGTCAACCGGATGGCTTTTTATCTGAGTTACATGGCCGGGGCCACGATGATGGGATTGGTGCTGGCCCGCGGCCGCTACGACGCCATCTACTGCACCTCTCCTCCTCTCTTTGCCGGGGGAGCCGCCCTCGCCCTGCACTTCTTGCGCCGCACCCCTCTTTTTTTTGAAATTCGTGACCTCTGGCCTGAGTCGGCAGTAGAGATGGGCGAACTGAACAACCGCCGGGCCATCCAGCTTTCAGCCTGGCTGGCTGACCAATGTTACCGCCACAGCCGCCACCTGGTCGTCGTCACCGAGGGCATCCGTAACAGTCTGCTCCAGAAAGGCATCCCGGCAGAGAAGATCACCCTCATCCCCAATGGAGCGAACACCGAGCTATTCCAGCCCCAACCGGACGCGGCCGCGATCCTACGCCAACAACTTAACCTGGAAAATCGTTTTGTGGTGCTCTACGCCGGTATTTTGGGGTTAGCTCAGGGGCTGGAAACGGTTTTGGACGCGGCCGCGATCCTGCACACGCACCCCCACATCCAGTTCCTTTTTGTGGGCACCGGGCCACGCGAACAAGCCCTTCGTGACTACGCGCATAATTTAGGGCTGACCAACGTGCGCTTCCTCGGCCAGCAACCCCGCGAGGCTATGCCCGCCACCCTCACCCTGGCCGATGCTGCCGTTGTGCCTCTGCGTGATGTGCCCGTCTTTGCCGGAGCTTTACCGTCCAAACTGTTCGACGCCTGGGCCTGCGCCTGCCCCACCCTCACCTCCATTCGCGGCGAGGCCCAAAAGCTGGTGGAACAAGCGGGAGCAGGCCAGTTTGTCACCCCGGAAAACCCTGGCGAATTGGCCCAGGCGATTCTGGCCCTGTCCGCACAACCGGAAAAGAGAAAGGAAATGGGGGCACGCGGCCGCGACTTCGTCAGCCAACATTATTCCCGCCAGGCCCAGGCCCGGCGGTTGGTAGAGTTGCTGGTCACAGTAAACCGTGAATAACGATCTCGCTTCTTCTCTCGCCGCTCTGCGCGGGTAATGTTACAATGACGCTCATGAGTACCGAGCAGAACCAAATGATTCTCAATAACCGTTACCAACTGCTAGAACGTATTGGCAGTGGGGGCATGGCCCTGGTCTTTAAAGCGCAAGACATGAACCTGGGACGGCTGGTGGCCGTCAAAGTCATGCAAGATAGCCTCTCTGGCGATACCAGCTTTGTGCGCCGCTTTCAACAAGAAGCACACGCGGCCGCGAACCTGGCCCATCCCAATATCGTCACCATCCACGATGTAGGTCTCTCGGCCAGCCGTTATTACATTGTTATGGAATACGTGCCAGGTCAAACACTCAAACAGATCATTCGTCAACAGAATGAAACCGGCTTCCCCATGGCGATAGACCGTGCTCTACACCTCACCATCCAGATATGCCAGGGTGTAGGTTATGCCCATCGGGCCGGTCTCATCCATTGTGATGTAAAACCCCAAAACATCCTCGTCACCGATGATGATCGGGTTAAGGTAACGGACTTTGGCATAGCCCTGGCTATGAGTCAAACCCATTACCTGCCCGGTGAAGACCTGGTACTTGGCACACCCCAATATTTTTCCCCCGAACAGGCCAAAGGAGAAGCGGCTACCCCCGCTTCCGATGTGTACTCTATTGGCATCATTCTTTTTGAACTATTGACAGGGCATCTCCCCTTCACCGCTGATGCCTATACCACTCTGGCTCTCAAACACGTACAAGAGCCACCCCCGGAAGTAACCGCCTTCAACCCGGCCATTCCCAACGCCCTTAGCCAGATTGTACGCAAAGTTTTGGGCAAAGAACCCAGCGGTCGCTACCGCACCGCTGATCAATTGGGCCGTATTCTCTCCAGTTATCGCGAAAGTAGTTTTCAGGAAACAGGCAGTCAACCCGTTTTTAAACCGATCCCCCAACCCATCATCAACCAGATCATGCCTGTACCACAATCCCTGGTTCCCGTGGCCGAGCGGCCCACAGAATATCTCCCCATTTCGGAACAGCCTACGCCCCCCCCTACCACAGTGCCTGACCGTCGCCCCGCGGCCGCGGGCACACCAACTCCTGACCAACAAACAGATGGTCGGCTTATCACCCTGAGCATTTTTGCCATTCTTGCCTTGTTAGGCCTTATTCCTATCTGGTATCTGGCCTTGCAGGCCTGGCGGGGCTAAACGTGAAAGCGTACCATTAATACAAGCCGCCTAACGCACGGCTATCGGCAGGCGCACAGTAAAGGTAGTGCCTTCCCCTTCTGCGCTTTGCACCTCAATTGTGCCGCCGTGTTTTTCCACACCTTCTTTGACCATATGTAGTCCCAGGCCAGTACCAGCAATCCCCCGCTCCACGGCACTTTGCGCCCGGTAAAAACGCCGAAACAGGTTAGGGACAGCTTCTTTAGGAATACCAATACCGGCATCCTTCACCCGCACCTGAATCATTTGCCCATCCACCTGTCCTTCTATTCTGACCGTACCATTCAGCGTAAACTTGATCGCATTTTCAACCAGATTCTTAAAAATGAGGTAGAGCGTCTCTTCAACCCCATGAATAGGAGGCAAATCGGCCTGGACACGCTGAATAAAGGTCAACCCTTTTTCCGTGGCCTGATCAGCCATTGGCGGCAGGAGCTGATCAAAAAGGCGGTTTAGATTAACCGGTTCAGCACTACGTTGAATCTGGCTGGCTTCCAGTTTGGCCAATTGCAACATCTGGCGCACCATCATTTGCAGGCGGTCACTCTCCCGCTCAATCACCCCCAGAAAACGATCCGCTTTTGCCTGATCATCTTTCGCACGCCCTTCACGTAAAAGCCGGGCATACATTAGAATCGTGGCCAGAGGCGTACGCAATTCATGAACAACCCCATGAAAAAAGTCGTCGCGCATTCGCTCCACTTCCCGGATCTGGCTCAGATCGCTGAAGACAAAAATCATCTCATACACTTTGTCATCATCATTCAAAATAGGAGCACCACTAATGAGTACGGGAACCTGGGAGCGACCATTACCACTAAGTGTCACATTGCAAACCAGTTGCGGGTAATCATCTTCCGCCTGGAGAACCTGCTCCATCAGGGTGGCAAAACCCTGGCGATTGTCCACATGAATCACCTGATCTGCCTGTTTACCCACTATCTGATTCATCTCTTTGTGTAGGAGTGTGAGCAGAGAATCATTGGCGGCAGTTATCCGGCCATCGGCGTTGACAGTCAACATGCCTTCAGCCATGCTTTCAAAAATCGCCTTAACCCGCCGCTCTTCGGCTAACACATTGGCATGCAAACGGGCATTTTCGATGGCCACAGCCAGGGGGGCGCTAACCATCCGTAGTAAACGCAAATCATGGTCAGTGAAATTGCCATGGAGTTTGTTAATCGCCTCAACAATACCAATTACCCGGGTTTCGACCACCAGGGGCACACAAAGAATAGAATGGGTATGAAAGCCAGAATCTCGGTCCGATTGAGAAAAAAAGCGAGTGTCCGTATAAACATTGTTGACGATAACCGGCTCGGCGTTTTGTGCTACCCAACCCCCAATTCCTTGTCCCGGTTTCAGGCGAATGGGGGGCAGGCTTTGGAATAATGGCCCCATTAACTGGCTCACAAACAAAATATCACCACTGGCTGGTTCAATCATGCCAATGGACAACGATTCGACATCCAAAGAACGGCGTACCGGATCTGCCAGTTGGGCAATGATGGAGTTTAGATCAAGCGTGGAGGTGAGTGAGTAAGTAATATCGTAAATGGTGGCAAATTCGATTTCCTGGCGGTCGGAGCGGTGTCGCAGGGCGGCACGGTCTAGATAAACGGTGACATGACGACCCAGGTCTTGAATATTTTCCAGGGTAATGGGACAGAGGGGGGTGGCGTCTACCAGACATAACAAGGTAGGTGCGGTATAGGCATGATGATCCAGGGGCAACGGGAGAAAAAGAATGGAATCATGGGCCAGTCGCCACAGTTCACTCTGAATGACTTCACTGGCAGGCTGAGAGAGTTTGGTAAGGCTCGCGGCCGCGTTGTAAGCCAACATACCCGGAAACGATGATTTTTTGTTCTCCCAGCGTATTTGCTCCAGACGACCATTGGGCCGGGCAATCCACACGTCAAAGTAGGTCATTAACGGGTTGCTGATGCCCACAACCGTTGTCGTGCCAGAAAATTGAGCCACCTCAGTAGCGATTGCCGCGCATACACCATGCGCATCAAAGGTACTGCTCAGTTCTTCATTTAGTCGTTGCCACAAGGGGTAAAGGGAAATCTGGGTAGGGGTCGGTGAAGTCATAAGAGAAAGCATAGCCATTACCATTTTGGGACCACCATAAGGAGTGGAAACTATTCTCCTTACGTTATAGTCTCCTTCGTCTGTTTGAGCAAGAGAATCGCTAGTCATAGGTAGCAAGTACCCCAGCTACCCGATCTGACAACCCCATGTTATACTCGCCTTTAGCTTTTACCCACAAGGAGAGATATTCTCTTTTCGCTTGGTCGAAGATAGGATACCTCTCCAACAATCAACATGGCTTTTAAAGAATGTGTGGGGTTTGTAGGCTGAAAGGCACAGGGTAGGGTGTAATACGCGACCCGTAATCATATAACAATTAGGGCTGACGAACGACACATCCTTTTGAAATACCCCTGAATTGTGCGGGACTGTGTTGCGAGATTAAACCTCTCAACACTCCCACAAAATGTGGGGATTCTTCACCCTCTTAGCCCAATTTCGCCCATTCGGAGAAAGTCATTAACATGATGCTCTAGGAGGAGACAAAATGAAAAAACGAAATTGGTTGTTCTGGACGTTGTTCATGAGCCTGTTTGCCCTGGTGCTGGTGGCCTGTGGGGGCACTAATGACACCACCAATAATGGGGCTGAAGGCAATGAAGGTAACGCGGCCGCAAACACCGACGACACCGCCTCTGCCGACAAACCTACCATTACCCTCATCCAAAATACCTGGCCTGCCTCTGAACTCAATATCAATGTCGCCAAAATTCTTATTGAGCAAGAACTCGGCTACCCTGTGGAAATTGTAACCCTTGATGAAGGAGTTCAATGGACAACCCTGGCCGCTGGCGACGCTGATGCCAGCCTGGAAATCTGGCCATCTGGGCATGGGGCCAACATTCAACAATATATTGTAGACCAAAAAGTAGTAGAAGATGGTGGCCCACTGGGACCGGTAGGCAAAATTGGCTGGTTTATCCCTACCTACATGCTAGAAGAACATCCCGAATTGGCTACCTGGGAAGGGTTCCAAGACCCGGCCAATGCCGCCTTATTTGCCACCGCCGAAACGGGGGAATTAGGCACTTTCCTGGCAGGATCACCCGGCTGGACTCAATATGACGACCAGATCATCACCAATCTGGGTTTGCCCTTCCAGGTTATCACCACAGGGTCAGAAGAGGCACTGCTGGCGGCGGTCGCGGCCGCGTATGAACGTCAGGACCCGGTTCTCTTCTACTTCTATTCCCCTCACGCTGTTTTTAGCCAGTTTGACCTCACACAAGTGGAATTACCCGCCTATAGTGCTGAATGTTACGCCAAAATTGAAGCCGGTGGGGTGGATTGTGCTTACCCGGATGATGTTTTGATGAAAATATTCTCCACCGAACTCCAGGGCAAAGCTCAAGATGTCTACACCTTCTTACATAACTTCAACTACACCAACGATGATCAGATTCAAATGTTGGGTCAGTTAGAAGAAGGTAAAACTGTAGCAGAAGCCGCTCAAGGTTGGGTAGATGCCCACGAAGATGTGTGGCAAGCCTGGCTCCCCTAACAAAAGCACACGGTAGTTATACAGGTAATATACGGCGAGGGCTGAGTTTGTCGAAGCCCTTGTCGTACACCACCACCTGTATATATTGGCAAAGGGCATAATCTGACATTTTTTCGCCCTGTCGCCGTCTCACTTTATCGTCGTGTTGGGTTTATCCAAGGCCACCCCACCCCTAACCCCGCCCCCAGGGGCGGGGAACTATTTTCGGCGCGGTGTGGCGAGCGGACGCTCGCCACACCGCGCCGTTGGGTTTCCCCCTTTCCTCTGGGATCGAAGGGGGATGGGTCTTTAGTTCAAACCTACCAATCTGTTGCCGCTAATAAAATGTCACTTTATGACCGTGGTACGTATAGCTACAAACCACGATTGTCCCCGCCCCTCTCTGCCCTCACTACGCCTTTACACAAAAAAAGCCTCAGATGAGATCAGGTAGCACCACCGATCAGGAGTTTAGCGGGTTTATGTCTGCGGAATTCCATGGTGGCCTATGACACAGATGTTGGCTCTGACCCCGGGACTGATCCAGGTTTGGTCGAGGCTTTCCGGCGCACTATAGGGAACTCAAATACCGCTCACTTTCCTGACAACTGCCTGTTCATCTGAGACTTTATTGATATGCACACTATAAACCCGTTGACACCAGGTTGTCAATTCCTATTTTGTTTGCGGGTGTGCGTCAAATCTGTGGATGACCAGAGAATTGCTGTGGCCGGTCTCCCGACCGTGCCACTCTGTTTCCACAAAAGTGACGCGCACCCTTTGTTTGCGAGTATATCCACGTTTTGTGGGAGACCTGACAGGTTTTAGAAACCTGTCAGGTCTGTGCCCCACGATTTGTGGTTATACTCTTTGTTTGTGAGTATATCCACGTTTTGACGGTTTAGAACAGCCCCATCACCCGTCCATCCTCATCAATATCCACGTTCATGTAGGCGGGTTTGCTCCCCAGACCGGGCATGGTACGCATTTCGCCCAGCAGGGGGTAGATGAAGCCCGCGCCAACGGATGCCCGTACTTCGCGCACGGGGACGGTAAAGCCGGTAGGTGCGTTTTTCAGGCTGGGGTCGTGGCTGAGGCTGAGATGGGTCTTGGCCATGCAGATGGGCAGGTTGCCGAAGCCGTTAGCCTCGTAGGATTTGATCTGTTGCTCGGCCAGGGGTTCGTACACCACCGCGGCCGCGCCGTACATCTCCTTGGCAATCGTCTCAATCTTGGCCTTGATGGATTGCTCCAGCGGGTAGAGGAAGCTGAAGTTAGATGGTTGTTGGCACGCGGCCGCGACCGCTTCCGCCAGTTCCATCGCCCCATCACCACCCAAGGCCCAATGATCACTCATCACCGCCGTTTCCGCCCCAGCGGCAATGGCTCCCTGACGTACCGCTTCCACTTCGGCGGGGGTGTCGGTGTGGAATTTGTTGATAGCCACGACCACAGGAATGCCGAACCGTTTGGCGTTGCGGATGTGGGCCGCCAGATTGGCCATGCCCGCGTTGAGCAGATCCACATTTTCTTCGGTGTACGCGGCCGCGAGCGGTTTCCCCGGTACAACACGCGGCCCACCCCCGTGCATCTTCAGGGCGCGAATGGTGGCGACCAAGACGACGCAATTAGGAATGAGACCGGAGTAACGGCACTTCACATTGAAAAATTTCTCCATGCCGATGTCCGCGCCAAAGCCGGATTCGGTGATGACGAAATCGCCCAGGCGCATGGCGATCTGATCGGCCAGAATCGAGGAGTTGCCGTGGGCGATGTTGGCGAAGGGACCCGCATGGACGAAGGCCGGTTGCCCTTCGAGCGTTTGCATCAGGTTGGGGTGCAGGGCATCCTTCATGAGTACGGTGACGGCCCCAGCCACGCCCAACTGCTCCAGGGTGATCGGTTTTTTGCTCTTGCTGTTGCCGATGACAATGCGGCCGCAACGCTCACGCAAATCTTTCAACGCCGAGCGGTAATCCGTGCCGTTGACCAGGGCCAAAATCGCCATGATTTCGCTGGCGACGGTGATGTCGAAGCCGGTCTGACGCGGCCGCCCGTCTTCGTTGGGGCCGAGGCCGACGATGACGTTGCGCAGACTGCGGTCATTCACGTCCATCACCCGGTTCCAGGTGAGGGCGTAGGGGTCAATGTCTAGCCGGGTGAGGCCGACTTTCGCCAATTGCTCATCGGTCATGCGGTCTTCGTGGAAGATGCGGGCATCAATCGCGGCCGCGACCAGATTATGCGCCGCCGTGATGGCATGAATATCACCCGTCAGGTGCAGGTTAAAATCTTCCATCGGAATGACCTGGCTGTAACCGCCCCCAGCCGCCCCACCCTTGATGCCAAACGTCGGCCCCATACTGGGCTGGCGAATACAGGCGATGGCTTTGTAACCCAACGCACCCAGCCCTTGTGTCAGGCCAACAGTAGTCGTGGTTTTGCCTTCGCCGAGGGGGGTGGGGGTGATGGCCGTCACATCTACATATTTGGCGATGGGTTTTTCGGGCAATTTTTTTAGCACATCCAGATGGACTTTGGCTTTGGTGGGGCCATACATGATCAAATCGTCGGGGCTGAGGCCGATTTGGGCGGCGATTTCGATGATAGATATGGGGGTAGCGGCCTGGGCAATGTCCAGGTCAGAGGGAACGGGGGTCAAACGGTTGAAACGACTCATGGGATTCTCCTGGGGATGGAATAGTAAACAGTGAACAGTGGTCAGTGAACAGTCATGGCCTACTGTTCACTGTTTACTGTTGACTGTTCACTTCTTACTATTAACAACAAGTTGTGCCGCTTTGAGTGTATTCTGCATCAGCATGGCGATGGTCATGGGGCCGACGCCGCCGGGGACGGGGGTGATGGCTCCGGCGACTTCTTTGGCGGACTCAAAATCCACATCGCCGACGAGGCGGTAGCCCCGTTTGGCGGTGGGGTCGTCTTTGCGGTTGATGCCCACATCAATGACGACGGCTCCCGGTTTGATCATGTCGCCCGTGACCATTTCGGCGCGACCGACGGCGGCGATGATGACATCGGCCTGGCGCAGGAAACCAGCCAGGTCACGGGTGCGGCTGTGGCAGATGGTCACGGTAGCATCAGCTTTTTGCAGGAGCATGGCCATGGGCAGGCCGACGATATTGGAGCGGCCTAAAACAACGGCGTTGGCCCCCTTGAGTTTAGCCCCGGCTTCTTCGAGCAGAACCATACAGCCGTAGGGGGTGCAGGGGATGAAGAGAGGGTCGCGCCCTTTCATGGCCAAGCGGCCGATGTTGACGGGGTGGAAACCGTCTACGTCTTTACGCAGGTCAATGGCGTTAAGGACAGCTTCTTCGTCGAGGGGATCAGGCAAGGGGAGTTGCACCAGGATGCCGTTCACGGCGGGGTCGGCGTTGAGCTGGCGGACGAGGGCTTCCAGGTCGGCCTGGGGGATGTCGCCGGGCAGTTCGTGGTGGATGGAGTTGATGCCCGCTTCTTCGCAGGCTTTGCGTTTCATGCGCACGTAGGTGGCGGAGGCGGTGCTATCGCCGACGAGGACGGTGGCCAGGCCGGGCACGTAATCGTGTTCGGCTTTCATTTTCGCCACGTCGAGGCGGACGTTTTCGCGGATGCGGTTGGCAACTTCGTTGCCGTCAATAATTTTGGCGGTCATAGGATTTTTCTCCGGTTGGGGGAATGTAGGTGGAATTCATAAGAACTCGTAATAACTTGAAACCTGGAACTGGGAACTCCAGATATTTCAGGTTGCCCTGGTAATGATGACGTGGTTAGAGCAAATGGGGTAGTTACGAATGGCATAGGTGGATGGTTATTTTTATCACGAAAGGGGAAAGTGGTAAAACGGGGGTAGAAATGGTCGCGATTCTCATTTTGAACAATAAACGGTCAATTCACCCCGTACCACGATATTACCTGGTGTAGGTCATGAGCGCAGACGACGGCGGCCGCGGCCGCTTACCGCTTCTACCTCACTCACACCATTGGTCTGCCATAAAGCGCTATCTTCTGTCCCCTTCGTCAGGGCCTCTGCCATCTTCTGAATATGGGCGGGGGAGCTACCACAGCAGGCACCAATCAACCTGGCCCCACGTCGCCGCACTTCTACCGCATAACTACCCATGACTTCCGGAGTACCACTGTAAAGCAAGCCACCTTCCACCCATTCAGGGATACCAGCATTGGCTTTGGCAATAAGAATGAGGGATGGGTCAGCCGCGTGCATCTGGGCAATGGCCGCCAGCGTATCGGGTAGGTTGTGGCCGCAATTGGCCCCAATGGCGGCTACACCCCAGGAGCGCATGGTCTCTGCCGCCTGTGTTCCGGTGATACCCATCATGGTGCGGCCGCGTGTATCAAAACTCAAGGTTGCTACAATTGGCAAAGCCGAAACGGAACGGGCACCCTGAAAAGCCGCTTTAACTTCATTGAGATCGCTCATCGTTTCAATCCAGAGAATGTCAGCCCCCCCGTCGGCCAGACCGCGTGCCTGATCCGCAAAGGCCGTCTGGCATTGAGCAAAACTCATATTACCCATTGGTTCCAGGAGTTCACCGGTTGGCCCCATAGAACCGGCTACCAACACGGGGCGACCGGCTTTGTCCGCGACGGTGCGGGCTACGTGCGCGGCCGCGCAGTTCAATTCCACCACTCTATCCTGCAATTCATGGAGTTTGAGCCGGTAAGCTGTACCGCCAAAGGAGTTGGTCAGGATAATATCGGAACCGGCGTCTACATACGCCTGATGCACGGCGGCAACCCGTTCAGGTTGTTCCACATTCCAGAGTTCGGGGGAAGCCCCATTCATCAGGCCAGCGGCAAAAAGCATCGTGCCCATGGCCCCATCCAAAAGTAAATAGTCTCGTTGCGAAAGAAACGTGTAAAAATCCATAAAAACCTCTATTGGTTTGAGTTTGATCGTAACTACACACGTTCTCGAAGGCTGAGCTTGTCGAAACCCGGCTCCGCCTTCGATAAGCTCAGGCAGAGCCGAACAACACCTATATAGTTACGTTTGATCACGATATAGACACAGTAATTGCGAAGCGTTCGCTCAAAATCAGGTAGGGGACACGGTCCAGGAACCGGCACCCATCTTATTTCCGAACGGTGACTAAACCTGTTGCCTGAACTTGCCGAAGGCCACCCGGGGCTTGGACAGGCTCAGCCCTCGGGAGCGTTAGTAATTACCCCCGGCATCTAAAACGGCCCGAACTTTTTGCACCAGGCCATCTGGGGTAAACGGTTTTTGCAGAAAGGCGGTACCGGGTTTCAGAACGCCGTGGTGGGCAATGATGTTATCGGTGTAGCCGGACATGTAGAGAACTTTGAGTTGCGGCCGCAATAAAAGCAGTTTTTCGGCCAGTTCGCGGCCGCTATATACCGGCATCACCACATCTGTCAACAACAAATCAATCGCCCCCCCATATTCAGCAAACCGCTGTTCAGCCGTTTCATCTGTGGCCTCAATCACATGATACCCATACAAATTTAACACATCCAGAGCCAACATCCGCACCATCGGTTCATCTTCCACCAGCAAGATGGTCTCGTACCCAGGAGAAGAAAACTCCGCCACCGTCACCTCGGCAGGCAGTTCTTCATCTACATCAACTCGGGGCAGGTACACTTTAAAGATTGTTCCTCTTCCTGGTTTACTGTGCACCCAGATATGCCCCCCGCTTTGATTTACAATTCCATGCACCGTCGCCAGACCTAACCCGGTGCCCTTGCCTTTGGCCTTGGTGGTAAAAAATGGTTCAAAGATGCGATCTAATGTCTGGGTATCTATGCCAATGCCGGTGTCACTGATGGCTAAAAGAATGTAATGGCCAGGCGTAACGTCTACATGGCGTTGGCTATAGGCGGCATCCAAAATCACATTTTTGGTCTCCAGGGTCAAGGTTCCTCCCTGGGGCATGGCATCCCGTGCGTTAACGATAAGGTTTAACACGACCTGTTCTACCTGGTTAGGATCTGCCCGCACCTGGCCCAGGCCAGAGTCTAGAAAGGTGTGTACCTGGACGATTTCACCGATGAGGGGGGGCAAGATGTCGTTCATCTGGCTGATAATCTGGTTGAGGTTGATAATCCGTGGTTCCAGAATTTGTTGGCGACTAAAGGCGAGAAGTTGGTGCGTCAGCGCGGCCGCGCGTTCTGCCGACTGTTTGATCTGTTGCCCCCAGCGCCCCACGGCGCTCCAATCCACCTTATCCTGAAGACTGCGCCGCATCAAAAGATCCCCATAACTCAGAATAACCGTCAACAAATTATTAAAATCATGGGCCACCCCCCCTGCCAGGCGGCCAATCGCTTCCATTTTTTGTGCCTGAAGTAATCGCTCCTGTAATAGTTTCACCGGGGTAATATCCTGGGCCGCCCCATAAATCCGGCTCACCCGGCCCAATTGTTCATCCCAAATAGCATGCCCATAAAAACGCAACCAGATCAACCGTCCATCCTGGGCCAGAAAACGATGCTCCCACATCCCACTTTCTCCGGCCGCCAGTGCCCTCTGCGCCTCAATCAACTTATTCCGGTCATCAGGATGCACCAGACGACGCCAATCCTTACAATTTCTCACCTCATTAGCATGATAGCCGGTCACACGGGTAAACGCATCGGTTATCCATTCCAGAACCGTTACGTTTGTCTCTTCATAGCGATAAGAATAGGCAAAATCTGATATCAGTTCCGAAATAACCCGGTAACGCTCTTCGCTCGCCCGTAGCGCCTGCTCGGCCTGTTGCCGTTGCGTGACATCTACCCCAATCCCCCAGGTCGCATAGCCGGGAATAGCTACATGTTGGGAAATGTTAGACCAGGAGATGGTTTTATGCTGACCATCCTTGCAGGCAATGTCCCATTCCCAATTGCGGTAATCATTGCCTATCTTCTGCCAGGCTGTCATCATAGATTTTCGGTAAGCATCATCAGGGTAAAGAAGATACATAGCATGAGGGTTAGCAAGGATTTCGGACTGACTGTAACCCGTCACCCGTTCACATTCTTTATTCCATAGAACCACATGCCCTTCGGCATCATAGGCATCTACCATCACCGGCATATTATTCACCAGTGCATTCAGGCGCTCCTCGCTGGCCTGTAGTGCTTTTTGGGCTAATACTTGCTCAGTGATCTCCACATTGACCCCCACGATGCCAATTATTTTGTTGTCTATATGTAGGGGGGCCACAATTTTCTGGTAATAATGTGGCTCATTCGCTTGCTGATAAGTCACTTCCGCACGAACGACTTCACCACTTAAGGCCCGCCGGTCTTCTTCTTGCCAGACGGCTAATATGGCCGGGTCCAGATGACTATCTTGGGCTACCTGCCCCAGCAAATCTCCCCACCGCTCAATAGAAGGTTTATTTTGGAGAATGTAACGATGATCCCTATCTTTTACCCACAAATCAAAGGGTAAATTCTCAATAATTGCCTGAAGTAAGGCTTGACTGGCCCGTAGAGCTGTTTCTGCTTGTTTGCGCCGGGTTAGATCGCGCACAAAGTAACAGCAATATTCCTGGTCATCAAAAATAAAGTGGTTAAGGGATAGCTCTACGGGCAGGAGTTGTCCGCTTTTACTTTCCTGTACCGATTCCAGTACGAGGCGTTTGTTCTGGCGTATTTTTTGCCAATGATGGTCCCAGTTTTCAGATATATAGTGAGGATTGAGATCATAGATTCGTCGTGATAACAATTCATCCAGGGAATATCCCAGCCGTTCACAGGCAATCTGATTGGCCTGGATTATTTGTGCCTGGGCATTTACGACAAAGATAGCTTCAGGAACATTCTCGACTGAGAGTTGGGCAAAAAACAGTTCTTGCCGGGAAATAACTCTTTCCGTCACATCGTTTTGGATGCCGATATAGTGGGTGATCGTACCGGTGGTGTCGCGGATGGGGGAAAGGAAAAGTTCGTTCCAAAAAAGAGTGCCATCTTTGCGATAGTTACGAACTACGGTGCGGATTTCCTGGCCCTGACGCAAGGAATCGGAGAGGGCGGTCAGGGCTGGTTGCTGTCTATCTTCCCCTTGAAGAAAACGTGGGGTACGGCCAAGCATCTCCGCGGCCGCGTAGCCGGTCATGCGTTCAAAGGCTTTATTGACGTAGATGATATGGTTATGGGGGGGGGCCGTTGTCAATACAACTCCACTCATCAAGGTATCTAAAATGGCAGGTAGGGGGGGGAAATCCATCTCTTGCTCCCGCTTTTAACACAACAAAGCCGCAGAAGCACCCGTAAATATTTGCTGGGTTCTGCGGCCGCGTGTCAAAAAATGGCCACTGTCAGGTAACGAATCTGGTTCTATGGGAATTTGCGGGGTGTGGCTATAGCCAGGGGCTGGCCTTGTGCCTGCCCCGTTCAGGGCAAACACCAGGATTGCCCCTCTAGATGGTGTCAATCCCCTGAAATCCTGAAGACCCACGAATCTGGAACAGGTAATGCCTGGTCAAGCAACCAGCTCAAGGGCAGGCTGATGAAGGTGACAATAGAGAGAATCTGTCACCGGCTTATTGCGGCACGGGTTACCGGCTTTCGTCATCCCCTGGCAAGTAGGTCTGGATTCAGGAGAAGCTACGGCTTTAGCCGCAGATGAAGCCACTTTGGCCTCATTTTCTTGTACTTGCCGCACCAATTGCATAAGCGCTTCAAATTCACGCGTAAACCCTTTAATAATTTGCTCCGGATCTGGCACTAATCCGGCATCGGTGGCGACGCCTACCATTACTTCACCGGCATAGCTGATAATGCTCACGCCTAACCCCAAATGACCGCTTTGGGGAACCCAGAACATGATATGTTTGAGGGGAGCGCCTCCCAGGTAGATGGTCTGCCTGGGTCCTGGCACATTGGTCATTACCGCTGTGGCTTTGGCTCCAAATAGGGAGAGGGCGAACTGTTCCACTTCGTTGGGAACCATACCAATGGCGTTGAGCAGACCAAAGGCCACAACCGGCTCGGCTGATTCTTTGAGTTCATCCATACGCCGTTTGAGTTCGCGCAGGCGGTCTAACGGGTCAGCAATACCAATGGGCAGAGAAAGGAAAACCAGGCCAAACTTGTTGCCAAATTCGATGGGGCCTTCTAGCGGCCGCAAATTGACCGGTATAGTGGCCCGAAAATTAACCCCTTTGACCCGCTCGCCACGTTTACGCATGTAACGGCGCAACGCCCCGGCGACCGCTGTAATTAATACGTCGTTGACTGTTCCTTCTGTTACTTTGCCAATGGCTTTCACATCGGCGAGGGGAATGGGTTTGGACCAGGCGGCCCGTTTGATAACGCCCAAGTCCCCTTTGAACGGGGTGGGCGGATCGGGTAGGCGTAGGGTTAATTTACCCAGGGCGGTAACACCGCTCATCCCGACTTTGGCAATATCTACCAACCGGTTGGGGTCACGAATGGCCCCAAAACTTTCCTGGACAAGGGCCTCGGTAAATTTTTGGGTTGAACGTGCGGCAGCGAATACCGGCGCAAATAATGAAGCCAGCACCCCTCTGTCGTTGCGGGGAGTGGGTTCCGCTAAGGTCAGTTCCGTGCCCTCGCGCGTTTCGTCCGTCATAGAGAGCATCACCCGCACCAGGGCAATCCCATCGGCAATACAATGGTGTAACCGGGAAATCAGCACCGAACCGCCCAGATAGTTTTCCACAAGTTGGAATTGCCACAGGGGTTTACTGAAATCCAGCGGCATACTCATCAAGTTACTGACGACCTCTTGCAGGGCTGTCTGATCACCCGGCGCTGGCAAAGCCATCCGCAAAACATGCGCCCGAATATCAAAATAAGGATCTTCTTCCCAATAGGCAATGCCCATTGAAGAAGTGGGCAAGACGACCCGCTGTTTAAAGCGATCATGAATGAGAAAACGTTGTTCCAAAACGGAGATCAGACGATCATAAGATAATGGCTCATCAAATTGAATAATACCCGTGATCATCATCAAATTAGTGGGATCTTCCATACGGAGCCAGGCAGTATCTACACTGGACATGCGTTCGCGGCGGGCCATTTTCTTTCTCCTCAACAAAAATGTGGACAACAGGTTGAACATGGCCTAAGTATAACGCAATTTATGTGGAACAGGAGAAAGAACGACGATTCGTTCCACGCGTACCTCTTACTACTGGCTCGGAATTATATTTGCCATGGTCATAAAGTGACATTTTGTTTGGCGGTAACCAGTAAGTCTCAATTTAACCAACGGTTATTGAGATTTAACAAATGAATACCGGTATAGGGTTTCCCCCACCCCTAACCCCGCCCCCAGGGGCGGGGAATTTTTTCTTGTGTCATTTTTCGCGGGCAGACGCCCGCGAAAAATGACGCGAATGGGGTTTTCCCTTGCCCGCTACGGCAAAACGTAAAAATCGTTGGCCGCCACAAGCACACCCGAAAAATGGCCCAAGCCGTAGAACAGCCTTTCAGGCTGTTCACCCTCTCGAAAAAACGGCAAACGCCAGGAGCAAACCAAATTAAGAATTGCTGGCGACAACGGGGGATAGGTTTGGGCTGAAGGCCATCCCCCTACGATCCCAAAGGGAAAGGGAATCGCCCACGGCATGGTTTTTCGGGGCGAAGGCCCCGAAAAACCACGCCCAAAAAAGTTCCCCGCCCCTGGGGGCGGGGTTAGGGGTGGGGGGGTCCACGAACGAACTTAGCCCCGCTTTACACACAAATCTTTAGCAGGTTTGGGCTGAAGGCCATCCCCCTACGATCCCAAAGGGAAAGGGAATCGCCCACGGCGTGGTTTTTCGGGGCGAAGGCCCCGAAAAACCACGCCCAAAAAAGTTCCCCGCCCCCGGGGGCGGGGTTAGGGGTGGGGGGTTCCACGGACGAACTTAGCCCCGCTTTACACACAAATCTTTAGCAGGTTTGGGCTGAAGGCCATCCCCCTACGATCCCAAAGGGAAAGGGAATCGCCCACGGCGTGGTTTTTCGGGGCCTTCGCCCCGAAAAACCACGCCCAAAAAAGTTCCCCGCCCCTGGGGGCGGGGTTAGGGGTGGGGGGTTCCACGGACGAACTAAGTAATCGTTCGGAAACAAGATAGGTGGCTCGGTCAGGAGACCGGCCACAGCAAATCGCTCCGTTACATACGAACGATTACTCAGTCGTTGTTGTTATCGTCGTTATCCCCACCACCATTATCGTCATTATTGTTGCCATTATCATTGTCATCATCGTCATCGTCCCAGGGGGTGGCAGTAGGAGCCGGGGGGAAGGTGGGGGCCAGGGTAGCCGGGGGCAAAGTGGGCTGAAGGGTCGGGAGAATGAGGGGGGGGTGCGTGGGGCTAACGGCAGTGGGGTTACTCTGCCCGGGGGACGTAGCTGAAGGGGTGGCAATCACTGTTTGGGTAGTGGCGTTTACCGTGGTCTGTGCGCGTACAGTGCGGGTAGCCAGGGGGGTTGCGGTAGTAGCCAGGGGTGTTGCCGTAGTAGCCAGAGGCGTTGCGGTGGTAGCCAGGGTAGGAATGGACGTGATGGAAGCCGCTGGCGTGGGCACGGAGGGAGTAGCTGTGGGCGAAGAGGTTAATTCCGTGGATAAAGATGGTTGTTCCGGCACCAAAGTGGCGGGGGTGCTGGGGAGAACCGCAATAAGCAGGGAATCTCCGGCCAAGAGGGTTTGCATGGTGTTGGTTGTTTGCTCATAAACAACAACCTGTCCATCGGTAACGGTTATCTCGGTGTTGTGCTCTGGTGTAACTGTGATGTGATAGGTGGTGCCGTTGGCCTCTAAACGTGCGGCCGCGGTCGTCACCACAAAATAAGAGTCTGGCGCGGGCAAGGGCAAAACCAGTTGGTCGGTCTGGCCCGAAAGTTGGGTAAACGCAATGTGATACCAACGACCATCCCGACGTTCGGCCAGGTCAGTGAGTTGCAAATGGGTTTCAGGGCTGAGACGAGTGATACTGCCATCAAAGTAGGTGATAGTGGCGGTTGCGGCCGCGGTTGTGCGCACCTCATCGCCTACGGTCAATACCTGTCCGGGGCTGGTTGCCTGCCATAAATCATCCCCGGCCACACGTAGTTCTACCGTCCCATTCATCTGGGTCAGCACAGCAGTCCGGGGTTCAGCGGCAGTACGCCCCAGCAGTAAAAAAGCGACCGCCGCTATCAGCCCTAACAAAAGGGTAATACCAATTAAAAGGCGAGTCACAGTCAGTTGCGGCCGCCAACTTGAGGTAGTTGTTTCACTAAATGGATTCATTGTTGTTTGTAAGAAATGTTGCCCAGCCATAAATAATTTGCTCCCTTTAGGGTAAATTGAGGAAGGGCACATGCCCATTCTCCCTTAAAAGTCGCTATTGCAGGGCAGAAGTAACGGTCATATTTTAGAACTGCGTATCTACCTGGAGCGCGGCCGCGAGTCGCTCCTTATATTCACTGCGGGCAATCTCCACCGTACCAAAGCGGCGTAAATGTTCTGTCATAAATTGAGTGTCCAACAAGGTAAATTCTTTTTGTCGTAAATGCTCCACCAAATGCACCAACGCTACTTTACTGGCATCCGGTTCCAGGCTAAACATACTCTCCCCCGCAAATAATCCGCGCACGGCCACCCCATACAATCCCCCCACCAATGTCCCCTCCCGCCAGGTCTCGACACTATGGGCAAAACCTCGCCGGTGCAACCAGGTATAACCCCGCACAATTGTCGGTGTAATCCAAACCCCTTCTCCACGATGGACATCAGCACAAGCTCTGATCACTTGAGCAAAGACTGTATCAAAACGCACCTCATAAATCCCTTTTTTGAGGGTGCGCTGTAATGAGCGCGGCACATGAAAGGTATCCAGGGGGATGATGGCCCGAGGATCTGGGTCATACCAAAAAATCGTCCCTGAGGGGTGCGTTCTATCCTCGAACCCCATCGGGAAGATACCCTGGCAATAGGCGCTAATGAGAATATCTGGTGTGAGTTCCATGCAAATGGGTATGTGTGTATGGGCAATAACGGGTTTACGTCAATTTTTTATCCGCACTCATTACTGGAGTTTAGAGTTCAGCGCTAGAGGGTTTTCCAGAGTAGTTCTCTCTAGCTCTCTCCTCTCGCTCTAAACTCCAGTTATTATACCGAGTATTCAAAATTTCATAAGGTTTACACCATCGGCAGGCAGGGGGGGCGTTTAAAAAATTAATCAGGTAATAGAATCCCCCCACCGCTAACCCCGCCTCCAGGGGTGGGGAACTTTTCTATGGGGCATTTTTCGGGGCGAATGCCCCGAAAAATGCCCCATTGGAATTCCCCCCTTCCCTCGGGAATCGGCAGGGGGGATGGGGTCAATGAAGGCGTTACCGGATTAAAAATTTAATGAACAAAAACCGCCGGGCTATCAGTACCAAACCCTACGGGCTAAGACCCCAGGCCAACGGCCTTCATAAGTATAGCCCGTCCCGTTTTACGGCCAGGCGGCCTCTATATTTGTTGAGGCTCAGGCCAAATTGAGAATTGCTGTCCTTACCAGAGTCCTCTCGTCACCCTTTATTCATTATGTTAAACTCCCAGTGTACATCACTAGTAGTTCCCCAAATTCATCTTGCCTTTTGCCAGAAAACTGGTCTTTTTTCGTTTCCTGGCACTACCAGATGGGAGTGAAGTACGACTAATGGGAAGAGGAAATAAACCTTGACAATGAAACCACTACAAATAGGTCATTATGTGGTTATTGAAGAGTTGGGCCGAGGGGGTTTCGGCACTGTTTACCGGGCACGTGATAACCGCATTGATCGTGAAGTAGCTTTAAAAGTGCTTAGCGGCCGCGTCGCTGAAGATGAGGCCTTTGTCCAACGATTCCGCCAGGAAGCCAGTATTGCCGCCTCTCTTAATCACCCTCGCATTGCTACCGTTTATGATTATGGCGAAGCCCCCGGCAGTTTATTTCTGGTCATGCGCCTCATTCGCGGCCGCACCCTACGCCAACATCTCGATGAAAAAGGCCAACTCCCCCTGGACGACGCCCTACCCATCCTCTGGCAACTGGCCGAAGTTTTAGACCATCTGGCCGAACAAAACCTCACCCACCGTGATGTGAAGCCGGGAAATATCATGCTTGAAGGTTCCGGCCAGGGGCTTCATGTCACCCTTACCGATTTTGGCCTGGTTTATGATGGTAACATCAGTGCGGATGTCACCCCCAGTGGGGCCATCATGGGCACACCCTATTACCTGGCCCCAGAACAAATTGACTCCCAACAATGGGGCAAAGTATCCCCCCTCACCGACCTTTATGCCCTGGGTGTGCTGACCTATGAGATGATCTGCGGCCGCGTTCCCTACAACGGCTCCTTCCTGGAAATCATCAACGCCCATGCCAACCATCTGCCCCCCTCACCACTTACCATAGATGCTCACCTGGGCGCTGACCTGGCCGAAGTGCTGATTCGGGGTCTGGCCAAACGGCGTAGCGAACGCTTCCCCCGCGCCCGCGATTTTGTCAATACCCTGCAAACCGTAGCCGAAAAATACCGCCCCATGTCTGGCCAGGGCAAAAACCTCACTGAACTCGATGACGAAATCTCCATCCACATCGTCGCCAAAGAATGGATTGAGGCCATCGAAAAATGCACCCTCATTTTGCGCGTTTATCCCGAGCGGGAAGAGACGCAACATCTCCTCAATCAAGCATATGAACAATGGGGGCGCCAAACCGAACGTGTCACGCGGGAACGGTACATACAACAACAATATGAGGCCGCTCTGACCGTTTGGGAAAAACAAGATTGGGAAAAAGCCATCACCCTCTTGCGTGATCTACGCGAACAGGCCCCCCACCATGAAGGGGTACGCAATCGGCTCTACCTGGCAGAACTAGAATATCACCTGGAGCAACAATACAAAAATGCGCTCATCTGCCACAGTGAAAAACAATGGGATCAGGCCATTCGTATCTGGCTGGGCGTGTTACACCAACGCCATGATTATAGGGGCGGTGAAGCTCTGCGTTATTTCCTGGAAGCCGTCACCCAGCTACTTCACCGCTATGATGAACTGCTAACTATTTTCCGCCGCCAGCATCAAGACCTGAACCGTGCTCTGGCAAAAGTATCTCGCTATGAACAAACGCAAGAGGCTCTATTACTATACGAACAACTCGTAACAACAATTGCCAAAGAAGATTATTTTAAAGCGGCCGCAATTGGCGAAAAGTTAATGAAACTGGCTCCAGAACTCAATTACCCTCAGCTCTGGCTGACACAGACGCAAAAAGTTCGTGAACCTTACCGGCTCAGCGGCGAAAACCGGTTACAATGGACTCAGGATAACAAAGAAATGGTGCGGGTGCCCGCTGGTCGTTTTTTCTACACCCCCAGCAACAAGACTATCACTCTGTCAGAATATTGGATTGACAAAACGCCAGTCACCAACGCTGAATTTAAACGGTTCATTGATGCCAATCCTTCCCACCCTATTCCTTACAGTGATCTCCCGGCGGCCGCCAGTTACAGTTGGGATCGGGAAAAACGAACGTATCCGGTAGGCATGGAACAATATCCAGTGGTACTGCTTAGCTGGCATGATGCCACCGCCTATGCCGAATGGGCGGGCAAACAGTTACCCACTGAAGAACAATGGGAAAAAGCGGCGCGTGGGCCTGATGGTTGGTCTTATCCCTGGGGCAATTTTGCGCCCACATCGGAGTATTGCAACTTTGACAACCATGAAAATGGCCCTACCCCTGTGGGTCAATATTCCCCCAAAGGTAACAGCCCTTATGGGTGTGTAGATATGAGTGGCAATGTCGCCGAGTGGGTCATCAGTGAAACCAGCCGTATTGGGCGAACGTTACGAGGCGGTAGCTACCAACGCAACGCCCAACAGGTCAGTGCAACGGCCCGCTTCAGTTCCACCCTCAGCTACGCCCCTGACATTCGTTATGATGATGTGGGTTTTCGTTGTGTGGTGTGCCTTCAGGAAACGAATGAGTAATTTCTCAATATTTCGGGAATAACGAGGGCTGAGCCTGTCGAAGGCAACACGAGACTTCGATAAGTTCAGCCCTCGAGAACCTTAGTAATCGTTCGGAAATAAGATAGGTGGCGCGGTCAGGAGACCAGCCACAGCAAACTCAAAAGTGAGTCTACTGCAAAAAGCCCGGTTTCTAACTAATTTAACCGTCGCTTCCAGAGAGAAAGAAACCGGGCTTTTAACTGTTTTGACCTTTTTTCAGTAGAGTCAAAAGTTATTTGCGAGCGAACCCTTAGTAATCGTCCAAGAATAAGTTCCGCGCAGATCTGACAGGTTTCCGAAAACCTGTCAGATCTAAACCGGGAAGTTATTTTTAGATGTTCACTTAGTATAGACCTTAAGATAATGATTTTGAGTAGGGGCTGGCCTTGTGCCTGCCCTCCACTGACGATTTACGAAATCGTCTTACAAATTTGTAAAACGGGCCTAAACCATGCCAAAATAAACGATAACTAATGGCTCTTGGGGAAATCCAGGAGTGACATCAGCAGGCAAATGTACAACCCAAAACAGAGAGTGACACATGACGGTAAGCCCTCAGTCTGATCCCGAATTATCCTGGCGCTATGCCGCGGCCGCGTCCACCTCCTGCCCCCTTTTCATTTGGGATGATCTAGTCATGTTGGGCGTTCATCCCCAAGGACAACAACCGGCCCGCCTCATTGCCCTCTCTCTGGCAGATGGACAAATTGCCTGGCAAAAGCCTCTGGCCTACCATTATGTCCATCACCTCGCGGCCGCATTCCGGGACACCACACCCATTCTTTACACCACCCTCAACAGCAGTGACTTCCTGCGCGACCAGGCCACCCTCAAAGCCTGGGACAAAACCGGCCAGGAACTATGGCAATGGCAAGCCCCCACCGTCGCCCAGCTTTTCTCCCGGATCAGTCTATACAAAGAACAACTCTGGTTCACCGCTGATTCAGCCAACCTTTGGTATATGAACACCACCAACGACCAGGAGATCCGCCGTTACCCACTCAACATCAACGCATCCTGGGCCGCCCCTCTGGTCATCTCCGGCATGGTCATCGTCCCCTGTAAAGGGCCGCGCCTGCTTGCCTTAGACAAAAACGGAACCGGGCGTTGGCTTTACAATGCTTCGGCCAGCACAGCCCATTGGTTGGATCGCACACCGGTGCGGATCGGGGATGATCTTATCGCCTCCTTCAGCCGTTCTCTGGTCGTCTGCCTGGAAACGAATACCGGCCTGGAACGGTGGCAAACCGCCGTCGGTCCGGTCGGCAAAGAAATAAGCCGACCGGCAACTGATGGTCAACGGGTTTTTGTGGGCACGCGGGCGGGTCTTTATGCCCTGGACGTGCGTACCGGTCAGATAGTGTGGCATTATGCCACCGAACGGGGCATTATAGCGCGGCCGCAAGTGGAAAGCGGTCATGTTTACCTGGCCAGTCATGATCATCGCATTCATATCGTCGCGGCCGCGACCGGGAAATTACTCTGGCAATCTGATGATTTGCTGGCCCGCCTGGAAGAATCTCTCGCCCTCGACAAACGATTCATTCTGGCCATTAATCGGCGCGGTGAATTAAGCGCCCTCCGTCCCCCCCCCCTCACCCCTGACGAACTCCTACGCCGAGGGTTATGGCACGAGGCCATCAACCAACTCTCCGCCGAAGGTGAAACCCGGCGCATTGCCGAAGTGCGGGAAGTATATGACCAGCCCCTACCCGCCGCCTACGCCTGGGAAAAACTGGGCGAATGGGAACGGGCCGCCATCTTGTATGAAGTCGCCGGGGCGTGGGAATACGCGGCCGCGCTCTGGCACATGCTTGAGAAAACCGAACCCTACGCCGAAGCCCTCTTCAACCTGGCCCAAAGTGCCTCTAGCCATATGCTGGGTGACGAAGAAATGGCTCTGCACTGGGAAAAAGCCGCCCTTGCCCTGGAACAAACCGGCCAGAAAGAGCGCACAGCCGATTGCTGGCGACAGGTTGCCCGCTACCGTCACCTGCCCATCCTCAAAGTAGCCGTCGTGCCCGAACGTCCCCTGGTAAAAGGGCAACGCACAGCCCTCGTCTTATACATCCGCAACGAAGGATACAGCCGGGCCAACTTCCCCACGGTGCGGGCCAGCGGCGACCATTTTGCCAATAGCAAGCTCATGTCTACGCGCCAGTTTAAATATTTGCGCGACTACGACGAAGTTCAGGAGACGATATTTGTGCACCCGGTGCAAAGTGGCGATGCGGTGCCACTCCGTTTCACGGTAGAGTATCAGGACGAAAACCAGCAAATTCACGTTTACCGGGAAACGATTTATGTGACCATTGCTGAGGCCGAATCAGAAGAAATCGGCCCGACTTTTCACCTCAACCAACATGAAAACCAGGCTTCGACCACCGGGGTATTGTTGCATGACACCAAAGGGGATTTGGCGGAACAATCCCCCCTGCTCTTACCACCACCCGCCAGTCCCATGTCCACCTCAGAAGAAGTATTCCAATATTATGGCCTGCCAGCCCCTGCCCCTGAGGAAAAAATTATTACGCCCCTACCGCTGATGGCACCAGTCCCAGCCCGGGAAGAACCGTTGGCCCTGCGTATTGATGCCTCGGCTCCTACTATGGTATGGCTCAATCAGCCTTTTCTGCTGGCAGTGGCCCTACGCCTACCCGATTCCCCCCGCCCCAACGAAACAGAGTTGACACAGGTGCACACGGGGGAATTGATTGTCTCGCGGCCGCAAGAAGGCCAGCATATCCGCCTGCGTTTACAAGTCACCAGCACCGGTTGCCAACTTCATGGCCCCGAATCACGCACCATTCGCTACTTTGCTGGGCAAGATTCCAATGTTTACCGCTTTCAGCTCCTCCCCACCCAAACCGGCCCCATCCGCATCGCCGTTTCCGTCTTTCAGGAAGAAGATTGGTTGGGAGATGCTTATGTTAATACCATAGCGGAAACGCAATCAGAGCAAGCGGGCGCGAAAGTAGAATTCACCGTCACCAGCCAACCCATAGACTCCGCCGTAGAAATTCGGGTACTCCAGACGGAAGGCGCATCAGCCTTCCCCGTGGAAATGCGCCTGCTTGACCGGAGTGTATACCGGGAAAGCTGGTTATACCTGAACCGGTCTGAGTTGCTTAAACATCAGATCAATGCTCACCAATACGGCCAATCATTGGGCAAAATGCTCTTTACCGGCGAACTGGAACGAGATTATCGTCAGGCGGTTTCGGTGCTGGAAGCCGAACAAACGCGCCTGCATGTCCGCCTGTGGCTGGATGAACCAGCCTTACAAGACATCAATTGGGAACGGCTATACCATCCGTGGCAAACGACCTGGGATCGGTTGGGCAGTAATGCCCGCACGCCGTTTTCTCGTTTTGTGGTGGCCCAAAGTTTTACGCGGCCGCGTCCCCTGGCAGAATACCCGGTACGGGTGTTAGCCGTCCGGGCCTCACCCGAGGATATAGAATACTTTAACCTGACCCCCATCCCCCCCGCCGAACGTCAGGTGTATAAAAATTTGTGGCAAGAAATAGATGGCCTGGCGCTAACCGTATTGGAAAGTGGCACAGAGCACCCCCCAACGATGAACGCCATTCGGGAAGCGATTATCCAGGGGTGCCACATCATCCATTTTCTCTGTCATGGGGCCATAGGCAAATTGGGCATGACGCTTTACCTGGAAGATGAGAATGGCCAGACAGACCGGGTAAAAGCGGAACGATTATTGGGGGCAGTACGTGCGGCCGCGGCCCCTCCCCTGCTCATTAACCTCACCTCCTGCGAATTGGGGCGCACCGACGGTTTTCTCCCGCTGGCCCCCCGCCTCATTGCCGAAGGAGGCGCCCAGGCCGTCCTCGCCATGAATGGCCGCATCCAGGTAGATACCGCCCGCCAGTTTACCCGCCATTTCTACCGCCGTCTCCTGACCCATGGGCTGGTAGACCTGGCCACCAACGAAGCCCGCGCCCTCATCCACGATCAGGCCGATTGGGGCGTTCCCGTTCTCTTTAGCCGCCTGACAGACAACCGGCTCTTATCCACTCCTGGCAACGGCAACAATTCTCAATTTAACCAACGGCTAAAGCCGTAAACATCCGAGATCACCCACGAAAGCGGTTGTAGGCGGATAGCCTATACCCTGTTACCCCTTATGTCTGGTGAAATAATTTTCCTCGTTGAAGACAATGACGCCGTCGCCCTGGGTTTGCGTTATGGCCTGGAAAAAGAAGGGTACCGGCTGGTGCGAGCCGCCTCCGTAGCAGAAGCCCGGCGGTTGCTGGGCCAACACCAACCAGCCTTGTTTATTCTGGACATCCGCCTACCCGATGGCAATGGGTTCGACCTGTGCCGGGAGTGGCGGTTGGCCGGACATCGTCAGCCCATCCTCATGCTCACCGCCGCCGATGAGATGATTGATAAGATTCTGGGGCTGGAATTGGGCGCGGATGATTACATTACCAAGCCCTTTGAGTTACGGGAATTGATCGCCCGCATACGCGCCGCGTTGCGACGGGCTTATGGGCATCTGGCTGAAGGTAGTAGTAGCCGAATCAATATTGGCGATTTGAGCCTGGATTTAACCCTGCAACGAACCACCCGTGGTCAGAATGAGCTTTATCTGACGGCGACTGAGTTCCGCCTGTTGACCTTTTTAGCCCGCCACCTGGAACAGCCCTTTAATCGGGAGCAACTGATTGAGCAGGTGTGGGGCTATGATGAGTTTGTGGGCGATGCTCGCACGGTGGATGTTCATATTCGTAATTTACGCCAAAAAATAGAACCAGACCCCTCGCGGCCGCGGTATATCATTACCGTGCGTGGGGCTGGTTACAAACTAAGTCAGAACCCATAGCGAGAAACCGCACCCCAAAAAGTTGGTTCTTTCGGAATCCGTGGGGTGTGGCTAAATGTAGGAGATGGCCTTGTGCCTGCCCTGTCGAGGGCAACCACAAGGGTTGCCCTTACAAATGGTGTTAACCCCCTGAAATCTCAAAGACCCAAAAAGTTTTCTGCCCCTGGGGGTGGGATGAAGGGTGGTTAAGACCTCTTCATTTTATTCACCTATTTTCATGTTACACTTGGCCCTATGAACCGGAATCAACGACATCCCCTGATGAACCTGTTGGCGGTGCTGGTGGTGAGTGGTGTTCTCATCGCGGCCGCAGTCACCGCCGTTCTCCTTTTTCGTACCCTCACCCAGCCCACCAACCAGGTAGAAGTTACGGGCATTCGCTCCGATTTGAGCCAGGAAGGGGTGGTTATTACCTTCATCCAGCCTAGAGGCGCGGCCGCACAGGCTGGCCTGCAACGAGGTGACATCATCCTCTCTATCGCCGGGAATCCGGTTAACCAGCGTGATGCTTTGCGGGATCAGGTAATTCTGCAAGAACCAGGAAGCCAGGTCATTGTGACCGTTCTTCACGGCGACGAACTCCGCAACGTTACCGTTACGCTGGCTGTAGACCCTCCTTATCTGGGAGTAGATGGTGTGGGTGTGGGAGAAATACCCCCCACCAATAACCAGCTTCCCCCAGGACAACCGGGGGCAGAGTCCACACCATTCCCCAACGCACCGGCCAATCCATCCTTACCTTCTGCGCCTTTACCCCGAATTATCCACGTTGTGCCCGGCAGTCCTGCTGAATTAGCCCGCCTGCAACCGGGCGACCTGATCACTGCTGTAGATGATCAAGTTGTGCGCTCTGTTCAAGATGTCGTTTTGTATATGTCGGTGAAACAATCGGGTGATACCCTCAAGTTTACCGTACAACGACAGGGAATTACCGTAGAAATTCCCGTGACCCTCGCCCCCCACCCGGATGGGTCGGTGAGGGCATTTTTGGGGATTCAGTTGCCACCCGTGGAACAGTAAGGGGTGAACAGTCAGTGTGAGTAGGGTGCACCTATGTTTTACTCTGTCCGGCGTCGTCTGCTCTTGAACAGTTTGTTGGTGAGTCTGGTGGCGATTGCGGCCGCGGGGCTGGTAACGTATGGCTTGTTTTGGCGTTACTTTGTGCGGGGAGAGCAACAATATTTGCAGACCCAGGCTAATCAGATGTTGAACCCGTTGACAGATACTCTGATACGGGGAGATTTGCGGGCTGTGGAGAACATCATTCGGGATCGGGCTTTCATGGCCCGGCTCCGGGCCAGGTTGTTTGATGAAAATAACAATCTGCTGGTAGATTCGGGGCGTTTTGATTCGGAGCGTCTACCGCTGGTGCAAGGGGGCGCGGCCGCGCAACCACTCCCCCCCAATGCCGCTCTCCCTGGTTCAACGGTTAATACCCCATTCATTCCCCCCATATCGGACGAGGTGATGCGTTTCCCGCTGTATCAGCAAAACGAGGTTATTGGCTGGCTGGAGTTGTCCGAAGGGCCAGCGGTAGGGGAACCCGTTTTACGGGATACGCGCTACCTGTTACTGGCGAGTAGTGTGGCGGCTCTGTTGTTAGCCGGATTTGTGGGGTTGTGGTCGGCGCGGCAGGTAACAAACCCGTTGGCGGAGTTGGGCGCGGCCGCAGACCGGATGGCGCAGGGTGATTTGTCGTCCCGTGCCCCGGATAGTTCTCTGCGTGAGTTTCAGCAGTTAGCGGGGCAGTTCAATAGCATGGCCGGACGGTTGGAGCAGACGGTTGCGGCCCTGGAAGCGGATCGGGTGGTTTTGCGCCGCCTCATTGCTGATGCCAGCCATGAGCTACGTACCCCGCTGACGGCCCTGAAGACGTTTAATGAGTTGTTGCAACAGGATGGCGCGGCCGCGATTGAACCCTCAGCCACTTTTATCCGTGAAAGTGCCCGGCAACTGGTCCATCTGGATCACCTCACCACCAATTTGCTCGATTTGAGCCGCCTGGAAGCCCGGCTGAGTGGCACAAACTTTGAGTTGGCGAATGTGTGCCCGGCGATAGAGATGGCGGTGTGGGCGTTGCGGCCGCTGGCTGAGGCGCGGCAACATACGTTGTCATTGGATCTGCCTGTGGAACCGGTTTTGTTAAAACATGACGCGGCCGCGTTGCAACGTGCTCTGGCTAACCTTATCAGCAATGCCATTAAGTTTAGCGGCAACCAGGGCCATATTCAGGTGCGCCTGGAGCAAAACGAGGCGAGGGTGCGGATACAGGTGCAGGACAATGGGCCGGGTATTCCGGCAACGGATCAGGGGCGGGTGTTTGAACGGTTTTATCGCGGCCGCGAGCAAAAAGAAGCAGGCACAGGGTTAGGGCTGGCGATTTGCCGGGAGATTGTCACCATTCATGGGGGAGAACTGACGCTGGTGAGCCAGGTGGGTGTGGGGAGTACCTTCACGATTGAGTTGCCTTTTCTGGCCCGCAACAATGCCTGAGTTGTTCCGCAAAGCGGGCATGAAACCAGCACACCCCTTTACCGCTTGTTATTGCCCGCCTTTCTGCTTGCGTTTTTGGCCTTAGGGCCTGTAAAAGATTAAGTTCCGTCAAGACCTGACAGGTTTCTGAAAACCTGTCAGGTCTAAACCGGGAAGTTATATTTTTACGAACCCTTAGCTTGCCTGAGTATGCCGCTGGCTATCAACGACATCCCCGTTTTCCCTCAGGCGACAGAAATTCCCCCTCATCACCCAAAACGCCAAAAAGGGGTGGTCAAACCCAGTTGTGCAAAAATTTGGTGGGCTTCCTCTACGGTGCGTCCGGCAAAATGCTCCGCCATCCGGTCTCTGTACCATAACCTGGAGAGTTCCCACACCTGACCTACTGTCAGAACCTCACCCTCTAACCTATCATGGGCCTGTCACCACCCATTTGCTTCCTCTTTCGACCGAAAGAGCAAGATGTTGGCTCAGGTGTAAACCAGGTCGTCGTACCATTGCCGGCACGGTAAGGGAAAGTAAATCAGCCAATCCGGCTCAGTCACCGCGCCGTTGGTAACTTTGAGGGTAACGGGTTGCCCATCCGTGGGAAGGTTGGCCTCAATATCTACGTCGAGATTGAGCGCGGCCGCGATGCCCAACGTATCCCAGGCACAGTTAGCCCACCACACCTTCTCGCCAGCCCTGACCCGATAGCTTGTAGGTATAGCCGAAAAAGGATTAGCCATACGAATCTGGCCGGTTGTGGCGTCGAGAAAGATCATGTGCCGGTCGTGCAGGCGATGGAACGCGGCATCTACGTTTTCTGGCGACATATCGAGCCGTTCAGCTATCTCATTTGTGGTGGGTGGTCGGCATTGATCAGCAAAAAACTGATAAATTTGATAGCGTATCTGTAGATCGGGGTCGTGATTGTTATTGGGCATAATTGTTGGGGCTACCAGTATTTAGTTGCTGGATGTGGTTAATGCTCTATGACGGTCAACCAGCGGCGACGTTCTTCCGCTTTCACGGCTCGTTCCGCTTCGCGCCTGAGTTTGTGGAGATTGTGGGCGCAACGAAGCGGCGCACTGGGGGAGATGTACCGGTCGGGCAGGGGGGTGGGTTGGTGGTTTAACGCCTGGTTGAAGCAAGGCGACCAGCGTTGAATCAGGTCGGCTTCGGCGGCGTTGAGGTTGTGCTGGAGCGAGGCGAACTGGCTGGCCTGGGAACTGAGCAGGTCAATCTGGTAGTTGAGGGATTTGGGCCAGTTGCTGAGGATGAAGCGACCGATGACACTGCGGCCGCGGAACCCATTCCGTATATGTTCCCACACCCGGTCAAAGGCCACATAAGATTGCCCCACGTAAAAGGCCAGGGCGTCATCCCGAAACAGATATAAATCCAGCCTGCGCCATTCCGGCGGGCAATGCTCCATCAGCATGAATTGTTTAACGGGAAGCGTCACCACCAAATCATCACTCATGGTCAGTCCCTGGCGTTGCGGAGAGATGGAGTCGTTTTAATGTCCGTAAGGCCCGTAAGGTATTCCAGCGGCTGGGTTGCCCTGCTTTTTCCATGACGAAATGAACCTCGCCGGGGTGCGGTGATTGGAGCGGCCACGTGCCATCGGGGCGGCGTTTATTAAACAAAACATCTACAGCATCTTGCAGGCGGGGGTCGTAGCCGGTATTGGCTTCACCAAAGTATTCCAGAGCGCGTAGGATGTCGTAATACCAGCGTGAGGGGAAGGATAAAACCAGAAATTGGGGTTTGATGATGGCTCCGGTGTGATCGGAGCGGAAAAGCCGATGTTGCAGAATAAATTCACGGGATTGGTGAGCGATGGTTTGTAGTTCGGCCAGGCGATAGGTGTAACCGTTGACCTTGTATTCATGAATCCCTTCTAAAACGGAAAGGGTGGTATGGAGTGAACTATGGACAGCCCCCTGGCGGTTCGATTGGCAGTTAAAACCACCATCGGGCATTTGCATGGTGATCAGGAAGTCTACGATGGATTCAAGCGCGGCCGCGTCCGCCCCAAAGTACGTCGCATAGTTCAGGAACATCCCGTTGATGCACACATCACTGTTTTTGATGGACTGGGCCGGGTTAATGCCCCCATCTTCTGCTTTCCGTTCCCGCCAAATTCGGGCCACACTCTCCCGGATGAGGGGATGCTCTGGGGTGATGTTTAGATGCTTCAGATCAAGCAGGGTGTAATGGCTGGATGTCCATTTGGGGCTGTAGAATCCCCTCGCCCAATGGCCTTCCGGTTGGCGGCGTTGCAAGAATTGTGCGCCCCACCCTTCGGTGGCGATGCGGCCGCGTAAATCTGTTCGTTCGTGGCCCAACAAATCCCGTTCCACCTGATATTGAATTGCTACATCTCCGTCCAGCAACCAGTCAATGAGTTCTGTCTCGCTTAAGGGTTGTTTTGTTTTCATCTCTCTGTGCTCTCTGCATTCCGATTGAACGCGTTAAAAAAGGTCAACTGCAAAAACCGCATCCCCGCCCATATCTGATTGATCCGTTCCGGGGATAGTGTGCCGATGTATTCGCCTAACTGGGTTTTGTTTACCGTAGACAGTTTAGAAACGACGACAGCACTTTGTTGGGGTAAATTGGCTTCTCCTGCTTCCAAAAGCACGTTGCCCGGTGCGTTGAACTGCTTGCGGTTGGTTGTCAGGGCACACACGACGACCGTAGGGATACGGCTATGATTCAACACATCATCCTGAATAACCACGTAAGGGTGGGGATGCTCTCCCAATTCTGCGGCCTGAATCCAGTAAATATCCCCTTGATGAATGGCAGTTTGTTGCTTATCACCGGGTAATGGGTGTGCTTGATGACGCTGGATGAAATCCGCCAGGGCCAGTTCGAGTAACTGAGCGGGGGTGGTGTTTAGCGGCCGCGACAAGCTCTCAGCCTGCTCCCAAAGTAGCCTGGGTATAGAAACGGTTGTTTTTATCGTTGAATCCATCTTCATCGGCTCTCTGGGACGAATTGTTGAAGCCGGTGTTGCACCAGGGTGATTTGCCGGGCGATGAGGAAAAGGGGAAACATGACACTGATGGCAATTGGGCCAGACAACAATATGTAGACCCAAACAAAACGCATGTGCAGGCGACGGGCTTCAACAGCCATGAAAACCACCCCTGCCAGGGCCAGCAGGAGGAGATCGTTGGTGAAGGACGCGGCCGCGACCCACAAACGACTGATTATAGTTGAACCCATCTTTAGGGCTATTGTCCCTCAGCCGTTGTGCCTGCGTCAGATGGGCTGTCAGGCAAAGAAAGCAAAACGTCGTCGGCATAAGTGGTGGCGAATGAGACGGGTTGACGGGCCGCTTCCAAAATACGTTCAAAGTGAACCTCTCGCAACTGCTCTGCATCTTTGGGCACAACGGAACCAAGCAGTTGCTCATCAACATAACAGCTGAAGGTCATGGTGCTACTGTCAACCTCGAGGCGAATGGTATACCAGCGGTCATATTCTGCTGGCATTGTTTGGTGCAGGTCAAATTCGTCCAGCCCCACATTGACGACATTAAAAAATCTTTTGACCCCGTCAGCATCAGCGATAATGCCGCAAAAGGCCCACCAGGACCCGGTAGATAATTCTGTACTAAAAATGATTTCCTGGGTAGCCGCTACCCCCTGAAAATCACTGGCCACCTTAACGCGTGCCTGAAATAGACCTAATTGCTCCACCGGGACCGAGGCTGGGCCGACTAAAAGGTCGCAACTGCTCTGAAATGCTATCACCCCATCGTTTTGCGCCGCGTCTTCACAACCATAGGCTCGGGGCCAGAGCGTAGAATTGTAGGCTCCATCATAGACCGGGTTGTCGAAATTGTCGTACACAGTGCTCCCCTCCGGCAAAGCCGCCTCGTCTGGTGTCGGGGTCGCAGAGGGCGGGCTGACCACAGTCTCTTCCATTTTTTCCGGTGTGAGGGCTACCATCACGCGCAAAACCTCGCCACCATCAGATGGCAGGTTAAAGGGCTGGCTCAGGCCCAACCGTTCACCGCCCTGGCTCTCATCTACCAGCCAGCGGAAAGGGCCATCGCCCAACTGCCCGGCACCGACATACCATAAAACCCGCTGGTCTGGGTTGAAACTACCCTGCCAGCCCTCGATATCGTGCCAATTACCTGAGGCATCTTGCCATTGGAGGCGCGTCCACAAGTCGGGGCGCATCGGTTCTACCGTTAGCTCGATGAAAGCACCGGTGAGGTTGGGGTAGAGAAGTTCGGTCGTTAGTGGCGCAGGCGTGGCTTCCCCTGTGGCCTGGGCTAGAGCCGACCTGACGCCCCAGATGGGCAGAATAAGGCATAACCACAGAGAAAGATAGCCAACCTTTTGCCAGGAACGCATGTGACACCTCCGTATAAAAATTTGAAGCGTATTTCACGCTTTTCACGAAGAAGCCAGGTGGTGCTTTATTCGCTTGAGTTTTTTCTTTAGGGTAGTGAGAAAGTGATGGGGATTGACTCTGCTCGTCGTCGGCACCATCGGGACGAGGCCGCGATTCAACACATCATCTAAATGAGCGGGGGCGATGTTTTGCGGCCGCGCCAGCTTTTTAGCCTACTCCCAAACAGCCTGCCGCACTGAAATGGTTATCGTTACAGTTGAATCCATGGGGCAGAACCTTTGATTATACGACCAACAGGCATCATCTAGCATTTTTTCACCCTGTCACCTAGGGCGATTGCATACTCACCAGAATGAACCCATCCCCCTACCCCCCTTCCCGAAATCGGGAAGGGGGAACCCACTCGGCGGGTAAAATCGGGGCGAAGCCCCGATTTTACCCGCCTTAAAAAACTCCTGGGGGTGGGGGAAATCCGAATATGCAATCGCCCTGCCCTGTCACCGCGTCGGGTATAGCTACCTGGTGAAACCGTCAGATGGTATCATGAAACCCGTCCCCAACAGAAAGTTCACCAGTGGAAAGCACGTTGGCGCGTAACCCGGCACGATGCAACCAATGTTTAATGACCTGTGCCGGTGACAAGGTGGCCGAGGACAACGCTTCACCCAGCCCCATGCAGGGTTCACATAGCTCTACGCCGCGAAAGCGGATCGTGCCGACGGTGAACTCCTGGCCCACCAGCGTGTTGAGGCGGACGCCTCTGGTGATCACGTTGCGCCGGGTCATGGACAGGTCAAGGGGGTGTCTATGCGCGGCCGCGAACCCCTCTATCTCTTCCGCTTCGACAAAGGTGATGTTCTGGCCCGGCTCGTCCTGAGCACCATAATACCGGTCGCCCTCGATTCCGGCCCCGGCAACCACGCGCACGGATTGATGTTCAACCTGGGAAGTGTTGCCAGGGGGACAGGTAAAGATGTGTTCGATGGTCATGAATTCCTCGTGGGGGGTGCGGCCGCGTGCCTTCACTCAAGTTAGTGTTCAATATAGGGTAATCTTGGTTCAAGTTGCGGAAAACGCAGAAGGTGCCGTTAAGTGGTAAATGGCTGGGCGATACTTGGGTGTTGGAATGGGTCTGCCGCTACGCCGTGCCGTTTCTAACCAGGCTTCTTTTGCCAGTTGGACTTCTCGAAGAGCTTCTTCTGGCGTCTCTCCGAAAGCAGAACAGAAACGCAAATCAGGAATGTCAGCGATGTATCCCCCGTCTTCTTCTGAGTAAAAGATACTAATGAAGTAGTCTTGCATATCATTACTCCTCAATTTCCAGGCTGTACTGCTCAACGAGTTGTAAAAACTGGCGCACTTGATAAGGTTTGACCTGCCCTTTGCTGTTTTGCAAGTTCAAGATTTCGGGAATGTCGGGATGCTCGAAAATGTGATGACTCCCGCGGATTCGTGCCAACTTGAACCCAAAGGCTTCAACGAGGGCCACAAATTCGCTGAAGCGGACGTTTTTTGAGCCAGAGAGAACCTTTTCTAGCAACTTTTTCTTGTTCATATGCTATATGCAATAAACATCTCCGAGTCAAATTTCAGTGTAGCACAGCAGTTTGATTTTGTACCACAAATTTTTCGAGTAGTCTTTTACCAGATGTGTAATTTCGGCTGTCTATGTATGCAACGATGCGCTGATTAGCTTTCGCGGCCGCGAACATCCGCAGCAAAAAAATCCCATCTTTCATTAGTTTACGAGCAATCGCCACAACGAAAGGAAGAACACACCTGTACACAACACAAACACAAAAAGCATCCCCAATCTGGCAATCCAGGCGTAAAAACTTGAGGAAATCCACTCTTTCATGACAGATGAATTTCCGTAAAAGGGCAGGCTTTTTTCTGCCATCGCCCTAAATTTCTCTGGGCGCACCCAGGCCAGATAGCCATAGTACCCTGACCACAACGCACCACCGAGTGTCATGCCCAATAAACCTATCAACTCGTAATCCATAACGTCCAATCCTGAATCTAAGGCTGTGCATCCCCCCGAATCGCCTCAACACTCACCACCACCGGCTCATCTGCCAGGGGGCAGAGTTGGGCCAGCGGCACGTAGGTGTCCCAAAGGGTGTCTTGTTGCCCCTGGATGGTGAGGGTGTAGGCGGAGAGGTCGGCGTCGGGGTGGGTGAGGGTGAGACGGACGAGCAGGCCATCGGGGGTGAGGATGAGGTTGTTGACACCGATCAGACTGTAGGGATCGTCGCTCTGGCTGAGTTCGCGCAAGAGGGGATCAAGGTTGGAGCAGGGTTCTGACGTTATGGTGAGAATTGGCGCGGGGGGAGTTGGGGACAAGAGAGTGGGCGTCGCCATCGCCACCGTTGTCGTAACAGGCAGATTTTCAGCGGCACAACCTGCCATCAGCCATAAAATAACGACAGGGACAAATTTAGGCAACAAGGTGAAGAACATCCACTCCCAGCGAGAGAGACGTAGCTGGGTCGTAACCATGCAGGGCTGGGTGATCATTTAGAAGTCACAACGCTCAAATCGGCGCATAACATTGCCTGAACAGAATGATAGGCTCCTGCTGATCGGTGCGCCATTCCCAGGCGTCAAACCAGCCATCCCAGGGACGGTTGACCAGACGTGGTTTAATCTCTTCTTGCCAAAGCCTATCTTGCTCCGTTGGGGCTAACCACGCAACTCCGTCACCAAAACAATGGGTGACGATGCACCGCACTCCTGCCGCTTTCAGCAGATGATCCACGTCCTTAGCCTTCAGTTCACGCACCTCGACAACCTGGAGAATCCCGGCGGCGGCTAAGAGGGTTAACATTTCCGGTGTGAGCATGTGTGCTTGCATGGGGTTGATCCTTTCGTAATCGTGTGCAACTAACGTGCGATTTGCTGTGGTCGGTCTCCTGACCGTGCCACCCAGGTTATTTTTGGGCGATTCCTTAATGCCGAACCCTTTGGCTGGTGTTCTCATCAGGTAACGATACAACCCCTCACCCTAATCCTCTCCCCCGAGGAGAGGGAACCAGCCCCCCTCTCCCGTTTTGGGAGAGGGGCCGGGGGTGAGGGTAAGCTATTCCGGTGATCGCCACAGTCAGAGTCCCTATATATAGCTTTCAAGAAAAAGATTTTGGGTTCGTAGTAACCGCTTTAGCGGTCCCACGCTGGACGGCTAAAGCCGTTACTACCAACCAAAACCCCCAATGATCTTCTGAACACCTATAGTTACCTCACCAGAAAGAGTGAATGTGCGGCCTGGTTAAATCTTCCTCTCCTGATGCGCCCAAAACGACTCGCGCATCACCCGCTTCAACGTCTTCCCGGCGGCACTACGGGGGAAATCAGTCAATAACATCACTTCGTGGAGCCGCTGGAATTTGGCTCCCACGCGCTCATTAACCCAGGTTTTTAATTCGTCCGCCGTGACCGCCTCATTTTCTTTCAGAATGACCGCCGCGACCGGCGTTTCCCCCCATTTGTCGCTGGGAATGCCAAAAACGGCGACTTCTTTCACCGCCGGATGTTTGACCACCACCTCTTCGATGTCTTTGGGATACACATTCACCCCCCCGGAGATGATCATGTCCTTTTTGCGGTCTACCAGATAGAGGAAACCTTCCTCATCCAGGTAGCCCAGGTCGCCGGAGTAGAGCCAGCCATCCCGAATGGCGTTGGCGGTCAGGTCGGGGCGTTTGTAATAACCGGGCATCATCAATGGCCCGCGCCCGATGATTTCCCCCACCTGTCCGGTCAGCACATCCGCGCCATGTTCATCCACCACCCGAATCGCCATGAATGGGGGCGGCGTACCTACTGAATCCATCTTGCGCGGGAAATCGTTCCGGTCGAGGATGGTCATAAACCCTTCGGTGACGCCGTACAGTTCGTAGAAGCGGTTGGGTAGGTGTTTGTGGATTAGCTCTTTGTGTTGGCGCAAGAGCGGCGCACCCACTGAGCCGATCATCTCCAGGGAACGCAACGCTGAGGTAGAGAAGTTGGGTGCATTCAGCAGGCTCACAATTTGCGAGGGGACCATCTTGATGTGTGTCACTTTTTCGCGGGCGATGGTGCCAATAGTAGAAACGGGGTCAAACTGGCGGTGGAAAATGTAGGTGGCCCCCAGGAAGAAGGCGGGCATGAGGGTGAGGAAGGCCCCGTTGAAGATGAGGGAGCCGACATGCAGGATGATGCTTTCGGGTTTGAGACGGTACGCGGCCGCGAACAAAGTCCCATACCCCGCCCGTATGCCATGCGTCAGGACAATCCCCTTCGGTAAGCCGGTTGTGCCACTGCTGTAAATAATATTGTAGGGATCATCGTCGTTTATCTCGACAGCGGGTGGCTCCAACGGTGAGGCTGGAGCTGTTAGATCTGTGTAAAAGATACACCCTTCACGCGGGCCATCGGTCAAAATGAGATGGCGGAGAGCGGGTAACTGGGAGCGGAGTGGTTCCAGTGTAGTGATAAAGGCTGTATTCGTTACGACCGCGGCCGCGTCCGAATCATTTAACAGCGTCAACAATCCCTGCCCCTGTAATAAGGGACTCATCGGCACGATTACCATACCCGTCTTGGCAACCGCCCAGTACAACTCCAACAATTCCAGGCAATTCCCCAGAAAGGTGGCTACCTTATCCCCCTTTTGTAACCCTAACCCCAGAAGTGCATTAGCCAGCCGGTTAACCCGCTGATTAAAAGCCCGATACGTCAATCGTTGATCTTCATAAATGACCGCCAGATGGTCGGGACGGTAACGAGCATGGCGAGACAGCAGGGTGGCAATATTCATAGAAAATTCCTTCATAGGAGTGAGTGCTGAGTGCCGTTCATTGTAACAAAAAATCCGCAAGAATCAGAAGACTTTGCGGATTTCACATGGTTAAGAAGGGAAGTTTAGATGAGGGAAACGGACTTGATAGTCAAAACAGCACTGTTTCAAAGTAGCTACCCAGGAAGACCCCATCCCCCAACCCCCTTCCCACGGGAAGGGGGCAATCCATTCAGGGCATTTTTCGGGGCATTCGCCCCGAAAAATGCCTTTTAGAAAAGTTCCCCGCCCTTGGGGCGGGGTTAGGGGTGGGGGCACATCAATTACCAGAAGTAGGGTTTGTTGGTTGTCTGATGCCTACATCACGGTCAGAGGAATGAATTCTGGCTGGGGCAGGGCCACTTTGGGCAGGGGGGCGGGGTCAACCAGTTCGCCGGAGAGGCTCCAGGGGCCAGCCCAGGTGACTTTAACTTTGGCAATTTGCCCTTTAAGTTCACGGGGATCATCAAAGAAGACGAGTTTATTTTGGGGATTGCGGCCGCGCCAGCGCCCCTTATGCCGGTCTTCCACCAACACTTCAACCACCTGCCCCCGGTATGGGCGCATCTTTTCCGTGGCGATTTCCTTCTGCAACGTCTCGATCAGATGAAAACGCCGCCGCTTTTCCTCATCCGGCACGTCATCTTCCAGACGGCGGGCACTCACCGTCCCCGGACGCGGGCTGTAACGGGCCAGGTGAATCTTGTCTAACTTTAGTTCCGCCAGCAGGTTGTAGGTGTCCATGAACTGCGTTTCTGTCTCGCCGGGGAACCCGACAATGATGTCACCATGAATGGCTACATCGGGCACGATCTCCCGCACCTTATGCACCAGATCACGGTACTGCTCGCGAGTGTACCCCCGCTTCATCGCTTGCAGAACGTCATTGTTGCCCGCCTGTACGGGAATCTCCACCTGGGGCATCACTTTAGGCAGGTTGGCGACTGCATGTAAGATGCGTTCATCCATATAGCTGGGATGGCTGGTGAGGAAGCGAATACGCTCCAGCCCGTCAATGTCGTTAATCACGTGGAGCAAGTCGGCCAGGTCGGGGCCATCGGGCACATCGTAGCCGTAGCGGTCTACGATTTGGCCCAACAGAACCACTTCTTTAACCCCCTGGGCCACCAGAGAGCGCACTTCTGAAGCAATAGCCCCCACCGGGCGACTGCGCTCGATGCCTCGTTTTTGGGGAATGATGCAGAAGGTGCAGGCGTGGGAACAGCCGTACACAATAGCAACGGGCGCGGAAACCTGTTCGCCGGGTTGATTGACGGGCAAAACAGCAATTTCGTCTTGCCATTGATGCCGTTGTTCCGTTTCGGCCTCCTCAATTTCTTGGTCTTCGCCGCGCCGCAGGTGGGATACCAGGGGGGAACCATCGGTGGATGGCTCCATGAACACATCCACGAAGGGGAATGCTTTTTCCAGGGGTTGATTGCCCCGCACCCCAACGACACAGCCCATCACGGCGATGGTTTTGTCGGGGTTTTGCTCTTTTAGCGGCCGCAGTTGATGTAACCGCCCATACGCCTTATCCTCTGACTGCTGGCGCACGGTGCAGGTTTGCAGAACCACCACATCCGCCTCTTCCGCGCTCAGGGTGGATTGATAGCCCAATTTTTCTAATTCGGTTGCCACCCGCCGGGCGTCGGCATAATTCATCTGGCAACCGGAAATCCAAAAGTGATAACGTTTGGTCATGCAATTCCTTTTTCTGCCCGTTCACCGTTGCTTCAATACCGTTTGGGGATGAAGCCGGACTGGTTAAGAATGGTCATCAAGCCATCTTGAACGCCCAAAACAATAAGGCCATGTTTTTCACCAAAAGTGATTAAACTGGGATCAACATACAAAGCGGCCAGAGAACCAATGATCGTTTTGCCTGCATATTCAGGCCAGAAATCATGGGCTTCTTGCGTCAGATGGTCGGCAAATTCGCTAATGTCAGCTGGGCGCAGGCGGCTTTTTGTCTCATTTACCAGAATGAAGTCAGCGCAGACGGCCACCACATCATACTCTTTAGAACGACCATCCGCCGTCTTTTTTCGCATCCACACCCCTGCCATGCGGGGCGTTTCCGTGCAACTCACCACCTCGGCCAAAATTCGGGGTATGCTTGGGGCAACCATGTCCTCAGCCAAAGTCCCCATCTTATCGGATAACTCCGCATCTCTCTGCCGCGCCGCTTTCAACTCCTGCTCGACACGGGCATTTGTCGCCAATGTGTATTCTTTGAACTCGCGCATTTCATCTTTGAACGCACGCATTTCATCTTTGAACTCGCGCATTTCATCTTTGAACTCGCGCATTTCAGTTTTGAATTCGCGCATTTCCCGGCGGAATTGCTGGCCTTCCAAAACATAATCGTCCACATGACGGCCTAGACTTTGAACGGTTTGGGTTAAAGCATAAATGGCATCTTCTAATGTGAATACACGTTCTTCAATTTCTCGTATTGACATCTTAACACCTACCTTTCCCTGAGTTGACCAATGAACAGGGCTTCGCTAAGTGAAAAATTGATTCTATCGCCCGCAAAGTGGGGTGTCAAGAAGGCCAGGGCCGGGGTGGGAGCCTGCACGAGCATGACACGCAGACGGGTTTTGTTATCGGGTGTGACCTGCATCCTATTGGCCCAATCGTCGAAATCAATCTTTTTGTTATCCGTTTCCTGGTGGAGCAGATCAAACCCGGCGGCAAAGAAAGCCTGTTCCCATTCTTCCAGGGAAAGACAGCGGCCATGACTGGGGTCGCGCAGTTTCTCGAAGGCGTTGTAATGGTCGGCCCCGATTTTGTCGTCGGGGCTGATGTTATCCACGAGGGCGATGAGGCCCTGCGGCCGCAATACCCGCGCACTCTCCTGCAAAAAGCGGTCAATATCGGGGAAATGGTGCGGGGCAATGCGGCACGTCACCAGGTCAAACTGCCCATCGGCAAAGGGTAAATTTTCGGCGTCGGCCTGGCGGAAGCTGATGTTGTGGATGCCCTTCTCTGCCGCCAGCTTTTCCGCTACGACCAGCATCTCCGGGGTGAGGTCGCTGGCGATGACATGAGCTACATGGGGCGCGAAGGCGAAGGCGGTGTGCCCGGCGGCGGTGGCAATGTCGAGGGCCTGCCAATCGGGTTGGGGGCGAGCCAGTTCGACCATGCGGCCCAGGCTGGCGCCTTTGGCGTGGACGGTGCTGGTAGCATATGCGGCCGCGTTCCGACCAAATTGTTGTTGGACTTTTTCTTTTTCGGTATTCATAGAGAGATTATAGCGGAAATGGGGGGATTGAGAGACTGAGAGACTTGTAACTGCTCCCTACTCCCAGGTAACTGCCCACTTCCCACTGCCCACTACCCACTGTTCACTACTCCCCACTGCCCCCAGCGCAATCCGTCCGGCATAAGGCACACAGACCGGGTAAAGGCGATCTCCCGGCATGGGGCGGGTATTACCGGGGAAAACCTGGAGCACCTCTGGCGAAGCCAGGAGACCCAACTCAAACAGCCGGGATTCCACCCAGGCATAAACCATGACTTCGGGCAAATCACTATTAGCCTGAATATCTAACAAGATTTGTCGGGCCAGTGGCTGGCTATACGCCCGGCAGACGGCCTCATAACCCGCTTCATCAACGGGCAAACCCAGGTATGTGGGAGTGGGCCAAGCATAGAGTCGCTGTCCGGGGATGGTTGTCAATTCGATACCGGCCAAAGCCGGGTACATGGCATTAGGGGCACTGCTCAATTCGACCTGCAAGCCATAGTCACGGTCGCAACGAAACGGCAGGGCATCCGCACATAACTGTTGAATAAGACGGCTCCAATCACTCAGCAGGCGTTGCACAACCGGGCGATCACGCTCCGGGTAAGTCACTGTTAGATGAGGCAGACGGTGGTTCAGGCTGGCTCCCCAGGCGGTATCGGCCAGAGGACCAGCCAGCCATCGCCCTTCCCGGTAATGGTAGGTGAGGGTGTGTTCCAGAGTGATCGTTTGGGTGAGGTGGGCCGGGGCAATAACCTGGTACGTTTGGGTGAAGGTTAATTCGGCATGGCTGAGGGTGGTGGCAAGGGTGATGTTGGGCGCGGCCGCGAAATCAGCTCCCGGTTCTCCGAGAGGCAAAAACAGACCATACGCCGTTCGGTCTACCAGGGAGACACCAGACCCAACGTGTTGCACCTGTGCTTCTGCCCATAATGGGTAGCGTGTATCATAAAGTAAACCCGCCAGTAGTTGCGTGTCCTGCTCTAGCACAGCATGACGCCATAATTCATGCGCGTCCTGGACATCAGCGGTGGCCTGATCCACAGTTTCTTGGGAGCGGAGATTCATCTGACGCAACAAGCCAATGGCACTGCTACTAACCAAAAGTATAACCAGAAAGACCATGCCGAGGCGTTGCCAGAGCGGTAGAGGCCGCGATTCTAGCGCCGGTGGTTCTGGCCATTCTTCTTCATCAGTTTGCCAATCAAATTTGCCCATTCACGTTCCATCTGTCCTTTACGGCCATTGTATCATGTCAGCCAGCCAGTTCGCGGCCCCAACAAACCAGGCAGGCTAAAGGGGTACATTACGCTCCTTTAACAGCCCCTGATAAATTTCGGTTAACTGTCGGGCCGCTTTTTTCCAGGTAAACTGGCGGGACTGACGGAACCCTTCGGCAACCATGCGGCCGCGTTCTTTCCCATCTAGCAACAACTTATGTACCGTATCCGTCCAGCCCGACTCATCTTTGGGGCTTAACAGGCGTCCAGCCTGCCCCACCACCTCGGGCAAACAAGACGCATCGGAAGACACCACTGGCACTCCACAGGCCATTGCTTCTAACAGTGGTAACCCAAACCCTTCATAGAAACTAGGAAACAACACCAGCATGGCCTGCGTGTACAGAGCTGGCAAATCGGCATCCGCCACAAAACCAAGAAAATGCACCCGATCTTGCAATCCCTGCCGCTCCACTTCGGCCAAAGTCTCTTCATAGAGCCACCCTTTGCCCCCAGCAATGACCAGATGATGGGGCCAGGAACGGCTCAACGGCTTAAAAGCGCGGATGAGCATCTGGTAATTTTTACGCGGCTGGATGGTGCTGACGGAAAAGAGGTAAGGCCATTCTCCCAGGCCATATTTTTGCCGCACGCCCTTTAGCTCGCCCTGTTTTTCTACTGGCCGGAATACCGGGTTCACGCCGCTGTACAACACAGTCACCTTCGCGGCCGCGACTTGCCACAGCGAAGTTAAGTCGTCTTTCGTGGCCTGCGAATCGGCCAAAATATGACTGGCACGGGCCACCGAATTGGGCACCACCCGATTTAGGTAATTCACCAGAGCCGGAGTGAAATATTCCGGGTAATGGTGAAAAGAGAGATCATGCACCGTGAGCAAAGTGGGAATCTTGCCCGCCACGGGTGGCAAGACAAAATCAGGTGAGTGAAACAGATCCAGGGGGCCGGTAAACCATTGCACTGGTAGTGGTACATGTAGACGATACCAAAGACGGTAAAGCCATTTGTCAGTAAAAGGGGCGGCGTGATGAGCAAAATTTGCCCCCACAGGCAGAGGATCAGGAACAGGTAATTGTTCGGGGGGGCGAGCGGAGAAAAGGTGGTAATTCGTCTGTTTATCTACCAGAGCCAGAGCCTGTACCAGCTCACGGGTATAGCGACCAATGCCCCCTCCCTGCGTCAGAGCGGAAGTAACGTCAATGCCGATACGCAAAGGGTACTTTTCAGAATGAGTCATAGCCTCGTGTTACATGGCGCAGGTTGCGTAAGCTGAGGACGAAACATGCACCACGCAACATGACGCCCTCATTTCACATCATTGTACGTCCAACGGCGGTTCACAAAATAATTCCAAAACAATACGACAATAGTCGCGACAACCTTGGCCGGTATATAACCACTCAGGGGCAAGAAGTTTAAGCTCGTATCCAGCAAAGCCTGGAAAGGGTGCTCCATCAGAATCACAATTGCGTCATTGATCAGCAAACCAATAATACTAACCAGGAGAAATTGCGTCAGTTGAGAACTTAATTTTTTGGAACGGGAGTCGGGATAAGTCCAGTACCGGTTTAGGGTAAAGTTACTCACAACAGCGGCGCAAAAAGAAAGGGTATTGGCCACGGCTGTATGCAGACCAAAAACTTCTTTAAAGAGTGTCAATAAACCAAAATCAATGATAAAACCAATTGTGCCGACAACAGCAAACTTCAGAAACCGCTCCACTTCTTTCGCATTAGCCCCCAGGCGCATTTCGGCCTGGGCGGCAAAAAATGTAATCATACAAAAACCCCTTATGTTCGATGTTTTGCCTCAGCCTCAGTCTGGTGACTGTAGTTCTTTAGCTTCAGCTTTAAGCATAACCAACAAACCTGTCATTGCGCCTAAATGCACATACAGGTTATTGACGTATAGTTTATCCAACAAATGATGAATCGTTAATGCTGTCCAGGCGGCGAGTAATCCTAAAACCAGGCCACGGAACCGCCAATCAGTCAATTTTAGCAAACTGATAGTTTGCCCGAAAATAGTACCCCACAAAAGCAGATACGCCACGGTACCAATCACGCCCACCTCGGCCAGCAAATTCAGATAATAGTTATGGGCATGGCCTAAAGGGTAGGGCCAATTGATGAGGGCGTAGTCACGATAGGCAGATTCGTAGTTACCAAACCCAACGCCCAGCCAGAGATGATCGCGGGCCATATCCAGGGCGGCCTGCCAATGAGCCAACCGCTCTAACACCGCGTAATTGGCGTCGTTGATATCAACCCCTCGTACATCCCCAAACTGAAAATCGTCCTGCCAACTGGTAAGCCGCTCTGCCAGGGAGGCGGGAAGCAGGTTAAATTGTAACCCCACCCACAATGTGGCCAGGGCTAATCCTGCCAGCACTATGCCCTGCCACCGTTTACGCGGCAAGAATAGGATCAAAGCCCCCCCCGCGGCCGCGAACCCTAACCAGGCCCCTCGGCTCCAACTCATTACCAGAGCCAGACTGGTCGCGGCCGCGGTCAGCCCCACAAAACCCAGCCATAAAACGTTTGGAATAGGGCGTAGGGTCTGAAATATGAAACGTCGGTTCCGCCACGCGGCCGACACCCCGCCCCATACATCATAATAAACCAAGAGGCCTACCAACATCCCCAGCGCCAGACTGGCATTCAACGCCATATACCCACCAAACGGGTTTGGCTGTTCAAAAGTGCCATACGCTCGATAAAACCGCCCCAAAATGAGAAAATGCACCGGGCCATCATCTCGTAACCCAAATTGCCAGATACCAATAGCGGCCTGGAGCAGTGCCGGAAGTAGCACCAGCAGAGGGAAAAGGTAAGAGGTGAAATGTAACCCCTGTTGGCGCTTAAACCGGGGCCACAAGGGTAAATCGTCCCTCGTCAATCGTAAATCCGCCACCAACCAAATGATAAACAAAATCTCTACCCATTTGAGCAACTCACGTAAAGCAATTTCAAGCGAAGGAGCACCGAGGGCGGAGAGTGTGGCAACTGTCAGAAAGAGAAGCAACGGCCCATTAAGTGACGTAGCCGGAATGACCACGCGGCCGCGGCCTAATCCCTTCAATAACCAGATAACCAATGTCACGAGAAGCAACAGTTGTCCGCTGTCCAGGGGGGATGGCCCCAGGAGTACACTCTCTAGCGCCCCAAACGGTCCGGCCAACAAGGCCAAACCCAGGCCAAACAGGGGAAACAGATAAATGAGAATGAGGACGGCGGGCACCAACAGCAACGCGGCCGCAGTTGCTAAGGGTAAAAAAGCAATGAGAAGGCCAATAGCGGCCGCGGCCACCCCTGGCCCCAGCCACTCCCCCCATTTTTGGGCCTGCATCACCCGTTCACCCATAAGCGAATAAAGGCAAAAGGCTAGAGGATAGAGCTAGAGGATAGAGCTAGAGGGGATTACTCTGGAAAACCCTCTCGCTCTCGCTCTAGCTCTCGCTCTAAACTCAAATTCTTAATCCGTCGAAGTAACTCAACTGAATGCTTACCTCAAATCAAACGCGGCCGCGGAAATATTCAATCGTCTTCATCAATCCTTGCGTCAGATCCACCTGTGGTTGCCAACCCAAAATGGTCTGCGCCTTAGTAATATCAGGCCGACGCTGTTTCGGATCATCCTTGATACGTTCATCTGTAGGCGTCACAAACTGAATCTCCGAACCACTCTGCGTCAGTTCCACCACGGCTTCCGCAAATTCCACAATCGTCATCTCCCGAGGATTGCCAATATTGACCGGCAAAGATTCCATGGAAAACAACAGGCGATAAATCCCTTCCACCAAATCACTTACATACTGAAACGAACGGGTTTGTTTACCACCCATATAAACCGTCAGTGGTTCACCCCGTAATGCCTGAGCAATAAAATTAGGCACGACTCGCCCATCATTTAAACGCATCCGTGGCCCATAGGTATTAAAAATACGCACAATGCGCGTCTCCACCCCATGATACCGGTGATAAGCCATCGTCATCGCTTCAGCAAACCGTTTGGCTTCATCATACACCCCACGCGGCCCAATCGGATTCACATGTCCCCAATAGGTCTCTGGTTGAGGATTCACATCCGGGTCACCATACACTTCTGAGGTAGAAGCCAAAACATACCGTGCACCCTTAGCTTTCGCCAACCCCAATGTGTTCAACGTCCCCAAAGAGCCAACTTTCAATGTAGGAATGGGATGTTCCAGATAATCATTGGGACTGGCCGGAGAAGCAAAATGCAGAACGGCATCTACAGGACCATCCACATAAATATAAGTAGACACATTATGCTTAATAAAACTAAATCGCTCGTGGCCAATCAGGTGAGCGATATTATCCGGGCTACCGGTCAGGAAATTATCCATCCCAATAACGGTATGCCCTTCAGCCAGAAAACGGTCACTCAGATGTGACCCCAGAAAACCGGCGGCACCGGTAATCAAAACGCGGAGATTATCTTTTTTCACATTGCACCTTTCTTTATCTCATGGTAAGTGAACAACATCTAAGGGTCTATAAAAGATTAAGTTCCGTCAAGACCGGACAGGTTTTCACAGGCCATTCTCAATTGGGTTTGCTCCTGGCGTTTGCCGTTTTCTCGAGAGGGTGAACAGTCTGAAAGGCTGTTCTACGGCTTGGGCTATTTTTCGGGTGTGCATTTGGCATCCAGTTGAGGTTTTCAGAAATCTGTCCGGTCTAAACCGGGAAGTTATATTTTTACAAACCCTAAGAAATGAGAACTAAATAATTTGTTCGTTGGGAGTGGCGCGGTCAAGAGACCGGCCACAGCAAATGTCCAAGTTATTTAATCGTCAATCCTAAGTATAACTTCTTGTGTCTTGAGTATAACTGTACCAACAAGACTTTCCACATAAGCAGGGCGATAGCCTATTCACATAAATGGGTGCGCATCACTTTTGTGGCTACAAAGTGGTATGGTCAGGAGACCGGCCACAACGATTCTCGGGTCATCCACAGATTTGACGCACCATCCCCACAAACGTGGGATTCGCCAATCACCAGGGAGCATAGTATACTCGCCCCATACAGACAAACATCTGACGTTCTTACAACGTCAGATGTCTGAAACCCACGCCACATTTTACTGGAGTTCACTTATGGCTTCTCTTACAGCAGAGAACCGCCACCGGGATAGCAACGAATCCCCGGAGGTTCTCGAACGACGTAAAGCCGACCACATCCGCATCAATTTAGAAGAGGATGTCTCGTTTCAGCTTACGACGGGTCTGGAAAAAGTTCACTTTATGCACCAGGCTCTACCCGAATTAAACCTGGCCGAGATTAAGACACAGACCACTGTTTTTGGCAAACCACTCAACACCCCATTGCTCATATCTAGCATGACCGGGGGTACAGCCGAAGCACAAAAAATTAATCGTACCTTAGCTGAAGCCGCTCAGCAGGTAGGTATGGCTATGGGACTGGGTTCACAACGAGCCGCCGTGGCCGATGCCAGTCTTGCTTACACATACCATGTACGTGATGTCGCTCCGGATATTCTGTTGTTTGCCAATCTGGGGGCGGTGCAATTTAACTATGGCTATGGTCTGGCTGAGTGTCAGCGAGCTGTAGAGATGTGCCAGGCTGATGCCTTAATTTTGCATTTTAATGTGCTTCAAGAAGCGGTACAACCGGAGGGTGATAGTAATTTTGCCAACCTGCTTCCTAAAATTGCCCAGGTGTGCCAACAGCTATCTATTCCGGTCATTGCGAAAGAAGTGGGGTGGGGCTTTTCCGCGCAAGCGGCACGACAACTTATAGAGGCGGGTATTTCAGCCATTGATGTGGCGGGGGCGGGTGGTACGTCCTGGAGTCAGGTAGAAATGCACCGTGCCCCCACAGCCAAACACGCCCGCATCGCGGCCGCGTTCCGTGATTGGGGTATTCCTACCGCCAGTTCCATCCAGTTCTGCCGCCAGGCCAGCCCCGATCTGCCTGTTTTCGCCAGCGGGGGCCTCAAAAACGGCATAGACATCGCCAAGTGCATTGCCCTGGGTGCAAACCTGGGGGGACTGGCTGGTGAATTTTTGCGTGCGGCCGTCAAAGGTACCTCTGCCGTCATCGAACTGGCCGATACCATCACCACCGAACTCAAAATAGCAATGTTGTGTGTGGGAGCAAAGGACCTGACCGCCCTGGGCCACACACCTTTGTACACAACCATTTAGTCGCCGCCCCAAAGTTACATCATCAAACAGGACAGCCTCAAGGTCAGCCCATCATATACCCACACCCTGCAAATTCCCCAAGAACTGCGGGCCAATCCCCTTTTTATCTACACTTATACTCATCATGAAGCCAGAAACAGTCATGCAATCAATGTTAGACGCAATTGAGACAGAAATGCAAGCCGTGCTTGCCAGTGAACCGACCATTTCTCCTACTTTTTTTGCCATGTTGCAATACCACATGGGTTGGGTGAACAGCGACAACACCCCCAGTACCAATGGACAGAGTGGCAAACGGATTCGTCCTTTGCTTTGTTTGTTGACCTGTATGGCCGCTGGTGGTGACTGGCAACAAGCTGTACCCGCGGCCGCGGCCGTCGAACTTCTCCATAGCTTCAGCCTCATCCACGACGACATCCAAGACCAAAGCCCCACCCGCCGAGGCAAAGCCACCGTTTGGAAAATCTGGGGGGCGGCGCAGGCCATCAATAGTGGTGATGCCATGCTGGCTTATGCTCACATAGCAATGAGCCGCCTGTTTGAGCGTGGTGTTGATCCCGCCCTGGTTGTCCGTGCCCTACGCCGTCTGGACGAAACCTGCATCGAACTCACCAAAGGGCAACATGCCGACATGAGCTTTGAAACCCGGGATGATGTCACCCTGGACGAGTACATGCCCATGATCGAGCGAAAAACCTCGGTATTAGTAGAACTCTGCGCCGAATTAGGGGCTTTGATCGCCGGAAAAGATGAAGAAAGCATTCACCATTTTGCCGGTTTTGGCCTGAATCTGGGGCTGGCGTTCCAGGTGATAGATGACATTCTTGGCATTTGGGGAGATGAAACCGTCATCGGTAAATCGGCGGCCACCGACATTATCACCCGCAAGAAAACCATTCCTGTGCTCTATGGGCTGGCCCGCCATGATGATCTGCGCACCCTATACCAACAACCAGAAAACCACAACGGTTTCGTGAAACAGGTCATTCAGTTACTAGATGAAACGGGTGCCCGCGAATATGCGGAAAAGGAAGCGGCCGCGTACTCCCACAACGCCCTCCACCACCTTGAATCAGCCAATCCCCTACCCGAAGGTTACTCCGCCTTGCACGACATGGCCCTCAAATTACTCAACCGCCAGGCCTGAGCCTGACACCCACAAAACCTCGCTCGAAAAAAAAAGGCGGTCTGGAAAACCAGACCGCCTTTTTATTAAACATCACACATTTTCTCAATATTTTGGAAAAACCGTGGCCTGAGCCTGTCGAAGGTCATTTGTTTCGACAAGCTCAACCAACGTCACCCTGCTTTATTGAGAAAATACAACATCACACATTACACCAGGCGTTATTCATCCAAACCTTCGTCTTCTATCTCCCCATCGTACTGATCCCCATAACGGTTGTAATCGTCATAAAGATCGTCTCCTTCAGGTTCCGGTTCGGGTTCGGGCAAAATCTGACGGCTTTTGGCACTGGCCGCGGCCGCGGCTATCGCCGCCAAAATATCCTCATCCGTATTATCATCAATCAACATTGAAGATGAGCTAACCACCATTTCCTTGGCATCCACAGCCACTTCCTTACCCGTTCTGAAGCCAGTTCCGGCAGGAATAAGTTTACCGATAATCACATTTTCCTTCAGGCCCATCAACCCATCTTCTTTACCAGCAATCGCCGCTCCCGCCAACACCTTTATTGTATGTTGGAAAGAACTGGCCGAAAGGAAGCTGTCTGTGTTCAGTGAAGCCTTCGTGATGCCCAGCAAGACCGATTGCGCCTGGGCTGGTTGACCACCTTCGTCCACAATTTCCCGGTTAATACGCTGAAAGGTACCAGACTCCACCAGATCACCCGGCAACATTTCTGTGTCACCAGAAGCAGTCACTGATACTTTACTCAACATTTTGCGGATAATAACCTCAAAATGTTTGTCATTAATATTCTGACCCTGGGGTCGGTACACTTTCTGCACTTCACGGAGCAGATATTGGGTAACAGCATCACGGCCTTGAATATCCAGAATACGGTGAGGGTTCTTCGCTCCTTCAGTAAGTTGATCCGCCCCTTCAACCCGCTGTCCTTCATTCACTAACAGGCGTGTACCAGCAGGAATTTCGTAATCTCGTTCATCCCGGCTTTCCCAGACAACCCGCAAGCCTTTTTTGTCATGAGTGACCCGCCCGGCATGTTGTGCCGTCACCACTTCATTTTCCCGCTCCAGAATCACATCACCCACTTCCACCCGGTTATTGTCAGATACCTTAACCGTCCAACCTTGTGGGGTTTCATAAGCATCTTCTCGGAGATGGCTATCGGTCACAAAGACATGGCGTACCCCATCAATGACGCGAATTTCTACCACGCCACCGATTTCAGTCATCACCGCTTCACCTTTAGGCCGTTGCCGGGCTTCAAACAACTCTTCCACACGGGGCAAACCCTGAGTAATGTCACCACCACCAGAACGAGCCATACCACCCGTATGGAAGGTACGCAGAGTCAACTGTGTACCCGGTTCACCAATAGATTGAGCGGCCATAATACCCACAGCCACACCCATCGCCACCGGTTCACCTGTCGCCATATCTACCCCATAACATTTGGCACAGATACCGCGTTCCATTTCGCAAGTCATTGCCGAGAAGACAACGACTTCAGCAATGCCTGTTGCATCTACCTGATCTGCCGTTTCTTCGCTATACAACTCACCCGCACTGATAATAACCTCACCGGTTTTCGGATCAATCACCTGAGAAGCCGCATACCGACCATGCAGTCGTTCTGATACAGTTTGGCGCCCAAAGTTATCAACCCGGCGCACCAAAATACCTTTGTCTGTACCGCAATCATACTCGGTGATAATAATATCCTGGGCCACGTCCACCAGACGGCGCGTCAGATAACCGGCGTCAGCCGTACGCAGAGCCGTGTCCGCCAAACCCTTTCGGGAACCATGTGTAGAGATGAAATATTCCATCGTCGTCAGGCCATGGCGGAAATTAGACTGGATCGGTACTTTAATAATGCGCCCTTGCGGGTCAGCCGCCAGACCGCGCATCCCAGCCAGGTCAGTAATAGGACCGAACCCACCCTTAGTTGAGCCGGAGATAGCCATCATGGCGATGGGGCCTGCCGGATCAATGGCTTTACGTACAGCCTTTTCCACGGCGTCCTTCGCCCCCAACCACTGCTCGATGGTGCGCTGATATTGCTCTTCTTCTGTGAGCAAACCACGGCGATATTGACGGTCAATTTCGTCCACACGTCTACGGGCTTCGTCCAGGATACCTTGCCGTTCTTCGGGAATGGTCAGGTCAGCCACGGCAATCGTTACCCCGGAGCGTGTCGCATATTTAAAGCCGATAGATTTAATACGGTCTACCACATCAATGGTGGCATTGGCTCCCAGGCGGCGATAAACACGGTCTACGACACGGTTCACTTCACCTTTGTCCAACACTTGATTGATGAAGTGCATTTCCGGCGGCAGTTCTTTATTAAAGATGACGCGACCGGGTGAGGTTTCGATGAGGCGTTTGCGCGGTTTATTATCAGCATAACGACCACCATCTTCTTTATAGTAGGTGTCTGTCATCACCTTGATTTTGGCGTGGATGTCAATGATGCCCATATGATAGGCATATTCCACTTCGTCAAGGGTGCTGAAAATTTTACCTTCCCCTTTGCGGCCGCTAAACATTGCCGTCAGGTAATACACTCCCAGAACCATGTCCTTAGACGGCCCCACAATAGGCTGACCATCGGAAGGTTTGAGCAGGTTATGGGTGGAGAGCATTAAACCAATGGCTTCTTCCACAGCTTTGTCAGAAAGCGGCACATGGACGGCCATCTGGTCCCCGTCGAAGTCGGCGTTAAAAGCGGCACAGACCAACGGATGCAGTTGAATTGCTTTACCTTCCACCAGTTTGGGCATAAACGCTTGAATACCCAGGCGATGGAGTGTAGGGGCACGGTTCAACATAATCGGACGCCCTTCGATCACTTCTTCGAGAACTTCCCACACTTCTGGGGGTTGCCGTTCAATGACACGACGGGCACCTTTGACGTTGCTGGCATGACCATATTTGATCAGTTTACTGATAACGAAGGGGCGGAACAGCTCCAGGGCCATTGTCTTGGGCAAACCACATTCTCCCATTTTGAGTTGTGGGCCAACGACAATGACGGAACGGCCAGAGTAGTCCACCCGTTTACCGAGCAGATTACGACGGAAGCGGCCCTTCTTCCCTTTGAGCATATCGGAGAGAGATTTAAGCTCTCTGCGGCCGCGGCGACTCAACGCCTTGCCCCGGTGACTGTTATCAATAAGGCTATCTACCGCCTCCTGCAACATACGTTTTTCGTTACGAACAATCACATCTGGCGCGCCCAGTTCCAACAAGCGCTTGAGGCGGTTATTACGATTAATCACCCGACGATACAAGTCATTCAGGTCAGAGGTAGCAAAACGGCCACCATCCAATTGCACCATGGGGCGCAATTCTGGGGGAATAACCGGCAGAACAGTCAGAATCATCCATTCAGGACGATTGCCACTTTGTCGTAACGCTTCCACCACTTGCAAACGTTTAGTTGCACGTTTGGCCGCTTGTTTAGAACGCGTGGTACGAACTTCACGCCACAATTCCTTGGCCAATTTATCCAGGTCCATGTTCTTCAGGATTTCATAGAAAGCTTCTGCTCCCATGTTGGCCCGGAAAGCGTTACCGAATTTGCTCTTTATCTCGCGGTAATCGTTTTCGTTGAGGAACATCCCTTCTGCCAGGTTTTCCAACTGTTCTTTACTGGCATGATGTTGCTGGCGCAAACGGGTAACTTTTACCGTCAGGCTATCCTGCATTTCGGCCGAGATATTCGATGTTTCGCCTTTGAGTTCACTCACTTCACGGCTTAATTCAGCAAAGCGAGTCTGACGCTCTTCTTCGTTATCTTTTTGGCCCTGGGTCAAATCATCTTTGGTGAAATCTTGCACCATGACCAGGTGTTCACGGCCTACTTTTTCTCCCTCGTCTATGATGATGCGATCACCCAGGAGAACAGTTTCTTTGGCCTTACCACCCTTCCAATTTTCCAACCGTTGCTCCACCGATTTAGCTTCCTGCATGATCTCATCGGTCAGAGCAGAAAGACGCTCATCATAGGTGGTGTTAAGGTTTTCTAGTTCCAATTCCAACGCGGCCAGGCGATCCCGCACATCTGTGGTAGCAGAAGACACATGGCCTTGTGTCTCTTCATGCAAACGGGCTTCTGCCTCGGCCAGTTCATCATCTAGCCGTTTGAGCGCTCGCTGACGAGCTTCCTCATCTACATGGGTGACAACGTATTGGGCAAAATATAAAACACGATCCAGGTTCCGCCGGGAAATATTGAGCAATAAGCCCAAATAACTGGGGACGCGCCGTGTATACCAGACGTGCGCAACGGGAGCGGCCAATTCAATATGGCCCAAACGCTCACGTCGCACGGAAGAACGGGTGATTTCAACACCGCATTTGTCACAAACTATCCCTTTGTAACGAACGTTCTTATATTTGCCACAATAACATTGCCAGTCGCGGGTGGGACCGAAGATCGCTTCACAGAAGAGACCGTCTTTTTCCGGCCGCAGACGGCGGTAGTTAATGGTTTCCGGTTTGGTGACTTCGCCATAAGACCAGGAACGGATCTGATCTGGCGAGGCCAGGCTGATGCGTAACGTACGGAAATCTGTTGCTTCCACCTATTGACCTCCCTCTTTTGTCAGTAAATAGTGGACAGTAAACTGTCATCAAGAAATATAATGCTGAGGCTGATTCTTGTTTACTGTTGACTCGCTTTGCAACGGGGGGACACCACCCTAAACGCGCAAAAAGAGCGTTTGCTGTTTAGCCAAACGCTCTTAAAGAGTTCGGGTGATTTCCTTTGTTTCTTAATGATTAAATTATATCGGTGATCTTCTATATGTCAACGATTTTACACATTAAATCACCGTTCCATCAGGAATGATAGATCCCTTGGGAATAATGACGATGCCTTCACGGCTGACCCAGGTTTCGGTTTCGACATCGGGACGATTGGGCACGGAACGGATAATAACACGACGACCAATGCGGGCGTTTTTGTCCACAATGGCTTCTTCAATAACAGAACTATGACCAATGCCAATATCTGGCCGTCCTAAGAGGCGATTTTCCTGCCGATCTTGCTCCGTTTCGTAATAGTCGGCCCCCATGATAATGGATCGCTGAATAGTGACCCCTTCAGCAATGATGCTTCTAAGGCCAATAACAGAGGAACGAATAGTGGCTTCTTGGACACGACAACCATCGGCAAGGAGAACATTGGTCATGTGGCCACCTTGCACTTTGGAACCGGGGAGAAACCGCGGCCGCGTATAAATAGGATGATCAGCACTGTACAGATTAAAGTGGGGGAGAGGTGCCGCCATATCCAGATTAACTTCATAAAAACGGCGCATTGTCCCAATATCTTCCCAATACCCATCAAAACGATAACCAACAACCCGTTGCGACTCAATCAAAGCGGGAATTATTTCTTTGCCAAAATCATCCCCTTTCATTTTGAGGGATTCTTTAAGCATCTGCTTGTTGAAAAAATAAATACCCATCGAAGCCATAAAAGGGCGATCCGGATCATCACTACTTTCCAACCCGTTAAGCGCATCCCCCTTCGGCTTCTCCCGAAACTCAACAATACGCCCGGTTTCATCCATTTTGAGAATACCCAACGATGAGGCATCGGCCCGACTCACCGGTTTCACCGCAATCGTCACATCAGCTTCATGATCAGAATGATGCTGAGCAAAATCCCGGTAATCCATCCGATACAAATGATCTCCCGCGAGGATTAACACATACTTACCCCCCGCTTCGTTGATCTCAAGCATTTGTTTACGTACCGCGTCTGCTGTCCCTTGATACCAATCCCCACTACGCGGTGTCTGCTCTGCGGCCAGTACTTGAACGGACCCACTAGAAAAAACATCACGCGTATAGGTCCGAGAAATATGCCGATGCAAAGAGGCAGAATTAAACTGGGTAAGAATGGCAATTTTTTCAATGCCAGAATTCAAACAATTACTTATTGGGATATCAATCAGCCGATATTTGCCAGCCAGGGGCACCGCTGGCTTAGACCGTTCACGGGTTAGCGGATAGAGACGCGTTCCTACCCCCCCACCCAAAATTAACCCTATGACATCTTTCATACGTACTCGTGCCATGAGAAACCCCCATTTATTCTTTAAAACAACTGTTTATTGGTTATGCCGGGCATCTAGAACAAGGGAACGAATGGTTATCTTACATCTGGCTCTTGCTCTAAACTCTTGCCCAGGTAGTTTATAAAGTTTGGCATGGTTCAGGTCAACTTTACAAATTTGTAGGACGATTTGGTAAATCGTGGGCGATTTACCAAAGGGTGTGTTTCATTTCGGTTGAGAGAAAGAAAATAATGAATCGGTGAATTGGTGAATTGGTGAATGATTAACGAGAAGAAACGTCTACCGCTTCATTAACAGTTCAACAATTCAACAGTTCAACAATTAATTATTCAACTCATTTGAAACACACCCTTTACCAAATGGCCTTACAAACTGTTAAGCACCGTTTGCCGACTTTTGACTTTTGAACCGCGCCTAACGACTAAGGCCCTCGAGGGCGGAGCTTGCCGAAGCCTTGTGTTGCCTTCAACAAGCTCAGGCAACGGCTTAGTAGTTACGAAGTTACGCTTATAGGAAAGGAAACTGGCAAACAATCCCCTTTCAGTGGTACAGCATTATAACATGAGTGTTTATCAGAGACAGATATCCGCTTAGGAACGGCAGGGCGATTGCATACTCACCCAAATCCCTGACAATTCCCGACCAGAAGGGAAAAAACAATTGGGGCCGTTTTTCGCGGGCATTCGCCCGCGAAAAACGGCCCCTAAAAAATTCCTGCCCCTGGGGGTGGGGTGTACGGGCTGGCCTTGTGCCTGCCCGTGTGGGCAACCACAAGGGTTGCCCGTACCCCATGAAACCCCGAAGACCCCAGATGTTTTACGGGGTTAATCAACGCTCGTTTGTTCCAGTGAGGTTGGTTCAACGAACAGTTCGGCACCAGCGGTGGCCTGGCAAATGTAGAGGTTGGGTGTCAGCCCGGTGGCTTGCTGGTAAGCTGTGGTGACAGTGGCGGCAAAAGCCGCGGCCGCATCCCCTCTTACCAACGCCACGGCACACCCGCCAAAACCAGCCCCCGTCATACGTGCCCCATAACAACTGGGCTGGCCCTGAGCCAGGGCCACTAAGATATTCAACGCGGAGCTGGACACGGCAAAATCGTCGCGCAAACTGGTGTGACTCTCGTTCATTAACTGACCCAGCCGGACAGCATCCCCGGCTCTCATCGCTTTTTGGGCGGCCAGCACCCGTTCATTTTCGCTAATGACATGATGCGCCCGGCGGCGGATCACCTCATCTAATTCTCCGGCGCGTGCCTGGAACAAGGTCATGTCTATATCACGCAATGCCGTCACGCCAAAAAAGGCCGCGGCCGCGTCGCATTGTACTCGTCGTTCATTGTATGCTGAATCTACCAATCCTCGCCGTGTGCTCGTATCCAGTATGACCACCGCCGTCTGGGGGGGCAAAGGTACGGCTTCTGTCGCCAGGTTACGGCAATCAATAAGCAAGGCATGCCCCGCCTGCCCTGCCGCTGAAATCATCTGATCCATGATTCCAGAATTGACACCCATCCACTGATTTTCCGCTTGTTGTCCCAGCCGGGCCATCGTCGCCGGTTGCCAGGTGTGTCCGGCTACGGCCACAAAAGCCCGTGCCGCCGCCATCTCCACTGCCGCCGAAGAGGATAGACCCGCCCCAATGGGCACATCTCCGGCCATCACCCCTTCCCAACCGGTGAGGGTGTACCCTTTCCCCTGCAACGCCCAGGCAACGCCTTTGACATATTCAATCCAGGTCTGTTGATTGTGCTGAATTTCGTGGAGCGCAAAGGTGGCACTTTCTCCCATGTCCAGGGAGAAAAGAGTAACCAGATGATCTGGTCGCGGCCGCAGGGCTATCCATACAGCCCGGTTAATAGCCATCGGCATCACAAACCCATCGTTATAATCGGTGTGCTCCCCAATCAGATTCACTCGCCCTGGCCCCCGCACGACGAAATGCGGCCGCGTCCCAAACTGCGCCACAAACTGCGTAACAACCTGCTCCTGTATTTTTACCATCATGCCAATCCTCACCTTAATAACCGTCTTAGAATAATAGTTTTTGGGGATTTCGCGGGGTACGGGCAACCCTTGTGGTTGCCCCACACGGGGCAGGTATAAGGCCAGCCCGTCCATCTGGTGTCAACCCCTGAATGCCCAAAGACTCAGAATAATTTCCCTTTTGCTATGGTCGGTCTCCTGACAACACCACCCAACTTATTTTTAGAGGCTGACTTAGGATTTGAGTTTAGAGTTCAGAGCGAGAGCTAGAGGGTTTTCCAGAGTAATTCCCCCTAGCCCCGGGGGCGCGGAACTTTTCTCGGCGCGGTTTGGGGCGTCTGCCCCCAAACCGCGCCACCAGGGTTCCCCCTTCCCCCCGGGAATCGTGAGGGGGATGGGTAAACGTCCAGTCATATCCTTGAGCCTTAGAACATTCCCTTTTAAATGGCAGGCACATCACCCTGATAACCTGACCTGGTACCGTTACCAACTGGTTATGTGCCAGTTGCGCTTGTGCGGTAGGTTCAAACAGGATCAACTTGTTTTATCAGTAATGTCTGGCTGTAACCCACGTGCTCAAGGCCTCGCCGGGGTAAACCCAACGTCATTAATTCGTAACCGGTAGCGCGATACAGTTCGTTATTTTGTCGATCAACTATGACGTAAGTGGCCGCAACACGCAACCCTTTTAAGGGAGGGAAAGGCCGAAAACTGCCCACCTGATGCTGAGACAAGACGATTGAATAGACTGCTTCACGCCCATCGGGCAACACATATTCGATAACTGAAGCCCCATATTCCTCAATCCGTTGCAGACGGTACAGGTGTCCCCCCTGAACAATGGGGCGAATTTGTTTATAGAAGGTGATGTAGCTGGCGTATTGGTGTAGTTCGGCCTGGCTCAACTCGTTCAGGCTAGAGCCGATGCCCAGAACACCGCGCATGGCGACATCAAAGCGTAGACTCAACGGGGTGACGCGTTGGGTGATGTGGTTGTGTTCGTGCGTGACCCAGGCTTCCATCGCCCGCGCCGGGTAGGCCAGGCTGAACCCTTCCTGAATGCGGATGCGGTCAAAGGCGTCGGTGTTGTCGCTGACCCATACCTGATCGGTGCGGCCCAAAATGCCTAAATCAATGCGGCCGCCTCCCCCCGAACAACTCTGAATGTCTAGCCCCGGATGTTTGCGGCGCAGGCGATCCATGATGTTGTACACTCCGGCCACATGTTGCCGCCAGATGGCCTGCCCGGCCACGGAACCTGGCTCGGTTGCCAGCCGGTTCATGTCCCACTTAAAGAAGGAGACGGCATAACGTGTTACCAGATCGTCCAGCAGGGCGAAGATGTGTTCAACCACCTCAGCCCGGCCAAAGTCGAGGATGAGCTGGTTACGGGATTCGGTCCGCGGCCGCGACGGGAAATGTAACACCCATTCAGGATGCGCCCGGTACAGGTCTGAGTCCGGGTTGACCATTTCCGGCTCCACCCACAGGCCAAACTTCATCCCCAGGCGATGTACTTCTTCTACCAGTTGCTCCAGGCCGTTTGGGAACACATCCGGGCTGACGAGCCAATCCCCCAGCCCGGCCCGATCATGCCGCCGCCCGCCAAACCAACCATCATCTACACAGAAAAGCTCAACCCCGATTGCGGCCGCTTTCCGGGCCAGTTCCGCCTGGTTTTCATAGCTCAGATTGAAGTAGGTGGCTTCCCAACTGTTATACAAGACCGGTCGCCAGGCCGCGGCCGCGTGGGGCAATAACCGCTCCTGTGTCAACGCATGGAGACGGCGACTGGCTCCCCCCCACCCTTCGTGGCAGACTCCGGTCACAAAAGCGGGTGTGACATGCCGTTCCCCAGAGGTGAGTGACAAAGAAAAATCAAACGGGTTGTAACCGCCATGCACACGAATATCCCAGGTCGGTAATTGCTCAAAGCTGATTTGCCAGCTTCCGCTATAAGCTAACGCCCCAAAATAGACCGTTCCCACCTCTTCCCACGCCTGCCCCGGCTGGTTGAGCAGGAAAAACGGGTTGGTGTTATGGCTGGTTTGTAAACTCCGACTCTCGATCACCTGTGTGCCAATCCCCAGCCGTTGCCGTTCGGGGGTGAACTCCCGCGCCCACGTGCCAGAGACGCGGGTGAGTTCGGTGGTGCCATTAGGCAGGTGGAGCGAGGCAAAGTGGCACACATCCAGCGTTACCGTCTCCGCCCCCAGGTTCTCCAGCTCCAGCCACCGCTCGATGATGTCATGCTCCGGCGTCAGGCGGTAACAGGCGATCACCTGGAACGGTTGCACCGGGTCGCGCAAAATAACGCGCAAAGTTTCCCGAAGAGATGTGACTTGGGTAGGCAGGCCATGTGCCGGAGCCAGACCGGGCTGGGCGTCCGTCACGATGTCGTGTCCCACATAGCGTAGACGCAAATCGCGGATGGGCAGGTGTAAGGTTTCGCCTTTTGCCAATGGGACAGGCAAGGTGGGAAAACTGGCTTTGAGGGTGACACCGTAGGTTGTGACATCCCCATAGGCGAGAACTTCGTCGGGGCGGAACTGGGTGACAAAGCTCCACAACAGTTCGTGCTGTTCGTGAGCGGTCTGACCAGTGATGAGAGCATCAGTCGCGGCCGCGGGCGGACGCACCCCCCAACCAAGATGAACCGGTTGCCCCTGGGCATCTATCTGGAAGGCGTAGTAGCTGGTTTGCAGGAGTAGATTGAAAGTACGTGTCTGGGGGTTAAAATGAATCATAATTGGGCTAGTTGGTATAGGCCGGGAGCATGGCCCCATGCGCGATGATGAGTTCATCCACCATAGCAGTTTGTCGAAAAAGTCCTGTATTCCCTTTTTAGGTACACGGGTTATACAGATTTTTAGCTTCGCCAGGTTCCTAAAACCGTGTTTATCCGCAAAAATCCGTGTACGAATTTCGGTTCATTCGGAATTCGCGGGGTGTGGCTACATGTAGAGGCTGGCCTTGTGCCTGCCCCGTCGAGGGCAACCACACGGGTTGCCCCTACAGATGGGGTCAACCCCCTGAAATCCCCAAGACCCCGAATTTCTTTCTCCGACAGTCTGCTAGATTCGGTCACAAAATAACCGGTGCGCCGGAAAATCTCATAACGCCCTTTATCCGCCAGTTGGCGATACCGCCGCCCATGGGTTCCCTGTTCCGCCACCACCTGCAACCGGGGTACAAATCTATGCCCCGATGCTCAAATTTGAGATAAAAAGCGATGTAGTTGATATCCGCACCACGGTAATTAGATAATCGCCTGGGTTGTCAAGTTTACCGGCAAGTTTAGAGTATACCCATAAATTGTGGGACACAGACCTGACAGGTTTCTAAAACCTGTCAGGTCTCCCACAAAACGTGGATAGACTCGCGAGTTTAAGGTGTTGAACCGAAACCCGTAAGATTTCGCCGTCAAAAGGGCATAACTATGATTAATCCACCTGGTTTGATGCAGTTGTTGGGGTTTTTTGTGGAGAACGAGATTCGCTTCTATGTCACTGCGGCCGCGAGGCCTATACACCTATGGAGATAATACCATGACACACCAACCCGCCATTTCAGTTGCCGTTGTTCAAGAAGAGGAAAACTATTATGTCTATGTCCCTATTTTAGAAGTGGCACATATAAATGACTCGCTCGATGAAGAGTTACCGGAGATCTGGGAGGCCGTTGCTTCTTATTTGGAGAGCATCTCAGAAGGAACAACTCGATAGTGAAAGTCAGTCAGCAATTTTTTGGGGAAAGGTGGGCTTGATTTGAACAGATAGCCCCCCACCCCCCTTCCCAGAAGGAAGGGGGGTGGGGCTAGGCCAGAGGTTCCGGCAACGGATGTTCTGGTTTATGGGGTCAATACCTGGTTCAGGGAATGGATAACGCCATTTTGAGCCTGAATATTGAATTGTTCAATGGGGTAGCCATTGATAAACACTTGAATGTTTTCATCAATACTCAATATGAGCGGTCGCCCTTCCAGAGTAGGTATAAAGTCATCATTGGCTAACTGGTTGATGCTCAATTTGTCGCCAACAATATGATAAAGAAGAATGGTCTTTAACTCATCGGGGTTGGCCATCCACTGAGTTAACATAGCGGATGAGGTGCTGGCAAAAGCTTCATCAGTTGGGGCAAAGACGGTATAGACCGTGTTTGTGTCCGCTAACATAGACATTAGACCCGCTTGATCAACCAGATCAAGAAAGGTTGTGAAATTACCTTGGTTGGCCAGGACTTCGGTGATAGACATGTCGGAGGAGCCAAGGGGCGAGGTAATTAAGGAGTTGATGGGGGGGAGCAAGACGGTGTCAATAATGTGAACAACGCCGTTGCTGGCTGGCATATCAGTTACAGTTACTTTGATAGAATCATTGAGCACGATGGTGCCATTCTGTACGCTGAAGGCGATATGTTCGCCGAGTAAGGTGGGCAGGGTGGCCAGATTCGCTACATTGGGGGCGGTGTAATTCCCGTTGATAACGTGATAAAGCAGGATTTCCGTTAAGGTGGCATCAGTGTTATTCTTCATCGTTTCAAAAGTGGCCCAGGCGGCTTCGGTAGGAGCAAAAACGGTAAAGGGGCCATCTTGAGCGAGATTATCGGCTAATGCGGCCGCGTCTACTAACATCCCAAACGACACCAATCGGTCATCGGCCTTAATGACATCGTAAACGGTTTCCAGCGTTTCTTCCTGCTGTGCCTGAACAGCATTTACCCCAGTCGTTAGGACCAGGAAAAGCAAAAGTATAGCCAAGACACTTAGCGTCTTTTTCATCTTACACACTCCTTTGTTGTGCTTGTCGGTATAAGTGGGTGAACTTCATGTACCCTTTGTCAGGTCTGATGCATGGCTCAAGGGGATCATGACGGGCTGAGCAGTTCGCAACACCAGCTCAACATATACTGTCAACGCGTGGTAAATATAGATGTCCGCAAAAGGGCATCATATGGGCAAAAACCCTACCTACAAGGCAAATTAGGCCGTATTTCCCGGTTTTCTCTCCTGAGAGATAGGGCCTTATCAGTCCCCCCAATGGGGTACGAATTAACCTTGTGCTCACATTGGCAAACAAAAGTGGGTGGTACGGCAACGTCTGAGCTTGTCGAAGGCAACCGGGCTTCGACAAGCTCAGCCCTCGGGGGGGATTAGTCGTTACGATCTCCGGGCAAAAATGGAGACAATTCTTTTCTGTTTCTTTCCTCCCTATCAGGTAGTAAGGTCAATAGACCGTTCACCGATATGGCGCACATTAGCCACAGGGATGAGTTTCTGCTCGGTGAAGATAATGCCCTGATGCATAACGAGTTGCGTAATCTGACCACTCTCTGGTTCGATGACAACGCTGTCTAATTTGCCGTCTGCACCTTGTGGATTTTGTACCACGGTTCCGCGTTCAATGACGGTACTATCAGCCGGTATCCCCTGCCGTACTTTCTGGCGAATTATGGGGGTAGAGGAGACAGTCATGTAAGGGCCAGCATCCAAAAGCGTTTCACCACCGCGCACGGGATCGGGTCTCTCGACAATATCCTCATGATATTCGGGGAAATTACTCATCTGTTCCGCCGAGATAGACAGGTAGATATCCTGTACGGCTGTTCGTTTCACAACAGAAATAGGAAAGGCTCTGGCTCGTTTGAACAAAAGTCCTTCTTCAACAACAATGTGGGTAACAATATACTTATGGTTCGGTCATTTTTAGGTCGAGTTTGTTGATACGGTAACAAGTCTGGTGTAAATGTCGGGAGGCAATTCTAACAAAGCAAGAAGCTTCTCTTGTAGCCCAGATAAGGGTGTCACATG
>JAGNBF010000194.1 GCA_018004935.1 Chloroflexota bacterium | reverse complement strand
TTGGCTTGTGCCACAAGTAAGGGTATATCGTCCACTCGTTCTATGGTTATGGTAGGGTTTTCTGTTGTCATACAGGAACCTTACCGCATTTTCTAAACTAGCCTAAATCTGACCGAACCGTGAGTATAACTAAACGGGGTCTTGGGGATTTCGCGGGGTACGGGGCAACCCTTGTGGTTGCCCCACACTGGGCAGACACAAGGCCAGCCCGTACATCGGGTGTCAACCCCCTGAATACCCAAAGAGCCGATTAAGGTTCATGGTTCCCCCTTGTTGCCCCTTCAGAGGCGATTCCCGGTCACGGTTTAACCAGGGCAAAAATGACGGCTTCTTCATCACGGTACAATTCTACTAGGCCAGGGTCCGCGGCCGCAAGGCGCAAAAACGCCTCATGTTCCAGGTCGGAAAAAACATAGTCACCGCCAAAACGTTCCTCAATGACGGGGGCGGGCCGCACCACCTGTCCCTGCGTAATTTTTACCCATTCCTGGTAGAGATCAGGCTCAAACTGCGCCATGTAGGTGGGATCGAGACCCACCGTATACACTTTGTCGCTGTCGTAGAAAAAAAGCCGGGTGAAATCATCCCAATCCAGTTGAAAAACCGTGCTACCAGGAGGGCTGTACGCTTTGAGCCACAGGCTCGCGGCCGCGTACTTTGTGGCTGTTGGGGCTTCAGCAATCATCAACCGGGCCTCGCGCACCGTCTGATACAGCGGGATGACCAGTAACAGGCCAAACACCAGCGGAAACCACGTTCGCACCGTAGGCCGTGCCTGCTCCCATTTTGCCCACAACGGTGCCAGGCTAAAGGCGGCAAAAACAAGCACAAAGGCGGGGAAATATTCTACAAAACGGCGGGAGCGGAACATCATCCCCCCAAAAACAAGGGTCAACAGGAACAAGAAAAGGGTGCGCTTCTCCATCCGGCCCTCGTGCCAACCCAAAGCCAGGTTAGCGGCCGCAAAGGTCAACAGTGCCCCGCCAGACTGTTCCACCATCTGCCAGGTATCGTAGGGATACCATTCATTGCCCACCGGCACGGTTAATTGGCCCAGTTTGGGCACAAAATGATGGTAAATGAAGGTCAGGTTCTCGGGAAAGTAGGGATTGATGAGTAGCCCCAAGCCAATACCAGCCGTCCCATACAACAAGGGTTCCCACACCAACCGCCGCTCCATAAGGAGGGTCGTCACCAGGTAAACAGCCACCATGACCCATAACAGCGGAAACCCGTTATAGAGCCAGACGTAGACGAACCCCAGTGGCAGTAACCAGCGATAGTGGCCCTGCAACAGGCAATGGAGTGCCCACACCAGAAGCAACAGGGAGGCAGACTGGGCGCGGGCCATGCTCAGGCGATAAAGGAAGGGGGCGGAGAGGCCAAACAGGGCCATTGTCCATAAAACCGGCCACGCGATTTTTTGTTGCCGCAGTAACCACCAGATACTTAAGAAGGCCAGGGCCGGGAAAAAGAGCGACGCCAGTTTAACTTGATTGGTCAGGGCAATGCCGCCATCTACCGCCGGATCAACCGTGGCAAACAGGGCCAGATAAAGATGGTAGAGCAGGTGATGGTTGTAAAAATCGGCCTGGTTAAGCACTGTCAGGGGGAGTTGGGGCGGGGTGGGCGTTAGCCCTTGTTGCCGTACCAACAACCCCATTTTGGCATGATAATACCCATCGGTGCCAATGATGCCTGGGGTAGCATATTGCAGTCCGGCAAATAACAAGACGAACAGGCCAAACAATCCCAATGCCGTTACCCCAAGCCGCACACGAGCTTGCACCTGAGTCTGCGGCCATTGCTGAACGGCCTGAGCATGGTGCCACACCGCCGTAACGATGAAACTCAGCACCAGCAATTCGCCGCCATCTTCGGCCAGCAAAAGCCAGGGGCCAGCCAGCGTCGCCCGGACGGCTTCCTGAACCATGTCCAGGCCCACCGCCACGCCGCTGAAGGCGACCAACCAGAGTAGCATGGTCTGGCTGAAAGTTCGGGCGGTGTGATGCCGCCGTGAGTAGGCCAGGGTGAGGGTCGCCAGGAAGAAGAGGCCTACCAGCAGAAAGACGAGCAGTTCACCCCAGTCTCGCGGCCGCAACCCCCACCCTTCTCCCAGTGCCAACACCGTCGCCAGCCAATGCCCTACATTTTCATGGAGTTGCAGGGCATCATCTAATAACAGGTACAAAAACAACAGCCACCAATGGAAATAGAGCGGGGCACGCTGGCGGATCGCCAACCAACCAAACAGGGCGATCACACCAGCGAATTTGAGATATTGCCAAAGCTCGGCATAACCCTGGTCCTGGCCTAACCAGAACCCCGCCGCCGTCAGCCAACCCGGGCTGGTGTAGAGGAGATGGGCCAGAATGAACAACCCATCCACCACCAGCAAGCAGGTGATGAGTCGGGGCCAGGGGAGACCCGCGAACCCGTTCCGTTCCTGGGACAGCGGCCAGATGGCTTTAACTTTAGTCGTTATCATTGCCATTATCATTGCCGCCGCCACCACCAGGGTTTCCGGTCGGGGGTACGACGATTATCACGGGCTGGTAGATGACGATGATGTTGATGATGATGACCGTGCCATTGGGCCAGGTGCAGAGTGGGAAGAGAATGATGCTATTGGGTTGGATGTTACCTTGAATCGCCATGTCATCATCCAACACCAGGGGGTCCCAGTTCTGCAAAATGATCTGGTTGCCGCTCACCCGGATGACCACAGCGGTAATGGTCAGACAGCCCAGGCCAAACAGCGGCCGCAACGGTTGTATGTTTAACACTACCCACGGCCCATTCAGCGGCAACTGAATGTGGATAATCACGAGCTGGCCGATGTTAATGCCAGAGCCAATCATTACACTCCCACCTATTATGACGGGCACGCCGTTGATGCTCCAGGGGTCAATCCCGGTCACAATACCGATTAACACAATCACGTTCAGGGGCGGGTTCTCTAATGACTCGATGCGGACGGCTACCCAGGTGCCGTCGTTTAAGATGATGCCCCGCACCCGCACCAGGTCACCCACCGCAATTCCCGGCTCGATGACCGTCCAATCACGGGTTTCAAAGGGCACACTGGCTACGCTCCAGGGGTCTATACCCTGCACCAGACCGGTCAGGGCAAATTCGGGGATGGGTTGCGGAACCAACCGAATCGAACGAGCTAGCCAGGAGCCATTGGGCAGGACGCGGCCGCGAACCGTCACCACATCATCTACCCCAATCCCTTCATCGAGCGCCGTCTGCTCATCCACTGCCACCGCCTGCCCGGAAATGACCCAGGTGGCCTCACCCATCTGCTGAACAACCCCACTAAACTGGAACGGGAAACCGTTCTGGCCGTCTAGCCGGAAAATTTGCCCGGCCAGGAGTGTTCCCCCTGGCAAGATTTGCCCTTCGACCCGCACCACATCCCCAACCACAATGCCTTCCTCGATTTGGGTATCGGCATTGACGACGAGGGTCTGACCGGCAATGATCCAGGCCGCGGCCGCGATTTCATCCACTTCACCCGTCAGTGAAAACTGGTTGTTGGCCGAAGGTTGGAGCAAGATGATGCGATCCGCCAGGCGCACCCCGTCCGGGGTCAGATGCCCTTCCACATGAACCAGATCACCCATCTGGGGCGAGCCTATCATGATGGTATTGTTATCCGTTTGGAAACTCTGCCCGGCAATAATCCAGGTTGCCCCCATCTGGCTGACTTCCCCTTCGCCGCTGATGCGGAAAGCCGGACTCTCCGGGGTACGACCCGCCATCGCCTGGGTCATCTGTCCGGCCAGCACTGCCACGGTATTGCTCAGATTGCTGACATCCACCTGCCCTTCGTTGACGGTAAATCGGGCGCGTAAATCGGGTGTTACCAGGACATGAAAGATGGTGCCACGAGCGACGCCATTCCCGGCGGCGGTTTTCACTTCGTAGCGGGAGCCGCCATCGTTACGGAAAGCGACGTGATGTTCACTTTCGCCTGTTACCTGGGTCATGACGACGGTGCGGAAGCCGTTCTCCGGGAGTTGGGCGTCGAGTTCTTCCAGCGCCAATTCGCTGTTCGCGCCCACTATGGCCTGACTGCCATCAAAGTACGCGACGATGGCGCTGGAGAGGTCGCCGGTGCGGATGCGTTGCCCGGCCGCGAGTGGCCCGGTCTGGAAAATGGGTGTCCATGTGCCATCACTCAATTGGATTTCGACGCGGCCGCGCACTCCCTGAATGACCGCTGTGGAAGGGTTCGCTACGACGGGGTGAGACATAACCGGCACAAAAATCTCATGGGATGACGCGGCCGCAATCGTTTCTCGCGGCACATCGCTTTCCTGCAACGGGCTGTCCCCGGAGCTATCCGTGGCTTCCGGTGTTTTGCCTGCCTCACTGTCACCACCAATCCCGGCCAGGGGCTGATTGTTGCCATTACCCGCCAGTTGCAGAGTGACCAACCCACTGATCAAGAGACAGGCTCCCACAAATAGGGCCACCATAACCCCGGCCAAAACGCGCCGGGTTAATAACCAATCTAACTGTTCTCGTACTCTTTCTAGCCCCAATGAAAAACGGGGTTTGTCTCTTTCTGGCTGTCTGACTGCCCCCATCTTGCCCCTCTGTGCCGCTTTTTGTAACACTCTGGCCCGGTAAGCCGTAACAACTTCCCCATCCTGGGCCGGGAACGCGGCCGCACGCACGGTGGCAATGAGTTGCAATGCGGCCGCGTCTTCGGCATTCAGGTCGTCCAGACATTTAACGAGGTCTGCCCCTGCTTCTAACTGTTCTAATCTGGCGTGAAATATCTCTTCCCGTTTTTGCATCTCCAACCACCTTTTTATAACTCTTTGGGAAATGACCAGGAGTACGGGCTGGCCTTGTGCCTGCCCGTCCGGGGTAACCACAAGGGTTTGCCCCTACCCCGTGAAATCTCAAGACCCTTTTTTGTTTAAGAGTATGGTTCTAACTTAACCGCCGTCTGTAACGCTAACGTGCCGCGATGCTGTAATGTCTTTACGGCCGCGACGGTTTTACCTAACACATCCGCCACCTCTTTCAGGGGCATGTCTACAAAAAAGCGCAAAATCAATACTTCCCGTTGCTGTTCATCAATCCGTTCCAGGGCGCGGAGAATGTGCTCCAGTTCTATTTTGCGTTCAACAGAGGGCGCGGGATTACCTTCGATTTGAGGAAGGAATGCGGCCGCGGTCAGCGGCTCTAACGTCTGACTCGTTTCCTTGCGAATATGATTCACCACCTGGTTATGGGCAATCCGGTACAGCCAGGCCAAAAATGGCACACCCATCATTCGGTAACTGGGCAGATTCTCCACCATGCGTAAAAACACCTCACCGGTTAAATCCTGCGCCAGTTGATGATCATAGATACGTGTTCGCACATAGCGAAAGATAGCCGGTTGAAAGCGGTCGTAAAGTTCAGCAACGGCATTCACATCACCCTCCTGGGCACGTTTGATTAGAGTAGCATCCTGTTTTGTGACTTCCATGAATCTTTTTTCCACTGGGGTTCACTTACTCAGATTTAACAAAAGCACATGACAAAGGTTTCAAAGTGAACCAATCAACACATCGGGTCTTGGGGATTTTGTGGGGTACGGGCAACCCTAGTGGTTGCCCCACACTGGGCAGGCACAAGGCCAGCCCCTCACCCTAACCCCTCTCCCCAGGGAGAGGGAACTAACTCCCCTCTCCCGCTTCGGGAGAGGGGCCGGGGGTGAGGGTCAGCGATTTCACCTTCTCATTCTACGCTCGGCGTCGCGTAGGACGCGGAGCGCCCCCGATGCTATTCCCACGCCGAGCGTGGGAATAAGTTGTGACACCTGAATAGTTACACCTGGACAAGCCAGCACGAAAAAGAAGGGCACAGAGATACACAGAGTTATAAAAACGGTCCTGGCTTTTCTCTGTGAACCGCTACGTTTCCTCTGTGAATCTCTGTGTAATCTCTTTCTGGCTAACTGGTCAAGAAGTTAACTCATTTAAACACAGCATTGATGGAAAGCAATGGCAAACCCAGGTCGCGCACTTTCTTGAGTAAGCCGTGCAGTGCGGCCTGATCAACGATGGGGCCAGCCAGGAGCGTGTTGCCATCCTCTTCCAGCAGGATGGTCATCCCCTCAAACCAGTCCAGCCACGGCTGAGCCAGGTGGCCTTTGATCCTGATTTGATAGATCGTCGGCTGGGGATTATCCGGTTCAGCCCGAGATTCATTGACCATTAGGGTGTCCCACCGTGATAACCACGTTCCCCCGTTTGTGCCCAGCGTCCACATACCGGTGCGCCTCGGCGATTTGTTCCAGGGCATAACGCCGGTCAATGATCACCTTGAGCTTGCCCGTTTCAAGCAGTCCTTTGATGAAGAGCAGGTTTTCCCGGTTCTCTTTTGAATCCATCCGCGCCATTGTTATGAAGGTTCCGTTTGGCATGAGCATTTTGGCGGCTGTTGCTTTCGACAATTTTGCCACCGTGTCAAAGATGGCGTCATATCGTTCTTCTCTGGATGAAAGATCCTCTTTGCTGTAATCAATGACATGATCAGCCCCCAGAGATTTCACCATGTCCAGGTTGGCGGTACTGCAAACCCCGGTCACTTCGCCCCCAAAATAGTTTGCCAATTGGATGGCATACGTGCCCACACTCCCCGAAGCCCCGTAGATGAGGACCTTCTGGCCGCGCTGGATGTTTCCCTTCTTCAGCAGACGTAGGGCAGTTGTGGCACCGATGGGGATCGCGGCCGCTTCCTCATACGTCAAGTTGGCTGGTTTGAGGGCTATCATGGCCTGTTCCGGCAGGCATTTATAGGCGGCATGACCGCCAAAATTCTCCGTGAGGGTGGAGGCAAATACCTGATCACCAACCTTGAAACGGGTCACATTCTTGCCGATGGCTTCCACTTCACCGGCGAGTTCCATGCCATAGATCGGCTGTTTGGGTTTGGTAATGCCCAGGGCGATCCGGGCGGGAATCCAGAGCAGGGGCGGAACGGTAAAACTCCGCATTCTTGAATCACCAGCGGTGACAGTTGTGGCGTGAACTTTGATCAAGATTTCATGGTCTTTCGGGGTCGGCTTAGCGACTTCTTTGAGTTGCAGGACTTCCGGTGTGCCGTATTGGCTGGCTACAATTGCTTTCATTTCAAAATTCTCCTGTGAAAATAGCCACGGATAATGGAAACACGGATAGGAAAAAACACGGATAGGAATGAAAAATGGTGGCGTTATTTTCATCCCTCTTGGTGTACCGTAGGCCCATGGGAAACTCCTACGAAAATGTAGGGCGATTTGGCAAATCGCCCGGACGATTTACCAAATCGTCCTACAGATTTTCATCCCTCTTGGTGCGCCGTAGGCCCATGGGAAACTCCTACGAAAATGTAGGGCGATTTGGCAAATCGCCCAGTGGACGATTTACCAAATCGTCCTACAAATTTTCATCCCTCTTGGTGCGCCGTAGGCCCATGGGAAACTCCTACGAAAATGTAGGGCGATTTGGCAAATCGCCCGGACGATTTACAAAATCGTCCTACAGATTTTCATCCCTCTTGGTGTGCCGTAGGCCCATGGGAAACTCCTACGAAAATGTAGGGCGATTTGGCAAATCGCCCGGTGGACGATTTACCAAATCGTCCTACAGATTTTCATCCCTCTTGGTGCGCCGTAGGCCCATGGGGAACTC
>JAGNBF010000098.1 GCA_018004935.1 Chloroflexota bacterium | reverse complement strand
CTAAAGCTTTCCCTACTCCTAACCCTGCCCCCCGGGGGCGGGGAACTTTTTCTCGTGTCATTTTTCGCGGGCAGACGCCCGCGAAAAATGACACGAAGGGGGTTTCCCCTGCCCGCTGGGAAGGAGCATGACTGCCCAGGTTGCGGATTGAGGCGGTGAAAGGTTTCCCCCAGCACGCTGGGATCGCAGGGAGATAGGTCTTTCGTGGTAGCCATTCTATGCTGGTATTATGGCGTAAAAACGTAACGACTAAACCCTTTGGCCGCCAAAAGCACACCCGAAAAATGGCCCAAGCCGTAGAACAGCCTTTCCGGCTGTTCACCTACTCGAGAAAACGGCAAACGCCGGGAGCAAGCCAAATTGAGAATTGCCGTAAAAACCTATCAGGTCTTGAGGGAACTTAATTTTTTACAGGCCCTAAGGGCGCTTACCGTTCAAAATGAGAATTGCTGGTGATTACAAATGTCTGTTCCTGCTGTGACATTTATCACTCTCGTTTCATTTTTTCGTCGCCTATAGTGCCCACAGGGAGTCATTTATTGTTCGCGTTTGTAACTGGCATATCTCTCACCCTACATTTTTCCCACCAGATTGAGGGAACCAGAACCCTGTGTCTTGTTAGAAGGATGGTAGGGATGTGAGTGACTAGTTACGCTCGTTTGCCAGCATTGAAGGAAGTTAACCATGTACCGAAAAATCCTTGTTCCTCTGGATGGTTCACCCCGTGCCGAAGCCATTCTGCCTCATGTTGAAGAGATGGCACAGTTGTACAGATCTGAGGTGATTTTGTTGCAAGTTATTGCCCCTGATACGATGTCCGCGGCCGCGTACCACCGCCCACCCCATATTGAACTGGACAACCTGTTCCAACAGTATGAACAAGAAGCCAAAGCGTATCTGGCGGAACGCCAGGCGGATCTCCAGAGTAAAGCCATTCCCCACTGTAGCTTTCTGGAATACGGCCCTGTTGTTTCGACTATTATTAATGTGGCGGAGCGAGAACAGGTGGATTTGATCGCCATTGCCAGCCATGGTCGTAGTGGGCTGTCACGGGCTTTATACGGTAGTGTTGCCGCTGGTGTACTGAATCAGGTAAACATGCCTCTGTTGATCATCCGCGCCCCAGGCCAATAAAGGCGAAAACCTTCTTGTCCACATCCCCTACGAAAATGTAAGGCGATTTGGTAAAGGGTGTGTTTTAAATAAATTGAATAATTGTATAGGACTTACGGGGTTGCTCGAGCAGGTCTCCTGACCGTGCTCGGTGTGGCTTGGTGGGGACACCAGCCATAGCGCGTAAGTCCTATGTAACTATTCAGGTGTCACAACTTATTCCCACGCTCGGCGTGGGAATTCCCTCATTCATAAATTCACCGATTCATTATTTTTTTCCTCTCAACCGAAATGAAACACACTCTTTGGTAAATTGCTGGTGGACAATTTGCCAAATTGTCCTACAAATTTTCATTCCACTTGGTGTGCATCCCGCCCATAGGGAACCACTAAGTAAGCGTCCAAAAATAAGTTCCGCACAGACCTGACAGGTTTTCGGAAACCTGTCAGGTCTAAATCGGGAAGTTATTTTTAGATGTTCACTAAGTAAGCGTCCAAAAATAACCTGGGTGGCTTTGTTAAGCTACCCGCCCCTGATCCATTGCCCCGGAAACGGTAACTTTTTAGGGCAATGGCCTGCTGACGCCACCCGCACTAACAGGGAAATCCTGATCGAATGTTTGGTAGAGTATCCCCTTAATCAAAGTGGAATTGTTGTCAGAGACCATCTACTTATGCGTGTCTATTACATAATCATAGCAGGGGTAATATTGATCAATGGTAGTAAAATAATGTATATTGTGGGAGAAAGCCCGTTTTGCTAACAAAACATTACTTCTTTCTTATTCCACTTTTCGGCCAAAACCTGCTTTTGATCGTAATATCACATATCTTCTCAATAAGGCGCGGTTCCGTTGGTTGAGCTTGTCGGTAAGCATTCAGCCTTTCGAAGGTTTGTTCCACTGGTCAACATCTTTCCCGAAACCTTCGGAAGGCTTTCTCACCAGAGGGACTGAACACTTACGCTTGTCGAAACCAACGGCCTTCGGAGGCGGAGTATGGATAACATCAGGTTTAATATTCTCCTGATTGAAGATAACCCAGCCGATGTGCGCCTCATTCGTGAAGCCCTAAGCGATGACCCACTATACGGCTTTCACCTGACAGATACGCCCCATCTCAGAGCCGCCTCCCACTGGCTTCGCGAAAACGCCTGTGATGCCATTCTTTTAGACCTTGGCTTGCCTGAGAGCCAGGGGGTAAATATCTTCACCCACCTGGTGCAACAGGTTCCCCCCATCCCTATCCTGGTTCTTACTGACTTGACTGATGAAAACTACGCCCTGCAAACTATCCAGGCTGGGGCACAAGATTGCCTGGTTAAAGCCTACATTAACCCAGCTTTGCTCAGTCGGGCCATCCGTTTTGCCATCGCACGGCACCGTTTACAAATCACCCGGCAAAACAGTGAACGTCGTTTTCGTTTTCTCATTGAAAATAACAACGACATGATAGGTTTGGCTTCTGGTGACGGCATTATTTTGTACCAAAGCCCGTCCGTAACCCGAGTTTTAGGTTATCTGCCCGAAGAGATGATCGGTCGCTCCGCCTTTTATTTTCTGCACCCGGACGATGTCACCCTGAGTTATGCTTTAATGGCTCAGATTTTGAGCCAAGACAACCAGATCATTACCTCTCGTCTGCGTTATCGCCACAAAGAGGGTCACTATCTCTGGGTTGAAGTCACTGGCACAAACCGCCTGAAAGAGCCTGAGGTAAATGGCATTGTTCTTAATTCCCGCGACATCAGGGAACATCTACAGGCTGAAGAGACTTTACGCCTGAAACATCAACTGGAAGAGCAGATTGCCCATATCGCCTTAACGGCTCCTGGTGCGCTTTGTAGTTTCCGCCAGAACCCGGATGGGTCAGTCTGTTTGCCTTATGTCAGCCAGGCCTGGGAACAATTAACAGGTTTGACGCAGGCTGAGGTCTATGAAAATGCCGCGAGCCTGTTCAGTCGAACTTATCCTGATGATGCAAATCATCTTTACCAGACGATTCAGGCTTCGGCCCAGGCCATGACACCGTGGCGAGCTGAATACCGCTATCTTCACCCTCAAAATGGTCTCATCTGGATAGAGGGGCATTCTAACCCCGCCCGTGAGGCTGATGGGTCTATCTTGTGGCATGGGTTTGTTACGGACATCAGCGAGCGCAAACGGGCCGAACAGGCATTGCGTGAAAGTGAAGAACGCTTCCGCTCCTTCATTGAACAGTTAGGGGAAGGGGTGACGATGGTTGATCAGCAGGGTGTCATCATTGAATGGAACCCGGCTCAGGAGAGAATTACCGGTATTCCCCGCGATCAGGCTTTGGGTAAATTATCCTGGCAAGTTCAACATCGGCTATTGCGCCCAGATCATCCTATGGTGGATCGTCTGCAAACTTTTGTGGAAGTTGTGCGCGAAGAACTCATTTCCCAGCACTCACCCCAATGGGAAACCGCGATTGAGGTCGAAATTTTTACCCCAGCCGGAGAGCAGAAGTTTCTTACCCAGGTGGTTTTTGCCATCAAACAAGGGAATGGTTATTTTATTGGTGGGTTGGTGCGTGATATTAGCGCACGAAAACGAGCTGAAAAAGCATTAAGAGTCAGCGAGGAGCGGTATCGCACTCTGACGGAACAGATTCCGAGCATTGCTTACATTGAAGATGCCTCAACCCCAGAAGGGCAGTTGATTTACGTCAGTCCACAGGTAGAGCGGATTCTAGGAATTTCACAAGCGGAATGGCTCAGTGAAGCGCAGAACACATGGGTAGCCCATTTGCATCCTGAGGATCGGGATTGGGTGATTCAGGAATATGAAGCCTGTTTTCATGAGCAGGACACCTTTGATGCTGAGTACCGCCTGCTCCGGAATGATGGGCGGGTGGTGTGGGTGCATGATCAGGCGAAAGTGATCAAGCATCAGGAAGATTCTAGTCGCTTGATTCATGGGGTGTTGCATGACATTACCACGCGTAAAGAAGCGGCGTTGTTGATTGAACAGCAGGCAGAGCAGATTCGCCAGTTGTATGAAGCCAGCCAGAAATTGACCCAGTCATTGGATCTGAATGAGATTTATCAGATGGTTTATCAATTTGTGGGGGCGGTTTTGGCAGTTGATACTTTGGTGATTGCGGGGTACGACGCGGCCGCACAGCTTATCACCTGTAAAGCTTTTTGGGCAAATGAGCGGCAATTCGATGTTTCGGCTTTTCCCCCCATTCCGCTAGAACCAGAAGGTCAGGGAACACAAAGTATTGCCATCCGCACGGGTCAGGCGTTACTGCTGAATGATTATCAGGGCTGGCTTAAGCGGACGCACATCAGTTATTACGTAAATGATGACACGGGTGAATTGGTTGATGAGTTACCCGAGGATGCAGATATTACGCGGTCTGCCCTTATTGTGCCGTTGAAGGTTAAAGGGGAAGTTACCGGTGTGCTCCAGGTGTTGAGTTATCAAGAGAATGCTTATCAGGAGAGCCAGCTCTATTTATTGGAAGCGTTGGCGTTGCACATCGCCTCAGCCCAGCAGAATGCTATCCTTTATCAGCAAGTTCAAAATGAGTTACGTGAACGCAAATTGGCTGAACAGAGTTTGCGCGAAAATGAAGCCCAGTTGCGCCTGGCGATGGAAGCCGGGGAATTGGGGATGTGGCGGCATGATTTACAAGCGAGGCGGATATACCTGGATGAACGCGGCCGCGCTATTTATGGTTGTACCAGCCAGGATGTACCAATGACCGAGATTGGTGACCGTATTGACCCTAATGATTTGGTGGCGATACGGCAGGCGGTCGCGCATAGTGCCACAGCCGAAGGGGGTGGACGCTACCATGTGGAATATCGTTATGCTCACCCGGATGGTACGATTCATTGGCTTTCTTTGCATGCTCATGTTGATTTTGTCTACGAAAATGCCACCTTCCAGCCTGTTTTGGGAGTGGGAATAGTACAAGACATTACCATACGCAAACAGAGTGAAGAACAAGTCCACAAAGAGCGGCAACTTTTCCGTGATCTATTTGAAAATTCACCCATTGCCACCTGGCTAGAAGATTTCTCTGGGGTCAATGTGTGGATGAGTAATTTGCGCCAACAAGGGGTCACTGACCTGCTGACTTTCCTGAACGATAACCCTGAGCAACGAACCTTTGCCCTGGGTTTGATCCGGGTTTTGGATGTTAATCAGGCCGCTGTAGAACAAAATGCGGCCCAGAGTAAAACACATCTTATCGAAAACCTGTCCCAACTACTCAGTGGCGATACCTTCAACGATTTACAAGCAGAATTGATGACCTTCTGGCAGGGTGGTACTCGCTTTGAGTTTGAGCAGAATTCATACCGGCTGGATGGGCGACCCTTGACAGCGCTGATTCGGCTGGATGTGCCCATTCATGGGGGGAAGCCGGACTATACTCAGGTTATTCTCACCAGTACGGATATTACCCAGCAAAAGCAGATAGAAAATGCTCTGCGGGAAAGTGAAACCCATTACCGGGAGCTGGCGGATAGCATTACCGATGTTTTTATCAAGGTGAGTCAAGATTTGCGGTTTACCTTATGGAATAAACCAGCGGAAATCATGACTGGCATCGCGGCCGCGGCCGCGCTAGGCCACACCCCGGTTGAACTGTTTGGCTCTAGCCCTGAAGTAGAAATGGGCATGACTGCGTTTCAGGAAGTTTTACGCACGCAACACCCCGTCAATTACATTACAGATGCCGTCCTTAATAACCAGAGGTACACCTTCGACACTTCAATCTATCCGGCCCAGCACGGGCTGGCTATCCTGGTCAAAAATGTGACGACCCAGGCCGAATCGCGCCGCCAACTGCAAGAAAGTGAAGAACGGCTGGCGGGCATTGTGGCTTCGGCGATGGACGCCATTATTACTCTGAATGAAGCCCAACAGATTGTCTTGTTCAACCGTGCGGCTGAGCAGATGTTTGGATATAGCACCGCCGCAGTGATGGGACAGCCTGTTGACCGTTTTATCTCCGTAGATGTGCGTATTAAACATCAAGCCCATATCCGCCATTTTGGCGAGACCAATGTCACTAGCCGGGCTATGGGTAACCTGGGAGAACTAACCGCCATCCGGGCAGATGGACAGGTTTTTCCTATTGAAGCTTCCATCTCACAGATAATGGTGGGTGATCATCGCCTGTATACCGTGATTTTGCGCGACATCACGGAGCGCAAACAAATGGAAATAGCGTTGGCGCAAGAGCGCAATCTCTTGACACAACGAGTGGCTGAACGAACGGCTGACCTGAGTCAGGCCAATGCCGAATTATCCCGCGCCAGCCGCCTCAAGGATGAGTTTCTCTCTAGCATGAGCCATGAACTGCGTACCCCGCTCAATGCCATTCTCAACCTGGCTGAATCATTGGCTGAAGGGGTGTATGGCCCGGTGATAACACGGCAAGAACAAACGCTAGGGGTTATTGTGGAAAGTGGTCAGCATCTCCTGGCGTTGATCAATGACATTTTGGACCTCTCCAAGATTGAGGCGGGCAAATTGGAACTCCAGGTAGGCCCGTTAAATGTGGAAAAGGTGTGCGCGGCCGCGATGCGTCTGGTCAAACAGCAGGCTCAATTAAAAAAATTGCAGGTAACCGTCTCCATTGCGGATGAAGTTAGCAGTCTCATTGCCGATGAACGTCGCCTGAAACAGGTTTTGGTCAACCTGTTGAGTAATGCCGTCAAATTTACGCCTGACTATGGTCAGGTAGAACTGACGGTGACTTATCACCCGGCCCAGGAAGCCGTCCGCTTTACCATTGCCGATACAGGCATCGGTATTGCTCCGGAACATTTAACTCGATTGTTCAAACCGTTTGTTCAACTCGATAGTAGTCTTTCCCGGCAGTATAGTGGAACGGGTTTAGGCCTGGTGATGGTGCAACGACTGGTAGATTTACATGGTGGCAGTGTGGGTGTTGAAAGTGAACCCGGTAAAGGCAGTCGGTTTTCGTTTATGTTACCTGCGGCCGCGAACGAGGATCCCGATTACTACACCCATGATCCCTACGACCTCCACGTCTCCCGGGAGATATTGGCCAGCCGCCCCCCAGTTTCTCTCACCACTGAGGTCCCGCTCATTCTCATCGTTGAAGATAACCCCATTATCTTACGCGGCCTCTGTGATTACCTGGATTATCGCGGCTACAGCATTGTAACCGCCGGTACTGGCTGGGAAGCACTGGACAAAGCCCAGGCTTTTAAACCGGCTCTTGTCGTTATGGACATCCAGATGCCAGAGTTAGATGGCCTGGAAACCATCCGCCGTTTACGCCTGCTCCCGGAATTCGTTACCATTCCTATTGTCGCTTTAACCGCCTTAAGTATGCCCGGAGATCGTGAACGTTGCCTGGATGCAGGCGCTACCTATTACATGGCCAAACCCATCAGCTTGAATATGTTGGCGTCGTTAATTCAAACTGAGTTGTTATAGCCCTGTTAAGACCTGGCAGGTTTCTAAAAACCTGTCAAGTCTAAACCGGAAAGTTCAGCAAGGCTCTTTGGGAATTCAGGGGTTGATATCCAATGTAGGGGCTGGCCTTGTGCCTGCCCCGTGTAGAGCAATCACAAGGGTTGCCCGTATCCCACGAAACCCTGAAGACCCTTCAGTAATTCTCAGTTTCACCAACGGTCAGGGAAATTTAACAAATGAATACTGGTATGGAGCTTCCCCCACCCCTAACCCCGCCCCCAGGGGCGGGGAACTTTTTCTCGTGTCATTTTTCGCGGGCGTCCGCCCGCGAAAAATGACACGAATGGGGTTTCCCCCTGTCTGTCGGGAGGGGGCTATCGCCCAGGTTGCGGACTGAGGCGGTGAAAGGTTTCCCCTTCCCGGCGGGAGGGAGGCTATCACCCAGGTTGCGGACTGAGGCGGTGAAAGGTTTCCCCTTTCCGACGGGAAGGGGGCTATCGCCCAGGTTGCGGACTGAGGCGGTGAAAGGTTTCCCCTTTCCGCAGGAATCGCTGGGGGATGGGTCTTCAGCCCAAATCTGCTCAGGCTGTTGCCGCAACCAAAATGTCATTTTTTCACCGTGGTAAGGAATGAGAATTAAATAACCTGCTTGCTAAGGGTTCGCTCAAAATCAAGTTGGGTGGCGCGGTCAGGAGACCGGCCACAGCAAATCGCTAAGGAATGAGAATTAAATAACTTGTTCGTTGAGAGTGGCGCGGTCAGAAGACTGGCCACCCAAGTTATTTTTAGACACGCACTAACTATATATACGTCCTCAAGGGCTAGGCTTGTCGAAGCCCGGTCTGTCTTCGACAAGCTCAGGCAGAGCCGTACACCGTTATTTTTGAGCGACGATTCAGGATTTCAGAGAGCTGACACTTTCGATCCCACTCTCAATAAGGGAAAACAGTATGACATCTAACCCAACTGTTCTAATCGTAGATGATGAAGTTATGGGCCAGAAAGCTCTGGAAGCATTGCTTCTGGGGCATGGTTATACCCTGGTATTTGCGACAAATGGAGAGGAAGCGGTACGCAAAACCCTGGAGATCCGACCTGATTTGATTTTATTAGACGTGATGATGCCCGGTATGGATGGGTTTGCCGTTTGCCGCCAATTACGGGCCAATTCTCTGGTGGCGGAGGTGCCTATCATCATGGTAACAGCATTGGATGATCAGGCTTCTCGTTTACAGGGAATTGAAGCAGGAGCGGATGATTTCATCACCAAACCATTTAACCGGACTGAACTACGGGCCAGGGTTAGTACGATTACCCGGCTCAATCGTTATCGTCGCCTGTATGAGCATAGTATGCAGTTTACCTGGGTTGTTGACCGTGCCGAAGATGGGTATGTACGGTTGGATGCGACGGGTCAGATTGATTTTATGAACCCTAAGGCCCGGTTGTATTTGGAATTAACAACAGAGGATACAAGTTTGATCCGGGAAGATTTTTTGACCTTGGTTCGGCGACTTTATCAATGTGTACCCCCTGAACTATGGCTGAACTGGCCGTTATTAAGGGCTGAGGAGCAATCGCGGCCGCGTTATCTCATCCGCCCAGAAACACCTGAATTGGCCGCGCTGTGGCTAGAAGTGGCGGTTCTGAATTTCCCCGGTCAGCCAGATGCCCGTCATGGCTGTCTGGTGCGATTGCACGATGTAACAAGTCTCATTACCAACCAGATAGACACACGCAATTTTTACTCTGCCGTCAGTCACAAGCTTCGCACCCCTCTCATTTATGTCATCAGTGGCCTGGAACTATTGATGGAGCAATATCAGGAGCTTTCGGCAGGGGGTATTGAGGAATTTCTGGCGATTGCTTTGCGCGGCGGCCACAATCTGCAAAAAGCGGTGAATGATGTGTTGGATTATGGTCAGATCAGTTCGTTAGCCCGCCTGGGTGATTTTTTCACTTTAGGACAATTACCGACTATCCTGGCCGATATGAAAAAGACCCTCAATATACCTGATCTTGTGTTTGACGAGCCGGAAGTGTTACAGAATACGAGGATAGCCTTGCCGCGTCAGGGTGTGGAAGTGATTTTGTGGGAGCTTTTGGAAAATGCCAGCAAGTTTCACCCTACCCATGCGCCACGTGTTGAGATTGAGGTATCGCGGCCGCAATCCGGCTTCATCCGCTTGCTTTTCCGTGATAACGGCGTCCATCTGCCCCCAGAACAGTTACTCAACGCCTGGGTTCCTTATTTTCAGGGGGAAAAATATTTCACTGGGCAAGTTCCCGGCATGGGGTTGGGCCTGGCTACGGTGGCCACGTTAGTCTGGAACGCCGGGGGAACATATCAATTGCATAATCGCACCGACGGTGATGGGGTAGTGGTAGAGTTGACTCTGCCAGAACGGTAGTTCAAGGGAGATTGGGAGAGATCTGTCAAATTTCGAGTCTTCCGGGTTTTGCAGGGTGTTCGGTGTGGGGATACCGGCCACAGCACGTAAAAGATGTATCTTCTCAATAAAGTGTGGTGACGTTGGTTGAGCCTGTCGCAACCAACCGCCTGCGACAAGCTCAGGCTACGTTTCCCTCAAAGTATTGAGAAGATGCTGGTTCTTTCGCAATTCGCGGGGTGTGGCTACATGTAGGGGCTGGCTTGTGCCTGCCCCGTCGAGGCAACCACAAGGGTTGCCCCTACAGATGGTGTCAACCTCCTGAAATCCCCAAGACCCAAGATGTTAAGAGATCTATTAAATTTGCTGGTTTTCTTTTGTCACCTTGATACCTGTGTTGCATCTAATACACAAAGGGCAATAAGTACACCATGAACTTCCCTGACCTCAAGAATATATCCAAACAATTTATGGGGCTGATTACCCCTATCAGCCCAACCAAAATCATTTGGTTGGGCAGGTAGCAGGGATGCAGGCGGGTAGCCGCCAGGTCATTGACTTTCGTCTTGGCCGGGAATATCTCGGCTGGGCTATTTATGTTTTAAGCAGTAATGAAAATGGATCTTTGGGAAATCCAGGGGGTTGACACAATATGTACGGGCTGGCCTTGTGCCTGCCCAGTATGGGCAACCACAAAGGTTGCCCGTACCCCACAAAATCCTGAAGACCATATGTACGGGCTGGCCTTGTGCCTGTCCAGTGTGGGCAACTACAAAGGTTGCCCGTACCCACGAAATCCTGAAGACCTTTATTTTCTCAATAAAGTGTGATGAAGTTGGTTGAGCCTGTCGAAACCAACGCCCTTCGACAAGTTCAGGCCTTGTTTGTCTCAAAATATTGAGAAGATACCATCGTTACGCTTATTTTCGGAGGATTAAGGAGAGAGGAGTATGGCAAAAGTAGCAATCATTGGCGCGGGTTTTGCCGGGCATACAGCGGCCCTTTATTTAGGAAGTGCCCTCGGTAAAGATCATGAAATCATCATGATCAACCTGTCTGACCGCTTCCTATATGTGCCGTCGTTGGTATGGGTGGGAACGGGGCGTATGGCCCCAGAGAAAACCCGGTTCCCCCTCAAACCGGTATATGATCGGATGAATGTCCGGCTTGTGCAAGGCAAAGCCACCGAAGTTCATCCTGACGAACAATATGTAATTGTCGAACGGCGTGATGGGGTCGAAGGTACCTTGCGCGTAGATTACGACTATCTCATTATTTCAACTGGCCCCCAACTGAACTTTGACGGCACAAAAGGACTCGGCCCCCACATCGGCTATACCCAATCTATCTGTACCCAGGCCCACGCTACCCAATGCCGTGATGTTTACCTGGAAAATGTAACCCGTATGGAAAAGGGGGAAAGACGCCGCTTGCTCATCGGCACAGGCCATCCGGCGGCCACCTGCCAGGGTGCCGCGTTTGAATACATCACCAATATCCACAAAGATTTAGTGCGCCGGGGCGTGCGGGAAAAAGCAGACCTGATCTGGCTTTCCAACGAGCGTGCGGCCGGTGATTTTGGTATTCGTGGGGTTCATGTCAAACAGCATGGGCAACTAATATCATCAGAAGAATTTATCAGCGCTGTTTTTGAGGAGTATGGTATTGAATGGATGGTGCAAAAGGGTGTCAAGGCGGTTGATGAAAACCAGGTGTATTGGGAAGATTATGAGGGTAAAGATGGGGAAACCGCGTTTGATTTTGCCATGCTCATCCCGCAGTTTACGGGTATGCCGCTGAAATATATTGGTAAGGATGGGCAAAACGTGGCCGACAAGATTGTGAATGCCGCCGGTTTTGTCATGGTAGACGCCATTTATGGCCTGGATTACAGCATTTTGTCAGAAACGCCAGATGCCTGGCCCGCAGTGTACCAGAACCGAAGCTACCGCAATATTTTTGCCGCCGGGATCGCCTTTGCGCCCCCTGGCCCTATCTCTGTGCCGCATAAGACCCCAACAGGGACAAATATTACGGCGGCTCCGCCGCGCACGGGTATGGTGTCAGGCATTATTGGCCGGATTGTGGCGAAGAATATTATTGATTTGGTGCAACGCGGCCGCATGACCCATAGTGAGCGCATGTCCGAAATGGCGGCCGCGTGTATCGCCTCAATGGGTGACTCCCTCTGGGACGGGTCCGCCGCTACCATCATGGTCTACCCTGTCGTTCCCGATTTCCGCCGCTACCCCAACGAAGAAGGGCGCGACCTGTTCGTAACTCATATGGAAATGGGTCTCGCCGGAGCCTGGATGAAGCGTATGATCCATACCACCTTCATGCATAAACTCCAGGGACGGATAGGGTGGCAAATTATTCCTGAATAAAGGAGTCATAGAACTCATTCGTACTGTTGTGATCGGTCTTCTGACCGCGCCACAGCAGTTAATTCCAAGCCAGTCCTGCGTCATTACCTTTTTTGTAAGCGTTCAGTTACCCCGCCCGACCGTCAAACCGTCGAACTCAATGGGTGAAGCCCTGCGGGCTAGAACGTCAGGCCCACAGCCTTTGCCGCCATAGCCTGGTCGTTTTACAACCGGGCGGGCTGGCGGATAAATTTACCTAACTGAACGGTTACCCATTTTCGAGGCCTAACCATGAAAATCACTGAAAAAGACCGCAAACGCATGAACAACAAACTGATCCAATTCTGGCGGTTTGTCGTACTCAACCTCAAAATTTTGAAAGCCGTTGACCACAGCAAACGCTCGTAAAACCTGAAATAACCCTACCCTGGGCCATAAGCATTCAGTTATCCCGCCCGGTGGTCAAACCACCGGGCTAAACAGACAAAGCCCTGTGGGCTAAAACCCCAGGCCAGCGGCCTTTGTCACCATAACCCGGTCGTAATTGTTGATTAAATGATTGATCGGGTAATGATCTGATTCGCCCTGATCGAAAACGCCCACCATCCTTCCCCCGGGAAGGGGGATGGGGAAACTTATTTGTGTCGTTTTTTGAAGGGCGTACGCCCTCAAAAAACGACACTTTATCAAACTCCCCGCCGCTGAGGGTGGGGGAAAACCCATTCGTGTCATTTTTCGCGGGCGTCTGCCCGTGAAAAATGACACAAGAAAAAGTTCCCCGCCCCTGGGGGCGGGGTTAGGGGTGGGGGAAATCCGAATATGCAATCGCCCTGGGCCAACAGGCCCTTTACCTGCCCTTCCCCATGTCTGTGCTAAAATATCTCCCCCTGCCGGACAAGGGCCAACAAAATCGCCCATAACTACTCCGGAAAGTGTGCTCTCGCAACCCTATGCCGCAGTTATGAGCCGATGTTTGCCCCTGTACGAGCCATATCTTTTGAGGAGAATAATATGCCAGACACCCATTTTGATGTCATTCTTGTTGGGGGGGGGGTGATGGGGTGCGCCATTGCCACCTACCTGCTCCGCGCCAACAACCACCTAAAGATCGCCCTCGTTGAGATGGACCCTACCTATACCAGAGCGTCCACCCCCCTCTCCGATGGGAATACCCGTGTTCAATTCAACATCAAAGAAAATATCCAGATGTCCCAATATGCGTTGACTGTGTTAGCCACATTTGCCGAAGAAATGGCTGTCAACGGGGAAAAACCTGATATTGCCTTCCGTCAGCAGGGCAATTTATTCCTTATTGACTCGGCCAGCCAGGAAGAAACTTTGGAAGGTTTGGCGCGGCAACAGAGCCTGGGTTGTCAGGTGGAATGGCTTACCCCGGACGACATCCAGCAACAATATCCGTTTCTTCATGTGCCGGAATATGTGGGGGCGACGTTAGGGCGGCAAGACGGCACGATGTCGCCTTTGGCCGTTCTGTTGGCGTACAAGAACAAAGCCATTGCGCTGGGAGCACAATTCATCCAGGCCGAAGTGGCCGAATTGCTCTATGAAAAGCAACAGATAACCGGCGTAAGGCTGGTGAATGGGGAACAGTTGCTGGGGCCAGCGGTCGTCAACACGGCTGGGGCCTGGGGTACAAAGTTGGCCCAAACGGCTGGAATTCTTTTGCCCATGCAACCGATCAAACGGCAGGTAACGGTGGTGGAAACGAGCGTCCGTAGGGATGGGATTCTGCCCTGTCTGTTTTTTCCCTCGGGGTTGTATTGTATCCATGAGGGAGCGGGGCTATTTATGGTAGGCAAGTCATTCCCTGATGATCCGGTGACGCTAGATGATTTTGGTTGGGAACGCGGCCGCTTCGAGGAGTTACTCTGGCCGGAGTTAGTTGAGTATATGCCCGCCTTTGATCGCCTCAAGATTAAACAAGGGTGGGCCGGTTTGTATGAGGTCAATACCCTGGATGGCAACGCCATTCTGGGGGAGTGGCCGGAAATGGGCGGCTTTTATCTGGCCAATGGCTTTTCCGGGCATGGTTTCCAGCAATGCCATGCCGTAGGCCGTTACCTGAGCGAACTTATCCTGGGACAAACCCCCACCCTGGATCTGTCTATCTTTTCGCCCCGCCGTATTCTGGAAAACCAACCAGTATTTGAGAGTCGGCGCAAGATTATTTGAAGCTGGTTGACGAAGCATTATCTGGTGTTACTCCTCTTCCATTGCTTAGGGTTCGCCCACAAATAACGTTGGCGTTTGCTGTGGCTGGTCGCCTGACCACGCCACCCAACGTATCTTTAGACGCTCACTTAGAGCTGGACGGTTCCCTGCCCCTGGGGCGGGGTTAGGGGGCGGGGGGAAGCCCAAGTGTGCAATAATCCAACCATTTGCCCCTGCTGGTTTCAGCAATTCTCAATCTGGCCTGAACGTCTACAAATATATAGGCCGCCCGGCGGTCAACAGTCGTAGCACAGCCTTTCCAGGCTGTGCGCTTTCTGTACAGGCGGAGTCGGGCTTCGGCAAGCTCAGCCCTCGAGGTTGTGTATTGTTACTGCCATTTTTGTTTTCACGAGAGGGGCAACAGCCTGAAAGACTGTTCTACGGCTGGGGCCATTTTTCGAGCGTGCTTTTGGCGGGTAACGATTTTAACCGTTGGTTAAATTGAGAATTGCTGTGTTGGTTTGCCCAATTTGGGAGAGTAACTAGAATCAAGGCACAGGGTTTTCTTCTTTTGGTGTTTTGACACCCCAACAATCATTTATCTATCATATTGTAACTATTAGCGCCTTCGTGGGCTGAGCTTGTTGAAGCCCTTTGTTGCCTTCGACAAGATCAGGTAACCGGCTTAGTCGTTACACCGTATTCCATATTGCGTGTTCTTCGTAGTACACTATTGTCTATACAACTGCCTGATATGGTTCTTTCGGAATTTGTGGGGTGCGGCTACATGTAGGGGCTGGCCTTGTGCCTGCCCCGCTGAGGGCACCCACAAGGGTTGCCCCTACAGATGGTGTCAATCCCCTGAAATCCCCAAGACCCCCTGATATTTCAGATTGTCCCATCTTTTGGGGCCATTTCAAGAAATCAGTTTTAGATGGTCATGGACAAAGTGCTACAAATCACGCCTGCGAGATAAACAATGGCCCGAACAAAAATAGTTGCTACGATAGGTCCCGCCTCTAACAAGCCAGAAGTGATCCGTAAAATGTTGGCCGCGGGGATGAATGTGGCCCGGATCAACTTTTCTCATGGTGATCATGAGGCGCACACAACGACGGTGAAGTTATTGCGGGAAATCGCGGCCGCGGAAGGCAAAGTTCTGGCTCTCCTGGGTGATCTACAGGGACCAAAGCTCCGCCTGGGTCATGTCCGGGCTAAAGGCATCAGTCTAAATGTGGGCGATGAAATTGTCCTCACCGCTCACCCAGGCCAGCCCGCCATGATCCATCTCCCTCACCCGGATCTCATCGCGGCGGTTCAGCCCGGTGCCCGTCTGGTCATTGGTGATGGCGAAGTAGAATTTCAGGTAGCCCATAAAAAACCAGACACCCTTTACTGTGTGGTCACGGTGGCCGGTTTGTTAGAAGCACGCAAAGGGATCAGCGCCCCCGGTACCGAATTGCCAATTTCCAGTATTCCTGAAAAAGACATCCAAGATCTGGATTTGATTTGCCGTTTGGAACTAGATTATGTGGCGCTCTCTTTCGTGCGTAATGCCGAAGACATTTTAGAATTACGCCGCATGCTAAAAGAACGGGGTGTTTCTATTCCCATTATTGCCAAAATCGAAAAAAGCGAAGCTATCGAACACCTGGATGATATTCTGGCCGTTACCGATGGCATGATGGTGGCCCGGGGTGATTTGGGTATTGATATGCCGCCTCAACAAGTGCCCCTCCTACAAAAACGAATTGTCCGGGCCTGTAATCGGGCGGGTAAACCGGTGATTACCGCCACCCAGATGCTTCAATCAATGGTGGAACATCCCCGCCCCACTCGTGCCGAGGCCAGTGATGTCGCTAACGCCATTCTTGATGGCACAGATGCGGTGATGCTTTCGGGGGAAACGGCTTCGGGCAAATTTCCGGTGGAAGCCGTGCAAATGATGCGCCACATTGCTGAAATCACCGAATCTGACTTTCCTTATGATACCTGGCGGCGGCGGCGACAGGAGACGGAGTCAGAAATTGCTACTGTGACCGAAGCGATTAGTGCTTCTAGTTGTGCCATTTCTGAAGAGATTAAAGCCAGAGCGATTGTTAGCTCTACTATGTCCGGTTATACGGCGCAACAAATTGCGCGTCATCGTCCCAAAACGCCGGTTCTGGCTGTTTCTCCCCTGGTGCGAACCCAACGTCGCCTGGCTTTGGTTTGGGGGGTAGAATGTCTGTTGGTTTCTAAGATGTATGTGGCTACGGATGAAATGGTAGATGAGACAGTGGCGGCGTTGCGGCCGCTGGGCCTGCATGAGGGGGATCGGTTGGTTATTACGGCGGGTATCCCCTTTAATCAGGTAGGTCAAACGAATTTGATCCAAGTGTATGAGGTTAAAAAGTAGTATATATACAGGTGGGGTATGGCTCTGCCTGAGCTTGTCGCAGGCGGAGCCGGGCTTCGACAAGCTCAGCCCTCGAGGATGTGTATAGTTACAAAAAGTAAGGCATGATTCAGGTCAACTTTACAAATTTGTAGGACGATTTGGTAAATCGTCTCGTGGGCGATTTACCAAATTGCCCTACAAACTGTTAAGCGCCATTTACCGACTTTTGAACCATGCCAAAAGTGACAAAGGAGTAATTCTATGTCAACGGCTCCGGAAGTTGCCCCCAGTGAGGTTCACGAACGTAGTTGGGAACCACATTTGATTGATAGTATTGAAGATACTGGCCTGAGTCTGGGCTTTATCTCTGATATGGCGCTTAAGATTTTATATTTGCGTGGTCAGCTCACGGGTCACGAAATTGCTACCTTGATGCGGTTGCCGTTCTCCTCCGTCTTGAGTCCGGCGGTGGATTTTTTGAAACGGGAACAACTTTGTGAGGTACGCGGCGCGGCCGCGGGGTTAGGTGCTGGCTCGTATCAATATATCATCACGAACAAAGGCATGGCCCGTGCCCGTGAACTCATGGAACGGACAGCCTACACCGGAGCCGCACCCGTTACCTGGGAAGATTATGTAAAATCGGTTCGTTCTCAAGAACGTAAACGGCTTACCGTGACACCCCATCTGATGAGCAAAACGCTCTCCCACATGGTTCTGAATGAAAAGGTGTTTGCCAAAATTGGGCCAGCGGTCAATTCTGGTAAATCTATTTTTTTATATGGGCCACCTGGTAATGGTAAAACGACTATCGCCGAAAGTATTGACCGTTTAATTCTAGGCGATGATATGTATATCCCCTATGCTGTAGAAGCAGATGGGCAAATCATCAAAGTGTTTGATGAGATTAACCATACCCCAGCTAAATCGGATAGCAAAACGGCAACCGGGGCACTGCCATCCTCGCGGCGCGATTCTCGTTGGATCAAGATTCGCCGCCCGGTGATTATGGTAGGTGGGGAGTTGACGCTGGATGGGTTGGAATTGAAGCATGATCCCATCAATAAGTTTTATGAAGCCCCTTTTCAGATGAAAGCGAATGGGGGGATGTTTTTAATTGATGACTTTGGACGGCAACAGGTGCGGCCGCGAGATCTGCTCAATCGTTGGGTCGTGCCGATGGAAAAAAATGTGGACTTCCTCAGCCTACACACCGGGCGCAAACTGGAGGTTCCTTTCTCCCTGCTCCTGGTGTTTTCTACCAATCTCCCCCCCCGTGACCTGGTAGATGAAGCGTTTTTGCGCCGTATTCGCCATAAAATTGAGATTACTTCACCCAGTTTTGATGAATACCGGGAAATTTTCAAACGCATGTGCCATCGGCGCAATATTCCTTTTGATGATCAGGCGATTCGGTACCTCTTGCAAGAGTATTACCTTAAAAAGAATCGTGCTTTACGAGCCAATCATCCCCGTGACTTGTTGGATCAGTTGGTAGATATTGCTTCTTATCTGGAAACGGAGCCACGCATGTCTAAAGAGATGATAGACCGGGCGGCGGAGTCATATTTTGTGGATCTGTAGAGAGAGAATAGAATGAGGTAGTTTAGGAATGCGGTAAATAACTTCGACAAGCTCAGCCCTCAAGGACGTGTATCGTTACTTAAGGACAACCGTTATGTCTTCGTTTGTGGCTAATGGCTGGTTCAATACTCCAGCCCCCTTTGTAATTGGGCATCGGGGGGCAAGCGCGGCCGCGCCGGAGAATACGCTCGCCGCTTTTCGTTTAGCCAAAGAACAAGGAGCGCACGGTATAGAGTTTGATGTGCAACTCTCTGCCGATGGCGTGCCGGTGATTGTTCATGATGATACGGTAGATAGAACGACAAACGGTCGCGGCCGCGTTACCGATCTTACCCTGGCTCAGTTACAAGCCCTTGATGCCGGACAGGGGGAATCCATCCCTACCCTGGCCCAGGTCTTTGCCCTGTTTGGTCCCCATTTCCTTTACAACCTTGAAATCAAAAACGATGATCAGGATGATAAAGGTGCAGAAAGTGCTATTGCCGCCTGCATCCGGCACTACGGCGTGCAACAGCAAATCCTCATCTCCTCATTTAACCCGGCGGCCCTGAGCCGCCTATATCTCCTCACCGGCGACGAGATTCCCCTTGGTTTCCTGCACATCGGCATGTTTGACCGTTATTCCCCCACATGGTCCTTCCCCTGCCACGCCGACCATCCCTACTATGAAACACTAGATGCCGACTATATGGCCTGGGCCAGAGCCAATAATTACCTGGTCAACATCTGGACTTTAGACGATGTCCCTATCGCTCAGAAATTGATTCGTTTAGGGGTGCATAGTCTCATCTCTAATCAGCCCGGAACCTTGTTGTCAGGTATCAGGTCTGAGAGACATGAAACCCCTTAAACGTTTTTTCCTTGTGTTGATCATTTGTCTCGGTACGTTTGTTTTGTTGAGCACCACTTTACCCGTACAAAGCCAGAATACACCGGTTGCGGCCGCGATCACAAAAACTCTCTATCTCTATGCGGTTAACCCCCTAGACCCAGGCAACCTGGCCATCAACCATGATGGCGATATCTGGTTTGCCTCCTTTCACGTCAGCGGCATTGGTCATTTGGATGCCACCGCCACAGATCTAACTTACTATACAATCCCTGGTAATGTGTGGGGTATCCACCCAGACACTTCTGGCTTCATCTGGTACACCACGGGTAATCGAGATGCCATTGGCCGTCTGGATCCTGCCACCAATAACCGCTGGGAATGGGCCATGGGTGATGCACACCATTTTGGCCTGGATCTGTCGGAGAGTGGGGATGTCTGGTTTGACAATGGCAGTACAGTAGGTCGCCTCATCCCTACCAGTAATAATGTCACCTTATGGACGGTTTCTCCCTCCCTGGACGTTTTTGATGTGACTCTGGACGACAATGGGATGGTGTGGTTTGTCTCCCGTTCGGGTTTGTCGCCTGCGATTGTCCGTTTGAACCCGCAAAATGATGAAGTGACAGCCTGGGTATTACCTGCTGGTGAGCCATACCGGCTCCATGTAGAATCGGCAGATTCCCTCTGGTTTACCTATTATGGTCCTGTGGATCATCGTATTGTACAACTGATTCCCTCTACCAATACCCTGAACGAGTTTGTGATCCCTACCGTTCTCAGTGGCCCATCCGACATACTGCGGCAAGGTAATGATGTGTGGTTTGCCGAAACCGGCGTGGATCAGATTGGACAACTTTCCCTGGCCGCGGCCGCGCCTCTTTCCTCTATTTTGATGCCCACCGTATTCACCGCCGCCAAACAACTCCTCACTATCTCCCCTACGACGTATTCGACTTCTCTACAGATATTAGAGGCCCCCCTGGTGACAAGTACCATTACCGGCACCGTCAACACACCCTTTACCGAATTCGCTGTGCCTATAGCTGGCGGCCGCCCCTTCGGCCTGGAGCACGTGGGGGAGGCAATCTGGTTTAGTGAAACCTCCGCCAATCGTATTGGCCGGTTTGTTGATCACACGCCCACCCTCACCATCAATCATGCACAGGGGGCGCCAGGTAGTTTCTTTGTTGTTCAGGGCACCGCCTTTCCCCCTGATGAAGCGCTCACCCTTACCATCAACGGATATACCTTCACCACAACCGTCTCGGTAGATAACAACGGACTCTTAACTTTTGAACTCGATACCACTCAGGCTGAATCCGGTTATTATACGGTCACGGCGTCCGGTAATAAGCCAGCCTCAGTAACCTTTGTGCTGGATTTAGGAGCGCCCGTTTATCCCACGCAAGGCAATACCCTGGTGTTCGTTGTGCCTGGTGGTCTGGCTTTGACTCATCAGGATTATCTGCCTGTAGTTGGCCGGTAAATGACCGGCTTTTTAGCCAGCAATTCTCAATTTGGGTTGAACGGTAACGACTAATGCTCTCAGGGCTGGGTTTACGGAACAGTTACTTGTTTTACCGCTTTCCAATAACCGTTCAGTCTTCCGAAGGTTTGTCCCACTGGTCACCATCTACACAGAAACCTTCGGAAGGTTCATCTTCTCAGGGAACTGAACGTTTACGCTTCCCAGTAACTTTTGTGTTTTTTCGGTGTTAATTCTGTTATGACAATTAAAATCATTCTCAACCCTTATGCCAATCGGTGGCGGGCCAGAAAACGGCTGGAACAAGCGAAACAGGTATTAGCTGAATCAGGTTTGACCTGTGACTGGCATGTAACCAGTCGGCCAAAAGAGGGGACAGAAGTGGCCCGAACTGCGGCCGCGTCTGGGCGATATACCGCAGTCATTGCGGCCGGTGGTGATGGCACTGTCAATGAGGTCGTAAATGGATTAATCGCGGCCGCGGGTCCTGACAACCCCACCATTCCTTTTGGGGTTCTGCCTATTGGCACCGGCAACGACTTCAACGATATGGCTGGCCTGCCGCGCCCCCTAAAAGAGTGTGCCCAGATCATCGCTCGGGGCCAGACCCGGCAGATAGATGCCGGGCAGGTGAATGATCATTACTTCGATAATAACTGTGCTGTGGCGATGGAGCCAGTGGTGACTATCGAAAACGTCAAAATGAAACGGCTTTCCGGCAACATACGTTATCTGGCCTCTCTGGCCAAAGCGTTGTTTAACTTAAAAGCCTGGCATATGCAGATTGAGTGGGATAATGGCAGTCACGAGGGGCCAACATACCTGCTTTCCGTGTGCAACAGCCCACGTACGGGGGGGCTATTCTATATGTCGCCCCATGCCCGCATGGATGATGGTCTTTTTGATTTTGTTTTTTTACCAGAAGTATCCAAAAGTACGGTGTTGAGGTTGCTCCCTCGCTTATTTAATGGCTCACACCTGAAACATCCCCAAGTTTTACATGACCGCACCCAACGTTTGCACATCACCAGTGATCCTGGTACGCCCATTCATGCTGATGGGGAAGTGTTGACGGACGCGGCCGCGAAAATAAGCTATCAAATCTTACCCGGAAAAATAACCTTACTGACATCCTGATACAGACAAGCCAGGGCATGATTCAGATTAGTTGTACTAACCTGTAGGACGATTTTCCAAAGGGTGTGTTTCATTGTAAGCGTTCAGCCTTCCGAAGGTTTGTTCCACTGGTCAACACCTTTCTCGAAACCTTCGGAAGGCTTTCCCACCAGAGGGACTGAACGCTTACTGCCCCAGTCAGAAAACTATAACCCCGGCCTTGCCTCCTGCAATTCCCCATATAATCGCCGCAAATTCGCCCGATGTAAATCAACCGCCAGCCCATTTAAGGGAATCCTTGACTTACCACAACTTTCAATCGAAATATTGTCCAGCACTTCTGGCGGTTGTCCGGCGGCAAGAACCGTTTCAACCTTCTTTTTAATATTTTCCAGGTACGCCAGATCGTCCTTCAGAATATTCTCCACTTCACCCCGCAAAATCACTTCCCCATGTCCTTGTACCACATTGGTAGGATCCAACGCCAACATCGTACGAAGCGATTGCACCAAGTCAGCGTGGCGACCATCAAAAAAGGTGGGAACAGGCATGGAGTTATCAGAAGCAAAGAGAATGCGGTCATTCATTACCATCACCCCAATCATATCCAGACTATGACCGGGAAAATGGTAAAGGCGCAATGACTTGCCGCCAATATGAATGTTCATGATACCATCGTTGAACACGGTATCGGGCAGGATGATCCGCGTTTTTTGGAACTCCGGCATTTGCGCTTTCATTTGCTCTAGACCGGCACGCCCGGTCGTATTAAGCAGTTCCCGACAATGGGCATGGCCTACGATGCGAGCACCTGGGAACATCCACGTGCCGCTCGAATGGTCGGCATGGTAGTGGGTATTGATGACATAACAGATAGTGAGTCCCAGTCGTTTTTCAAGGAAATCTTTGATTGCCTGCGTCTCTTCCGGGTAAAAGAGGGTATCAATAAGGATCACCCCCTCTTTGGTTAAGACAGCCCCGGCTGTTACCTGAGCATAACGACGACTGGTGAAGACGTAAATATCGTCAGCGATGCGCTCACGAATCATACAAAAAGAATCCTCTGGGGTTTAGTGATAGTTCGTTGTGGTCAAAACAGATGAATTTATAAGTTCCCGGAAGTTCGTGGCATGTTTGGGTCTTTGGGATTTCAGGGGTTGACACCATCTGTAGGGGCAACCCTTGTGGTTGCCCTCGACGGGGCAGGCACAAGGCCAGTCCTACATGTAGCCCCACCCCGCGAATTCCGCTATAAACCTATCCTAAGTTAAAAACGAACAATTACTAAGTCGTTAAATGAGGGCAAAGAAAAGCCCCTGATGTAATCAGAGGCTACAGACATAGAAATGAATTAACCCCACCATACCGTGTAGAACCTGTTGATTGAACCTGTCGGAGACAGGTGGGAATCTTTTCGTAAGAACCTCTGCCTGGCCTCATCGGCTACTACATCCTCTCTACGTATGCCAATTCCCAAAGCAAAAAACGTTGGCCCAAGACGAGGTATCCATCACGTGTACAGTAGGGTAAGGCCATATTAACACAGACATTTGGGCATTGCAAGCGTGCTTAATGTCGTTGGTAGGGCGATGGTCTGTTCGGGTTTTCCCCCCCTTTCCGGGCTTTGACTTACCATAAAGAGCGTGTTATACTGTACTTCCGTAACCGGATTATTTCGGTTGCACCACAATTGGTTAATCCCATCTTACGTCTGTTCCCCCAAATAGTTTGACAACCAAATGATTTTGCCTGAGAACCGCTGGTGGGGCGACAAATTCCATATTTGATCCTGTTGACAATAGAGCCCTTCGTCCTTGATAAGACCTCACACGAACGTGACGGATAAACCCGGCAGGTTTATCTTTCTATATCCCCTCTACTTTTCATGCCCATAGGGAGAATTTTGCATGGACATCGCCGAACTTGACACCAAAAAACTCAATGAATTGCGCCAACTGGCCCGCGATCGGAATATTCCTGGTTATAGCACCATGAAGAAACAAGACCTAATCTATAGTCTGCTGGAATCCAGCGCGGAAGAAAGCGGTTTTGAGTTTCGTGGTGGCGTGTTAGAAATTATTGAAGATGATAAACAGACCATGGGGTTCTTGCGTTCCAAGAACTATTTACCGGGTCAAAAAGATATTTACGTTTCTAATTCACAAATACGCCGCATTGGCCTTCGTACAGGCGATCAGGTGATGGGGCAGGTACGTATCCCCAAAGAAAATGAGAAATATTACAGCCTTCTCCGTGTGGAAGCGGTGAATGGTCGTAGCCCGGAACTGGCGAAAAATCGCCCTCATTTTGAACAACTCACCCCTATTTTCCCTGACCAAAAAATTAAGCTAGAGACGGATCAGTACACATTGTCTACCCGTTTATTAGATCTGGTGGCTCCGATTGGCCGGGGTCAGCGTGGTTTGCTTGTTTCGCCGCCTAAAGCGGGTAAAACGACGGTTTTGAAGGATATTGCTCATGGCATTATTCATAATTACCAGGATGTTTACCTGATGGTGGTTCTTATCGGGGAGCGCCCTGAAGAAGTGACGGACATGCAACGTTCGGTGGAAGGGGAAGTTGTCTCGTCTACTTTTGATGAACCAGTGAAACAGCATTGCCGGGTGGCGGAAATGGCGCTCATGCGGGCGAAACGTTTGGTGGAAGCAGGGCAGGATGTGGTGATTTTGCTCGACTCGATTACCCGTCTGGCTCGTGCTTATAACCTGACGGTTCCTCCCAGCGGCCGCACTCTTTCCGGTGGTCTTGATCCTACCGCCCTTTATCCGCCCAAACGGTTTTTTGGGGCCGCCCGTAATGTTGAGGAAGGGGGAAGCCTGACGATTATTGGTACATGCCTGATTGATACCGGTAGCCGTATGGATGATGTGATTTACGAGGAGTTTAAGGGAACAGGGAATATGGAATTGGTGTTGAGTCGTCGTTTGCAGGAACGCCGTATCTTTCCCGCCTTTGACATTGAACGTTCCAGTACTCGTCGTGAAGAGTTACTTCTTTCGGCTGATGAGTTGGCTCGTGTGTATACAATGCGTCGGATGCTCAGTCATCTGATGGATACACCTGGTTATGATATGGTTAATGCTACCTCGGCGGTTTTGCAACAACTGCGTAAAACGCGTGACAATTACGAGTTCTTGGAAACCCTCACGGCTGATGGTAGTTAAGTAATCGTCCAAAAATAACCTGGGTGACGCTGGGGGCGGGGTTAGGGATGGGTCTTCATGCCATTTTATGATCGTGGTGGAGAGCCATTTTTAGATACCTACTGCGTTATGTCGGTTGGGTTGCTGAATAAAATCTGAGAAGCGGGCTGGCATTGCCAGCCCGTTTTTTGTTGCGGCCGCGCTTTGGGGTATAGTGAACGGTGGTGAACTCGAAAGCACATAAAAAGGGTTCATGCTTGAGGTGAACATGATGCGCGGAAAATCGTTTTGGCAACTGTATGGCGGTTATCTGGTGATGATGGTGATAGCCGCGATGTTAATTGTGTGGGGGCGGAGTTATCGGGCCAATCAGTTAGAAGCCAATGCTAATACGGAGGCAACGGCCAATACCGCGGCCGCAACCACTTCACCTGATACGAGTAGTGAAAATAGTAGTGCGGCCGCGGCCCTCATCCCTTCAGCTAACGTAACTACCTACAATATGGCTGAACTACCTATCGTGTATGATTACAGCCTTGCGCCTAACTACAACCCTCGTACCTTCCAGGGTAAACTGCCCACCCACCAGCTCATTACCTACACCGTAGAGATGAATGACACCCCCGGTATTATTGCCCAACAATTTGGTATCAAAACGGAAACCATCCTGGGTTGTAATCCCGAACTGAGCAAAGATTCTGGTCAATTAGGTGTAGGCGTTGTGCTGATTATTTGTCCACAAGATGGGGTTTTGCACGATGTTTTGCCAGGTGAAACGCTGGAAAGTCTTTCTATTAAATATAGCATTCCGGTAGAAGAGATTATTGCCTACATGCCCAACAACCTGGAGTTTCCCTTTCGCCTTTACCCAGGGACACAGATTTTCATCCCTGGGGCGGTACGGGAAGTATTTGTCTGGAACCCGCCTTCGCTACCATCGGGGCCATCAGGGCAATCGTTGGTGGTGGGGACAGGGACGTTTATCTGGCCGGTTAGTAGCCGTAATTTAAGCCAGGGTTATTGGTATGGGCATCAGGCAATTGATGTGGCCCTCTCGGAAGGGTCGGCGGCTTATGCTTCAGATACGGGGACGGTAACGTATGCCAGTTGGAATATTTACTGTTACGGTAACCTGATCGTCATTAATCATGGCAATGGTTATGAAACGTTTTATGCCCATCTGAGTGGTTTTAATGTTGTGCCAGGACAAATTGTGTATCAGGGGGATTTAATTGGTTATACGGGCAATACGGGCTGTTCTTCCGGGCCGCATATCCATTTTGAGATTCGCCTGAATGGGGCACGCCAAAGTCCATTGTGGACGGGATATCTGCCCTAAAAGCTAACGACTAACCCTCTCGGGGGCTGAGCTTGTCGAAGCCCGTTTGCCTTCGACAAGCTCAGGCAACAGGCTTGGGGATTGTGCGCACATAACTTACCACGGTTATAAAGTGACATTTTGTTGTTGGTCACAGCCTGGGCAGGTAGAGCGGCCGCATCAGTTTTAGTTTGAACTCACTGGTTGAGGCCATCGTGGATAACCTGGGCCAGACCGCTGTGTAAGGTGTGTTGGGCCTGCCAACCAATAGCCGCGAGGGTAGCGGCGATGTTGGCCTGTTGAACAGAGTCTTCGCCTGGGCGGCGAGGGAGTGCCCCGATGAGGGGTTTCCCCCCACGATTGACCAATTGGTAAATGAGTGTGACAACCGTGGCGACGCTGTGGGGTTGGCCTGTACCCAATTCGATGGTGGTTCCAGGGGCAAGAGTGGCCTGGGTGAGAGTCTGGAAGCCGTTGACGACATCGTTGACGTGAACCCAGTCACGCTGTTGCGTACCGGCGGTCATGGGAAAATCGTGCCCGGCACACGCGGCCGCAATGGCTGATGGCACCAATGCTCGATGATCCTGACCTGGCCCATAAGCCTGAAACACCATTCCCCCGATAATAGGCCATTCCTGGGTACGTGTATACATCTGACAAAACTGCCACGCGGCCGCTTTGCTGGCGGCATACACATTCATTGCTGTGCGTTCCCCTGGTGTGCGGGCCACAATCAACTGTTCCACTCCCCCTTGTTTTTCAAAGCAGGCACGTAACAAATGAAGTGTTCCATTTAGATTATGGCTGAGGGCCGTTTGCACAGGCAAAAACGGGTCGGTGACGCCGATGGCCGCCAGGTGGATGACGTGTGTGGGAGCGGCCTCGCGCACGGCGCGGACGGTCAGGTTGTAGTTTCGCAGGTCGCCATAAACCAGATGGAGTTGCGGCCGCAGACCCGCCAACAGTCCTGGTAAGGGTTTTCCGTCATAACCTTCCCGTACCAGAAGGATGACCTCATGCCCGCTGGTGAGTAAATGTGTGACCAGATGTTGGCCGATAAAGCCGGTTGCCCCGGTGACGAAGAAGCGAGAACGAGTCATAAAAATTTCGGGATCAGGCCCATTTTTTCCAGGGTGCACCCGCCTGCCAGATTTGCTCTAGCGTAATATTATCTTTCATGGTGTTCATGGATTTCCAGAAACCCTTGTGCCGGTACATCATTAATTGACCTTCGGCGGCCAGGTGGGGGAGTACCTGAGTTTCCAGGTTGACGTTGGTTCCCGCCTGCATTTGCGCCAGGACGGGACGCTCAAAGAGCATGTAACCGCCGTTGATCCAATGGGCCAGCCGCGGCCGCTCCACAAACCCTTGCACCAGCCCCGTTTCATCGGCCTCGACCACACCATATTCCAGGTTGACCTGCACAGCGGTGAGAGTTGCCATTTTGCCGTGGGCCTCATGAAAGGCCACCAGAGCGGCCAAATCTACGTCAGACACATCATCCCCATAACTGACGAAAAAACGCTCTGCCTGAATGTGAGGGGCAACCTGGGCAATACGGCTGGCTTTTTCTGTGTTTAGCCCGGTATCTACCAGGGTAACTTCCCAGGCCGGATGCGGCCGCTGATTGTGAAATTCAATGGCTTGGGAGCCTTCTTCCCCCAGGTGAAGGGTGAAATCTCGGGAGAGGGTGTCGTAATTTAGAAAATACCGTTTGATTTGTTCCCCCATGTGGCCCAGGCAAAGGATGAAACGGTGAAAGCCATAGGTGGAGAAACTTTGCATGACATGCCAGAGAATAGGGCGGCCGCCTACCGGAACCAACTCTTTTTTAATGGTGGTTTCGCCGCTTTGCATACGGCTCCCTTGTCCCCCAGCCAAGATAACGACGGGTATATTGTGCATAAGATGTGGTGTGTTGTGTGGGGTGGGTGTGCCATAAAACAGAAGCGCATACCCCACCCCTGACACGGATTTATTTTTTGTTCGGCTGTTGTTCTGCCATGACCGCTGACCGCAGATTTTTGCTGAAGGGTGGGTAGACGATCCCTGCTTCGGTGACGATGCCGGTGACGTAGCGATGGGGGGTCACATCAAAGGCGGGATTGCGGGCGGTACTGCCTTCAGGAGCGATAGGTGTACCCCAGACAGTGATCACCTCGTCGGCGGAGCGTTCCTCAATGGGAATAAGGTCGCCATGGGCCAGGTTCAGATCGATGGTGCTGGTGGGGACAACCGGGTAAAACGGGACGCCATTTTCTTTGGCCAGGACGGCGACCTGGTAGGTGCCAATTTTGTTGGCGACATCTCCATTGGCGGCGGTGCGATCACTGCCTACCAAAACGAGGTTGACTTCACCCCGGCGCATAAAATGACCGGCGGCATTGTCGGCGATGAGGTCGTAGGCGATGCCGCGCTGTTGGAGTTCCCAACAGGTGAGGCGTGCGCCCTGGAGCCGCGGCCGCGTTTCATCCACCAGGACATGGATATTTTTCCCTTGTTCGTGGGCGGCAAAGATAACACCCAGGGCCGTGCCCCAATCTACTGTGGCTAAAGCGCCCGTATTGCAATGGTGTAAGATGGTGTCGCCATCGCTGATCAGTTCGGCTCCGTGGAAACCCATACGCCGGTTGAGGGCCACATCTTCATCGGCCAGCGCCTGGGCCTCGGTCAGGAGAAGCTGGCGCAGGTCATCGGGGTGGAGTGCACCAGCACCCGCGGCCGCGTGCTGAAGCCGTTGTAAAGCCCAGGCCAGGTTGACAGCGGTGGGGCGAGCGCTGTGGAGAAGGTGCGCGGCCGCGTTGATGTCCTGCTGTAAGGTGGGCAGATCTGTGGCCCGGCTCTGCCGGGCGGCGAGGGCTAAAGCAAAGGCCGCGGCCGCGCCAATGGCTGGTGCACCCCGCACCACCATCTCTTTAATGGCTTGCCCTACGGCCACAAAATCTGTGTATTCGACCACCTCTAAAGACCAGGGCAGAGTGCGCTGGTCAATCATTTTCACGCTATTTTGATCATAATCCCAAAAGACAGTTCGCATGCTAACCTCAATATGCATCGGAAAACGGTTCTTGGGGAATTCAGGGGGTTGACACCAGATGGAGGGGCTGGCTTTGTGGGGCAACTACAAGGGTTGCCCGTACTCCATGAAATCCCAAAGAACCCGGAAAACATCAGCAATTCTCAATTCAGTCAACGGGTAAAGCGGTGCGACGCTCCCGTCTTAGTTCCGTAGGTTATTAATCCTTGGTAACTATACTGTCAAAGGGCATAATCTGACATTTTTTCGCCCTGTTGCCGTCTCACTTTATCGTCGTGTTGGGTTTATCCAAGGCCACCCCCACCCCTAACCCCGCCCCCAGGGGCGGGGAACTATTTTCGGCGCGGTTTGGCGAGCGTCCGCTCGCCAAACCGCGCCGGTAG
>JAGNBF010000097.1 GCA_018004935.1 Chloroflexota bacterium | reverse complement strand
GGTTTCTCCAGCGCGGCTGTTATATAGACCTTAAGATAATAATTTTGAGTAGGAGCTGGCCTTGTGCCTGCCCTCCACTGGGGCAACCACAAGGGTTGCCCGTACAGTCAAAATCTTTTTCTTAAAAGCTATAGTTACAATCTTTTTCTTGAAAGCGCTAGTTCTTCAGGCAGGACGCTGACCCAAAGGTAGAAGTGTCAACCCCAAACCAATTAACAAACCGGCGGCCAATAAACCCAATTTTTGAGTTGGCCCAATACCACCATAATCATTTACTCTTAACCAATCAATTATAAATGAACCAAGAATACCCAGCCCCCCCAAACCAATAAAAATGAAGCCTAATTGACGTTTACTAATCATAGATCATCTCCCACGGGAGTTTAACGCAGGGCACTTTACATTGCCAATGAATCTGCTATACTACTGCCCCGCTTAGACATGTATCTTTACGCAACCGCTGTTCAGGGCGGTTTTTGCGTTTATATAAAGGATAAAATGACCACAGGAACCTTAAAGAAACCCTATCTTATTACTGCCGATGGACTACAACGCATCACCGAAGAGCTGGAACATCTTGCGACAGTGAAGCGTGCGGAGATCGCCGATCGTCTACATCGCGCCTTTGAAGATGGTCAGGACGATGATTTTGTTGACAATGCCGAACTCGAAGCGGCGCGGAACGAACAATCATTCCTGGAAGGGCGGATTCAGGAGTTGGAAGCCATCCTTTCCAATTATGAGGTCATTAGTGAAAAACAGGGTGCCAAAGATACGGTTCGCATTGGGTCGTGGGTAACCATTGTTGAAGATGGTTACAATGAAGTGGAACGGTATCACCTGGTTGGTGCGGCTGAAGCGGATCCGGTTAGCGGCCGCGTCTCTAATGAAAGTCCGCTTGGGCGTGTTCTTGTGGGGGCCAAAATTGGCTCCACGGTTCAAGTGAATGCCCCCAATGGTCTCCTTACCTTCCGCATCACTAAAATTGAATAACCTGGGTTCGCCGCACTGGCGTTATTGAGATTTAACAAATTAATTCCGGTATAGAGCTTCCCCTCACCCCTAACCCCCTTCCCGCTGGGATCGCAGGGAGATGGGTCTTTCGTGGTAGCCATTCTATGCCTGTATTATGGCGGTAAAACGTAACGACTAAGCCGTTACCTTCGACAAGCTCAGGCAACGGCTTAGTTATTCAATCGTCAATCTCTAAAAGTGCTGTGTCAATCCCAAAATCTTTTTCTGGAAAGCTATAGCTACCCACAGTATTAATCTGCGGCAGGGTGAATGATGGCAACCCTCTGTCAAAAGCCCGTCCTTGTTACGGGCTTTTTGCGTAAGCGTTCAGTTACCCCACCCGACGGAAAACCGCCAGGCTCATTCGCCGGAGTTCCCCATGAACCTGCGGCCGCACCAAGATGAATAAAAATCTGTAGGACGATTTTGTAAATCGTCCGCTGGGTGATTTACAAAATCGCCCTACATTTTCGCAGAAGTTCCCCATGAACCTGCGGCCGCACCAAGCCTGCCCTGAGCTTGCTGAAGGGGTGAATGAAAATAACGCCACCATTTTCATCCTCATCCCTGTTCTTTTTTATCCGTGTTTCCTCATATCCGTGTTTTTTCAATTCGTGACTATTTTCAGAGGAGTTATCTATGAGCTGGGAACCTTCCCGTTTAGAACAAGCCCGCCTGGACAAACTGGCCCAACTGCGTGAAGCGGGCATTGATGCTTACCCCCTCCGCGTGGAACGCACCCACGCGGCCGCAGATGCTGTCGCCCTTTTTGCCAGCACAGCAGATACCCCAGATGCACCCGAACATACGGTTACAGTTTGCGGCCGCATTGTGAGCATCCGTGATATGGGTAAAACCATCTTCAGCCACATAGAAGATGGCAGTGGCAAAATCCAACTGTTTCTCAACCGTGACATCATTGGCGAAGAGACTCATACCATTTACCGTAAACTGCTAGACCTGGGCGATTTTGTTCAGGCCACAGGCGTCCTCTTCCGCACCCGTAGCGGTGAAACCAGTCTCCGCACCCAAACCTGGACGCTCCTCAGCAAGGCCATTACCCCCTTACCCGCCGGTAAAGAACAAGAAATAGATGGTCAGGTTGTGCGTTATAGTGCCTTTGCCGATGTAGAAGACCGTTACCGCCAACGTTATGCGGACCTGGCCGTAAACCCGGAAGTGCGTCAGGTGTTCGTCACACGTGCCCGCATTGTCTCCCTCATCCGCCGGTTCCTGGATGACCACGGCTTTCTGGAAGTAGAAACCCCCATCATGCAACCTCTGTATGGGGGCGCGGCCGCACGGCCTTTCATCACCCACCATAATCAACTCAAACAAGACCTTTATCTGCGTATTGCCTTTGAGTTATATCTTAAGCGGCTCCTGGTAGGGAATCTGGAACGAGTATATGAAATTGGTCGAGACTTCCGCAACGAAGGCGTAGACCCGACCCACAACCCAGAATTCACCCAGATGGAGTTTTATGCCGCGTATTGGGATTACCATGACGTGATGGATTTCACCGAGAAGATGTATTCTTTTCTGTGCCAGTCGTTAACCGGGGGCAGTACGATCACATTCCAGGGGCGAACCATTGACTTTGGGCAACCCTGGCAACGCATTACCTTACGTGATGCCATCAAACAATTTGCCGAGATTGATTACATGGATTACCCCACCGCCCCAGCCCTGGCGGAAGCCATCCGGCGTATTGGCGGCAACCCACCCAAAGATGCTACCTGGGGGCGGCTCATTGACAAAGTGTTGCTGAGTGAGTATGTGGAACCCCGTCTGATTCAGCCCACCTTCATCACCGAATACCCCCGGGATATTTCTCCCCTGGCGAAGGGCATTCCTCATGATCCTTTCCATGTTGAACGCTTTGAATATTTCATTGCGACGATGGAAATGGGCAATGCGTTCACAGAACTAAATGACCCGCTAGACCAACGACAGCGGTTTGAGGATATGCAACGAATGTACAAGGCGGATGAAGACGAAGCGCACCCGATTGATGAGGATTATCTGCGGGCAATGTGTTATGGAATGCCACCCAATGGTGGTTTTGGGACGGGTATTGACCGTATCACGATGCTGTTTACCAACAGTACCACCATCCGCGAAGTTTTGTTGTTTCCCCACCTGCGGGATCGGGAAGCAAGCTAGGGGTTCGTAAAAATATAATTTCCGGGGTTAGACCTGACAGGTTTCCGAAAACCTGTCAGGTCTTGACGGAACTTGTTCTTTTACAGGCCCTAAGGAACGCGGATTAAATAACTTACAGGCGTCAGAAGACGCGCACCTCAAAATATCACTTTATGACCGTGGTAAGTATAATTGCGCACGATTACTAAGGGATCGTTCGCAAATAACTTAGCGGTTTGCTGTGGACGGTCTCCTGTCGCGTCATCCAACTTAATTTTGAGTGAACACTCAGGAAGGTGGGGACGCTGGGTGCGCAAAGCAAGGTTTTTTTCTGTACGCATCGCTTTGCTACAAAGGAATTGGTATGTCATTGGACTGGAATCGTTTAAGTGCGGATTGTGTGGCCTTTACGCAACGGCTGATTCAAACGCCGAGTATGTCTACGGCTGAGGGCACGATTGCCCAATTGATTGCGGCAGAGTTACGCCAATTAGGGGTAGATGAGGTATGGCTGGATGGCATTGGCAATGTCTGCGGCCGCGTCTACGGTCAAGATCGTTCATTGGGCGCGTTGGTGCTAAACACCCACCTGGATCATGTTGACCCCGGGGATCCCAACCTTTGGCCAGTCCCCCCTTATTCTGGCCAGATAGTGGAAGGGCGCATCCGGGGGCGAGGGGCGTGTGATATCAAAGGGCCGTTGGCCGTGCAGGTATATAGTCTGGCCGCGCTCAAACGTATGGGGGTGCGGCCGCGGCGTGATGTCGTTTTTACCGGTGTTGTCCAGGAAGAAACCGGCGGGGCGGGGGCCGTTTATTGGGCCGAACATCTGGATTATCCCGTTGATCTGGTTGTCATTGGGGAACCTTCAGATAACCAGATTGCCCTGGGGCACCGGGGGGGATACGCCTATTGGGTAAAATTTCATGGCCGTTCCGTTCATGCCAGTGTGCCGGAACGGGGACAAAATCCTAATTATCAATTGGCAACCTTTTTGCTTCGGGTGGAGCAGACCAAAGATCAGCTTTCCAGCCACCCGGTTTTAGGGGCTACCACCGTTGCCCCCACGATTGTGGAAGTGGATACGAAGAGCCAGAATGTCACGCCAGCCTGGACACGAGTTTTGCTTGATTTTCGCAGTGCCAGCGAAAGCCCCAAGAGTCTGGCCCTGTTTATCAGTCGTTGTGCTGAGGGGTTAGATTTTACGTTAGAAGAGGGGTTGTTTGGGGGCGAGCCGGAAAAAGCTGAGGATCCTTTGGTGGGTTTTTATACACCGGAAACTCATCCAGCGGTACAGAGGGCACAGCAGTTGATGAATGCGGGTTGCGGCCGCGAACTCCCTCTAACCAGTTACCGTTTTGCTACCGATGGCCGCCATTTTGTCAAATATAACTTGCCCATGATTGGCTTCGCCCCTGGTGAAGAGTTTGTCGCGCATACGGTGCAAGAGAATGTGTCCATCACCGCTCTAGAAGAAAGTTTGCGCGGTTATGTTCATTTACTACAAGCATTTTAGTACCCTTCGAGTCCTCTGTAGGGGCAGGTTGCCCCTACAGGAGCACCAGCCCCGGCCTTTAACCGCACCCCCGAATGCCCATAGCCCCTTTTTGTTCGTTTGGGTGTAGCTTCTCAATAATGCGTGGTAGTCGTTGGTTGAGCTTGTCGAAACCAACGGCCTGCGACAGGCTCAGGCCCTGTTATCCCCAAAATATTGAGAAGCTACGTTTAGGTGATCCGAACAGGGGTGCTCACGGTTCAACCATCCACCGGAAACAGAAACGGCAAAACCTGGCTCAGGCGACGCCCCCATGAAGCTTCATCGTGAATGCCGTCTTCATCAATCACGCATTGAAAATCATCCCCCTCGGTGAACCCTTTGTGTAACAGTGTGTCACGCAAAGCCAGCACCTCAAAACGGGCATCGTAACCCCGACCAGGCGAGTTTTGCGTCCCACTATCCAGCCAAAAACGAATATCCGGGCGAGGGCTGTTTTGGATGTATTCAATTGTTTTGAAGCGATTATCCCTTGTCTGAGTGACCCAGTATGACGGGGAAAGAGCGGCATGATGACGGGCAAAGTCATCATGTTCCCAGGCCAGATAGGTAGTAAACAGCCCTCCCATGGAGGAGCCACAAGTAGCGGTATGATCGCGGCCGCTTTGCACACGAAATAAACCAGCCATAAAGGGAGCCACTTCTTCCCGGTAGTAACGCGCCGTTTTATCAGCCTGACCGATGATTTGCGGCGGCAGAGTTTCCCCTTTGCGATTGCGCCGGGTAGGGCTGGGGTTAAAAACCAGTGGTGGGGGTAAATATTCGGTCAACCGTTCTTCACGACCGTTGCTAACCCCTACGATGATACATTCACGCATTTGCCCCAGGGCGATGAGCCGGTCGGCGGTGAGGTCGGCTTTCCAGGAACCAGCGTAACTGTCATGGGCAAACTGGGCAAAGCAGTTCTGCCCGTCGTGCATATAGAGGACCGGATAGGATTGTTGGGGGTGTTCGTCATAGCCACGGGGAAGGTAGATGTAAAGCGGCCGCGTGATCAATGAACCCTGAAAGTGATTGATTTTGAGTACCCGGGAAGGTGAGATCGCGGCCGCGGGTTTCCCCGCAAACAGTTCACCATCTTGTAGCCAAAACGACCGCAGGCGCGTAGTAAAATGCTCCGCCCTTTTCGGCTTTTCTACCCGTCCATTTTCCCAAAGAATACGAAAATCCCACGCGGGTGGGAGAGGAAACCGAAAATCGGCCTGCCATTCCTGTTCCTCACGACGGCGACCTGGCCCAACCCGAACAAAAGGCACGTAATATTTTTCCGTGTCGTCCGATTGAATTTCTAAAAAGGGATCGGGGTAAGAAGTGAAAAAATGAACCCGGTGCCGGGGAAATTGAAGCCAGTCAATACCAGGTTGAAAAAGTTTGCGGGTAACCATCATCAGAAAATTGTAACAAACTCCCGGCAAAGCTGTAGTGAAAATAACGTTGGGGGTTAGGACATTAGAGCTATAGCAGAACCAGAGGGAATAAGGGTGAATTTCTCACCACTTTCCCATCCCTGAAGCAGGGGTGTGGGAGGCCCACTTGTATCGCTTCATAAACACGAATATACTGCTCACCATAAGCGATTTGCCCAAGATAAACCCCTGTTTTAGAGCATGCGGGGAAGACCCATCGCCCTTCAATCTCAGAAGGAAGGGAAAAACCAACGGCGCGGTTTGGCGGGCGGACACCCGCCAAACCGCGCCGAAAATCGTTCCCCGCCCCTGGGGGTGAGGTAAGGAGTGGGAGTGGCCTCGGATATACCCGACGCGGTGATAAAGCGTCAGGGCGAAAAATGTTAGGGTTCTTGGGGATTACGCGGGGTACGGGCAACCCTTGTGGTTGCCCCATACTGGGCAGGCACAAGGCCAGCCCGTACATCTGCTGTCAACCCCCTGAATTCCCAAAGACTCAATGTTAGATTATGCGCGTTGTCAATTACACTACGAAAAATCACGAAATGAACCTGTAAACCAGTATTACCCAGTGGTATGGTAAACGGCCACAAGCAGAATCATGAACCACTCTCCCCGTGACTCACAATGGTACGGCCCCTTTCAAGTTGTCTTGCCTTATGTCATTATCAGTACCTTTTGGATCTTATTCTCTGACTCCATTCTCAACCACTTTACTCAAGATCTGGACAGGATCACTGCCCTGAGTGTGTACAAAGGGCTGGGTTTTGTAGTTACAACTGGTTTGCTCCTTTATGGACTGGTGCGACATCAGTCTAACCGCCTGAAGACCAGCCTGAGTCGGTTCCGCATCCTGTTTGACACGATGACGCAAGGTGTGGTGTATCAGGATACGCAGGGGATGATTACGCTGGCGAACCCTTCGGCGGCACAAATTTTGGGGCTAAGTCTGAATGAGCTTCGCGGCCGCGATACGATAGATCTATATCAACACGCCATTCACGAAGATGGCTCCCCCTTTCTCCCCCACCAACACCCCGCCCAAATCGCCCTCCGCACAGGACTGCCCGTCAATGATGTCATCATGGGGTTGTACCATCCCCTCCAACACACTTATCGTTGGATCGTCGTCAATGCTGTCCCCGAATTCCTTCCCCACAATAACCAACCGTACCAGGTATACACCACCCTGACAGATATTACCGAACGGAAAAACGCCGCCGAAGCCTTACAGGAAAGCGAGTCTCATTATCACCAAATCTTGAATACCTTAATGGAAGGGTGCCAGATTATTGATTTCAACTGGCGGTACATATATGTTAATGAGATAGTTGCCCAGCAGGGGCACTATAAACCGGAAGAGCTACTAAACCATACCATGATGGAAATGTACCCCGGAATCGAAAATAGCGACCTGTTTGCCACTCTGCGTCAATGCATGGACAACCGTCTCCCTAAACGCATTGAGAACCGTTTCGTTTTTCCCGACGGCACGGTTGGCTGGTTTGAGTTAAGTATTCAACCGGCACCTCAAGGCATCTTTATCCTCTCCACTGAGATCACAGAACGTAAACGAACAGAGGAAGCTCTGCTCAAATCAGAAGAAAAATACCGTACCCTGGTAGAGGCCGCCGATGACGCCATTCTTTTAACAGACTTAAACGGGCAACACCTGTTTTGCAATACGGCTTACTTTACCAGCCTGGGTTTTACTTCTGAGGAAACCCTTTCTGGAGCTGATTCTATTCGTATTCATCCTGAGGATTTGCCTCACATGAGTAGCTTTGTCGCCAGCGTCATCGAGTCAGGGGTGGGAACTCATGAGTATCGGGTGCAACACAAGGATGGGCGTTGGGTTACATACCAGGCCAAAGTCGTCACCATTTACAATGACCAACACCAACCTGAAGCCCTTCTTTCAATCATCCGTGATGTGACAGACCAGCGGAAGGGGGCTGAAGCGTTGCGTGCCAGCCAGGAAGCGTATCGCGGGTTATTGGAATCACTCGATAGTGCTGTGGCGACAGTAGACGCAGAAGGCCGGTTTTTGTATATGAATGAAAATGCGGCCCGGCAATTGGGAGGTACCCCAGATCAATTCATTGGCAAAAAGATGCATGATCTGTTTGCGGAACCAACAACTTCTTACCAGCTAACGCACATCCAAAAGGTAATTGCCACAGATAAAGCCTATGTGGGGATACATGAATTGCAAATAGGGGAACACCATCGCTGGTATCGTAACACCATTCAGCCGATTCATGATGACCGCGGCCGCGTGGTGCATGCCCTCGTCAACTCCAATGACATCACCGAGTTGAAACTTATCCAAAACGAACTGCAAGAACTAAACCGCACCCTCGAACAACGCGTCAACGAGCGCACAGCCGAAGTCCAGGACCTGTATAATAATGCTCCCGCAGGCTACCATTCCCTTGATAGCGAAGGCTATTTCCTCTTGGTCAACCAGACCGAATTAAACTGGTTAGGTTACACCCACGAAGAAATGGTTGGGCGCATGAACATTCGCCAGATTTTAACACCTGAAAGCCAGGTCCTATTTGCCAAAACATTTCCCCGCTTTAAAAACGAGGGGGTGCTGATTGATCTGGAGCTTGATTTTATCCGTAAAGATGGCACCATCATGCCCGTTTCCGTCAATGCCTCGATAGTGTCTGATACCGAAGGGCATTATGTCATGAGCCGCACAACCGTATTCAACATCAGTGAACGCAAACTGGCCGAAGCTGAGTTGCGTGCCGTCAATATAGCATTAGCCAAAGCGGCCCGCCTCAAAGATGAATTCCTGGCCAACATGAGTCATGAATTACGAACCCCGCTCAATGCCGTTCTCAGCTTCAGTGAATCGCTAGAAGAAGGCACCTACGGGTTGTTACAACCTCACCAAATTGACGTTTTGCGCCTGATATCAGAAAGTGGGCGACATCTGTTAGATTTAATCAACGATATTTTGGAGCTTTCCAAAATTGAAGCGGGCAAACTCGAGCTTCAGCCGGGGCCAGTGGTGGTAGAAACCTGCTGTCAGGCATCTTTACGCATGATCAGACAGCAGGCAGTCAGCAAACGGCTAAACATCTCCACCTCTTTCAATAACGAAACGAACGTAATCTATGCTGACGAACGCCGTTTGAAACAAATGTTGGTTAATCTCCTGGGAAATGCAGTTAAATTTACACCTGTGGGAGGGGTTATCGGACTAGAGGTAATCCAATTGGGCGATGAAGCACTCCGGTTTACCGTTTGGGATACCGGTATTGGCGTCCCTCAAGATAAATTGGGGGAGTTGTTCAAACCCTTTGTTCAGTTAGATAGTTCGTTAGCCCGACAATATTCCGGCACAGGTCTGGGTCTGGCACTGGTTCATCGTCTGGCTGAGTTGCACGGTGGTGGAGTTATGGTCGAGAGCGAGTTAGGTAAGGGTAGCCGTTTCTCTTTCACCATTCCCCTCCAATTGATACAAAAGGTAGCGCCTTCTACTTCCGAAACCCATGATGGGCTACAGCATGCACCCCGAAGGAGCAAGACCTCCACGTTGACGGTTTTACTGGTAGAAGATAATGAAATCAACCGGTTGGTAACACAGGATTATCTACTTGATAAAGGGTACAAAGTAGTCACGGCGCTGAATGGTTTTGACGCTCTCGAACAGGCCCATATTCATCAGCCGCAAATGATTCTGATGGATATTCAGATGCCGGAGATGGATGGCCTGGAAGCAATTCAGCGGTTGCGGGCTATGCCTGCGTTTGCCACAGTACCCATTATTGCGCTGACGGCCCTCGCTATGCCGGGAGATCGGGAGCGTTGTTTGCAGGCAGGTGCGAATGAATATTTGTCAAAGCCGTTGAGTTTGAAGATGTTGACGGAGCGAATTGAAGTATGGCGCAAGCAGGATGTTCATTCTACTGTTGTATCGTCAGGGATTGAAAAGTAATGGTTACCGGTTGGTTGTAAGTAACCAGATAAAGGCCGACACCGCGGCCGCGACCCGCCCATGTTCCTTGCCACAAAAGCTCCCGGTTTAGCCTTACACTAAGTTGTTCTCCCTTCGCCTCCAACCAAAATTCATTGCTTTTCTCCCCCACCCAGACATGGGGCCAGGGTTGCCAGCTCAGTATCGAGGCCGAAGCAGGCAGGCGGAGGGGCGATCCATTGCGGGCAAACATTGTTACATACCCCACAGGTGAAACGGCCACAGTCATATAATCATCGGCCGTGCCCAGGGCCAGGCCATACCCACTATCTCGTTCACCCTGAGTGTACGCGGCCGCGAGCCGTACCGTAAACAGATCCGACGAGGGTGCTACTTCCAGCCATTCCACCTGTTCACCATCAGTCGTAAGCACCCTGTCTAACGCCACCTTCGTTTCCGTGGCCCCTACCACCGGTGGATCAAACAAACCCATTGAAATAAAGCTGATACCAGCCACCGCCGCCAGTAATAGCACCAAAGCACTCCAGGCCAATGCCCGCCCAACCAGTTCTGTTTGTTTATTATCCATGAGGGAGAAGTGTAATAACAAGGCCAAGAGTTGCCAACTCTCCGCATCCCTGGGTTCATTCTGGCACATAAGCAACCACCCTGGGGCTACCCCTACGAAAAATGTAGGGCGATTTTTAAAATCGCCCAGTGGACGATTTAAAAAAATCGTCCTACAGATTTTCATTCCTCTGGGTGCGGCCGCAGGCCTATGGAAAACACGCATCCCCCTTCCCTCGGGGGAAGGGGAAACCTATTTGTGTCGTTTTTTGCGGGCGTACACCCGCAAAAAACGACACTTGATCCAATTCCCCGCCCTGGGGCGGGGTTAGGGGTAGGGGAAAGCAGTCACTGGCATAGGCCAGGGCTAAAAAATCGGACTTTGGAAAGGCCTGGCCTGACAAATGTGGCAATGCAGTAGTCCAGCAGTAAAATCATAGACGCAGGAGGCACAAAATACATTATGGGTAAAAAAGTCGCACAAATCGGTGTTGGATTCTTGGGAGCCTTTCTTCTGGTCTACCTTATTTTAGCCCTCATCGCTCAACCTATCCCAGACCATCCTTACTTCGCCACCGCCCCCCATGTCCTTGTCATCGCCCATCAGGGGGGAGAACAATTGCGCCCCGATAACACCCTGGCGGCTTTCCAACACGCCGCCGAACTAGGGGTAGATGTTCTGGAAATGGATATTCACAGCACCGCCGATGGTCATCTAGTAGTTATCCATGATGATAGCGTAGACCGCACCACCAATGGCACAGGGCGGATTACTGAACTGACCCTGGCCGAAATAAAGACCTTCGATGCCGCCTACCGCTGGCCCCATAATGTCGAAAATCCTACCGAATTCCCTTACCGGGGTCAGGGTATCACCATCCCCACCCTGGCCGAAATCTTCCAGACATTTCCTGAATACCGGATCAACATTGAAATCAAACAGACGGAACCCCCTCTGGCCGAACCATTGTGCCAGTTAATTCGGGAATACCATAAGGAAGAGCAGGTTTTGGTGGTGGCATCAGACGCGGCCGCAATCCAGGCTTTTCGGGAACAATGTCCAGAAGTAGCAACAGGGGGCGCGGCCGCGGAAATCCAACTCTTCTTTGGTCTCAACACCGTCTTCCTCGGAGCCACCTACCAGCCCCGCATGGAAGCGTTCCAGGTTCCCGAATACTCCGGCAACATCCACGTTGTCACCGACCGCTTCGTCCAAGAGGCCCACCAGCAAAATGTGCAGGTTCACGTTTGGACCATAGATGAAGAAGCCGACATGCGCCGTTTTATTGCCTTGGGGGTAGATGGCATTATCACCAATCGGCCCGACCTCCTTTTGCAACTCTTAGGACGGTGACCCCTGGTCGCCATTTTCGTCCTATTCTTATATAACTGGAGTTCAGAGCCAGAGCTAGAGGGTTTTCCAGAGTAATTTCCTCTCGCTCTCTCCTCTCGCTCTAAACTCCAGTTACATTAGACATTATCAGCAAAAGTAGTTGGCAACCCTCTGCAGGTTTGTGCCGCTGAGCATAGAGTTTACGGGGATACTCGAGCCGGGGGAGCTTTTTCTCGCGTCATTTTTCGCGGGCGTTTGCCGCAAAAAATGACACGAATGGGGTTTCCCTCTTCCTGCTGAGAGCGCAGGGGGATGGGTCTTTCGTGGTAACTATTCTATACCTGTATTATGTAAGCGTTCAGTTGGGTTACATCAACGCATTAAGAAATAAATGGATTTTCCAGAGGTCGTCTTTAATGCGTTCCTTTCCAAATCCGTTGAAGTCATCCAAAATGGCCTAAAATCGTCTCTAAACTGAACGTTTACTGTATTATTTTAGAAAAACTCAATAACCATTGGTTAAATTGAGAATTGCTGTTTTCATTCCCATCCAGTAGCTCATATTAACCAACCTGTTTATAATTGGTCATCGTCGAATAGGTTAAACATCCAACCAATTCATTGAGTCATAACAATCTAAAAGGCTCTTTGGGAATTTTTGGGGGGGTTGACACCTTCTGTAGGGGCAGGTTGCCCTCAGATGGAGGCAGGTATAAAACCAGCCCACCGAACACCCCGCGAAATCCTCAAGACCCACAATCTAAATTCACAAGACTTACGCGATTGCTCAAACCGGTCTCCTGACCGGGTTCGTTTTAACGTAATGAAATCGCTGATCACAGCACGCAAGTCCAAACCATATAATCTATGTCCTTAACTGGCACAGACTATACATCCAACCCTAAAAGCAGTGGTTTCTCTTTCTTGAATTTGTTGTTCCAAAGCGAGAGTGAAAATTGCGCTATCTCTCTTTCGCTTTACCCCTTTTTTGTTTCGTGTCGCTTTTCAGTGTGTTTAGCACTCATAGAAGGTCTCGGAAAACTGTTCATAACCTCTGGCCCTCTATGATTCTAAATTACCAAACTTATTATCTAAGGAGGAAAATAATGAAAAGGAACAGAGTTTTAGCGGCGCTGACAGTTTTGAGTGTGCTGATGCTGTCTATTTGGGCTTTCACCGGCTCAGTAGGCGCAAGTAATGCCACCAATTCAGCTCCCCAAAACCAGGCATCCCCCCATATTGGTCAACGTAGTGTAGTAGCCCCAGGTCATATCGGTTATTTGACAGGCCCCAATACCGGTGCCCCCCTCGATATTGCCCTCAATTTTCTGCGGCAAAACAGAGACGTATTAGGATTGACAGCGGCAGACCTGGCCGATTATGTCGTCACCGATCAATACACCAGCAACCATAATGGCGTCACCCATATTTATTTGCGTCAACGTTACAATGGCATCGAAGTGTATGGCGCCAACATTAATATTAATATCACCAGCGATGGTCGGGTATTAAATATGGGGAATAGCTTTATTGCCAATTTGGGCGTGGGAGCGAAGAACTTAGCCCCCACCCTGAGTGCAGTAGAAGCAGTAACCGCGGCCGCGAACCATCTCGGCCTTCCCCTTACCACCCCTGTCACCCAAATGGCCGCTCCTGCCGGTGTCGAGAGCGCCCAAATCTTAAGCAATGGTGGTATCTCCCAGAATGCTATCCCAGCCAAGTTGGTCTACGAGTTCTACAACAATCAAGTTCATATCGCCTGGGATCTGGTAATTTATGAACTTAGTGCCGAACATTGGTGGAACTTACGTATAGACGCTCAATCTGGGGATATGCTCTCCCAGGTGGACTGGGTCATCAACGAACATCTTGGTCATACCGAACACAATGATTCTGATGTGGTAGATTTGGATCAGACAACGGCCGCGGCCGCGAGCGCCGAACCATCCCTCGTTCCCGAGTCCTATCGCGTCTTCCCTCTCCCCGTAGAAAGCCCCTCTCATGGCTCCAATGCCCTGGTCCTAAACCCATTCGATCCCACCGCCTCCCCCTTTGGCTGGCATGATACCAATGGCGTTACCGGTGCTGAACACACCATCACCCGGGGCAATAACGTTTATGCCGATACCGACCTGGATGCCAGCAACACCCCTGATGGCAGTTCCCCCGATGGAGGTTCCGGTCTCGTCTTCGACTACGTTTTCGATGACACCCAAAACCCCGGTAGCTACATCCCCTTTGCCGTCACCAACCTGTTCTACTGGAACAACATCATGCACGATGTGTCCTACCATTACGGGTTTGACGAAGCCGCCGGTAACTTCCAATCCATGAACTACTCCGGTCAAGGAGCAGGCAATGACTATGTGAATGCCGATGCCCAGGATGGTAGCGGCAATAACAATGCCAACTTTGCCACCCCCCCCGATGGCAGTAACCCCCGGATGCAGATGTATGTCTGGACACCGCCATTGACCCAGATCGTCACCGTGAATACGCCCCCCGTTATCGCCGGTGATTACAGTGCCAGCGGTGCCAACTTCGGCCCCACCCTTAGTTCAACCGGCCCTATTACCGGCAACTTAAGCCTGGTAAACGATAGCACTGGCCCCGATGTCAACGATGGTTGCCAAACGTATGTCAGCTTCCCCGCCGGAGCCATTGCCCTGGTTCACCGGGGGAACTGTACCTTTGTCGTCAAGGTCGCCAATGCTCAAGCCGCCGGAGCCATCGCTGTCATTGTCACAAACAATATCGCCACCCCTCCCGGCACAATGGGTGGCACAGACCCCAGCATCACCATTCCTTCCGTTATGATAAGCCTGGCCGATGGTCAAGCTTTCGAGGCCAATCTGCCCATCAACGCCACCTTAAAGGATGGTAGCGGCCAGATACCAAACCGTGATAGTGACCTGGACAGTGGCATTATCACCCATGAATATGGTCATGGCATCAGCAACCGCCTCACCGGTGGTCCTGCCACTACTGGCTGTTTGAGCAATCAAGAGCAAATGGGCGAAGGCTGGAGCGACTGGCAAACCATGTTCTATACTGCTTTACCCAGCCAAACACGCACAACCGCGCGTGGGGTAGGCACTTATGCCGTCTTCCAACCCACAACCGGCATTGGCATTCGTCCAGCCCCCTACACAACAGATACCGTAGTCAATGCTTACACCTATGCCAACATTGATGATGGTGGCGTTGTCACCATTCCTCATGGCCTGGGCTTTGTCTGGAATACAATGTTGTGGGAAGTGTACTGGAATCTGGTAGACCAATACGGCTTCAACCCCAATCTTTATGAGGATTGGACAACCGGTGGCAATAACCTGGCTTACCAATTGATCATGGATGGGTTGAAACTCCAACCCTGCTCCCCTGGATTTGTTGATGGACGGGATGCCATTCTGGCGGCAGACCTGGCTTTAACCGGTGGCATAAATCAATGCGCTATCTGGGATGGGTTCGCCGCTCGCGGCTTAGGCTATAGTGCCAGCCAGGGCAGTTCGGCGACTGTAGGTGATGAAACTGAGGCCTTTGATTTGCCCCCAGTCTGTACTGCGGTTACAGTTGTTTCCCCCCAACCTGCACAAACTGTCTGTGTCGGTGATGCCGCTGATTTCAATATTCTCATCGGGGGCGGGTTTACTGCACCAGTGGACATGAGTACCACAGGTGAACCGGCCGGTTCAGTCGCTACCTTCAGCCCCGATCCGGTCACTTCGACCCCCGGGACATCTGTTTTAACTGTCTCCACAACTTCTGGCACAACACCATCTGGGAATCATGTGATTACAGTAGCAGGAACTGATGCCAGCACATCGGCCTCTACCCCCGTAACACTAACTGTTGTCAGTGGATCGGCGGCTACCCCCACCCTGACCACACCAGCCGACGGGGCCACCAATCAATCTATTCGGCCCCTGCTGATTTGGTCCGCCACTGGGGATAGCTACAACGTAGAAGTTGCCAGTGACGCTACATTCACCACGATTGTAGATTCGGCAACTGGGGTTGTGGGTAATTCTTACCGTGTCAGTGTCGATCTGACGCCAGGAGCTACTTACTACTGGCGCATCGCCGCCACCAATGTTTGTGGTACAGGTGCTACATCGGCGGCCTTTAGCTTTGCCATCAATAACGCCGATGGTTCGTGCAGTGATCCCACCCTGACCCCACAAACTGTTTACAGTGAAGACTTTACGGCGGGAGATGGTAGTTGGACGCATAATGGTGGCACCACAGGTGTGGATACCTGGACATTGTCTTCAGCAAATCCCAGCCCACAAAGTGGTGGCAATGCCTGGTATGCCCAAGACTTTGCCACGCCATCCGATCAACGCCTGGTGTCTGCACCCATTACTCTGCCGACCGTCACCACCACCACGCTGGAACTATCTTTACAGTTCTGGAATTATCAGAACTTTGAGGATCCGGCAGGTTCTGGCGGCTGTTGGGATGGTGGACATCTGGAGATTTCGACAGATGGTAGCACCTGGACAACGTTGGATGCGGAATTACTGAATGACTTGTATGATGGTACCATGAATAACGGCCCGCTGTTTGGTGAGGGACTGTGGTGTGGTAGTCCCGAAGCGTGGCACCGGACAGTGGTGGCTCTGGATGCCTATGGAGGCCAGACAGTCCAATTCCGGTTCACTGCCGCTTCAGACGCGGCCGCGGGCGCAGAAGGCTGGTACATTGACGATGTCACCGTACAATCCTGTGAGTTTACCCCCACAGATGTCACCCTCTCTGGCCTGAGTGGGGATCACTCCTCGGCATTGCCCCTCATCGGCCTGGTCGTGGCTCTGACAACGGTGCTCTTGAGCGTGCCCGTTGTTCTCCGCCTACGCCGTCGCCTGAGCTAAAAAATCGGTTCGTTGCCGTTAAGGCATGTTCCTGACAAAGGGAACATGCCTTCACTATAAAAAAACCGCCAGGAATACCTGGCGGTTTTTTTATAATCATTACCCTGGAATCTGTCTATCATCTGTAACCAAGGTTATCCCAGGAAAGGAAAATCAGTCTCCAGCGTATTGTAAGGCACGGCGACGACGGGTCTGCAATATGCTTTCGACTGTGTATAGTACCAAAGCAATCCAGATGAAGCTGAAACCAATAAGTTGGTGAGGGCTGAAAGGTTCACGGAAAACCAGGACGCCGATGAGGAATTGGAAGGTGGGGGCGATGTATTGCAGGATGCCGATGACATTGAGGGGAATTTCTCGGGCCGCCTGACCGAACATGAGCAAGGGAATGGCCGTCGCCACACCGGCAAACCCCAGGAGTAAGGTGTGAGACCAATTCGCATGTCCGAACGCGGCCGCGCCATTACTTTCTTGCCATAGGAGAAAACCTAACGCTGGCAGAAACATAAATCCCGTCTCCAACGTCAGCCCTTCTAACGCGCCCAACTTACCAACCTTGCGCAAAAAGCCATACGTCCCAAATGTTAAGGCCAACGTCAGAGCAATCCAGGGCAGGCGACCATAAGTTAGCGTGAGGTAAACCACACCGGTAAAAGCCACAGCAATGGCCAGCCATTGGCCAGGGCGCAACCGTTCACGCAAAAAGATCATACCCAGAAAGACACTCACCAGGGGATTGATAAAGTAGCCCAGGCTGGTCTCCACAACATAGCCACTATTCACTCCCCAGATGTAAGTTAACCAGTTAATGGCTAAAAGAGTACCCGCGGCCGCAAATGTCAGTACCACCTTCTTTTGCCGCAACGCTGAACCTAACCAGCCCCATTGTTGCCGCCAGGTCAACACCGCCACCAGGAAAAGCAACGCCCACACCACCCGGTGACTCAGAATTTCCAAAGGGGGTACCCCTTGCAAAGCATGAAAATAAAGAGGGAAAAACCCCCAGGTTGCATAAGCACCAATAGCTAACCACATCCCTTTGTTCATAAAAACCTCTTAGCTTCCCCTATACAGATATTCTCAAAACAAAACCCCAGGCCAACAGGCAAAACAACGTGATTGGCCCGGGGTTTTTATCAGTTTTTTGCTGGTTGATGTGTACCACTTTTGTGATTGGCCCACAATAGCCAATTAGCCGCGATTCCATACTGACCAGTTTCCCCCTCAGATTCTTACACAAAAAGCCCATTGGTTCATCAGCAGGCAATCACCCTGGTTTTGCCCAAAACATCAGCCATTCTCAATTTAGCCGTAGGGGCAGGGCAACCGGGCATGTTTTCGGGCCATAACCAGAGCGTTCTCTCCCGGTTGTCTCGCCCGATATGACCGCAACCGAGGGCGAGACAGGTGGGAAGATAGGTTCCCTACTGGCCCACCATCCTGCCCCCCCTGTACCGCCCCTACGAATGATCTTAAATTGAGAATTTTTGCACGTCTGGCCCACAATTCTCAATTTAACCAACGGTTAAAACCGTTGCCCACCAAAAGCACGCCCGAAAAATGGCCCCAGCCGTAGAACAGCCTTTCAGGCTGTTCACTCACTCAAGAAAATAAAAGCGGGGCATGGTTCAGGTCAGCTTTACAAATTTGTAGGACGATTTTGTAAACCGTCCAGTGGGCGATTTACAAAATCGCCCTACAAAATGTTAAGCATCGTTTGCCAACTTTTGAACCACGCCAAAAGCGGCAAACACCAGGAGCAAACTAAATTGAGAATTGCGGCCAAAACATGACAACAGATGTCAATAATTTGTGTTAGAATACGTGTTCTGTTTTGTTTTATCCTGAAGAACTGTATCCGCAATAACCTTAAATAGCGTTGATTTGTTCTCCTAATAGAAACCCTCATCATCTTAAGGATTGACGATTAAATAACTTGAACATTGGCTGTGGCCGGTCTCCTGACCCTGTCACTCCCAGCGAACAAGTTATTTAGTTCTCATTCCTAAGTCGTATTCCCTATTGCACAGGAAATACCTCTCGGAATACGTCTCACACCAACCACACCCGATTGAAACGTGACGGGACAGAAAACCTGGCTCCCTAAACGTGCCGACTGTCTACTTTTCATTCTCAGGAGATCTATGGCTGTACAAACTATTTCCCCCAAAACTGAATTTCATGTAGCCGAAGCCTACCAATATGACCAATCCACCCCCATGCGTTGGATCATCTCCCACCTGAGTCGTTATAAATTTCTTTTGACCGCCTTCTTTGTGGGTATGACGGCCGCCAATGTGTTCAATGCCGCCATTCCCCGGCAAATTGGGTTAGCCTTCACGATTGTCACCGGTGAAACCCTGGCCGAACCATTCCAGGCTATCCTCACCGCTACCTTAACCATCGTAGGGCTTGCGGTAGGGCGCTTTTTTTGTGATACCCTGTCTTCATTCAGCATGGAAATGGTCGCCAAACGGCTGGAACGGGATGGACGGGGGGAGTTGTACCTGAACCTGCTGGGAAAGAGTCAGACCTTTCATAACCAGCAACGAGTGGGTGATATTATGGCCCGCGCCGCCAATGATGTGCGTTTTGTCAACGAGATGATGATGCCCGGTTTTAGCCTCATGTATGACTCCATGATGGCGATTCTCATGCCTATTCTTTTCATTGGCTTCATTGACACTCGCCTGCTCCTGGCCCCCCTGACCTTTGTCTTCTTTTACTATTTTGCGGTACGCCATTACATGCGCCAGCTTGATCCGGTTTCGGATGCGGTGCGGGCGCGATTCGGCGAGATGAATGCCACCTTGAATGAAGCGGTTAGTGGGATTGAGGTGGTCAAAGCAACCGGGCAGGAATTACAGGAATTAGGTAAGTTTCTGCGGGATGCTCGCCGCTACCGAGATGCGTTTGTGAAAGAGGGGGAAGTACAGGCTCGTTACTTACCTACTCTGCTCATTGGGGTAGCCATTGCCGGGGCGTTTGTGCATGCGGTGATGCTACTAAACGTGGGTGAGATCACGATTGGTGATCTGATTGGTTACATGGGGTTGATGTGGGTGCTCCGCTGGCCCGCGTTTAGCTCCTTCTTCACCTTTTATCTGATTCAGATGGGATTATCTGGGGCCGAACGAATTCTGGAACTGCTTCAGACGGAAACGGAATTGGATCAGAATGCCACCGGGCACGCGGCCGCGATGCAGGGTGATCTCCACTTCGATAATGTGACGTTTCGTTATAGTGACAGCGGCCGCGATCTACTGCGCCATATTTCCTTCCACGCCACACCCGGGGAAACTATCGCCATCGTCGGGCAGACCGGCTCTGGCAAGAGTACCCTCACAAAACTGGTTAACCGAACATATGATGTCAGCCGCGGCCGCGTCCTCATTGATGGTGTAGATATACGCGAATGGAACCTGGATAGTCTGCGTTCACAAATCTCCATCATCGAACAAGACATCTTCCTCTTCTCCCGTACCGTTGCTGAAAACATCGCCTTTGGCCTGGGGCAACAGGTCAGCCGCGAAGACATCATACGAGCCGCCAAAGAGGCCCAGGCCCACCAATTTATCATCAACTTCAAAGATGGATACGACACCATTGTAGGTGAACGAGGTGTCACGCTTTCCGGGGGTCAGCGGCAACGCATCGCCATTGCCCGCGCCCTACTCACCGATCCGCGCATCCTCATTCTGGATGATGCTACCAGCGCCATTGACTCTGCCACCGAGGACGAAATTCAGAAAGCAATCAAACGTATCCTGGAAGGACGCACGACTCTGCTTATTACGCATCGGCTGTCGCAGATTCGTCGCGCCGACCGGGTACTCCTTATCCGCCAGGGCGAAATTGTGGCCCAGGGTACACATGCAGAGCTAATGGCATCTTCAGACCTGTACCAACGCATTTTTGCCCGTTACGATATTTAGTATTTGCTGTGGCCGGTCTCCTGATCGCGCCACCCAAGTTATTTTGGCTCTTTAGAAATTCAGGGGGTTGACACCATATGTACGCCGCTGGCCTGGAGTTTTAGCCCGCAAAGCTCCGTATGTTTAGCCCGGTGGTTTGACCACCGGGCGGGATAACTGAACGCTTACGGCAAATGAACACTTACCGTGGTGAACACGGTATTAGGGTACAAGAAACAAGAAACTTCTCATGACAAGGAGATTATTATGGGTTTCATTATGGATGGGATTGATGCTGAAGCATATGATCGCCATTATAGCGATGGGCAATTAATCCAACGGATTGGCAGTTATTTTAAGCCACAAATAGCCCGCGTAGGGATGATTAGTGGATTAATCATCGCCAATTCGGTGATGGACATGGTTTTACCTATCTTGATCGCCAGGGGTGTAGACCAATTAGCGTTGGATCGCACTGCCTCCGTGCTAAATATCATTATCCTGCTGGTCCTTGGTTCTACCGTTTTGTCTTGGACCTTTAACTTTATGCGCCAACGGTTCACCGCCCGAACAGTAGGTGATGTTGTTCTGCAACTGCGTGAAGATGCATTCGCCGCCGTCATGGATCGAGATATGTCCTTTTATGATGAGTTTGCCTCGGGCAAGATCGTCAGCCGCGTCACATCAGATACCCAGGACTTCGCAAATGTGGTTACGCTAACCCTAAACCTGATCAGCCAGGTGTTACTGGTGATTTTGATTGTGAGCTATCTGTTTTCGATTAACAGTCGGCTGGCCTGGATGGCTTTGTCTATTGCACCCTTTGTCATCGCGGCCGCGCTCGCTTTCCGTACCATCGCCCGCCGCACCACCCAACAGGCCCAACGCCTGTTGGCAACCGTCAACGCTACCGTTCAGGAAACCATCAGCGGTATCTCTATCGCCAAGAATTTTCGTCAGGAACAAACCATCTATGATGAGTTTTTAGACGTGAATGAACAGGCTTATCAAGTCCAGGTGCGCCAGGGGTTCGTTTTTAGCGCTATCTTCCCCATCCTCGTCTTCATTGCGGGAATGGGATCAGCGGTAATTGTCTACTTTGGCGGCACCGCCGCCCTACGGAGCGAGATCAGCCCCGGTGATTGGTATCTCTTCGTACAGGCCATTGCCCTGTTCTGGTTCCCCCTCACCGGCATTGCCTCTTTCTGGAGTCAATTTCAGTTAGGCTTATCCTCTAGCGAACGGGTTTTTGCTCTGATTGACGCCGAAGCCCGCGTGGTACAGACTGACAACCAGCCCGCGCCAAAGTTACGCGGCCGCATTCAATTCCACAACCTGCAATTTCGCTACACTACCCAGGAACAAATTCTACAGGGGTTTAACCTGACAATTCAGGCAGGGGAGACGGTTGCCCTGGTAGGACATACTGGAGCCGGAAAATCCAGCCTGGGGCGACTTATCGCCCGCTTCTACGAGTACCAAGACGGTCAACTCCTCATTGATGACCATGATATTCGCCGTTTTGATCTGGTGAGCTATCGCCGCCAACTGGGTATCGTACCCCAGGTTCCATTCCTCTTCACCGGCACAGTCGCCGATAACATTCGCTATGCCAAACCAGAGGCCAGCGAAACCGAGGTACGCCAGGTAGCAGAAACCATTGGTCAGGGTGACTGGCTGGAGACTTTACCCCAAGGGCTGGAAACGCAGGTAGGCGAAGGCGGCCGCGGTCTCTCTATGGGACAACGCCAACTCATCGCTCTGGCCCGCGTACTCCTGCAAAACCCGGCCATTCTAATTCTCGATGAAGCCACCGCCAGTGTCGATCCCCTGGCCGAAGCCCAAATTCAGGAAAGTCTGGAACTGGTACTGAAGGATCGAACGGCCATCATCATCGCCCACCGGCTCTCCACCATCAAAAATGCAGATCGCATTATCGTTTTGCGCCAGGGCGAAATCATCGAAGAAGGTAGTCATGCCAGCCTCATGCGCCAACAGGGGCACTATGCCGAACTTTATGACACCTATTTCCGCCACCAAAGTGCCCACTACAATCCAGCCAGTGAGACCGAACCCGAATCCTCATCACAGACCGCATTTAGCTATGCTTAATCTATGACATTTATCAGCAATGGTGCGTGACAATTCACACTGCTGAAAAAAGGAAACTCTTTGTACTCTTACACGCATGTTCTTAGTGAACTTAGATTTGATTTGTACGAGGAGAATTAGATATGTTGAGCCAAGATAAGTTGTCACGTCGTAACTTTTTGAAAATGGCAGGTCTGACCGGTGTCGGTTTAGGCCTTGCCGCCTGTCGTCAGACCCCCAATGATGAAGGCAACGCGGCCGCGAACGTTGTCGCAAATACTGGTCACGAAAATATGACCACCGTCGAAGCCCCCACGGGAGAAACGGCCGAAGAAATGGACGCTTTGCACGAAGCGGGTGTCAATGTCTTCCTGGAAGGTATTGGCAGTAACCCCCTTTTCTGGGACAACAAACTGGATTTCACAATGGATGGTGACACAAAGGTCTTCAAAGTCACCTGCCAGGATATTGATTGGGAAGTTGAACCTGGCAAAGTCATCAAGGCTATGGCCTACAATGGCACCGTCCCCGGCCCAGAAATCCGTGTCACCCAAGGTGACAAGGTGCGTATTGAAGTCACCAATGAAATGCGGCAAAGCACCGGTGTCCACTTCCACGGCATTCATGTGCCCAATAGCATGGACGGTGTGCCCTATGTTACCCAACCGCCCATCAAGAAAGGCGAAACTTTCAACTATGAATTTGTTGCCAGCAACCCCGGCTCGCATATGTACCATTCGCATCACAATGCCGCGGAACAGGTAACAAAAGGTCTCATGGCCCCCTTCATCATCGAACCCGCCGACAAGAGCCAGGACCCGGAATATGACGCCGAGTACACGCTGATTCTTAATGACACGGGTATTGGTTTCACCATTAACGGCAAATCCTTCCCTTACACCCAACCCATCGCCGCCAAGAAAGGGGATCGTCTGCGTCTGCGTTACATGAATGAAGGTCTGCTCATTCACCCTATGCATCTGCACGGCGTTGAGCAACTGGTCTTCGCCAAAGATGGTTGGAATCTGCCCACCCCTTACACCGTAGATACGCTGAACATTGCCCCCGGTGAACGGTATGACACAATTGCCGTCTGCCACACCCCTGGACTCTGGGCTTTCCATTGCCACATCCTCTCCCACGCCGAAAGTGCCCGTGGTATGTTTGGTATGGTAATTGTCCTGGTTATTAGCGAAGAGTAATCAACGGTGCTATTGGTGTTTCTTGCCTTTACTCATGTAGGGCCATCTAACCAAGCACCCTACAGACAAATGGGGAGCCACCCTGAATTAAAGGTTCTTTGGAAATAGCACTTGTCTACTAATTTATCGGGGTCAGTTGTAACTGGCCCCGATAAATTATTTCTACTTGTCCTACCAAAAACCTATCTTGACCCTTGAGGAGAATAACAAAATGAAACGTGTGTTATTTGTATTATTGCTCTTGGCCGCGGCCGCGTTCATGACTGCCTGTGGCGGAGAAGAAGCCGCCGAATCAGAACCCTTTGCCATTACTGTCAGTGGCGACGATGCCTTCGTTTATGACCCCGGTACTATCACGGTAGCGGCGGGTACAGAAGTGAATCTTACCTTCAAAAATATTGGAGCCTTAGATCACAACTGGATCCTCGTTACCGAAGATACTGATCCCCTCACCGTTACCGATGCCAGTGCCTTCGCTGGCATCAATGTAGGGTTGATTCCTGGTAACTCTGAGAAAACCTACACCTTCACCGCACCTGCCGCAGGAACATACAAATATGTCTGTACTGTTGCCGGACACGCGGCTGGAGGCATGGTCGGCACATTGACCGTTACTGAATAATCTTTACCGCGCTCGCCCCTCATAAAAAAGACCTGACGGCTTTTCGGCCATCAGGTCTTTTTCATTTTCGCCCCCAAAATGTTGGTAAAATGAACGGATGAAACAAATCTGGCTCTACCAGCATGCGCAAAACTGTTCCCCGCTTCTGGGAATGGGGTTTCCGGTAACACATCGTCTCGTGGGGGTAAAAGGAACCCTACCCCGCTTGCGCCGCTAGAGCCACCAATCTTAACGGTGAAGATAAGAGAACAGACATGATAATCTTGCGCCTTCTTGCCTTTGTCGGTGGTTCTTTTCTGGTGTTGTACACCTTTCTTTCGGCGGCACGAACTTTTGTGTTGCCCCGAAACGCTTCTGTTAAACTGACCTGGCTAGTGTTTATTATGGTACGGCGACTGTTTAATTGGCTGATGAAAGGGTTACGTACTTATGAGCAAAAAGATGAATTGATGGCTATGTATGCTCCGGTTTCGCTCCTGCTCATGGTTCCAGTATGGCTCCTGGTCACCACCCTCGGCTATGCCTTCATGTTTTGGGCCTTAGGCGTTGAACCGTTGTCGCGAGCGTTCGTGCTAAGTGGATCGTCTGTACTCACGTTAGGTTTTGCGCAGACAGACACCTTACTGCAAACAATTCTCGTCTTTACCGAAGCCACCATCGGTCTGATTTTGGTGGCGATGTTAATCTCCTATTTACCCACCATGTATGCGGCATTCTCGAAACGGGAGATGGCGGTATCGTTGCTAGAAGTGCGTGCGGGATTGCCCCCCACGGCCCCAGAATTGGTGTGGCGACTCTATGGGCTAAACCGAGATCCTGAGGCGTTTCAGGCGTTCTGGCAGTCTTGGGAGTCATGGTTTGCGGAGATCGAGGAGTCACACACCTCATTAGCGGCGTTGGTATTTTTCCGCTCACCGCGGCCGCATCAATCGTGGGTGAAGGCGGCAGGAGTAGTCCTAGACGCGGCCGCGCTCTACCAATCCGTCGCACAAAATCCCCCCTCCCTGCACCCTACCCTGACTATCCGCGCTGGTGTCCTGGCCTTACAGCGCATCGCCGAAATGTTCCGTGTCCCCTTCAATGAGGATCCCCACTTCCCACAAGACTCCATTCATATCAGCCGTGAGGAGTTTGACGCGGCTGTGGATCGGTTAATCAGTCAGGGTGTCCCGGTTAAATCCGACCGGGAGTTGGCCTGGCGCAATTTTGCCGGTTGGCGCGTCAATTATGATAGTGTTCTGTTAGCGCTCTCCCACCTAACAATGGCCCCTACTGCTCCCTGGCTCTCTGATTTCACCTTTGTTCCCCCCGATCCCTCCAGCGGCGAAACGGCGGGCAAACTGAAAAGAATCCGCTAACTACGCCGCAATTGGGCGGTGTGGCGCACGGTGTAGAGGGGGCCACTGGGTTGAAGTTGGCTCTCCATGAGGTGGATGGTGTTGATGGGGAACGCATCGGCTTTGATGGTTTCGCCCCAGGGCAGGGACACGCGGCCGCGCCCCTCATCCTTTACTCTCCCCAACGTCAAATGGGGGGCAAAGGGGCGTTTCTCTGGCTCCCAGCCGAGCGGTTCTAACCCGGCGTCTAGGGTTTTCTTGAGCGACTGGGCTACCTGTATGTCACCCCCCAAACCGGCCCAGATGGTTCGCGGCCGCGTCTGATTCGGAAAACAGCTCAGGTGGGTGGGTTGCAGGGAGAAGGGGGGGTGGGCCGCGGCCGCGACGTTCAGCACCGCCTGCACCAGCCGCACCTTATCCGGGGGTGTCTCCCCTAAAAATACCAACGTCAGGTGCATCTTGTCAGCATCCACCCATTTCACCACGCGGGGCGGGACCTGTTGGGCTAAGGCGAGGGAATAGGTGCGGAGCGCGGCCGCGAGGGGTTCCGGGAGTTCAATCGCAATAAACAGGCGCATGGGATGTAGTCAATTTTGTGTTGTTGAGCGGTGGTTGCTCAAATCGCTTCTTTCAATCTCAGACCAGGGCTTTTCAACCGTTGGAATGTAAGGAGAGAGATACGGGTCACTTTCTTCAGTCAACTTCCCCAGCGCCATTTTCCACACTCGAAAACAGTTGTCAGACTCCGGTTCGCCCTCTCGATGATCTTCATCATCGTGAATGTAAAGCAAACCATACGAATCAGGTAAACTCTTTGTTATCCACCGAAATACATCAAGCACTGGCTCGTAACGATGATTACATAGTCCATGAGCTAAGAAAACAATCATACCGTTTCCAGTTCTCGTTAGCTCAAATAGAGAGAATTTGTCATCGGCTGCTTCAATTACTTCTTTGAGTTGTTCGATAGCCTTCTCTTCACGTGCTGTAAGCACATCCAGGTCTTCATCATTATCCTCAACTCGAATTGTTGCCCAAGCATGAAATTCGTACATGTTGTTATTCCCACAAATACAATCAGCTAATAGAGGTTTTATCACTGAGTCTTTGCATATCAAAATGTATCTCCAATTTTACCTCGCTAATGCGTCCGGCTTATTTCCGGGTGCAGGGAGGTGGCGGCAACCACCCCACTGCACTTTGAACCAGGCTCATCTGACAAGTTTTTAGCTCACCGCTTTCTTCACCAGGGCCTTGATCTTGTCCTCTGCGGCCGCGGATAACTTAATCAGGGCAAAACTGGCCGCCCACATATCTCCATCATCAAGTTTTGCATCGGGTTGGAAGCCAAACGTGGCATACCTCACGCCAAACTTACTGGCCGCTTGAAAGAAACAAATGACCTTGCCGTCTGCGTTAGCATAGGCGGGCATCCCATACCAGGTTTTGGGCATCAGCTCCGGCGCGGTTTCTGTAATGATCTCATGGAGCCGTTGTGCCAGGAAACGATCCGATCCCGCCATCTGTTCTATGGCGTCAAACACCGCTTTTTCACCTTCTTCCCGGCTCTTACTCGCCTTCGCTTCCGCTTTCAACTCTTTAGCCCGCTCCTTCATGGCGGCTTTTTCTTCGTCTGTGAAGCTGTCACCAGCTTTTTTAGAAGATTTTTTCGTATCTGTTTTCGCGCTCATGTAACTCTCCTTGAGGGTTTATTTTGGCGTCTTGCGCCTCAGCAAAATTAGTTATATAATAAAGATACTTCACAATAAAGATAATGTCAAGGGGATGACAATGACGAACGGCACGAAGGAAGAGTTAAAGAAACGGGCTTTGATCGCGGTGAGGGAGTATGGCATTCACTTGACGCTGTTCCGTAACGCTATGAGTGAATGGGCCGGATTCAATGTGACCGATATGGAGTGTATGAGACTGTTGTTTGCCCAGGGTGTTGCCACGCCGTCGGAACTGGCCCGGCATACGGGTCTCACTTCGGGTGCGGCAACCGCTATGTTGGATCGGCTGGAAAGGGCAGGGCTGATTGAGCGCAAACCTAACCCCAATGATCGCCGGGGGACGCTGATTACACCGGCTGAGTCCGCGGCCGCGCAAGCCGCCTCATGGTTTGCCTCCGCACGCCACGCCCAAGATGAATTGATGTCAAGCTACTCGGCCAGTGAACTGGAAATCATTGCGGATGTCTTTGAACGATTTACAAACCTGTGGGATCAGGAGCGGGAGAAGCTACACCGAGAACCATAGGAAGGATTGCGTATCAGGGATCGGGTTTGGTAGCAGAAGTGGACGGGGATGCGGGGTTTTTATGAACGGCTCGGCGGCCGCATGGTGCTCAAGAAAAACATCACCATCGGCCAACAGGTACTCCCCGAAGTAGGGTATGGCTGGGATGATATGTTGAAAGACTGCCTTGTATACACTGGCTCAAAGAGCATGAGAGCAGTCACTGGAACAATAACATCTCTTGGTAAGATAAACAGGGCATCCAATGGCATGTCGTTGGGAACCACAACGATCTGTCTCATAGGATGGATGTGCAGGTGGGAAAGAAAAACGGTTCTTCAGAACTTTTTTGGACGGCGGTAGAACCTGTTCTTAAAATCAATGATAAGTTTATCGAAACTTGGACACAAACCTGGTTTGAGTATTGTCAACCAGATTTGGAGAAGGTTATCACAATTTGTGACCGAGCCAGTCGTTTACAAAAAGCTGTCTGTTGGAACTCTGGTTAAGAGTTGAAAGCAGTTAGTTTTATTTGACAATCAGTACGCCAATGGCGTATCATTTTATGCACCAGGGTAGAGTCTATGATTTTCATCGAAACCCCCTACTTCACCCGACGGATTAAAGACCTATTGCAAGATGAAGAATACCGCTTGCTACAATCTATATTAGCCAATCATCCCGAAATAGGTGATCTGATCCCTGGGGGAGGTGGCTTACGCAAAATACGATGGGGTTATCGGAGCAAAGGCAAGCGAGGTGGTGTGAGGATCAGTTACTACTGGGCCGTTGCCCAAGACCGTATTCTCATGCTTTTGATTTATCCCAAAAATGTTCAAGACAACCTATCGCCAGCCCAACTGAAGATGCTTAGGCAAGTTGTAGAGGCAGAATTCCGATGAACGAAGAATTTATGAGTGATGAACTATTCGCCGAATTGATACAAAGTATCCGTGATGGGGGCGCTATTCTAAGGGGTGAAAAAGAACCGTCACGGAGTTTTGTCATTGAAACACCTGATGTACGCCACATTCGTGAAGGTTTTCAACTATCACAGGCTGAGTTTGCGGCCTTGCTGGGAATCAGTTTGAGAACTTTGCAAAACTGGGAACAAGGTCGGCGTGTACCACAAGGAGCAGCTCGTGTGTTGCTACAAGTGGCCGCCAGACACCCGGAAGCTGTGTGGGACGTTGTCCACCCAACAACATAACACCCAGACCTGACAGGTTTTCGGAAACCTGTCAGGTCTCACCTCAACTTGTCAGCCATCCCCTCAATCGCCTGAACAGCCGCCTGCGCCCCTTGCTCCGCCCGAATTTTAGCCCCCAATGCCTCAGCCTGGGTTTTGATTTGTGGATCACGCACCAGTTGCTCTATTTTTTGCGCCAGAACCTTGGCGGTGAGTTTGTGACGGGGCACGGGCTTTACGCCGACGCCTAACTCATGCACCCGCCGTCCCCAGTAGGGCTGATCGGCCATGTGGGGGATGATGAAAGTGGGTCGCCCCGCCCGCAGACCGGCGGCCGTTGTACCTGCGCCGCCGTGATGCACCACCGCCGCCATCCGGGGGAAGAGCCAATGATGGGGCGCACTCTGCAATACAAACAGATTGTCCGGCAGGT
>JAGNBF010000016.1:53108-95001 GCA_018004935.1 Chloroflexota bacterium | reverse complement strand
TGGTGAGTGGTGAGTGGTGAATGGTAAGTGGTGAATGGTGAGTGGTGAATGGTGAATGGTGAGTGGTGAATGGTGAGTGGTGAATGGTGAATGGTGAGTGGTGAGTGGTGAGTGGTGAGTGGTGAATGGTGAATGGTGAGTGGTGAGTGGTGAATGGTGAGTGGTGGTAACTACGCTCCCAGGGGCGGGGTTAGGGGTGGGGTGGCCCCAGACAAATCCGACGCGGTGATAAAGCGACACGGCGAAAAAAATGTCAGATTATGCCTTTTGACAATACCAATTCACTCTGTAGGGGCAGACACAAGGTCAGTCCCTCCATGTGGTCGCACCCCACAAATTCCGAAAGAACTATGTTTACTCTGTATTTCCGGTTGGTGCAGGGAAGATTACTATCAGGCCACTATAGAGCCGTTGGTCTGGGTCGGTATCGGCGGGGACGTTGGGAGCGAACTCTTTCAGCACTTCCTGAAGGCGGTGGCGGAACTCCTCAAAACGAGCGGTAGACATGCTGGAGTAAACACGCATGAAAACGGGAGCGGTTTCTAGACCGGCCCCTTCACGGGGAACAAGGTGGACCTTGCCTTCGGCGATGCTTGCTTTTAGCTCCTGTCTGGCGGAGTCAAAAAGAGGGGCAAATAGTTGTTCTCGCCCTGCGTCACTGGTTTGGGAGATAAGGAGTAATTCTTTGGCTACCTGTAGCTGTTTTGCGGCCGCGCCATACCATTTTTCGATAATACCGGAGACTATTCGTGTATCCACCACCCGGATCAAGCCATGTTTTTCTAATGTGTTAATGTGATAATACAATTGGCTGGCGGGCTGGTTCAAACTTTCGGCAATCTCTTTTACTGTGGCGATCCGATCCGTCACAAATTCTAAAATTTGCATCCGCCGACTATCGGCCACCAACTTCAATGTTTCCAGGTCTTGAATGATGAAGGTTGCATCTGGTTCGTACATCGTACAGGCCTCTTTTCTCCACATCGAAATCTTTTAATCGTTAAAAATTATTTTAACGATAAAGAATATTACAATGAATATCACAACTTTGGCAAACCGTTTTGGGTTATGGCTAGAGGAATTCGCTGTTACACGTTGGCTCTGGATCCCGACATTTAAAGTGGAAGGGGAAAGCACCCACCTACGTAGGAGAAAACAGATGCTTCAAGTGTATACGGCTGTCTCCACCCGCCCCCCTCTCGGCAATTACAATGCTGAGCAGGCTTCAGTACGGCGGGCACAGGAAGACCCTTCCGCTTTTGCGGACTTATATCGTCAACACGTTAAACAGGTGTATCGTTACGTGTTGGCCCGCGTCAGCAATGTGGGTGATGCCCAGGATCTGACCTCACAAACCTTTTTGACCGCACTGGAAAGTCTGCCTAATTATCGAGGGCAGGGCGCTTTTGGTGCCTGGCTGATGGGTATTGCCCGGCATAAGGTGATGGATCATTACCGGCAAGTACTACCCCACCCAGAGTTTGACCTGGATGATGCGAATGAGGTAATGGATAGTGAGATTCGGCCGGATGAAGCCGTAAGCCATCGCCTGCAATTGGAAAAAGTATCAGCTAAGTTAGATGTAATCGCTCCCGAACGAGCGGAAGCGATTCGATTGCGCATCTTTGGCAATTTGAGTGTGCCAGAGGTTGCCCAGATCATGGGGAAACAAGAGCCAGCCGTGCGTATGCTCATCCATCGTGGTTTGCGGGATTTGCAGGAACAAATTGGGTTTTCCCGGGAGGATGTGGCATGAACGACAAGTACGAACGCGAGGAATTACAACAGGCATTGGAGCTAGATGCCTTACTAGATACCTGGCTGGCGGGTCGCTCAGCGGCCGCGAAAGGGGAAAGCAAACTTTCAGTGCAGGAAGCAACCTTTGCTCAGCAGGTGGTACAACTGGCACAGGAGACAGAGCCAGACCCGGCTTTTGTCACCCGTTTAGAGAATCAATTACGGTGGGCGGCACGGCAGGGCGCGGCCGCGAGTCGTCAGGAGTCGGCCCCACCCCGGAAATTGTTTTGGCAAGAATTGAGGGATGTTTTCACCGGTAGGCGTACCCTCATGACTGCGGGCGCGTTGGCCGTCGTTGCCGCCCTCGTCATCATCGTCTGGCCCCTTCTCAACCCCACCGATAACAATGTGACCGGTGAAGAAACCCGGCTGGCCCTGGTGGCTACCAGTACCCCTACCACTATAAGTGAATCTCTGGTTGAAGAAAGCAATACTGAAGAACAGACCATTACCTCATTGTCCCCAGAAGAAATGGCGACAGCGACCCCCTCTGGTGAGCGGGTCACGCCCCCCTCCCCGGAAGCCGATTCCCCTGAAGAAGGGACGGCTACCCCAGAGATTATCGCCGCCATTTCTCCCACCCCGGATCCCGCACTGGTGACAAAACTACCGGTACTGAATGGGGGGGCCTCTATGGGACTGGGTGGCGGTGGCGGGGCTGGTGGCCCTGGATCGGGAGGCGCTGGTGGTGATACGACGATGGGTGTTTTTGAGAATCGCCTGGCTGAGGCCCAATTCAACTTAACCGCCCCTATTCCCACGGTTCCGGATCTTGTAACCGTATACCAATACCAACAGACGGATCCTTCGTTGGCACAAATACAGGCTATTGGCAATAAGTTTGACTTTACCGGCCCTGTTTATTACGATGCCTGGTATGATCGGGCTATCCAAAACCCGGAATTAGGTTGGATTGGGCCGCGTGTCTATTACCAGTTTGATGGGGGTCGTTTCTTTAATGTCATCGGGAATTCGTTCAGTTTTAGCGACAATAGTGTGTATGTACCTGGCTCCAACTGGCAACTGATGCCTTATGAAGAGGCGGTTCCTGTGGCGTTAGCTTACGCGCAGGCCCATGATTTGCTCGATTTTCCTTATGAATTAGTGCCCATGCCTTACAATGATTCGGTTTCTTTTTATCGGATCATCAATGGGGTGCGTAATGCCACACCGGAGTTATCTATTTCGGTGATGGAAAATGGGGTCATTTTCTCCGCCTATCTGGTTCCCTTTATGGCGTTTAATCCAGTGAGCGATTATCCCCTTATCTCGGTGGAAGCCGCCTGGGAACTGGCTCAAACCGACCCGGATTACCAGACGGTGTTTGTTAATATTCAGCCAGACCCGGCCACTCTGCCCCCCGTGCCTACTCCAGATCCGCGTTATCGCTCCTGGTATCGCACGTATGAAGAGGGAGATGCCATTGCCCTGGATGTGTATCCACAGGTTTTCAGGCCGTTGGAAGCGGGTGTGCCGCTGGTTTTACGGGGGAATGAATATTTTCTGGGAGGTGATGAGGCGTTATTGGAACAGATCGCGGCCGCGACGGATCAAAATATCCACGTTACGGGCACAATACAGGGCAATATCAGTGGTGCCCAAACTATTCTGGTCTCGGAGTTTGCTGTGGTGGAAGCCATTCAGGAATGGGTTTTACGGGAGGGGGTCATTCGTATCACGGAAGAGGGGCTGGTTGTGTTAGACACCATCCAGGGGGAAACCCTGCTTATCCCCAATGCACCCGCTGACTTGCCCGCCGGTGAACATGTGAATGTGGGCGGTCCGATTATTCGTGAGGGCGATCCCTATCCTCTGTTTGATTGGACAAATATGGATCGGTTTGTAGAACCGGATTTTATTCCAGAAGAGGAATATTTGTTCCCCACGCCGGTTCCTATTACCCAGGTGAATATTGACCAGGTAGAACTAATTTATTATTACACCTTTGTTTCTGACCCGGAGTTTGATGGGCCAGGGCAGGAATGGTTGCAACCGGCCTGGCGGTTCACGGGTACAACAGATACGGGGGAGTTGGTGGAGATTATCGTGCAGGCGGTGGAAGCGGCATATGTGCAACCCCCAATAACACCTTAGGATTCCCCTTTCCTCTTGTTGATTAAATGATTAATCGGGTAATGAGTTGATTCGCCCCTCCCCCGGCGATTTCCGGCGGGAAGGGGGAAACACCGGGCGTGATGGTTATCGAACGCGGCCGCGCTCGATAACCGTCACAGGAGAAAGTTCTCCGCCTCTGGGGGCGGGGTTAGGGGTGGGGAAAACCCTATTACCTGACTGTTTTTTAAAACAACAACAGGAAAGGGGGTCAGGCTAAACGGGTCCGTTTGCGGCGCAGACTATAAGTAACCCCACCTACGGCTAACAGAGTCCCTCCACAAAGGCAAACCAACAGGATACTGGCTCCGCCGAGAAAGGCTGGTTGGCGCCAGAGGGCATCCTGGCTGGTGGCGGCGAGGGTAATTTCTTCATCTGTTTGTCGCCAGATGAGATGGGAATCAGAAGCTTCGCCATTACTTTCTAGCAGTTTACCCGGCATGAAGACATAAAAGGCGATGGGGTTAGTGCCGTTGGCTGGTTGCATAGCCCCTTCAAGGGTGTATTGGGTTTGTAACCCGGCCTGGGTTTGGCTGATAACAAGATTGCTGAAGAGGGGTAAACCGTTTAAGTAATCGGTCAGCGCGGTGATGCTGGCAAATTCGGTAGAAACCTGTACCCATTGTTGCCCCTCTTCTTCTCCTTCGGTTACGGCAAATTCAGTAAGACCGATGTTGCTTGTTAGCAGGTTAGCGACGGCCTCTGCCGGGGTTTGTTCAGGGTTCGCGGCCGCGAACTGGGCCAATTGCGCCGGATCAGTTGTCAGGGTGAAGGCCAACTCATGGGTGGCGAGGTTGGTATGGACATCTACCTGATAATCGGTGAGCAGGGCACTGGAGAGATGAATCGGGGTATCTGCGGCCGCGTTCCAAACCCATTCTTGCTCATTCGTGCCCGTCTTTTCCCCATTTTCATCCATAATTTCACCGGGCATCTGCACCTTCAGGCTGATACTGTCGGGCTGATCAAACGCTTCTTCCCAGGCGTTCAGCGTTCCTTGTAGGGTCAGGCCACTGCTAAATAGCAGATCATCGGTCTGTACACGCATATCGCCAAAGAGGGGAATCTGGTTTATTTGATCGATCAACGCCTGACGGTTGGCAAAGGTACTGGTGAGGGTGATGCTCTGGCGGCCGCTTTGGTTATGGCTGTCTACCACATAGGTTCCCAGCCCCAGGCTCTCGGCCCAACGTTCGGCCAGGATTTGCTCCGTATTGCCAGAACGTGTCAGACGGGCCAGTAGCTCCAGTTGGGAGGCGGGAGCGGTGACGGTGATGGTGAATAGGTTATTGGTTGCGGCCGCGAGATCCGCCCCAAACGCCACCTCATACTCCGACAACATCGCATTCACCGCATAATGTTCTTCAGCCTGAAAGGTCTCATACCAAAATATCTGCCCATCCTCACCAATATCACCATTCGTTTCCACAATGATGCCGGGTAGGGTAGCGACAAAATGTATGGGGAACAAATAGGTCTCACGAGAACCGCTAAGAAAATAGATGGTATAAACCGTATTGAATAGACCATCCTGACGGTTAATACCAATGGGTATCGTTTCTGGAGCGACTTCAATAATTTGCCCTTCCGAAACCGGATCAATATCCGTCAAAATGTTGTTATAGAAATCTGCCGCATTGCGAAATTCCTGGGTAACACCAAGCACATACTCACCGGAGACGACATTTTCATTCCAGGTAAAATCGGACCATCCCAGTTCATTCGCAATGTCACGGGCGAGCAAGCCGCCAAAATCAAGGGTGCCATAATATGTTTGTAGATTGGAATATTGGAAGGCATTGAAGACAAACAAAATATTGACTTCGCCGGATAAGTCACTGTTTACGCTGGCTATGTTGTAACCTTCCTCAGCTTCAAAATCGGTACAGGCCGCCAGAATGAAGATGACGAGCAGGCTGAAGATGAGCCAGAGACGGGAGAAGCGGTTGGGGGGTAGGTTCATGTTATGCTCCATTGTTGGTGTGGGTCAAGGGTTGGTCAGGTATGGTTCAGAAACAGCCAGTTTGCGTTTATACTTCGCTGCCAGTCAGTTAGTTGTCCCAGGGTGAGCGATACCCTTTGTCTGCTTCCTGGCGGCGGGCGATGTTCATACGTTCTTCGCGTTCCCGTTCTTGTTGTTCTCGTGCCTGACGTTCACGCTCCTGTTTTTGCCATTCGAGTTCCTTTTGCCGCTTCATCTCGGCCTGACGTTGTAGTTCCGCCTGGCGTTGTTGCTCGGCCTGACGTGCGGCCTGAGCTTGCTGTTGTTGTTTCGCGGCCGCGTTCGCTTCTCTCTGGGCGTTAGCATGGGCGGCGTGTTCTTTCTGCCATTGCTCAACCGCGTTGGGGCGGGCGACGGGGGGTGGGGCTACCGGGCGGCGAGAGTGGCCTGGTTGTGAACGTGGGCCATTTTGTGATGTGCCTCCAAAAATCTTAGCCAACGCCACAAATAACACGGCCAAACCGGCCAATGCTCCCACCGCTTGCGCCATTTGCTCCTGTGAGTTTGTGCCTGATTGCTCTGGTTTGGGCTGGCCTGCGCCAAACACGCGCTTTCCGGGGAACAGGTAAGCAAAGCCTGTTGTGGCAATGAGTAAAAGCAGAATGATGGTGCGGCCGCTGAAGCGTAATATTTCTGTCCAGGCTTTGTATTGGTCTGCGGTCACGGTGAAAATGAGCGTAATCGGCAGGCGGTTAAGGATGAGAATGGTAATTGCATTTGCTAATGGGAGTGCGAGAACCAGGATGACCAACGCCATCAGGTACAGCGACCAAATCTTGAATTGGAACCGCCCGGCAATCAGGCCAAGCCCAAGCCCTAATAAAACGGCCGATGTAGTCAGATATACAACATGAATGTAGGCCGCTATTGGATACAGGCCCACCGGTTTATAAACATCCGTGACATAACGCAGAAGCCCTGCTAACACCCCCAGTCCTACCCCCATTCCGGCCAGATTCAGCAGGTTAATGAGCCTGGGATAGGCATCCAGGCGGGCATGGGGCAAAAGCCGCAGGAATATCCCACCGATAAACAAACCCGCGCCCGTGCCGCAAATGATAAAAACAGTTCCGACAAACAAGTCTGAAAACCCGTCATTTCTCGAATGAGGTATCAGGAGTGCCCAAACGATGCCTAGAATCATTTCTGCCAGAAATGCCGCTGTGAATGACGCCACAAAGAAGTTCGTAATGGTTGAACTTTTGGGCTGCTGAATCCGACGCTGGGCTTGAATGCCCCCCACGAACAGGCCGCTCAGGAGAATGTAAGGCACACCCAGGTTTTGGTAGTAGCTTAATTCTGTGCTTGTGTTGGTGTCGCCATTGAGGCGGAAACGCAGAACCAGGTAGGATAAAGCCAGGGTTCCTAAGGCGGTAATCAGGCCATAGAACCAGAAGTGAGTGGTGTTGGGGTAGGTGGATGGGGGTAGGGCAATGGTTTGCGGTTGGGTCACGGTGCGGTTCTCCTTGTAGTGGGTTGTATGGATTTAGGTAAGATACGTGATCAGGTGGTGGACGAACGCGGCCGCGTCCATCCATTTTTCCTGGCACAAAAACAAGCCGGTGGGGTGAGCCTGAATCAGGCCTGTTTCCAGGGCTACCTGCCGGGTTCCCCGCATGAGGGCCACGGCTCCCCCCTGGCCAAGAATCCGGTGAACAAGTTGATGGACACGAGGATCAAGCAGTAATGCGGCCGCGCACGCTTCTCCCCCCGCAACCAGCAATAACCGGGACGCGGCCGCTGTCCCACAAGTCATCTGAGCCAACGTCACATCCGGTTGCAACAAAAATCCGTCTTTGCCCCGTATCGGCCCTGATGATTGGCCCAGGAGTGTGACTGGGGTATGTTGTCGCCATAAAGTGATAACTGCGGCCGCGACATTCACATCATCAAACATCGCCCCTGCTAATAACCACACCGGGAACGCCTGCCTGGTACACATCACCTTCACCCCTTAGTTCAACCAACTTGCACCTACTCTGGAACAGTTTGGGAATTGTTCGATCTCGCAGATTAAACTATTCCCAAACTGTTAATGCCGAATATCGGGTCTACTGAAAAAACGGTTTTCATCGAAAAGATTACCAAGATTTCCTCTGGGCTTATGCTGTTCTTGGTACTGCTGGCGTCTTGTCAGTTCCCTTTTTTCAGCGAACGCTATATTTATTTGTTAGCGCAAGAGTAAGGGTAAATAGGCTTTATAACCTTCCAAACGCACCCCATAATTCCCCGCGGCCGTGCCGGAATTCGGAATCACCCAGATGTAATATGTTCCGCTCGAATCAGCCTTAAATGTCACATAGGTATGAACGTCGCCCACACCATTCGCACTACACTGCTCAGCTATCCGTGTCGAAACCGTAGGATCATATACAACAATACCTAGCCCAGTTCGCGTTGTCCCCCGACAGTTTGTTCCAGATGAGGTTGCCAGATTGTTGGCTACATTCACTGTTTCAATGGTATACGTTTGACCGGCCACCGCTTCCAGGCGATACCAATCCCGATCCACAAAGTTAGTGCTGTAGGTATTACTCCGTGACTCAATATTTGTGGTTAGCGTTGCTCCGGGGAAGAGTAAATAACCATTTGGGGCTTTGTTATTAGGCTCATAGTTGACATCCCATGATGCCAGGGGATCATCATGTGGTGGTAAAACCCGAAATTGATAATTACCATACCGAGCACTTTCATTAGGAATCACTTGAATAAAATAAGTACCAGCCAGACCCGGTGTAAACTGGATAATGTTGTGTACATTGCCAGATCCCACCCCATAATCATTTGGTTCACAGGAACTGATAATTACTGTGCTTGTAGCGTCGTAAACACGCATACCAATGCCTTCATCACCGTTGTTACCAATGCAGTTGTAACCCCCAGCCGCGTTGAAATGGATATCAGCATTGAGTAATTCAATGATATAAGTTTTATTCGCTTCGGCGTTAAAGCGATACCAGTCAACATCCACAAAATCTGTCGCATAAGTAGCGATTCGTTGCTCGATTGAGGTATTGATGGCATTTAAGCGTCCTAATTCGATAGGAGCTGCATTCATGAGACGGTTGTTGGGTTCATTATTGCTGTCCCATGAAGCTATCGGATCATCGTATTGAGGCAAGACTCTAAACTGATAATTGCCATAACGGGCACTTTCATTGGGAATCACTTTAATAAAATAGGTGCCAGCTAAGCCAGGGGTAAATTGGACAATATTGTGGACATTGCCCGCGCCAGTATCAAAATCATTTGGCTCACAGGAACTGGCAATCTCCGTGCCAACTGCATCAAAAATACGCATACCAATGCCTTCGTCGCCGTTGCCATTGCAGTTGTAACCCCCAACTGCGTTGAAATTGATGTCGGCATTGAATAGTTCAATAACATAAGTTTTGTTAGCTTCGGCGTCAAAGCGATACCAATCCGTATCCACAAAATCTGTTGCGTAGGTTGTAATCCGTTGTTCAATAGATGTACTAATGGCGGTTAATCGCCCTAGTTGAATAGGTGCGGCGTTCATGAGTCGGTTATTGGGTTCATAGTCATTATCCCATGAAGCTACCGGGTCATCGTATTGGGGTAATACGCGCAACTGATAACTGCCATAACGAGTACTTTCGTTAGGAATGATTTTGATGAAATAAGTACCAGCAAGACCAGGAGTAAATTGGATAATGTTATGAACATTTCCCGCACCAGTATCTAAATCATTCGGTTCGCACGAACTATTAATGACAGCACCGGATGTATCATAAATGCGCAGACCAATGCCTTCATCACCATTGCCATTGCAGTTATAGCCCCCAATCGCGTTGAAATTGATGTCGGCATTAAATAATTCAATGACATAGGTTTTGCCCGCTACCACTTCAAAGCGGTACCAGTCAACATCTACGAAATTAGTGGCATAGTTCACAATGCGTTGTTCAATGGTTGTACTGATAGCATTTAACCGACCGGGCTGGATAGGGGCCGCATTCATAAGTTGGTTATTGGGTTCGTAATCACTATCCCATGAGGCGGCCACATTGTTATATTGGTATAAAACACGCAGTTTGTAATCTCCAGTAACACTACTACTATTAGGAATAACCTGGAGATAAAAATCCCCACTGACTCCAGTTGTAAATTGCACAATATTGTGAACATTTCCCGATCCAGCCAACGTATCATTTGGTTCACAGGATGCAGCAATCTGGGTTATTGAGGCATCATAAACTTTTATGCCCAGACCCTCATCAAAGGCGCAATTGGATCCCGATGCGGCATTCAGGCTGGCACCAGCTTCGAAAAGTTCGATCACATACGTTTGGCCTGCAGTCCCAGTAAATTTGTACCAATCGCGGTCATTTGCGGGATTCATAGTGGCAATGACATAGTTTTCACGGCCGATGCTGTTCAGTGTTTGGGCGGTGCCTGAGGTGTTGTTGGGTTCTACTTCATTAACTGGTCCGGCATAAACGAGCAAACTCGATCCTGCCCGGAATATGAAGAAAGACAATAGAGCAATTCGAAGGAATATCAGTAGATGGCCGTGTGTTTGACCTTTTGAGAACATGTCTGTCATCCTTTGGTGTGGTTGTTTAATCCTGCCACCGAATTTCTGCGGATAATGACGAAAATTTGGTTCAATGAGTATGAATGATGTCGCCATACTGTAATGGTTGAAAGGTGCGCTGAGGGTGTGCGAATGGGCGAAAGTGTGGCGAAATAGAGCAAATTCGGGCACGTAACTGGGAATCATTCCCCAAGGCAATAGAAAAGTGAATCGTTTGTGGGATAAGGCAACGGTGCAGACCGCGGCCGCGCTTAAAAACTGGCACAACCTCGATTTACTCGTAAACAGTCCACGTCACATCCGAGTAAATACTGAAATTAAATTCCAGAGCCTCTGATCCGCCACACGTTTCAGCCTTCAAATCGTAACTGCCCGGTTCAATACCATAAAGGGTGAAACGATAGCCCGATAGAATGACATCCGTGCGTAATTGATCTGGTCCCCAAACATCTGATGAACTCCGTGATAGGTACAAGAAACAAATAGATCGATCCGTCAGGTTATAGACAGTTAATTCATGTGTTTGTGGCACAGCCGTTGCCCGAATGATAATCGGGGTAGGTGCGGGGGCATCCAATATCATGCCCAGAGTAAACAAAGAACCACAAATACAAAGCATTAACACAACAACTCCGACAATCCCGCCAATAAGAAACAAGCCAGCATTTTTCATGATCTTTTTCTCCTATAAGGCGATTTTCAAACCATGTGTTCTTTGACGACTTTGGCCTGACGAGTTCGCCAAAAAGCAACACCGCCAACCCCTGCGATAACAACCATCCCTCCCACCAAAATCCCTAGCCCACCCAGAGCCAGAATGATGTTGCGCCAATGTGGCATCGTGGTGACATGATGGTGCGGTACATAATCAAATTGCCCCCATTCCCAGGCCACTGTCTGCCCATCTTCTAAAACGCGACCATCTGTATCGCTGGTACGGATCGTGCCGGGAAGCCGGGTATAAAGTGTGGCCTGTTCAATCGTCGCCCCGGTCGCTTCCAGAGCAATCAAAGTCCCTTCCAACCTATACTCAATCCAGAACAATTTTTCTTCTCGTGTCAAACTAAAAGCGGGGAAGTCATCCACATTTAGCCCTGTTGCCGACGAACCAGAACCGCCCGCCCCGGCCGATGTGTCAGAAAAAGTTGCCCCCAGGAACTGGTACAATTCATCCGGTGTAGCGAAAGGCTGTGTGATTTCCACCCATTCATTCGTTCCCTCTGTCCAATAACGATAATCGTAGTTTGTCCAGCCGAAATCCTCAGCCAAACTTTGAGCGATATTCACTTCCGGTGTGGTTGTGCTGTAATAAAACCCGGCTTGCTCAAAGTCATAAGTGGTGAGGGCAATAGCCTGTGAGACCTGCCCTGATAGATCTTCATTAACTACGATTGTTTCAGAGGCGGCTTTGATACGAATGTCGGTTGCACAGCCGTTGATGACGAGGGCCATAACCAGAATAATGAGCATTGTTTTTGTTGTTTTCATGGTATCTACTCCGTTGATTTACGCGGGACTAACTTACTCTATGGCTTCGGCTGTAAATGAATAATCTATCTCATACCGGGAAGTCGCACTGTCTCCACCAGTCCCTTCAAAAAACATCGAGGCGCTGTAGGTGAAGTCCCAGGCTGGGGGGATGTTGTCAACAAGCAAAGGAATATGCTCCAGGTAGGTGCCAAAATCCCGATCTCCCCCCCACGGGGCATCACTTTCCAGCAGTTGAATAGCTAAAGTAACCACTTCACCACAGGAAGCGGTGACAGGGGCGACAGGAGTAAAATCAGTAAAGCGGTCATCTTTGAACGCAGTTCCTTGTACCATCTGACTATGCAAGGAGTTGTTTCTCCAGATGTAGCTCAATGTGTTGTCCCGATTTGCCGGGGGGATGTCTGACCACAAGCCGTAGTACATGATGAGTTCATCACCGACAACAATATCGTTTGGCCCATCCGCTTCTTCTGGGTCGGCGATGTATAGCTCATCAATCGTCGCGCCAATCTGAAAGCGGCAGGCGCTATTTTGTAAGCTGGTTGGCATCCACTCTAATAAAGGCTGAGGATAACCAGAAGCTGTAAGGGGATCGGCCAGAGCCGGATCTGTTTCTGTGAGGAAGATTTCCAAAAAATCAGATAAGAGATCCCCATCTGTATCGGCTTTACCAGGATCAGAACCCATTTTTAGTTCCACGGTGTCAGGAATCCCATCCCCATCTCGGTCTTCATCAAATGTATTGGGATCAGTGCCTAGTAATTTTTGTTCTGTAATATCGCGGCAACAATCCTCGTCACTGTTGCCTTCATTTACCGATGGGTCAGAACCGATGACGAAAATTTCCAGAAAATCGGTTGTGCCATCACCATCTGCATCCCAGGTGGAATCACTTCCCCCAAATTGGGTTTCATCAGGATCCGTAACCCAATCCCCATCACTATCCACACCTGCCTGAGGACGCAACCGTGTGGGGGTGGGGGTGGGGGCGGGGGTGTTCGTAGGAGATGGTGTGGATGTTGCGAATGGAGAAATGGCGCAGGCCAGAATGGAAAAGGCGATAAGGACGAAACCGATATACTGTTTAATAAAAGAATTCATGTTAGCCTCCCAAAAGGTAATACCCGTTATTGATTTGGTGTAAGCGTTCAGTTATCCTACCCGGCGGTCAAACCGCCGGGCTAAACCTACGAAGCTTGGCGGGCTAAAAGCCCAGGCCAGCGGCCTTTGTCACCATAGCCCGGTTGTTTACGACCGGGCGGGTCTGGCGGATGAATAGATATGACTGAACGCTTGCGATTTGGTTCTGATTGGAGTAATTGGACTACTGTAATGGTTGAAAGGTGCGCTGATGGTGTGCGAATGGGCGAAAGTGTGGCAAAATAGAGCAAATTCGGGCGCGTAACTGGGAATCATTCCCCAAGGAAATAGAAAAGTGAATCGTTTGTGGGATAAGGCAACGGTGCAGACCGCGGCCGCGGCCGCGCTTAAAAACTGGCGCAACCTCGACTACTCCTCCCAAGATAGCCTCGATGGCCTGCTTCTCACCCAAGAAGAACGCCGCAAACTCCAGAGTAATGGCCCTACCGCTCGCCGCCTGGCTACCAACCGGGTTCTCCTCAACAGCATTGATCTCCTGCAACAACAAAACCCCCTCGGTGCTCAAATCCTCAGCCGCCGTTTTATGGATGACCAGACGATATTGGAAGTGGCCTACCAGCTAAAACTCAGCGAAGACCAGATCAAACGCCGCCAACGTGATGCCCTCGACGATCTGATCGAAATTATCTGGGGACAGGAAGTCGCCCTACGCCATAACCAGGGGCAAATCCAACAAGCCAACCTGCCCCCCGCTGGTTACACCCATCTCTTTGGTCTTGAGGCTATTCACCAGGAATTGGTTAGCCTGTTATTAACCCCAACATCCCCCTGGATCGTCGCCCTGGTAGGCATTGGTGGTATCGGCAAAACATCCCTGGCTGATTGGGCTACACGCACTGTTATTGACCAGTTCATGTATACGCAGATCATCTGGTTGCGTATAGAACCTACATCCACTACCGACTTCCCCAATCCCGCCGCCGGTATCCTGTACCAACTCGCGCAACAAATCATTCCTACACAAGCCAGCAGTGGCGCTTATCTGGTGGCTTTACGCCAGTTGTTACAATCTGCCCCTTATCTGGTAGTCATTGATAACCTGGAAACGGAAGCCGAAACGGAACAACTGATTGAACAATTGCAGGATTTGGCCAACCCGAGCAAATTTTTGCTGACCACCAGGGTGCGCTTTCCCCTCACTTCAGGGGTGCGGTCGCTTTTGCCCGGGGAATTGGCTCTGCCCGATGCGTTAGCCCTGTTGCGGTATCAGGCCGGAATTATTGGCTTAACGGAACTGGCTCAAGCCACCGATACAGACCTGGCCAATATTTACCGGCGGGTGGGGGGTAATCCATTGGCCCTTAAGCTGGTGGTGGGATTGGCCGCTGTTTTGCCCCTGCCCCAAATTTTGATAGATCTGACGCAGGCAGAAACGCGAGAAATTGAGCAGATGTACCGGCATATTTATTGGCGGGTGTGGCAATCCCTTAGCGAAGATGGGCAGATGGTGTTGGAGATGATGCCCCTCGCGGCCGCAATCGGCATTACCCCCGAACAAATGGCCGTGATGACTGCCCTCCCCCTTAACCGCCTCTGGCCCGCCATTACCGAACTCGTCAATCGCTCCCTCCTAGAAGTTCGCGGCACCACCTGGGAGCGGCGTTACGGCATTCACCGCCTCACCGAATCATTCTTGCAGACGGAAATCATCCATTGGCCAGATGGAGAGGAAGTGAGCAGTGAACGGGGAACCGTAGCCTGAACTTGTCGAAGACGGTTAGTTGCGACAGGCTCAACCAACGTCACCACACTTTATTGAGAAGAAGCTCTGTACCCCTAAAAACAGTTATGTCTTCCTTAGCGCCCAGCCCTCGTTTCGTCTATGGTTTGCAGGCCACTCTGGCAGATTGGCACAATAAAACATGCCAACTGGATGATGGGGCCATTACCTGCCTGAACCCTGATTTTCCTAACCTGTTGCGGGTGGTCGAAATGGGGATTGTATTGCCGCAAACGCGTGCGGCCGCGGCCGCGCTCATGGAACAATGTTTTTTCTGGGTAGAAGGGGCCGGTCATGCCCATACCTGGGTTCCAGTTCTACAACGCCTCATTCCCCTCTTGCCTCCCGAAAATACAGTTTTGCACTTTCGTTTGCTCAAACAGCAGGCCCAATTTGTCCGACAGCAACACCACTTAGCCGAGGCTCTGCTTATCCTCGTCCAGGCAGAACAACTGGCCCAACAGCTAGACAGCCCCTCCGCCCTGGCCGATGTATATGCTAACCAGGCGGCTATCTATCATTTACAACGGAATTACCCGGCGGCGGAAAAGGCGGGCGCGGCCGCGTTAGCCCTTTGTGGGGCAGAAGACAAACTCATCCGTGCGGCCGCGTTCGTTACATTAGGCCATCTGGCCCAGGAACAAGGCCACCTTTCCCAGGCCGAACAACTACTCCACCAGGCCATTCCCCTCTGCCGCCAACTGGGTACTACCCTAAATACCGTTCGTGCCCTCAAAATTCTCTCCCTCATCAACCATGCCCAAAAGAAATATCCCGAAGCCCTCCACCATCTGGCCGAAGCAGAAGCCATTCTGAGTGGCACCCCCCACCATAAAGATCTGATTGAACTCTTGCAAAATCGCGGAGCCATTTACCATGAGTGCCACCACCTCGACCTGGCAGAAATCACCTTTCGGCAGGCCGAGCAATTACTACAACCCCTACCCGGCCTCTGGCGTAACAAAGGGATGATCGCTACCTGCCTGGGATGCGTTTACCGTGACCAGAGGCAAGCCGTGTTGGCCGAAAATGCCTTTCAGCAAGGTATTACCTTTTACCGACAGGCTGGAGATAATCTATTATTGGCGAATGGCTGGGGTAATCTGGCCAAATTGTGGCAACAACAGGAGCGTTTGACTGAGGCGCACCACTATTTTCGGCAAGCCATTACCCTTTTAGAGCAGTTTCCGCACCACCAATGGGCCAAAGAATTAAAAAAAGATTATGAAAACCGCGCGGCCGCGTTGCTCCAACCCCAAAGTGATTCGTTATGAGTGTAGAGGGCCAGTTGACCCCCTACACCCATAAACCTCATTCTATCCCGTACAAGTCCCACTACTACCCGTGGGGCAATCGCCAATAGAGTGAGGTGGATTGACCGGCCCTAATAAAAATAAACCAACAATGAGCGTAACAACCAGCAGACGAACACGGTGCTTGATAGACATCACGACTCTCCTTGAGGGAATGCCGACTCTTGGAGAAGGACGCGCCCTGTAGAGCTTGCGCTCTACATCTCATGAGATGCCCCAGGGTCGTGACGGGCTACATTGTGAGCAAGTTGATTTTGTAAAATTGACCTTTGGCGTTTGGGGTTTGTGAGGGTGAGACCGCTATCACCGCTCTTTCTCCCTGAAACCGCCAAACTCGTTACCGGTATGTCTTAAATAATAAGTTTTGCCCAGGCAAAAATCTGGTCACAAATCACGCCAGATTCGCAGGCGTTCCCCCTGAGCGAGTGCTCACCAAATGGAATGAAAATTTGTAGGGCGATTTGGCAAATCGTCCACTGGGCGATTTACCAAATCGCCCTACATTTTCGTAGGAGTCAAAAAAATGAAAGAAGACCTGATGCTAGTTTTTGGGGAATTCGTGCAACGCTCCCATTATTCAGCCGGACAAGTGGCGGCCCTATCCGGTATACCAGGGCGAACCATTATTAACTGGCTCAGCGGCCGCGTGCGCAAACCCCACCAATGGCGAGGGTTACTCCAGGTCGCTCAAGTCCTGCACCTTAGCGAACCCGAACTATCTCGCCTCCTGCAATCCGCCGGACATCCCCCCTTACCAACCCTGCGCCAGGAACTCACCAACCCCGCCGACCACCTGTTACTGGCTCCCTGGCCGGAAAACCGTCTCGCTCCTTTCCAGGCCATCCCTGATCTCCCCTACTTCGTGGGGCGTGAGGCCGTTTTGACCGAACTACAAGCCACCCTACGGCAGGGACGTACTGTGACGATTTGTAGCCTGTATGGTATGGGCGGCATCGGCAAAACCGCCCTCGCCGCCCATCTGGCCTATCAATTACGGCCCACCTTCCCCGATGGCGTATTGTGGGCGCGGTTAGACACCACCGACACCATGACCATCTTGGGCACTTTCGCGGCCGCATACGGTCAAGATGTCAGTGAATTCCGTGACATGGAACGGCGGGCCGCCGCCGTTCGCACCCTGTTAGCCGACAAACACGCCCTCATCATCCTGGACAACGCCCAAAACAGCGCTCAGGTGCGGCCGCTACTCCCCCCCACCACCGGCAAACCCGCTGTCATCATCACCACCCGCCACGATCTCGCCATTACCGATGAAACCACCCGTTTCCTCATAAGCACCTTTGACCCAGAGCAGGGTGAATCTCTGGCCGTGTTTCGCCATTTCCTGGGTGAAAGAACCCTACGCCGCTGGCACACCGAATTACAAGCCATTGCTGATCGGTTGGGTCATCTTCCTCTGGCTATTGCCATCGCCGCTGGCCGCCTGCTCACCCACCGGGATGTTCCCGGCTACCTGGCCGAACTCCAGGTGGCTGAGCAACAACTCTCTGCCCTGGTGCGGGAAGACCGAAGTGTGCGTCTTACCTTTGACCTCAGTTATCTGGTGTTACCCCCGACCGTACAAGGCTTTTTTGTCGCCTTAGGGGCATTTGGGGGGCGCGATTTTGACGCGGCCGCGGCCACCGCCGTCACCGCTACCCCTCTCCCTCAGACCGAACGCTACCTCGCCACCCTACAACAATTTTCGTTGCTCCAACGCGGCCGCGGCTCACGGTACAGCCTCCATCCCCTTCTGCGCCAGTATGCCCAGGAAAAACAAATTGGCCTCCACGCCCTACAACACATGACCGCCTACTACGTCCAACTCCTGGCCAATGCCGCGCCCGACACAATCGAGTTGGAATTTGATAATGTCATCTATGCCCTGGATACAGCCCAACAAAAAAACTGGCCCGACCATTACCTGCCCGGTGTCCATCGGCTTTTCCCCTTTTGGGAGACACGCGGCATGTATGTCAGTGCCGTGCCTTACCTGGAGCAAGCCGTGCAAATGGCCGAGGTCGTCGGATCAGACATTTTCCTTAGTGAACACCTGTACACATTGGGAAAATCACGGTGGAATATGGGACAGTTCGCGGCCGCGGAAAGCCACTTCCAACAAGGTTTAGCCCTTGCGGAAACCCTAAACCATCCCCGGCTCCAGAGTGATCACTTGGGAAGCCTCGGCATCATCGCCGCCTACAATCGTGGGGAGTACGCTTTGGCCGAACAACTCTTCCACCGTGCTTTACCATTGGCCCAACAAGCCAACCATTGGCCCAGGGTTAGCCTGCTTCTCTCCAGCCTGGCCAACAGTGCCTATGAACAAGGTGATTGGGACTCTGCCCGCACCTACTGGCAAAAAGGGTTAGACCTGGCCGAAGAAACGCATCAGTACAACCCCAGTACCGCCCGCCTGCTGGCAAACCTGGGTGTTGTCACCCTGGGGCAAGGGCAATTTACTGCTTCTCATGATTATTCTCACCGGGCACTGGCTCTCGCCCGCCAACTGCATCACGCAGAATTAACCTGTACCACCCTTACAACCTTAAGCTGGTTAGCCCATCAGCAAAAACAATATGCACTGGGTTTCACCTATCTAGAAGAAGCCATGCCCCTCGCCCGGCAAATGGCTCATCCTGAGGCCCTCACCCAGGTGTTATGCCGCTTAAGTATGCTGGCTATAGCCACAGGCGCATATGACCAGGCCAAACAGGCCCTGGACGAAGCCGAACAGTTGGTACAAGAGGTCAATATTCACTGGATGGCTGTAGATGTTATTCTACAACGAGGTGAAATGGCGTTTGCCCAGGCCGATTTCGCGGCCGCGTTTAACCTGTTCACCGAAGCCAAAAACAAAGCCACAGAAATGAAAGCCCCCGAACCCTTAGCCTTTGCCCAATACTTCCTGGCGCAAATATTACAGCGCTTCGGCCAACTCACTGAAGCCCTGGCCGAGGCCGAAGCCAGTTTGGCCATATTTGCCCCTCTGCATCATGTCAAAGCACCTGCCCTTCAAACCCTCATCGCTACTTTGCAGGATGATAAAATTTAGGCTCCATAAACATATTTGTATCGTTTTTTGAGGACGTACACCCTCGAAAAACGACACTTTATCCAATACCCGTGGGGGTGAGGGGAAAATCCGAATATACAATTGCCCTACCAGCAAGTCTCAATTTGGTTTGATCCCGGCGTTTGCCGTCTTTTGTTTTCACAAGAGGGCGAACAGCCTGAAAGGCTGTTCTACGGCTTGGCCCATTTTTCGAGCGGACTTTTAGCGTTCCACGGTTATTGAGTTTTTCCGAAATAATACAGGCATAGAATGGCTACCACGGAAGACCCATCTCCCCGGCAATTCCCAGAGGGAAGGGGGAAACCCTATTCGTGCCATTTTTCGCGGGCAGACGCCCGCGAAAAATGGCACAAGAAAAACTCCCCGCCCCTGGGGGCGGGGTTAGGGGTGGGGGAAAATCCGAATATACAATTGCCTTGCACTACAAATTGGGGGTCTTTGGGATTTCGTGCGGTACGGGCAACCCTTGTGGTTGCCCCACACAAGGCAGGCACAAAGCTCGCCCGTACATATGGTGTCAGCCTCCTGAATTCCCAAAGAGCCAAAATTGGCATTGTTCCCAATCACAGGTAAAAATAGAGACCATTCCCTCGCCGCCAGCTATTCTTCCATCATTCTGGAACCAGCCAGATCCACTTCATGTATTCGTGGTCGCCATCACCCGGCCATTCGTCTGCTTATGTATTATCTGTTACCCCATACAAGGAGAAAAAGATGAGTCAAACAAAGTTTTTACTGGATGAAAGCCGTATTCCCCAGGCCTGGTACAACATCAACGCGGATATGCCCGTACCCCCACAACCAGTGCTTCACCCTGGCACCAAAGAGCCAGTCACCCCCGATTTTCTTTCCGTGCTCTTTCCCATGAGCCTTATCATGCAGGAAATGAGTCCTGATCGCTGGATCGAAATTCCGGAGCCTGTGCGTGAGGTGTACAAACTATGGCGACCCACCCCCATGTTCCGTGCCCACCGGTTAGAAAAAGCATTGGATACCCCGGCCCACATTTATTACAAATATGAAGGTGCCAGCCCGGTCGGGTCGCATAAACCCAATACGGCTGTGGCCCAGGCGTTCTTTAATAAAGAAGCTGGCACCAAAGCCCTCACCACCGAAACCGGGGCCGGGCAATGGGGATCTTCTCTGGCAATGGCCTGTAATTTCTTTGGCCTGGATTTGGAAGTGTATATGGTGAAGGTGTCATACCATCAAAAACCGTATCGGCGCATTATTATGCAAAATTTCGGGGCTGAGGTGTATGCCAGTCCCACCAACCGTACCCATTATGGGCAGGCGTTGCTTAGCCAGGATCCAGATTCACCCGGTTCATTAGGGATTGCAATATCCGAGGCCGTGGAAGCGGCCGCGACCTCTAATGGCAGTAAAAAATATAGCCTCGGCTCGGTGCTGAACCATGTACTCCTGCACCAGACCGTTATTGGTCTGGAAGCCCTGGAACAAATGGCTCTGGCCGGGGAATACCCTGATGTCGTAATCGGTTGTGCCGGGGGTGGTTCAAATTTTGCCGGGTTCACCTTCCCGTTTTTGCACCAAAACCTGACCAACGGCCAAAAGACTCGCGTAGTGGCTGTAGAGCCAGATTCATGCCCCAGCCTGACCAAAGGGATTTACACATTTGATTATGGGGATACGGCGGCGATGGCACCTATTGTGAGGATGTACACCCTGGGGCACACGTTTATGCCACCGGGAATTCATGCCGGGGGGTTGCGCTACCATGGCATGTCACCGCAGGTGAGTGCCCTGGTAAATGCCGGTTATGTGGAGGCCAGAGCCGTACCACAATTAGCGACATTCGCGGCCGCAGTGCAATTCTCCCGCTCCGAAGGTATCATCCCCGCCCCAGAATCTGCCCACGCCATCCGCGCCGCCATTGACGAAGCTCTCCTGTGCAAAGAATCTGGCGAAAAGAAAGTCATCGCCTTCAACCTATCCGGACACGGCCACTTCGATATGACCGCCTATGAAGCTTATCTGCAAGGCCAACTGGAAGATTTTGCCTACCCGGCCGAGGCTGTCAGCGAAGCCATGACCCACCTGCCCACTGTCAATTTCTAATCTTATACTGGCAATGGGCACAATCTGCGATTCTTTCGCCGTGTCGCTTTATCGCCGCATTGAGTTTATCCGCGGCCACCCCCACCCCTAACCCCCCCCAGGGGCGGGGTTAGGGGTGGCAGAACTTATACCCATCATGGTCACATATTGGGGTTTGGTCAGGAGACTGGTCACAGTGTAAAAGCGCAATAACTGACCGCGAACAGGATATAGACCCCCACGGACAAGGGGAACTCAACTTGTGGGGCAAAGGGGATGTTTTGCCACCCTCTTGTGACATTTGTCATCTGATAAGGTGACAACTATCACTGGGACAAATTCCCTCAGGCGTTCTATAGTGCACCATGGGGTGGAGCCACGTAGAATAAGATAATCTGGCCCAAAGCAGTTGGTCATATTGGCCGCCGGGGTGTTAAGCCCTTCTCCCTCATTGTTTCCCCTACACCCCTCCGACCCCTGAGGTAGGAGGATTCCATGTATGCCAGAATTGTTACTTCGCTGGTTAAGCCGGGGCATTTGCAGGCTTTAACCACCTTGTATCAAGACGAAATTGTGCCCATTATTGCCCTGCAACCCGGGTTTAATCAATTACTTGTTTTAAGAAACCGGGAGACTCAGCAAGAGATTTCTATTGCTCTTTGGGACACAGAAGCAGATATGGATGCCTTTAGTGCGCATTATTTACCGCCCTTGATGGCAAAATTCACGCCCTTATTAGCGGCCGCGCCCAAAATCGAAATCCATCATCTCTGCTGTCAGGCCAAAGCCCACCCAGTGGCCCATCCGTTGCAAATGGGCGAAGCCTCATTAGGTTTGCACATCGAAGACCCCCTCGACACCCACCCCACTTTCATCGAACCTGTTCTGGAAGGAAAATTGAAACCCCGCCTATTGCACAATCAATGAGGGTATCCATACTGCCAAAGGGCATAATCTGACATTTTCCCGCCATATCGCCGCGTCACCGTGTCACCTCATCGCCGCGTCGCTCTGTCGCCTTATCACCGTGTCGCCTCATCGCCGCGTTGGGTTCCCCACCCCTAACCTCGCCCCCAGGGGCAAGGAACCTTTCTCGGCGCGGTTTGGCGGGCGGTCGCCCGCCAAACCGCGCCAGTAGTTTTCCCCCCTTCCCTCTGGGAAGGGGTAGGGGGATGGGTCTTCAGCCTAAACCTACCCATCCGTTACCGCCAACAAAATGTCACTTTATCCCCATGGTAAGTATAGGCGCGGTTGAATTTCCCCCAAACCCACCTTATTTTCATGAACCAGTCTTTCCGAAGGAGGATTAATCATGTTTACGGAACGCACAATAGACAAAGCAAAGGTCATGAATGGTCATAATCTTCAGACTAAACAAGATTTAAATCCCTTTGCGATTGCTCAAGCACAACTCGATAAAGCGGCCGCGATTCTCCATCTCGATCCCGTTATGCACGCCTTTTTGCGTGTGCCGATGCGCGAATTTCATTTCATCATTCCTGTACAAATGGATAATGGCGACACACAGCTTTTTCAAGGTTATCGGGTGCAATACAACGATGCTCGTGGCCCGGCTAAAGGAGGCATCCGCTTCCACCACGAAGAAACGATTGACACCGTCCGTGCCCTGGCCGCCTGGATGACCTGGAAAACAGCCGTCGTAGATATTCCGTTAGGCGGAGCCAAAGGCGGGGTCGTGTGTGATCCCCGGCTTCTCAGTTTACCGGAATTGGAGCGGCTCAGCCGGAATTATATGCGCTGTATTGCCCGTTTTGTGGGGTTGACACGAGATGTGCCCGCCCCAGATGTGTACACCACCCCACAAATTATGGGCTGGATGATGGATGAGTATCAGGTTTTGGTGGGGCACCATGAGCCAGGGGTCATTACCGGTAAACCATTACTTTTGGGGGGAGCCGCCGGACGCGCAGATGCGACGGCACGGGGTGGCATTTATACCACGCGTGAGGCCGCCAAAATGTTGAACCTGAATCTGAATGGGGCCGCGGCCGCGATTCAAGGCTATGGCAATGCCGGTCAATACGCTCATCAGTTAGCTACCGAACTCCTGGGGATGAAAGTCGTGGCCGTCAGCGACTCTCAGGGGGGCATTTACAATCCTCAAGGCCTGAACCTGGTAGATGTGCGGGAGCACAAAGCTGAAACGGGTTCAGTGATTCATTATGCCGAAGCCGACACCATTAGCAACGCCGAACTTCTGGAGATGGAAGTCACAGTGCTCTTTCCGTCCGCCCTGGAAAATGCCATTACCGCCACGAATGCGCCCCACATCAAAGCGAAAATGATCGCCGAGTTGGCCAATGGCCCTACCACCCCCGATGCCGATGAAATTCTCTATGACAAAGGGATTTACATCATCCCAGATTTCCTCTGCAATGCCGGTGGGGTGACAGTATCCTATTTTGAGATGGTACAGAACGCCTACCAATATTATTGGGATGAGACCCTGACTCATCAGCGGCTAGACCAGAAGATGACCGATGCTTATCACACCGTGCACCAGATGGCCCTGGCGCAGAAGGTGAATAATCGGGTAGCCGCCTATTTGGTGGCGGTAGATCGGGTAGCCCAGGCGGTACAGTTGCGGGGTTGGGTGCGGTAAGGAATGATTTCAGACCACCTGAGACGGTAAGGATTGACGATTAAATAACTTGAACATTTGCTGTGGCCGGTCTCCTGACCGTGCCACCCAACTTGTTTTCAGACGCTCACTAAGGGCCTGTAAAAGATTAAGGGTTCTTTGGGGTTTTGTGGGGTACGGGCAACCCATGTGGTTATCCCACACTGGGCAGATACAAGGCCAGCCCGTATATCTGGTGTCATCCCCCTGAATCCCCAAAGACCTTGCATACTCGGATTTCCCCCTAACCCCTTCCCCAGGGGCGGGGAACTTTTTAAGAGCCGTTTTTCGCGGGCATTCGCCCCCGAAAAACGGCTCGAATTGGTTTTTTCGCCTTCTTGCCGGGAATCGTTAAGGCGGTAAGTTCATTGGGGTGAGTATGCAATCGCCCTGGGTTAAGTAAGTTGGCGTAGTCGGGTGTGGTAGGCGGCAAAAGCAGGTCGCGGCCGCGTTCGCCCACTTTGCTCCCCTGCAACAAACAATCAACCGAAAGGTATGGCTCGCGGCTCCATTACCATTCCCGTATGGCTTCCCTCAGCAGATGTTGCGCCTGGAGTGGACAGGCATGGCAATCCACACGTACAGCCAGGGATGGCCGATTTTCTGTAATAATTTCTAAATATTTTATAACCATAGTATAAGACATATCGTCAGTTAAGTGCGTTTATAATAGTCTGACAACGCTCAACTTACTAACAACCCTGTAACGGTTTCAACGTGGGCCTGGTTTCTGGCTTTATACCCGGCACGGTCATCAAACGACATTTTGTGGTAAGACGGGAGACTGGAGCATAGTTCAAAAGTTGGCAAACGGTGCGTAACATTTTGTAGGGCGATTTGGTAAAGCTGACTTGAACGATACCCAGACTGGTTAATCTCCACTCTCTTTGCACAGGTCAGATGATGCTCTGTGGCCGTATAAATCCGTTGCAGAAAGGAATATGAGAGAATGAGGAGACAGACTCTTCAGTTTGTGCTTTTTGCTTTGTTTGGGTTAATCCTGTTTTTGTCGGTGAGCCAATCTGCATCTGCAACACCCTTTACTATCCCCAACCGCCAGCCCTGGGCACATGTTGCTGGCCCTTGCTCTGGCCTGGATGGAGCGGTCTTTGGCCTGGTGGGGACCAGTTGCGGCGGCACGGGAACCACGTTTGATACGGCGGAGATTTTTAGCCCGGTGGTGATCAAAGATGTCGCTTCCGCGGCCGCGCCCTGCCCCGGCATCACCAACGGCAACACCTGTTACCGCCTCTGGTATGTGGGCACAGAAGCCACCTGGTCAACCCCCCGCATTGGTTATGCCGTTTCCCCGGATGGCCTGAACTGGACCCGGGTGGTCGGTGCAGAAACCGGCGGGAGCGTGTTTGCCGAAGGCCTATCTACTGATTTTGATAATGCCGGTGTTTCCTACATGAGTGTGATGAAGGATGGTGTCACCTTCAAAATGTGGTATACCGGCATCTATGACGATCCAGTTACAATGACCCTAGATCCAATCATTGCCGGAATTGGTTACGCTACTTCCTCCGATGGACAAACGTGGACACGCCAGCCTGGCTCATTGCCCGGAATACCCAGCGGTCGAGTTTTTGCTGAATCGGGTGTGGTTGGTACGTTTGATGTTAATGAAGCCTATGTTCCCAATGTGATAAAAGATGTTGCAACCGTAGATGCCCCATGCGCCGGTGTGATCACGGGGAATGTGTGTTACCGGATGTGGTATGAAGGTGTTACCTTTGTTGGTGGGTATCTTTTTCGTATTGGTTATGCTACTTCACCTGATGGCGTTAATTGGACGCGTGTCCCTGGGAGTGGGGGAGATAACTCGAATTTGGGGCGCGGGTCAGGATTCGACGCCAATGCGGTGGGCATATCCATTGTTCTGAAAGATGGTGACCTCTTTCGCATGTGGTATGAAGCCAAAAGTTTTAGCGACATTTATACAGTTGGACATGTTGTGTCCACAGAAGGGGAAAATTGGGTGCGCCCGGTACCGAATGACCCGATTTTTGAAGGGGCTGATGATCCGGCGACCCACGCCGCAGATAATGTGTGGAGCCATTGGGTGATCAAGGATGGGGCGCGTTACAAAATGTGGTATACCACCACAACTCGCAATGACCCCGCCGCAGACCGGTTTGCCTATGCCAGCATGGTTCCGGGCACGCCCCTAACGGTTTCCCGTTCGGTTGCGGGTTCTACCTACACAATTGATTTTACAACCACTGAGATTATCCCGGCGGAGGGGTATGTTTTGTTGACGCTCCCTCCGGAAGTGACGTTTGGCACGATTACGTTGGGGAGCCTGACCGGGTTTGAGCCGGGGGCGACGTTGGTGGCTGATGCTAATGGGGTGACGGACGCGGCCGCGGCCAATGCCACTCGTGGGGCTTTACTGATTCGTCTGGCGGCAGATGAACCCGTTGGGGCTAAATCCGTTTCCTTTACCCTGCCCGCACCCCTGAGTAATCCCACCGAATTGTTATTGCAAACCTTCGATAGCCGGGAAGTGTTGGAATATGGCTTGCTGGAGTTAGTGAGCGGAACAACCGCTATTCAGTTAAGCCAGCTAGACATCCTCACGAAACGCTGGACATTCCCCGTTTTATCGCTCATTGGCTTGGGACTGTTGACACTGGCTTTTCTGCGTCGCCCGTAGGCGGAGCCAGAACTCAATCTACGGCCAAAGGGGCTAATCTGCGGTTTTGTCGCTACGTCAGGTATATACGCGACCGCCAGACGTAGCACAGCCTTTCCAGGCTGTGCATTCCCTGGTGAAAACGAAAAACGCCGTAACGAGAAGCCCCTCACCCTAACCCTCTCCCAGACGTAGCACAGCCTTTCCAGGCTGTGCATTCCCGGTTGGGACACCTGTCTAGATACAAAACGCCCATGTCGCCTTATCTTTGGGCATGGTTTAGGTCGGCTTTACAAATTTGTAGGACGATTTGGTAAATCGTCTCGTGGGCGATTTACCAAATCGCCCTACCTAACCCTCTCCCAGACGTAGCACAGCCTTTCCAGGCTGTGCATTCCCGGTTGGGACACCTGTCTAAATACAAAACGCCCATGTCGCCTTATCTTTGGGCATGGTTTAGGTCGGCTTTACAAATTTGTAGGACGATTTGGTAAATCGTCTCGTGGGCGATTTACCAAATCGCCCTACAAAGTGTTAAGCACCGTTTGCCGACTTTTGAACCACGCCTTAACTTTGTAAAGCCGCCAGCACACGGGGGGCGGTCATGGGCAGATCTGTGACCCGTTTACCGGTGGCATCGGTGATGGCGTTGGCGATTGCGGCCGCGGTAGCAATAATCGGTGGTTCGCCCGCCCCTTTCGCCCCATATGGCCCATGCTCCGAGGGCACTTCCACCGTCACCACCTCAATCTGGGGCACGGACTGGGTAAAACTGGGCACAGTATAATCCATCCAGGAGCCGGTCAACAGTTGGCCGTTATCCCCATAAACCATCGCTTCGTACAGGGCAAAACCAACCCCTTGCATCGCTCCCCCGACGATTTGCCCTTCCAATGTCAACGGGTTGATCACCTGGCCCACATCCTGCACCAGCACCAACTTATGCACTGTCACCTGCCCCGTCTCCTCATCTACCGACACCTCGGCCAGTTGGGCACAAAAGCCGGGGGAGTTGGTTGTGTTGGCGTAGCGACCATGCCCGATAACCGGGGCATATTTACTCCCGAATCGCATCGTCTGGTTGCCAATCTCCTTCAAGGTGATCTGTTTATCGGGCACACCACGTACCTGTACTGCCCCGTTTACAATTTCTAGATCGGCGGGGTCGGCTTCAAACATCTGTCCGGCAATTTCCAGGGTCTGTGTCCGCGCCGCTGTGGCCGCCTGAATGATGGAGGGGCCAATCATGTAAGTCGCTTTACTGCCGCCTGTCGAACCGGCGAAACTGGCCGTAGCCGTATCCCCGGCGACGACACGCACCTGCTCCGGGCTGACGCCAAACGCTTCGGCGGCCAGGAGTTGGAACCCAACTGCTGTGCCCGTCAGGTCTACCCAGCCAATCCGCAACTCTATTTTGCCATCTTTCTCCAGGATACAGGTGGCTGAGGATGGCTCCACACCACCGGGCCAACCGCCAACCGCTACACCTACGCCACGCCCTTGCGCCCGTGCCTGCTCCCGATTGACCCAGGACGGGTGCTGTTGCAAAGCAGAGAGGACATCAGCCATGCCCATTTTGGCCCAGGGGCGGTTGTTTGCCAGCATATCGCCGGGGCGCGAGGCGTATTTGAGGCGTAGTTCGAGCGGGTCGAGGTTGAGTTGGCGGGCCAGGTCGTCCAGCGTACTTTCCAGGGCGTAGAATGCCTGCACTGCTCCGGGGGCACGATAGGCGCCGACGGATGGTTTGAAGGTCATGACGCTGGTGAAGTTGACGAGCATGTGGGGGAACTGGTAGGCACTGCCTAGTAAAAAGGCGGCGATGCCATGAAAGCCGGGGTAACACCCTTCGTCAAACTGGATGTCGGCCCAGAGGGCGGTGAGTTGGCCGTCGTGGGTTCCCCCGATTTTGACATGGAATTGAGCGGAGGGGGCCGGATTCGCGGCCGCGATGTCTTCTTGCCGTGTCAGCACCAATTTTACGGGACGGCCCACCACTTTGGCCGCCAACGCCACCAACGGCTGATACAGTTCATATTTGCCGCCAAAACCGCCACCCACCGGGGTGGCAATCACCCGTACATCCGTTTCCGTCACGCCCAACACATTGGCTACCCCTTCACGCACGGGGAAGGGAGCCTGGGTGCTGGTCCAGACGGTGGCTCCGCCGGTCAACGGATCGGGCATGGCGATGGTGGCCTGGGTTTCCAGGTAGCTGTGATGGACAAAAGACATGGTGAAATGGCGTTCGGCGATGACATCGGCCTGGGCCAGCCCTTCGTCAATGTTGCCCCGTTTGAAGGTGGTTTGCCCGGCGATGTTGCTGGGTTCATTCTGTTCTTTGTCTTTGCTGGCGACATCCGCGCCGTGGGCGGCCGCTTCGCCAGTATCCCCTGGTTTGCCCCCCGGCCAGACCAGAGGCGCACCCGGGGCCAGGGCTTCGGCGATGGTGACGGCAACGGGCAGGGGTTCGTACTCCACCTGAACCAGTTCGAGGGCATCGGCCGCGGCCGCGAGGGTTTCAGCCAGGATGAGGGCCACAGGTTGACCGGGAAAGACGACGCGGCCGCGGGCCAACAACAGCCTCGTCCGATCATCCGGGGCAATATCCGGCAAATCTGCGGCTGTCAGTATAGCCACCACACCGGGTACGGCCAGAGCCGCGCTTTTGTCCACGCTTAAGATGCGGGCATGAGCATACGGACTGGTTACAAATCGCCCTTGCACCATACCTGGTATCACGAGATCGGGGGCATAACGAAGCGTCCCTGTTACCCGTTCTCCCCCATCAATCAAGGGTGTGGGGCGACCAATTACTTTAAATAAGGTCATAGGTCTCTCCTGCGAAAATAGCCACTAATGGTGGAAACACGGATAGGAAAAAACACGGATAGGAATGAAAAATGGTGGCGTTATTTTCATTCATCTTGGTGTGCGTACCACCCATGGGGAACTCCTACGAAAATGTAGGGCGATTTTTTAAATCGCCCAGTGGACGATTTACCAAAGGGTGTGTTTCATTTCGGTTAAGAGGAAGAAAATAATTAATCGGTGAATTGGTAAATGATTAACCAGGGGAACGGCTACCAGGGCGATTGCCTACTCACCAGAATGAACCCATCCCCCTGACGATTCCCGAGGGAAGGGGGGAATTCCCATGGGGCATTTTTCGGGGCATTCGCCCCGAAAAATGCCCCTTAGAAAAGTTCCCCGCCCCTGGGGACGGGGTTGGGGGTGGGGAAACTCCACGTAGGCAATCGCCTTTTCAAGGCTATGTTCTGAGTAAACACCTTTTACCCAGGGGTAGGGAACTCTTCTAACGGTTCGCTCAAGATTAAGTTGGGTGGTGCGGTCAGGAGACCAGACAGGGCATTTCTCGGGCAGATGCCCGAAAAATGCCCCAATGGATTTCCCTGATGGGTGTAGATTCTCGTATTACGGAATCAATACATCATCTTTGCGTCCAAATAACAACTTTGATCCGATATACAGGGGGGTAATTTGCATAAGGGCCAGCCACAAGAAGATAAAATTAAGGCCCATCTTTAATGTTTCCATTTGTTGGGTAATATCTTGACGAGCCTGGTTAGCGGAAAAACGCAAATCGGACACTGTTTGGATGTAACCATCTACCACCGGGTCAAAACGCCGCAATTGGGCATTGATGTTGCCAATATCGCTGGAAAGTTGTTCCACATCCTGGCTGATAACAACTAGATTATCGCTTGTTACCTGAATTTCGGTATCTAGAACACGTAAACTGTCCGGCAGTCCTTCTAAACTTTCGCCTAACTGGGTAATGGTTTCGTCAAAGGGCACAGCCGGAGCATAGGAGATCCCCAGATCAAACCCTAAATCTACTCCCAACAGTTGCGTAGCAAAGGTGAAATTGCTTAGAGCGGTCATGGCATCATCAATTCCCCCGGCCACTTCGGCGATATTGGGAATGGCATCTTGGAAAGCGTCCAGACTGCCAGGTACATTGACTGTGGCTACTTCGTTGATGCTATTGAGAAAAGGGCGTGTTTCGGTGATGGTAGTGGAGAGATCGAGAGCGGTTACTTGTACTGTATCAATGGCGACAGTGGCTTCGCGTAGAGATGATTTGGTAACGACGAGGGTCTCATGCACATTGTTCAGGTTCGTGACCGTTAATTCCAGGGTGTTATCCAGGGCAATACCGAGCTGATCAATGAGGTTATTGGCCACACGTAGCCCAATAACTCCCAATACCAGCCCAAAGATGCCAGTCAGTAAGATAAGAATACCAAAAAAACGACGAATCATTGTAACTCCTCCTTTAGAAACTGGGTTGAATAATGAGGACTGAAGGCTAAGGGCTGAATGTTAAGGCAGGGAAATTAAATAACTTGTTGAGTATCTTCTCAATAGAAAAGTTCAACTACTTGACTGACGGTTACTTACCGGGCCACACCCAGTAGGCGAGTTATTTAATCCATGATCCTAATTTCCCAGAGTTCCTACAAGTTCCTATGAGTTTCGGGGTTCCAGATGCCCGATTCTGTTAGACGCGAAATCAGCCAAAAAGTCAGACGGGATGCGCCGCGGCCGCGCTGTGTTTACATCTACCCACGCCCAGAGCGCCTGTGCCCGCACCAGTAAAGCCCCATCGGCCGGGCGGGTAATGGTGTAGTAACGCGTGGCACTGGCCGGACGGGTGGTGGCAAACCAGGTGCGTACGGCCAAGATGTCATCCAAGACAGATGGTTGGTGATATTCCAGGTGATAACGACGGGCGATGATGGCGAAGCCACTGGCTAACATACGGGATAAGGGCCAACCACACGCGGCCGCAACTTGTATAGCACAATCTTCCAAATATGCCATATAGTTGGCGTTGTTCACATGGCCCACCATATCCAGATCGCGCCATTCTACACGGCGCAGTTGGGTATACACATCTGGGGGTGGTGCGGGGGCTTCGGGTAAGGGGGTGCGCCGTTCCGCCGGTGCTGGGGGGCCTTCGGGGAAAAAAGCGCTCATCATCTCCGCAGGGATGGTTGCCGGTCGCTGAGTAGCCGCATCAAGAAACACCCATTCGGTTTGAGCACGGGCTATCAGTTCGCCGGTTGCGGCCTGGCGCATCTCATAGGCCCGGCGGGAGCGTACCCGGCGAAAATCTACGACCCAGGTTTTGACGGTGATGCTGTCGCCATAACGGAGTGGTTGCAGATATTCGATTTCGGTTTCACGGATGAGCCAGGTACGGCCTATTTCCTGGTAACGGGTGAAGTTGTAGCCCGCGGCCGCGGATGCGGCAAAGGCCGCTTCTTGCATGAGACGTAAATAGGCGACATGGTTTACATGACCGTAGGGGTCGCAGTCATCATAACGCACAGGGAAGGTTTGTTCGTGGATGAGAGGCATGGGATGATGTTGCGCTTTAAGTTACAGGTTTGGGTATGAAAAAAGCCAGACGTTCAGTCCCTCTGGTGAGAAAGCCTTCCGTAGGCTTCGGGAAAGGTGTTGACCAGTGGAACAAACCTTCGGAAGGCTGAACGCTTACGAAAAAAGCCAGCCTCATTTGAAGCTGGCTTTGATTTTACGGTTTTGTCTGGTTGTTTCAAACTCGTTAGGAACGGTTTGTGCTTTGTGGCCGAAGGCCGTTGGTTTCGACAGGCTCAATCAACGACTTTTGGCTCCTGGTCTAAGTAATCGTTCGGAAATAGGATAGGTGACCGGTCAGAAGATCGGCCACAGCAAACCGCTAAGTTATACTGCCAAAGGGCATAATCCGACATTTTTTCGCCCTGTCGCCGTCTCACTTTATCGTCGTGTTGGGTTTATCCAAGGCCACCCCCACCCCTAACCCCGTCCCCAGGGGCGGGGAACTACTTTCGGCGCGGTTTGGCGAGCGGACGCTCGCCAAACCGCGCCGGTAGGTTTCTCCCCCCTTCCCTTTTGTTCATTAAATTTTTAATCGGGTAACGCATTCATTAACCCCATCCCCCCTGCCGATTCCCGAGGGAAGGGGGGAATTGCCATGGGGCATTTTTCGGGGCATTCGCCCCGAAAAATGCCCCTTAGAAAAGTTCCCCGCCCCTGGGGGCGGGGCTAGGGGTGGGGGAATTCCATTACCTGATTAATTTTTTAAACGACAACTGGGAAGGGGAAGGGGAATGGGTCTTCAGTCCAAACCTACCAATCTGTTGCCGCCAACAAAATGTCACTTTATGACCGTGGTAAGTATAAAAACAAACGATTACTAACTTACCGCATAGAGGGCACTTTTAATCGCCATTACATCTCGTCGTACTTCCGAGTCTGTTTCTAGTAACTCAGCTACTTTTTCGTAACCATACAAAATGGTGGTGTGATCGCGGCCGCCGAGATAATCGCCAATTGTAGGGAATGATTCGTCCGTTTCCGTGCGGGCCAGGTACATGGCGACCTGCCGGGGGAACGAGACGCGTTTGGCCCGAGTACTGTCCCGCATTTCGTCCAGGGTCACACCATAATGGTCTATAACCACCTGGACTACTTGTGCCAGGGAAACGTGTTGTGGCACACTGCTCAGATCCGCCAGTGCCATCGTTACCAGTTGCATATCAATCGGTGTGCCAGCCAGTTGGGAATAAGCGACCACCTTGTTTAACGCCCCTTCCAACTCCCGAATGTTGTTGCGGAACCGGTGGGCGATGAGGTCTAGCACTGTTTCTGGCACAGTGACCCGATTTTCTTCGGCTTTGGCCTGGAGAATGGCTTTACGAGTTTCCACATTGGGCATCTGAATGTCGGCCATCAGACCCCATTCAAAGCGGGATTTGAGCCGTTCTTCCAATGTGGACATAGCCTTGGGCGGGCGGTCACTGGAGAGAACCACTTGTTTGCCCTGGCCGTGGAGATCATTGAAGGTATGGAATAGCTCTTCCTGGGTGCTTTCTTTACCGGCGACAAATTGTACATCGTCAATGAGCAACAAATCGGGGGTGCGGTATTTTTCGCGAAACTCGGCCATTTTCTGGGTGCGGATGGATTGCACCAGATCGTTGGTAAAGGTTTCTGAGGAGACGTAGCAGATGTTGTAACCCGCCTGGGCGCATTTGTGGCCGATGGCGTGCATGAGGTGGGTTTTGCCTAACCCTACACCCCCGTAAATGAAGAGGGGGTTATAGGTTTTGCCCGGTTTTTCGGCGACGGCAAGCGCGGCCGCGTGTGCTAAGCGGTTACTATCCCCTACAATGAAGGTGGCAAAGGAATAGCGGCTATTCAACCCATCGGTGCGATTACCCGCCGGTACTTCGGTGGTGTGGGCGGCAACCCCATTGCCATTGGTGCCCCCATTTTTGCCATTAAGTGAGGCCACGGGTGAGGCCAGTTCATCCCCCCCGACCATAAACCGTAACAAGACCGGGCGGTCGGTAATGGCGACTAATGTCCGCAAGATGGTATCTTGGAGACGATTTTCTAACCAATCTTTAGCATAATCGTTGCGAACACCAATAACGTAAGTGTCCCCATCGCAAGTGAGCAAACGTGTATCCTTCAACCAGGTATTGAAGGTGGCTTTGGTCATTTGCAATTCCAACTCTCCCAGGGTAGCTTTCCAGGCGGCCGTTGGTGATAACATGTTTTCTTCCCTCTCTGTAACCGTGGTGAGTGTTAGAGATAGAGCGAGAAGGAAATCTTTCCCGCTCGCTCTTCATTTCCCACACTCTGTTTTCTCGGCGTTGTCGTTACTCCCGTAACGACGCGCTTTCCGGATGCCGCTTCCCGTGCAGGCATTCGCTGACCACTCGTTTTTGTCACCAATCCCAACTTCCGGCAATAGAAGATGCTCCTAAAACAGGCACAAAACTTCTATCATGTTGCCGGTAGAGGTGATTGAATTGGACCGCCAGTCTGCAAGACTGCAAATGTCTCCCCGCTGTCCTGGCTCCTCGTTGGGGTGGGGTTTTGCTTGCAAGTGGTTTACCCATTCTAACAAAAGGAAGAGGCTCTCGCAATTGAAAGTAGTCCTATTTTCCTTAAAAGGTTCCATATTTTAGGAATTGGTTTTGGGGGTCAAAATGAATTTTTTAAGGTTCGTGGCCGCGTTGTCCTATGACCCCCATCATTTAGAAAAAGCAACAGGTGTGACCCCCATATCTAGGGCTATGGGTCGTGAATGGGGCGTGAAGGCATATAGATGGCCCTGCTCATTGTTACGGATTGCGGCCGCGATTTGCCGCTGGGTAAGCGCATCATTCTACATGAGGGGTAACTCAACCTTTGTCTGTAGGGGCATGTTGCCGGGTCATTACGGGTACAGCTTAACATAAGTCTTTATCCGGTTTAGCCTGGAGACCCATCCCCCTACCCATGGTTGGTAAGCGTTCAGTTGCCCCACCTGGCGGTCAAACCGCCGGGCTAAAAGGGCGAAGCCCCAGGTAAGTATATATTGTCAAAGGGCATAATCTGACATTTTTTCGCCCTGTCACCGTCTCCCTTTATCGTCGTGTTGGGTTTATCCAAGGCCACCCCCACCCCTAACCCCGCCCCCAGGGGCGGGGAACTATTTTCGGCGCGGTTTGGCGAGCGTCCGCTCGCCAAACCGCGCCGTGGGGTTTCCCCCCTTCCCTCTGGGATCGAAGGGGGATGGGTCTTCAGTCCAAACCTACCAATCTGTTGCCACTAACAAAATGTCACTTTATGACCGTGGTAAGTATAACTTGGGGTGGCGCGGTCAGGAGACGGGCCACAGCAAACTCAAAAGTTATTTACGAGCGAACCCATAGAACCCGAAATTCATCCCAACTGCCTTAACAGCCAGGCTACCCATTGATTGACGCCCTCACCTGTTTTGCAAGAAAGGGGGAAAAACTGCACCCCCGGATTTAATATCTCAATGCCCTGGCGGAAGTAATCCAGGTTGAAATCAATATATGGAAGTAAATCAATTTTGTTGAGGATGAGGGCGTCAATGCCCCGGTAGATAGCCGGGTATTTATACGGTTTGTCGTCGCCTTCGGGCACACTGGCGATGACGATGTTGCGATGTGTGCCCAGTTGGAAGCCTGCCGGGCAAATGAGGTTGCCAACATTTTCTACGATCAACAGGTCTAGTTCGTCCAGGTTGAATTGGGATAAAGCCCCAGCTAACATGACGGCATCCAGGTGACAACCGCCCCCGGTGTTGATTTGTACGGCGGGCATCCCCGCGGCCGCGATCTTGTCGGCATCAATCGTTACGGGGGCCGTATCCCCTTCTACCACGCCCAGGCGCACTTGAGGGGTTATGGCCTGGATGGTACGTAAGATGGTACTGGTTTTGCCGGATCCCGGTGCCGCCATGATGTTGATTCCCAACACCCCGTGTTGCTCTAGTAGCGTCCGATTTTGTGCCGCCAACCGGTCATTGGCGCTCATAATTTCTTCGACAATTGTGATTTTGGTCATAGTATTAACTCGTGTAGAGAGTTGGGGCCTTGTTCAGGTAGCGGCAGGTAACTCGGTGACTTCCAGGCTTTCCAGGCGAAACTCCTGGCCCTGAAGGATGTCAACGCGGCCGCGGCCGCACTGCGGGCAAAGGGTGAGGGCGCCCTGGGTCAGGCCATATTGGGTGTGACATTCCTGGCATTGCAGGCGAGCGGGTATACGGTGAAAGTGGAGTTTAGCACCAGCGCACACAGTGTTCTGGCTAATAATGTCCCAATAAAACTGCACGGAGTCGTCTAGATAAGCGGAAAGTTCGCCAATGACCAGGTGCAGGTCTGTGACGTGAGGGTTCCCGGCCGCGGCCGCGTGGCTGACAGCCAGATCTAAGATGGATTGCGTTATCGCCATTTCATGCATAAAACGAATCACCACAGTGGTCTGAGGACTCACCTTAACTCCGCCCCTAAACCGCGCCGGTGGGTTTCTTCCCTTCCTTCTGGAATCGAAGGGGGGATGGGGTTTCAGCCCAACCTACCCAGGCTGTGGCCGCCCACAAAATGATAACTACTGAGTCTACTGCAAAAAGCCCGGTTTCTGACTAATTTAACCGTCGCTTCCAGAGAAAAAGAAACCGGGCTTTTAACTGTTTTGACCTTTTTTCAGTGGACTCACTACTAAGTAATCGTTCGGGAATAAGATGGGTGGCGTGGTCAGGAGACCGGCCACAGCAAACCCCTACGTTAAATACGAACGATTCCTACGGTGTTTTTTCTTCTCGATCCAGATGAAGGTCATCCCAGGAAGCTGGATCATTGAGAGGCTCCAGATGGGTAAAGACGGTGGCGTGAGGGAGTGTTTGTCGAACTTTGGCCTCGATTTGCTCCAGAATTTCATGCCCCTGTTGCACGGTCCAATGTCCTGGAACCAGAACATGGAAGGAGATGAACCGGCGTGGCCCAGATTGGCGGGTGCGAAGGGCATGGAATTCGATCCCGTTTTGGTGATACTCATTCAACACATCCACGATTTTTTTTTGTTCGTCGGGGGGTAATGAGGTGTCCATCAGCCCAAGCACTGATTGACGCACGATGCCAACACCAGACCAGACGATATTGGTGGCCACGAGCAGGGCCACAATCGGGTCCAGGCGTTGCCAACCGGTCAGTGCTACCAGGCCAACCCCTGTCACAACGCCCACAGAGGTCCAGACATCGGTTAACAGATGGTGTGCGTTGGCATCTAGGGTGATGGATTGGTGTTTCTTACCGGCCTTGCGTAGCACGAGGGCTACCGCCAGATTCACCAGAGAGGCAATGATGGATACCCCCAGGCCTAATCCTACCTGTTCCAGGGGTTGTGGGTTGATGAACCGTTTGATGGCGGCAAAGGCGATGCTCGCGGCCGCAACCAAGATCAAAGTTCCTTCTACTCCACTGGAAAAATATTCGGCCTTGCTGTGGCCGTAGGCGTGATCTTCATCGGCGGGGCGGGCGGCTACGGTAAGCATGGCCAGGGCCATGCCCGCACCGGCCAGGTTGACAAATGACTCCAGGGCATCAGATAGTAACCCTACGGATCCGGTGAGAAAGTAGGCCACGGATTTGAGGCCAATGGTGAACACGGCCGCGGCTAATGACAACCAGGCAAAACGAGTTAAAAACGCACGGTCAGAAAGATTGGTTACAGGATGTGTCATAATAAAGGGATAACTCTCCCCGCTATAGGTACAGAAATTGCTTTTACGAAAGTCGGACGTATGTTTTTATGACAAATTTCACCCTTCGTTTGTCGCCGGAAACCCCCACCTCTAACCCCGCCCCCAGGGGCAGGGAATTTTTCGGGGCGAAGGCCCCGAAAACCTGCGTTGTTAAGTTCCCCCTTAAAGGGGGGATGGGTTTTCCGACCGTGCCACCCAACTTGTTTTTGGACGCGCCCTAAGAATGTTTTACTTTGCCTCATCTTTGGCTCCATATTGTTGGAGCAGTTCAGCCAGGGACACATCTTCATTTTCGCGGGCGGCATCCAGAGGGGTGGAGCCGCTTGCCTGACGTGCGTTAGCATCGGCACCACGATCAAGTAATGCTTTGATGAGGACGGGATTGCCGTGGGTCGCGGCCGCGTGCAGAGCTTGTAGCCCCAGGGCATTTTGCGAAACCAGGGTGACATCGGCTCCCTGGTCTAGTAAAAAGAGGGCCAGCGCTTCATGGTTAAAATAACAAGCCAGTTGCAAAGGGGTGAACCCGTCACGGGCATAGCCGTTCAAATCTTGAGGGCTGTGAGCTAACCACGCTTGCGCCTGTTCTAGAGAGCCTGCGGCCGCGGCTTCCCACACATCCAAAAACGCGCCCATTGCCAATAAGAGTTTTACTGTATCCCAATCATGATTATAGGCGGCTTTGACAATTAAGAAGAGGCCATCTGTGTCTACGGTATTGACCAGGCGGGGATTGGTGTCCAGTAACTCTTTAACTGTGTTTGTTTCTCCGGCTTCTACCGCCTTGAGAATGGCGTTGGTCTGGGCCACAGCCGTTTTGATTTCGGTGATGCGGTCAGAGATGATCGCGGCCGTGTTCAGGCATTCTACATATCCCAACATATTAGCCCCAGCAATAGCTCCTTCCACCTCTCCCAGTGCATTATACATTTGCCGTAACAATAGACGTGGTTCAGTGAGCAAACCCAGGGCCGCCAATGTTTTTTCAAGCTGGTTGATATGTTCGTGGAGGTGGGATTCAAAGCGGTGTAGGCGAAAGCGAATTGGGTAAGCCTTGGTTTCCCACATGGGTGAAGCCAGTTGGCTTCGCCCTTCGGAAAGGGTAGCCAGGGTTTGCACAATTCGATTGTGCAAGGTTTCAAATCGCTCTTTCAGTACACTCAGGGGTGTATCGGCTGTTTCGGGGTCGCCAGTTTCTTCCGCCAGCGTATAAATTTCATTTTCGCTGACGGGTTGGGCGGGTTGCCGGTTTACTTGAGCTTCCAGGGTTTTACGGATAGTTGCGTAAAAATACCGCTCGGTGCGGTACATGTGCAAAAAAATGTCGCGTACGGGCCATTCATGGGGGGCAGGCGGTTTTAAGGCGGTTTCATCGCTAATACCGGCAAGTAAACCCAGGCATTCCCGGTATATTTGTTGGTGATGGGTCAGGGTATGTTGCACATAACTGGGGTTCAGATTGTTGTGGTAACGTTGTTGGTAAAGTGTGGCGGCCAGTTGGCGTATTTCCAGGGTGGAATGGAGAAAGGCGTACCGCACTTGTTCGTAATCATCCCAGCGGTAAGAAGGCTGGTTAAGATGATGTTCATTGAGATGCACTGTCGCGGCCGCGAACCGGTTCACTGCCTGTACAAGGGTTGCTAATGACATAGTTGCTCCTACGAAAATGTAGGGCGATTTGGTAAATCGTCCGGGCGATTTACCAAATCGCCCTACAAATTTTCATTCCATTTGGTGAGCGCCCGCTCATGGGGAACTCCTACGAAAATAATCACTGATTAAAAAACACGGATGGGAAGGAACACGGATAGGAATGAAAAATGGTGGCGTTATTTTCATTCCTCTTGGTGCGCCAAAGGCCCATGGGGAACTCCTGCGAAAATGTAGGGCGATTTTTTAAATCGCCCAGTGGACAAGTTAAAAAATTGTCCTACAGATTTTCATTCCTTTGGGTGCGGCCGCAGGCCCATGGGGGACTCTACGGGAAGGGTGCTAAGTTAGTGTTGGGAAGTAAGATGGGCGGTGCGGTCAGGTGACAGGCCACAACAAACTCAAAAGTTGTTTGCCCGCAAACCCTCTGTAATCGTCCAAAAATAAGTTCTACCCAGACCTGACGGGTTTCCGGAAACTTGTCAGGTTTAAAATGCAAAAGTGAGGCCCACCCTCATATTCAAGCCAGCATTTGCTCCATAATGCCACTGGAGCCACCGCCTTCGCTCCGTAAGGCCCAATCATGCCAGCCACTGCCAGAGATAATGTAATAGAAGGCTCCACCGACGCCGGGAATCTCGTTACAAAGCTGATAAAACTTGCGTGCCTGTCGCCCTTTTTCCACGGCGGAGGTTTTGGGGTTGCCATTGCCAAATTCAGTAATGAAGAGTAATTTGTTGGGCCAACGACGGCGATACTCTTTAACGATGCCGATGGTCTTCGTTTCCAACTCGTTCCAATCGGAGTAGTAGGCATGAATGCAGATGAAGTCGGCGGCTTGTAAGGCGGCTTCAGATTGTTGCAGGAAAGAGGTGTCGTTTTGTCGCCAGCCGCTGTCGTGACCATATTGGTAAGCGGTATCAGGGCCAGGGGAAAGTCCGGGGAAACCGACGTGGATACCGGGAAACCGCTGTTTTAGCTTGCGCTGTCCTTCGAGGAAGAATTGGGCAAATTCGTAGCCATTGGCCCAGGAGCCATTGACGCCATGGGCACGTAATCCTTCGCCGGTGAGGTTGGGTTCGTTATGAAACTCGAAATATTGTACCCCGGCACGCACCAATTGTTCCATATCGGGGATGGTGGCTTTGAGAAAGTCATCGAGAGAAAGGGCACGCCCTCCCCACGCTTCAAAGAGGCGGCATAAGGTGAATTGAGCGCGATACTGCTTAACTTCATCGGGGCTGACGCCGGTTGTTACTTTGAGGGCCTCGAATTTGCCTGCCGCCAGCAGGATGTCACCGGGTTCGGCATGGCGATTGGCGCGATCATGGATGCCTTTGAGGCAACGGCCAAAGGGCCAGGGTGGGCCGGTGTACGCGCCATCGGTGGGTGGGGTAGGGATGACAACAGGGGTTGGGGGGGGTGTTGTGACTGATGGTGGTGCGCCGATGTAGGTAAGGAACCACGCGGCCGCGAATCCCTGGATGCCATTTTCGGCCTGCACTTTTAACCATAATCCTTGTTGTCCCAATTTGCTTTTAACGGTATCGGCTTCATCCAGGGCGACAAGCCGTTCCCCCTGAACAGCCATGTGTAATTGTGTGCCGGTTACAGGTTGGTCACGAAGCCAGAGGCCATATGAGGTGGTGGGGGTAAGAAAAATGGGGCGATATTGAAGGCGGATAAGCCACGCGGCCGCGAATCCCTGCACGCCACCGGGAGTCTGTATCTGCACCCACTGTCCCATCTGCCCGATTTTGGCTTCGGCCTGTTCTAACGACTCCAATAAATAAAGAGCATCTCCCGGATGCACACCATCTACCTTGTCAAATTGCACCCCTTGACCAGCGCGTACATTGAGATCAACTGTAGGGGTAAGGATTACCCGGGTTTCGGCCATGGAAGCCTCCTTTTTAAGGCAACATGTAGCAGTTACTCATTTTCTTTGCATCTGAGTGGAATGGAATAAGTATACGGTACTAGGGAAAAAACAAGCAATAGAGGTGTTGATTTATTACAATGAATGTGAGTGTTTAGTTACTCTGCCTGGCGGATGAATTTACACGACTGAATGGTTATCAATACCGCGCCACCCACGTGATTTCTGAACGATGACTTAGTCGTTATGATTTAACAAAGGGTATGTTTCATTTCAGTTGAGAGGAAGAAAATAATGAATCGGTGAATTTGTGAATTGTTGAATGATTAACGGGGGAAGCGGCAGACGCTTCATTAACCATTCAACTGTTCAACAATTAATTATTCAACTTATTTGAAACACACCCTTTAACAAATGAATACTGGTATAGAGGTTCCCCCACCCCTAACCCCGCCCCCCGGGGCGGGGAACTTTTTCTTGTGTCATTTTTCGCGGGCGTCCGCCCGCGAAAAATGACACGAATGGGGTTTCCCCTTCCCGTTGGGAAGGGGCGGGCGGTATCGCCCAGGTTATGGGGTTTTCCCTTCCCGTTGGGAAGGGGCGGGCGGTATCGCCCAGGTTATGGGGTTTTCCCTTCCCGTTGGGAAGGGGCGGGCGGTATCGCCCAGGTTATGGGGTTTTCCCTTCCCGTTGGGAAGGGGCGGGCGG
>JAGNBF010000016.1:40807-53008 GCA_018004935.1 Chloroflexota bacterium | reverse complement strand
TATCGCTCAGGTTATGGGGTTTTCCCTTCCCGTTGGGAAGGGGCGGGCGGTATCGCTCAGGTTATGGGGTTTTCCCTTCCCGTTGGGAAGGGGCGGGCGGTATCGCCCAGGTTATGGGGTTTTCCCCTTCCCAATTGTTCATTAAATTTTTAATCGGGTAACGCCTTCATTGACCCCATCCCCCCTGCCGATTCCCACGGGAAGGGGGGAATTCCAATGGGGCATTTTTCGGGGCATTCGCCCCGAAAAATGCCCCTTAGAAAAGTTCCCCGCCCCTGGGGGCGGGGTTAGGGGTGGGGGGATTCCATTACCTGATTAATTTTTTAAACTACAAACGGGAAGGGGCGGGCGGTATCGCCCAGGTTATGGGGTTTTCTCTTTCCGCTGGGAAGGGGCGCTACCGTTCAGGTTGCGGATGGAGGCGGTGAATGGTTTCCCTCTTTCCGTTGGGATTGTAGGGGGATGGGTCTTTCGTGGTAGCCATTCTAGGCCTGTATTATGGTGGAAAAACGTAACTACTTTTTTCCCTTGGGAGTCTTATTATGAGTAACAAATTTTGCTGGCAACGTCAGGTATGGGTGGGATTGCTGTTGTTGTTGGGGGTGGGGGTTGTCTGGGCCGCCGGAACCCGGACGGTGCAGGCCGCTGTGCCCCATTTGGGTTATGGCGCGAATGTGTCGGCCTGGGATACGGCACGGTTGACGACTATGGGTTTTAACTGGATTAAGGTATTTAACCCGCCGGGTTCCGATCTCCCGCAGAATGTTTTGCTCCGTATTGATGCCTATCACGATGACCTGAATGATGTGGAAGCTTTTGGCGATTTTGTACAACAATTGGCCCAAAACAATGGCGCGTATATTGAGGCGTATGAAATCGGTAATGAGGTTAATCTGGATGCCAGTTATGGCTGGGCGGCGTCACCGGTGGCGGCTGATTACACAATGATATTGTGTGAAGCCTACAATCGGATCAAACTGGTTGATCCGACGGCGATTGTTGTTTCGGCGGGGTTGGCTCCTACAGGGCGGGTGCAGGGGAATTGGAATGGTCATGCGGGGCACAATGGTCTTTATCAGGATGAACGAGAATATTTGCGGGAGTTATTAGATGCGGGGGGTGGGGCCTGTTTTGATGCGTTAGGGTATCACCCGTATGGTTATAGTGCTGATTTTGACGCTATACCCGATGTAGGTTCTGCTGATCCGACACAAAATTGTACGAATGGGTTTTGTTTTCGGGGGGTAGAGAAGATTTATACGATCATGGCGCAGGAATACAACCTGGGTCAAAAACAGGTGTGGCCTACGGAGTTTGGCTGGATTGTTCAGCCGCCGGATTATTGCCTGACTGATCCTACCTGGAGTGGGCGGTTGTGGCAGATTGTGACGCCAGAGAAACAGGCGACCAATCTGGTGGGGGCGTATACGTATGCTGAGGCTCATTATCCCTGGATGGGGGCGATGTTTCTCTTTAATCTGAATTTTAATGAGAATCCCGGCTACCCGGAATGTGAGCAGATGCGTTATTATGGGATTCAGGGGCGACCCGCTGAAACTGCTTTGGCGGCGATGCCGAAATATCCGGCGGTGCTTCTGCCTACGCTTTATGTGCCGGTGCGGGAGTTGTCGTTTATGCTTGCGGCCGCAACCCAGCCCCTCACCCTAACTACCGGGCTACTGGTAGGGAATAATGGCCTGCTGGGTGGCACGGTTTTTACGGCTACCGTAGACAGTGCGGCCGCGGTTGTGCCCACCCTCTCGCCCATAACCGGCACTTTGCCCCCTGGTGCATCAACGTTCATTACCGGTACAATTATGAATCTGGCGCGGCCGCTGGGTATTTACACTGGCACCATCACCCTCAGCGCCAACCCCGGCACGGCGAACACCCCCGTCAATATTCCCATCACCGTGTGGGTGGTCGCTGAGGTGCATCCACTTTTTATCCCCTTGACTATGAAGAACTAAGTGAGTGTCTAAAAATAACTTGGGTGGCGCGGTCAGGAGACCAGCCAGAGCAAATCACATGATGCATTTTTTGGCGTTAGGAGATTCTTATACGATTGGCGAAAGTGTGACCGAGGCCGAACGTTGGCCGAACCAACTGGCGGAGATGTTCGCGGCCGCAGGTCAGCCTGTTGTTGTAACCATCATTGCCCGCACTGGCTGGACGACGGATGAACTGAGTGCCGCCATTGACCAGACTCAGCCCCAGGGGCCGTATGATCTTGTTTCGTTATTGATCGGCGTGAACAATCAATATCGCGGCCGCGATACGGCAACCTATCGCCGGGAGTTTCGCCAATTGTTAGAGCGGGCTATTGCCCTGGCGGGGGGACATGCCAGCCGGGTGTTGGTTCTCTCCATTCCCGATTGGGGAGTAACTCCCTTTGCCGCCGGTCATAATCAGACCCAAATCACCCAGGAGATTGACACCTTCAACGCCATCAACCACACCGAAGCGGAGATGTTAGCGGTTGCCTATGTTGATGTAACGCCCTTCTCGCGTCTGGCCGCTACTGACCCGGCATTATTGGCGGCGGATGGGTTGCATCCATCCGGGAAAATGTATGAGGAATGGGCCAGGCTGGTGTGGAAAAGGCTGAAGCATGGGTAGTTTAACCAACATCTTTATGGGCTGGCTGTGACACGGTCAGTATAGTTCGTGGTTCTGGGCAGATGATTTTTCTGGGATGTGGCTCATACACCGTTCCGCGAGGGCGGTGATGGAGAGGTTGCCCACGCTTTCGAGTAAAACGTTAAGGGGTGTGCCCTGGCTGGTCTGGGCAAAGACCCGTGCGGCCGCGTTGGCTTCGGGTAAATAAGTCGGCGCTCGTTGACCCGGGGCCACCTGTGACTGTAACTCCAGGGCAAAATCAGAAAATAATCCCCGCCCATAACGAAACGAAAGATGACTATCTAACCGTTGCATGACGGTCAGAATGCTGATGCGCTCACGCCAGCCGCGGCCGCGCCAGGATACCGTCGCCTGCCAGGGATGACGTATGAACCAGGCTAATGTTTTCAACGCCCGCCGCCAAGGCGGGAATCATCCACCAATGGCCCCATATACCATTTCATATAGCCATAACCGGGCGGGAAACGATTTTGGGTGATGTGGGTGTGATCGTTGGCATAAAAATGGGAGCTGATTGTCGGGCCACCCGTAGCCAGATGTGGATGTGGTTCATCGGCCAGGATGTCCACGATGGCTTCACTGTTGGTGCGGACAATCTGGCCTAGTTGGGGAGAGATATTGGGCAGGGTGTGGGCCTGATCACGGCAGTGGAAGAGCAGGCGTAAGGTTCCCAGCACCCCGGCAGAGAGAATTACTTGTCTGGCGCGGAAGGGTGGGATTGGGGTTTGTGGCTGGCGTGGATTGTGCACTTCAACCTCATAACCACCTCCGGCTAAGGGGCGAATGAGGGTGGCTTTCCGTTCGGGGATGATTTCTGCGCCCCGTTTTTCCGCCAGATAGAGGTAATTTTTGTCCAGACTGTTGTTGGTGTTGTGCTGACAGCCGGTCAGGCAACCACCGCAGGCGGTGCAACCGGCCCGTTCTGGCCCCTGTCCACCAAAGAAAGGATCTGGGACGGGTCTGACCGGGCTATGGTTACAAAGGCCGCTGGCCTGGGGTTTTAGCCCGCAGGGCTTCGTAAATTTAGCCCGGTGGTCAAACCACCGGGCGGGATAACTGAACGCTTACTTTCCGTCTTTGGTTATTGTAAATTTGCGGGATGCGACTAAATGGCAACGGGCACAATCTGCGGTTTTTTCGCCCTGTCGCCGGAAGCCCTCACCCCTAACCCCGCCCCCAGGGGCGGGGAACTATTTTGGGGCGCGGTTTGGCGGGCATTCGCCCGCCAAACCGCGCCGTTAAGTGGGGGTAGAGGGATGGGCCTTGAGCCTGGGTTTACCCAATCTGTTCCTGCCGACAAATGTCGCCGGAAGCCCCCACCCCTAACCCCGCCCCCAGGGGCGGGGAACTATTTTTGGGCGCGGTTTGACGGGCATTCGCCCGCCAAACCGCGCCGTTAAGTGGGGGTAGAGGGATGGGCCTTGAGCCTGGGTTTACCCAATCTGTTCCCGCCGACAAATGTCGCCGGAAGCCCCCACCCCTAACCCCGCCCCCAGGGGCGGGGAACTATTTTTGGGCGCGGTTTGGCGGGCATTCGCCCGCTAAACCGCGCCGTTAAGTGGGGGTAGAGGGATGGGCCTTGAGCCTGGGTTTACCCAATCTGTTCCTGCCGACAAATGTCGCCGGAAGCCCCCACCCCTAACCCCGCCCCCAGGGGCGGGGAACTATTTTTGGGCGCGGTTTGACGGGCATTCGCCCGCCAAACCGCGCCGTTAAGTAGGGGTAGAGGGATGGGCCTTGAGCCTGGGTTTACCCAATCTGTTCCCGCCGACAAATGTCGCCGGAAGCCCCCACCCCTAACCCCGCCCCCAGGGGCGGGGAACTATTTTGGGGCGCGGTTTGGCGGGCATTCGCCCGCCAAACCGCGCCGTTAAGTTCCCCCTTCCCCCCGGGAAGGGGGGTAGGGGGGATGGGTCTTCCGACTAACTCTTTTTGTGCAGGAGAAAGGGAAATGCCACCCGGTGCAGTCCCAGGCGGGTGGCGACAGTCATCCCCAGAACTGTTTGGGCATTAAGTTGGCGCAATTCGTCAATAATCCAGGGCCAGGGTGGGGGGGCGCTGGCGGCGTAAGTGACGGCGATAACCGGTTGTTGATCAATGAGGGATGCCTGACGGGCTAACTGCATGGGTAAAACCTGTTTCATTTGCCCGCGCCGGTTCACCAGATTTACCCCCTGACCCGTATCATCGAACAGTTTGCCGCGCCAGCCACCCAGACCCCCCATTACCAGAGCCGGGGGGGCAATCCAACGCATCCAGGCTGGCCCCACGATTTCCGAGTGAAATTCGCCGCACAGGGATTCTAGTAAAGGAGCAGACAAGGTGCGGAAGAGACGGCGGAAGGCGGGTAGAGAAAGGCGATTGAGGTGATGAACGGTTAAGGTGCTCATAAAGTTGGTCAACTCTACAAATTACTCTGCATAAGGAACTAACCCTCTCAAGGGCTGAGCTTGTCTCAGCCCGTTTGCCTTCGACAAGCTCAGGCAACAGGCTTAGGGCCTGTAAAAGATTAAGTTCCGTCAAGACCTGACAGGTTTCCGAAAACCTGTCAGGTCTAAACTGGGAAGTTATATTTTTACGAACCCTTAGTATAGCTTTTAAGAAAAAGATTTTGACTGTACGGGCAACCCTTGTGGTTGCCCCAGTGGAGGGCAGGCACAAGGCCAGCCCCTACTCAAAATCATTATCTTAAGGTCTATAGTTACTTGCCTGCGTAAAGGAAAGTCAGCACTGTAATCATTGTGCCTCCATCTGCTAAGGCCAGCCTCTCCCCGGTTTCTGGCTGGTAAAGGCCAGCCGCCAATGTATATTCACCGGGGGGTAAGGGGTTGGGTATAAAAAGGGTGTGTTCATCCAGGACAATCTCGCCAGGGAGCCAACCTGTGGTGGGGCGGGTCCAATTGGCTGGTTCACCGTCTGCCTGGGTAATTAAGGTGCCATCTGGCCCCAGGAGATGCAAAAAGACGTGGTAGCTGATTGTTGTTTCGGCTTCATTACGCCAGACTAACATTACCTGGAGGGGAAGGCCTGGTTGTAGGGTTTGGGGTGTGAGGTTGGCCCCCAATAGGGTGGCAATGTCGCCTAATGAACCAGTGGTGGTGATGACCAGGGAGGGGGGTGTCCACAGCCGCTCAAGGGTATTGATGCGGAGCGGCCCTACGGCGAAGCTGGGGGTTTCGCTCAGGCGTACTTGCCAGGTGTGTTCACCGGGGGGCAGGGAAGCAGGTAGGCGTAAGAGTAGTTCTGTGCGCAAACGGTCCCCCGTCTGCCATTGGTGGGAGGGGTAGGTGGGGGTGAGGGGTGTGGTTTGTTGCCATATGACCTGTCCCGACTGGCTGATGAATTCCAGGGTGATGTGCCCGGGGGTAGGAACCGCGGCCGCGTCAATAACCTGCCATAAAAGTGTTAGCCGTAATGGATCACCGGGTAAGGCTTCGCGCCGGTCCAGGCGGGTGCCGAGCAAGCGTAGACCGGCCGCCGTAGCCTCTATTGGAGCAGGGATCATGCCCTCTTCCAGAGGGGCATCCCCTTGGGCGGGGGTGTCAACGGTGAACGCGCCGATGGTGTAGGCGGCCACTGTTTGTTGGGTATCCCGGCGCACCAACCCGACATGGAACTGGTAGTTGCCGGGGGGGGTGCCATCGAGCAGGGAGAGGATGAACGGGTCGAGGCGGTAGCCATTGAGAGGCCAGGGATCATTGCCGGAAATGAAGCGCCAATCATAGGGGCGGATCGCTTCCCGCTGGCTCCAAATGACACCATTGGCATCTACGATGTGGACACCGACATCATATGTCACGCCGATGGGGCGTAGAGCTTGCCAGTACAGGGTTAATTCGATAGGGTCTGCGGCCGCAATCGCTTCTGCCGATTGTTCAAAACTGAGCAGGCGAACCTCCCCGGCAAAATCCAGTGGGGTTATCTTCGGGCGGCCCAGGACGCCATCAGGTAGGAGCGTGGGGCGGCGCAAGGGGGTCTCTATGGTGGTGAAAAATCCCCAGGTCAACAGGAGTAAACCGGCCAGGGGCAGATATAGCCGGGTGGGAGTGGCGGTGGGTAAGGGGAATGGTTCATCTGATGGGGGTTTGAGCCAGGCCCAATAGCGGCCTGGAATAAACGGAAGCAGGGATATGAGCGCGGCCGCGACCAGACTCAACCCCAGGCCCCAGCGGCGGACACTGGTCGGGCCAAAAAAGAGGTGCAAGGTGTGTTCCCCGGGGGGCAGGCGCATTTCCAGCAGGCCATGCGGGGCCGAGGGGGTAATCGTTAAGGGTTTTTCATTCAGAGTGGCCTGCCAGCCGGGAAAATAAAATTGCTGGTAGGTGAGGGTCATCGGTTCTGTGACGCGCAGGTTATAGGTGGCATCCATGGTGGAACCGGTGCGGCTAACTACCTGAAACGTTGGCCCCGGCACCAGCCGATCTGGATCGGCCTGTGTGATTAACGCCTGACGTAGTTGGGTGGTGTCTGGCAATTCTTCTACCCAACGGGGTAAATATTCTCCCAGGGTGGTTGTACCAATGAAGAAGGGCGGGGCCTCGAAGGCGGCCAGATCGGTGATGGTGGGGGCTTCGGGGATGGGTTCACGCGGGGGGTATAACCAGGGAATGGCCTGGATGAGTAACCCCAGGCTGAGGAGAATGAGCAGAGATGTAACGCGCCATCCCCCTTGTTCATCGGCGGTGAGGGCCAGAGCCAGAAGCATGGCGGCCGCGAGTGAGGCCATGGCTAAAAATCGCCAGGGGAACAAAATTTGCGGTAACAGGGGCACATAATCCCAAACTGGCCGCGAGAGTGGGGTGATTAACCAGACAGAGAAGAGGAGTAATACAACCCAATCGAGTACCTGTTTCTGCCGGGATGGGGGCAGGGTGCGCCAGCGCCAGATGAGGCGGAAACTGGCCCACAGGAGAATGAGCAGGGGTAGGGCACGCACTACCGGCGGGTTTAACAAAGCCGGATCGGCGGGCAGGCGGGGGAAGGTCAACATTTGCTCCAGGTTGAGGAAATTTTCGGCGTAGGAATATCCCTGGTCGGCGGTGAGAATGGCACGGGTGGCTGAGAGTTCACTGAGGGCGGGCAACAGGGAGAAGGCGCACAATAGGATGCCTAGCCCGAGGCCAAGGGCCGGGCCGCTGAAAACGCGCCAGCCATGCCGCCAGGCCAGCCGCAATAGCCAGACGCCTACAAAAAAGAAGATGGGGTAGCCAATGGGGTGACTGAGGAGCAACGCGGCCGCGATAATTGCCGTGGCCATGATCCAACGGGGCCGCCCCTGAGCGGCATGCCAGAGAGCCAGGAGGAGCAAGGGGAAAAGGGCCAGGGCCTGGATTTCAGGCAGGCTCCCCCGCACGATGGTGTCGTATAACAGGAAGGGGCTGTAAATGTAAGCCAGGGCGGCGATCCAGCCTGCGGCCGCGTTCCATACCGTGCGTCCCAAAAGGAACATACTCCAACCCGCTACCCACAACTGGAGTAGGGTGGCCCAGCGGTAAGCCGCCGTAAGGGGCAGACCCATCAGGTGCAATCCCTCCATCACTAGATGGGATAATGAAGGGAAAAAGTTGAACACCGGATAACCATAACCGTGCACGAGATCCGGCGACCAGCGGGGCCATAAGATTCCCTGGCGTACCAGTCGATCCAGGGCAACGACCCGGTACAGGTGGGGAAAGGCGTCATTGGTGCGGGGCAGACCTTCACCAAAATAGGGCAAGGCGGCGGGTAAAATTGCCAGCGCCAGGGCCAGCAGGGGAATCCAGTGAGGCCAACGGAGACCAGCGGAAGGGGGAACTCCGGTGGGCGGACTGGTGGGCTGATGGGTTGATAGCTGATCGCGCATCGGCGTTATGGCTCCGGGGTGAGGGTGGTTAAGACGAAACGGTTATCTGATAGAGCGCCGGGTGCCGGTGTCAGGGACAGACGTTCCAGTGAGGGCCAGGTGTAAACCCCCACGGCGATGAGCAGGTCTTGATTGCCAGAATCAGGCGGCAGGGTGAGTGGATGATCATCCAGGATGGATTCGCCGTTTTGCCAGCGAGTTGTGGGGTAACTTCCGGCACAGGGGGCACTATCGTGTTGGCTCAGGGGGGCGGCTTCGGTGGTTCCTGCCGGGTACAAGTGGAGAAAAATGATGTTGTCGCCAGGGATGGGGGCATTATTTTGCCAGTAGAGCCGTACCGTGATGGTGGAACCGGGTGTGAGGGTAGGAGCCAATAGATCATAACCTACGAGAGTCAGGGGGCCGAAGGTGGCCTGGACGGCGTGGGTGGGAGGTGTCGCGGCCGCGCCGGTGGGGATTGTCACAATGTTGAATAAAGTATCGCCATCATTTGGGTTAATCACGGTTTCGGTGAGAGCCGTGGGGAACAGATGGGCCAGGGTCTGGGCTGTGGCCTGTGCCTGGGATGCGTCTATCACATAGGTGAGGGGGCGGGTGGGGTGATTTTCATAAGGTAAACAGGTGGGGCCGGTGAAGGGGCGGGTGTTGCGGCCGCGTAAAAGCAAAGCAAAGGTGGGTCGTCCCAGGTGCACCATATCTGGTGCCAGATAAACTGGCCCCTCTACCAGGCGGGTCTGAGCGAGAGTGGCCGCCTGCCATTCCCCTACCTGAAACGCTTCAAACAGACCTGGGTGTTCACGCCAGCGGCCAAAATAATCCCCCGTTGTGACGCCCAGGCTGTACATTAGACCCAGCGCGACAACAATTCCCGCCCAGGGGGTGCGCTTTTTAAGCCATGTGTAGACAAAAACGGCTCCCTCACCAGCAATGGCGGCCAGGGCGGGCAAGGCTCCCATCAGGCGGGTGTAAGTGGGTGCTCCATCCGTCAAGATAACTGGGATGAGCATGGCGCTGGCCCAGGATATTAATAGGGCTGAATGTTGCCAGCGGGGATGACGGGCTAAGTACAGCATACCCACTCCCAAAAGCACCGCCAGAAAGGGATCGAAGACGGGACGCCCCGGTAGATTATGCCGTGTCAGGGCATCGCCGAACCCTGGCCAGAATAGCCCCATGAGTGTGTGGAACAAGTTGGTAGCCAGGGCCAGAGGGACAGAAGGGGAACCTGGCCCCAATGTGTTATAAGAGGTCACGGCGGCCCGGCTCAGAAATAGATCGCTGTGTTGAAGGAAATAGAGGAGAAGGGGAGAGGCCACGACCAGGGCGGTGATGGTGATGAGGAGCCAGCCGCGAATGAGGGGGCGTCGTTCCTGGCCGATGAGTAGGAGCCACAGGATGGCGCAGGTAATGGCGATGGGTACAAATCGCCCAGAGTTGTGGGCGTAAAAGGCCAGACCGGTAGCACAGCCAGTGAGGAGATAATAGGCACGTTTTTGGGTGCGGATGGCCTGTGCCAACCCCCAAAAAGCCAGGGCGGCAGGCATAACAGGGAAGACAGGCTCAAAACCGATGCGGGTCAGAATTAAGTAAGGAAAGGTGATGGCTAGAATAAACGCGCTGAACAAAGGGGCCAGGCGTTGTTCTGTGGGGGGTGTTTTTTCTAGTCGCCAGATGGCTTTCCAGGACCCGTAGGCCAGCACAAGACCGAAGAGCGCGGCCGCGGCGGTGGCATAACGAATGGCATAAGGGTGGTAATTGAGCAACCGGGCGCTGAGGGCGGTCAAATAGACGATGGCCGGGTGCATTCCACCAAAGTCGCCAGGAAAATAGAGGGGGAACCCCACGCTTGCAGACCCCAGTTCGTGAGCCTGTACGGCTACCCAGGCTTCATCGAACCAGAGGCCGGGGGGTGTTTGGGTGAGGTTGAGGAGGCGTAACGCGGCCGCTAACAGCAAAATGAAGCTAAAGATGAGTGTGGCACGGTGATGGGCGGACATGAACAGTTCCGGGCGGCGGGGTCAAATTCTGAGGCTGTAGGGATCGCTCCAAAGGGAGTAAGCCAGAAGGCCAAGTAGGGCCAGCATGGCTTCTACCGCCAGGATGAGTATGCCTGCTCCTACCCAAAAGGTGAGGGAAAGTTCTTTTAGGGAAGGGAGGGTGATGATATGGGTGGGATGGGGGAGCCAATCTGAGGTGAGGTTGCCGCTCAGCCAGAAGGTGAGGAAGAGGAGCGCGGCCGCGAATACGCCTACTCCCAATGGCATGGCCAGGTCGAGAAAATCGAGCCGGAAGGTGGGTTGAGACGTCAGCCGGGCCAGGGTGCGACGGGTGAAGCCGGGTGGCAAGGGGACTACAGGCAGAGTGGCGAAAGCCGTTTCCACGATGGAATCAGGGTGCGGAGGGGCGTCAAATTCATTCATACAAAACCTCAAATTCGGCCAGAGATTCGCGTAGCCGATTACGGGCGCGAAAAATACCGGTTTTAACCGTGCCCAGAGGCAATCCAGTTACCTGACTGATTTCCTCATAACTCATTTCCTGTAAATAGCGCAATGTTACCAGCAGGCGGTGACTTTGGGGTAACTGGTCAATGGCCTGGTGCAGATGGTGGCGCAGTTCGGTGCTCAACAAATCGTGTTCGATGGGGGGCCGGGCGTCGGGCAAAGAGAGTGCGGCCGCTTCTGGATCCAGGGCGAGCAACTCTTTTTTTAAGGTTGGCAGGCGATTGTAACACAGGTTGGTCACAATCTGATAAAGCCAGGTGGTGAACTGTGATTCACCCCGGAAGCGGGGCAGGGCCTGCCAGGTGCGGATAAACGCTTCCTGAGCCAGGTCTTCAGCTTCCTGGGGGTGGTGTACCAGGCGCAGGGCCAGGTTGTAAACGTAGCGGGCGTGTGTGTTGAGTAAGGCTTCAAACGCGGCCGCGTTTCCCCTCTGTGCTCGCCGAATCAGTTCTTGTTCCTGTTGGGTTCCTGTCGTTGCCATATATCTGCCTCTACCAGTTAGACCGGGTGAAGAGGAAGAAAGTTTCGGCTCTTTCGGAATTCGTGGGGTGCGGCTAGATGTAGGGGCTGGCCTTGTGCCCGCCCCGCCGAGGGCAACCACAAGGGTTGCCCCTACAGATGGTGTCCACCCCCTGAAATCCTAAAGACCCAAAGTTTCGTCAATTTTAGGTGACTATACTGGCGAAGGGTATAGTTTGATATTTTCTAAGAGAGGGAGATGTGCGGGTTTTCCCCCACCCCTAACCCCGCCCCCAGGGGCGGGGAACTTTTCTGGGCGCGGTTTTTCGGGGCGAAGGCCCCGAAAAACCGCGCCGTTATGCTCTCCCCTTTCCCGGTGGAAAGGCTGGGGAGAGGGTTAGGGAGAGGGGTGATCGTTCCCTCTCCTGGGGAGAGGGTCAGGGAGAGGGGTGATCGTTCCCTCTCCTGGGGAGAGGGTCAGGGAGAGGGGTGATCGTTCCCTCTCCTGGGGGGAGAGGGTCAGGGAGAGGGGTGATCGTTCCCTCTCCTGGGGAGAGGGTCAGGGAGAGGGGTGATCGTTCCCTCTCCTGGGGAGAGGGTCAGGGAGAGGGGTGATCGTTCCCTCTCCTGGGGAGAGGGTCAGGGTGAGGGGTTGTTATCGTTACAAAACGGGGCAGGCACAAGGGGCAATTTTCTGAATCAGCCCCACAACTGAAACTTTTTACGACCCATACCTGTCTTATGTAACAGAATCGT
>JAGNBF010000016.1:39192-40707 GCA_018004935.1 Chloroflexota bacterium | reverse complement strand
GGGGAGAGGGTCAGGGTGAGGGGTTGTTATCGTTACAAAACGGGGCAGGCACAAGGGGCAATTTTCTGAATCAGCCCCACAACTGAAACTTTTTACGACCCATACCTGTCTTATGTAACAGAATCGTCACCGCCGGACACACGGCGGACTCGATTAAGGCTCTTGGGGGCTGAGCTTGTCGAAGGTCATTTGTTTTAACCAGCTCAACCAACGTCATCACACTTTATTGAGAAATTACAGAAGATACGTCGAAAGGAGTTACTCATGCAAGAATCTGAAGTGGTAGCCATGGTTTGTGGCAGTATTAGCGTGATTGTGATCCCCTTGTTTTTGGTCTTTTCCTATATGACCTTAAGCCGCTATTGGCGTTACCGGGAAACGGTGATGTTGGCGGAGCGGGGTTTGTTGCGCCAGACGAATGGCAATGGGCACAGCAGTGCCAATCGGAATAGTTTACGCTGGGGGATTATTGTTTCTTTTGTGGGGTTGGCTTTGTGTCTGGGAACCTGGCCGATTGGGTTTTGGGTGGAGACACCCTTTGGACTAGGGCCGTGGATGCTTATTGGTTTGTTGCCTATGTTTTTCGGCCTGGCTTTATTGGTGCTGTATGGGATTGGCCGGTGGGAAGCCGGGCAACCGTATCAGGCGATGCCAACGGATGAGGAGCCACCGAGCAAGTACACTGGAGAATGAGGGGTGGGGGAACCTGATTTACGGGCCAAGGGGGTTGCTTTGTCCCTCCTTTGGCCTGGTTGAGAAAATTCCCTGCTTTATTGAATGCCTTGCCAGAGTGAGATTTTGGGTATTCAGGGAGTTGACACTTGTTGTAGGGCGGCCCTTGTGGTTGCCCTTGGCTGGGCAGGCACAAGGCCAGCCCCTACATCTAGCCACACCCCACGAATTCCGAAAGAGCCAATTTTCGATCTGTTATGTGTGGGCTGGGGGATCGTTTTTATGGGTAGCACGAATATCAGCCGGGGCGTGAATATCGCTAAATGTTTCGATGGGGGGAATGTCTACGAGAATGGGTTGGGAGGGGTCGTCTTCGCGGCCGCGTACCAACAATACTGGCACATCAGCATGCCGCAAAACCCGGTCGGCTATACTGCCATATACCCAACGGCGTAGCCCCCCATGGCCATGCGTTCCCATAACAATGGTGTCGGCGTGGAGTTGCTCGACTTGTGTCAAAATGGCCTCTGCCACCGTTTCTTCTTCCACGAGCACATAACGGGCAGAGATGCCTTGTTCCTTTAGCCGTTCTTGTAACCTTTGCAAATAGGTTGTTGCCTCTTTCTGCTCGGTCTGGCGCAGGCTGATGATCAGTTCAGCAAAGGAGGGGTTGTGGGTTTGGCTGAGCAAAAAGGGGCTTTGGACGACACGAAGTAGGGTCATTTGACTATGAAACTGACGAGTTAATGCTGTCGCGGCCGCGAGTGCCTGTTCTGCCAGTTCTGAACCATCCAGGGGGACGAGGATATGTTTAAACATGATTGTCTCCTGTTGTAGGGGGGG
>JAGNBF010000016.1:25019-39092 GCA_018004935.1 Chloroflexota bacterium | reverse complement strand
TAATCATTAACCAATAACCATTCTCCCCTCTTTTCCCCACACCAATAACTCCTGGGCCACCGCCTCTACCGCTACCTGTACTGGTGGTGAAAGGGGTAGATCGAAACCAGTATCATGCGGTTGGATGCCGATAAAATACACCTGACAGTGTAGTTGGGTGATGAGGTAGCGGGCCAGCAGGTGTAAGGGTAGGGTATGGGTGGTAGCACTCATATCCCCGATCTGGTCAGCGGTGAGAAACTGGATGAAACCGGGCGGGCGTTGCAACGCGGCCGCTGTATTCCGTCAGCGCCCCCGCTACAATTTCTGTCTCTGCCTCAGGGGCATCAAAGGGGGGCATCTCCAACTTGCCCATCAGCCCGATGAGGGCCACTAAAAACCCGACAAACTGCGTCACAATCAGCCAGTGACTCTGGGTGTATTCATTGATCGTACTGATTTGCCAGCTACCTGTATAGTTGACCCCAATGTCAAGACCACGATTAGCCAGAACTAAGGTGGAACAAGGGGACGATAAACGAGGATTTTAGCGGCTAAAGTACACTTGAGCCGGGGTGCAATTTTTTAGGCTCTGGTGTCGCCGGTCATGATTGTAAAACTGCATGTATCGGGTCAGCCCGGTAAACAGGCCCGGTACATCGGCGTATTCCTTCAGGTAGATGTCTTCATACTTGAGGCTACGCCAGAACCGCTCAATGAAGATGTTGTCCATAGCGCGGCCGCGGTTTTTAACAACTCGGCACTATCAAAACGATTCATAAACACCTCTATAAAAGCGGCACGAATGGCACAGGATGAACCTTCACCGCCTACGGTTCAACTCTGTCATAACCACCGTCGCCGGATAAAAATCATGGCTACCACCACGCATACCAACAACGAGATGGCAATAATAAAAGAAAAAGCGAAGGGTGAATCCTCAAACGGCAAAGCCACATTCATCCCATAAAAACTGGCAATCACACTGGGCAGAGCCAGAATAATTGTCATCGCCGCCAGAAATTCCATGACCAGATTCAAATTGTTGGCAATAATCGAAGCAAACGCATCCATCATCTGGCTAAGAAGATTCTCGGAAAGGGTAGCAACTTCCAACGCCTGATGCTGTTCAATAAACACATCTTCTAACAAGAGTGTCTCTGCCTCATTCAGGGTCAGCCAGTGGCTTTTTTGCAACCGATCCATCATCACTTCATTGGCTTTCAGCGCAGTGGTGAAATAGACCAGACTTTTCTGATATTTCAGCAATTCCAACACTTCTTTGTTGCGGGTAGACACCTTCAGCCGCTCTTCAACCTCATCTACCAGATGGTTAATCTGTTCCAGATATTTCAGATAAACAGTGACCGCACTCATCAGCAGTTGCAGAAGAAAATGTTGGCGAGAAGACATAGAAATCTTCCTCATCTCACCAATGACTTCCGTTTCTACCTGGCAGATGGTGATAACCTGTTTCTCCGTCAGGACAATGCCCAGCGGCATCGTGATAAAAGGCACATAGACATTATTACCCTTGAAGTAAGGCACACGTAACACAATGAGTATCAGACCATTGTTACGATCGATTCGGGCACGCTCACCACTATCCAGACTATGCCGTATATAACTAGACGGAATACCTAAAGATTCTTCCAGGTAAGCTACTTCTGCCGCTGTTGGCCGGGTGAAATGGAGCCAGCGTGGCTCTTCCTGAGTCATGGACAAGGGGATGGGCGGTTCATTGTGGCTAAGTGTCATAATTGATTTGGGGCAAATCGCTAAGTTAAAGATGAACGATTTACCCCGTATGGTCACTATAGCTTTTAAGAAAAAGATTTTGACTGTACCGGTTACCCTTGTGGTTGCCCCAGTGGAGGGCAGGCACAAGGCCAGCCCTTACTCAAAATCATTATCTTAAGTCTATATAAATGTATTGAACATTGTATTTATATTTGATGCGCGGATGCACCCCTATACCAATACACTCATGTACTAATAACTAATAACCTAAAAGCAATACCAGCAATACCACAATCAGCCCGATGGCAATACCGGCAACATTCCAGTTCAGCTGACCGGTTTGGGTGGGTTGCCACGCGGCCGCGAACCCTTGGACACCGTTGACAAAGGGATTTCTCGCCCTGCATATAGCCATTGGAAAAGGGGAATACCCATCTCAATGCCCGGCGTCGAGGGGGTCGCCGAGCGTCCCAGGATATATGCCTATACAGAGCATGGAAACAAGAGCGAATATTTGTCTGGATTCAAAATTTGTATCAATACAGATTGTTAAGTAGAGACGCAAAATCTTGCGTCTCTACTGCCATGAAACACACCATTGCCAATCGTAACCAGGATGGTTTGTAGCGCCTACACATAACACCCTATCCTTTTAATGTATCTAACTGCCGCACATCAACAGTTCCCAGCCGCTGTTTCACCTGCACGGCCAGAGCCAACGCGATGACGGCCACGATGGTATCAGCCACAATCACTGTGACGGCCAAGCTTTGCCCTAATTGTAGATGGCCGCTGGCTTGCCTGGCAACAACCAACGCCAAGACCGCCGCCTTGACCAAAATTTGTAGGGTGATAATGATTTTGAACAGATTCCGCACCGCCAACAACCCATACAGGCCTGTCAGAAACAGGCCGAGGACGGTGATCCAGAGGGTGAGGGTAAGCTACCACAGTCAGAGTACCTGTATAGTTATGAAAAAAGAAGAGTTTTGGCTTTTTGGGAATTCAGGGGGTTGACACCAGATGTACGGGCAACCCTTGTGGTTGCCCCATACGGGGCAGGCACAAGACCAGCCCGTACCCCCCGAAACCCCGAAGAACCAAGATTTTTCATGGCAAGACGCCAAGATTTATTCTGGACTTCTTCTGTTTTTCGTCTTCATTAACCGGGATGCCGCACCAGATCTTTGTCCTGTTCTTTCCCTGTTTGCCGCTCTTGAGTAGCGAATCGCTCCCATACCGGTTGTTTCTGTTCAGCCAGCAAACCCAGCACTCCCATCACACCAGCAAAGATTAACCCTACCTGTACCAGGACATCTAACCCCCGGTCGTGCCAGAGGGTGGTGGCAAAATCACCGGTTACGGGTAAAAGGTCATTGGTTGCCGGGAGTTGACGGCCAAAACCAAGCCCAAGAAGGGCGAACAGCCCCACAACCAGAGCTAACACGAGTAATTGGGGAACAACGGTGTGGGCGGAAAGGGCTTCTTCACCGGTCAGGGAAATGGCAAAAACAAATAAGACCGTTACCAAACCCGCTCCTACACTGAGTTCAATAACGGCCACTTCATAGGCTCCCAGGCTGTACATGAGGGTGGCGACAGCGGCACTTACACCGGCTAACCAGAGCGCGGCCGCGAGTAATCGTTACTGTTAAAACACCCCCTTCCCCCGGGGAAGGGGGCAGGGGGATGGGTCTTCAGCCTTTAACCTACCAACTTGTTGAAGAATGGCGGCACAATGAGAGTGATAGCCAGGAGTTTTCCCCCACCCCTAACCCCGCCCCCCGGGGCGGGGAAATTATTCGTGGTGCGGTTTTTCGGGGCATTCGCCCCGAAAAACCGCACTGTTAAAACACCCCCTTCCCCCGGGGAAGGGGGCAGGGGGATGGGTCTTCAGCCTTTAACCTACCAAAAAGTTCCCATGAATCTCCTGGAGCACCCGGCTTGTGCCCCATTATGAATGGTTCAGGCGAGGGGTATGGGCGTGGCCCGTAACAAAGGATCCCAATAACCAGGCCGCCATCGCCCCTGTAGCAAAATATTGGGCCAACAACTCCAGGCCACTCGCCAAAAGTAAATCAACCGGTAGCTGATTGATCTGCCAGAGGAAGGGCATAATCCCCCCCACAATAAAGAGAAGCAGGCCACTCGTCACCAGCAGGCGTGGTAACAAAGTATGCACCGTGAGCAGGAAGGGAAGCAGAGAAAAGATAACGAAGGGAGCACGGAGTAATTGCACCAATAAGACAGTTTGTGGTTTGGGCACAATGAGGTTGTTTAGAGAAGCCGAGTAATAGGGTTGGCTGATCAGGCTATAGTTGATAGCACTGAAGGCGAAATAAAAGACAACAGAAGCCAGAGCCGCGGCCGCGAACCGACCCAACCATCCCAACCAATGGTGATGCGCTCTTGCATGGCCTGGGAGACCACGAGGGGCAAAAAAGTAAAAGATCACATCAGCCGTGATAACACAGGCCAGAAGCTGTTGTAGTAGCAGGAAGATCACCTCTGAGATTGTCAGAGAGGTGTAAATGGCCCGTTCAAGTAAGGCCGCGGCCGCGTTACCCAACAATAAACTACTCCAGATACCCAGATGCCGGGTTCGAGTCGCCGGAATCGTTTCGGCCGTCAGCCCAATCACCAACGCCATCAACAAACTACCAATGAACGTCCACAGGAGCAACATCCGTTCATTGGTTAAGATGTCCCCTTGGGCCTGCATCGGTAAACCATAATTGACGACAATCAGGGTGCCGGTGTAAACCACCCCCACCGTTATCACCCGCCCTAAAAAATCCATTACAGAACGCATAGATAAGGTGTTCATGGCTTTTCTCCTGGTGCACGGTAGTCGGAAGATTCCCTGCACCTTAAGGATCGAGGGATCAAGGATTTAATAACCTACGGAACTGAGACGACAGGCTCGTACAGCTTTACCTAAGCCTTTCGTAAATTGAGTCGGAAGACCCATCCCCCTTTGCTGTGGCCGGTCTCCTGACCGCGCCACCATCTTATTTCCAAACGATTACGAAGTGAGTAATGAAGGGTAAATAAAGCTACGCCAGGCGTCGCTTGCTCCATTTTTTCCACCAGAGCAAAACCAAAAAGCTTAGCAATCCCAGGCTGAGGGCGATGATGGGGCCAGGCGCCATTTGGGGGGTGGGGCGGGGTTCGGTGCGGCTGATATGGAGCAAACGATAGGATTCGGTCGCGGCCGCGAGGTCAGCATCACTCATCGTTTTCGGCTCTAACCCTACCATACGGGCGGCAAAACCACTGTTAATCAACACCTGTCGGAGTAGCGCTAACCGTCTGGGGTCGCTGGTAACATCCGTTACAACACCTGCCCAACCTCCATCCGGGAGCCACACGTCCACTTCTGGGTTAACTTTTACATTGCGATACCAATCCGTGCCTTTACCAAACCCGGCTACACAATACAACTCCCCATCTACCAGTGCATAATTCACTGGGGCATACCTTGTTTGCCCCGTTTTGCGCCCCTTATGGACAATCACCATGATGCGGCCGCCTACATCCGGCCACCCATTGATCCATTTACCCAGCCCCATTTTCCACATGGAAACCATAAACCGGTTAAAGTGCTTAAAAACCTGTCGTAGCTGATCTTCTTGGTATGAACTTAGAGTAACTGTTGTCATTTGTCTCCCTGCCTGCTGAAAATCCAATCTGCCTTGTCTACACTGGAGTGTAACTACTAAGTAATCGTTCGTATTTAACGTAGCGGTTTGCTGTGGCCAGTCTCCTGGCCTTGCCCCAGGTTATTTTGAGACGAATACCAACCCCACTTTTTCGGTGGATTCAATGACACAATACTCTCCCCCATTTGCTCCTGGTCAGTTATGAACGTCATGCCCCTGGATGATGTTTGTCAGCATTTGTTACTGGAGTGCGGTACAAATCATCCCCAGCTTTAACCCCCACCCCCCTGGCTCTGTTACCCTGACAATGATTGAGGGCGGATCATTCCCAGGGCCAGATGTTTACACGCCCTTTGGCCCACCTGTGTATAGTACCCCTTTCTAATTGACCACCACGCCCCTTTTCTGTTACCATTTTGCCACCTAAAAAACCCGATAATTTACGGTTGACGATCTTAGATTGATGATTGCCGTGCCTCTCAATCGTAAATCGTCAATCTAAAATCTTAAATTCCCATGCTTCAAAACCTCATCGGTCAGACAATTGGCAAATATCAGATCGTGGCTCCCTTGGGGCAGGGCGGTATGGCCCATGTCTACAAGGCCTATCAACCCAACCTGGATCGGTATGTAGCGATTAAAGTGTTACACAGCCATCTGCTGGATCAGGCACATTTTGTCAGCCGCTTTGAACAAGAAGCCAGCCTCATCGCCCGCCTGCGCCACCCTCACATTGTCCAGGTATACGACTCGGATGTCAGTGATGCTTTGTATTACATTGTTATGGAGTACATCGAAGGGCCGACGCTGAAGGCGGAATTGGATGGTAGAAGGAAGGAGCGAGAGCTAGAGCGAGAGGGATTGTTTACGCCGGTGGAGGTGGTGGGGATTATGAATGGGTTGTGCCAGGCGGTGGCTTATGCCCATTCGCGGGGGATGATTCACCGGGACATCAAGCCAGGCAATGTGATTTTTACGGCTGACGGGCAACCACTCCTGGCTGATTTTGGCCTGTCCCATCTGATCGGTGAGGGGAGTATTCATTCCAAAGATGGGGCGATTGTGGGTACACCGGCCTACATGTCACCGGAGCAGTGCCGCGGCCGCAACCTCGACCCCCGCTCCGATATTTACAGCCTGGCCGTTCTCCTCTACGAACTGCTCACCGGGGAAACCCCGTTCCCCATTGATAACCCCGTCGGGGCCATTCTGCGCCACCTCACCGACCCGTTCCCCCCGCTCAATGGGCGCACCCCCCCCATCTTGAATGAGGTACTCCGTAAAGCCAGCCATAAAGAGCCGGAAGAACGTTACCAGAGTGCCGAACAGTTCGCGGCCGCGCTCCGCTCCGTCTACAACCTGCCCCCCGAAGACGCCACCCGGCCCATCCACCTCATCACCACCATCCACGCCCCCAACCTGATCCAACCCGATACCAGCACCCGCCGCACCCCCTCCGACACTTCGGTTCTACTTAACCCGTACCGGGGTCTCTACGCCTTCCGCGAAGAGGATTCCACCTACTTTTTTGGCCGCGAACTGTTCACCCAACGACTCATCACCACCATCCAGACCGAGGCGATGGTGGCCGTCGTCGGACCATCCGGCAGTGGTAAATCGTCCGTCATTTTTGCCGGACTCATTCCCCATCTGCGCGAACAGGGGGATTGGCTCATCATCCGTAGTCGCCCCGGCAGTGGCCCGTTTGAGAGCCTGGCGAATGCCCTTGTGCCCCATCTCGAACCAGATTTGAGTGAGGTGGATCGGTTGACGGAAGGACGCAAACTCGCGGCCGCGTTCCGTTCCGGCGATCTGGCCCTGGAGCCGGTCATCCGGCGCATCCTGGCCCGCCACCCGGACAAAAAGCGGGTTTTGCTCATCTCCGATCAGTTCGAGGAACTGTTCACCCTCTGCCACGACCCGGACGAACAGCGTGACTACCCCAATTTGTTGTTTGACGCGGTGCAACGCGGCCGCGACAACAGCCACCCCTTCGCTCTCGCCCTCACCCTACGCGCCGACTTCGTGGGGCAGGCCCTGGCCTATCGCCCCTTCGCCGACGCCCTGCAAAACAGCGACATCAAACTTGGCCCCATGACCCGTGAGGAGTTGGGGCGGGCCATCGAAAACCCGGCCCGCCTGCAAAGCGTCATCTTCGAGCCGGGGCTGGTAGACCGGATTTTGGACGATGTGGGGCGCGAACCGGGCAACCTGCCCCTGCTGGAGTTCGCCCTGACCCTGCTGTGGGAAAAGCGCAATGGCCGACGGCTCACCCATGCCACCTACGAAGCCATTGGCCGGGTGGAAGGGGCGTTGGCTCGTTACGCCGACGAAATTTACACCCATCTGAGTGCGGGCAATCGGGCGCGGGCGCGGCGCGTCTTCACCCAGATGGTGCGCCCCGGCGAAGGCACGGAAGACACCCGGCGCGTCGCCACCCAAAACGAATTTACCGATGAAGATTGGGCTATGGTCAACTTTCTGGCCGATGCCCGCCTGCTCGTCACCGGGCGGCTGGCCGATGGCGACCGCTCGGTGGAAGTGGTGCATGAGGCGTTGATACGGGGGTGGGGGCAGTTACGCACCTGGATGAACGAGGATCGCGCCTTCCGCACCTGGCAGGAAAGGCTCCGGGCGGTCATGCGCCAATGGGAAACCAGCCAGCGGGACGAAGGGGCGTTGCTCCGGGGGGCACTCCTGGCCGAAGCGGAAGAATGGGTGAGCACGCGGCCGCAACATCTCAGCACCCCCGAACAAGAATTTATCACCGCCAGCATCACCTTCCGCCGCCGCCGCCAGATGGAGCAGGAAGCCCAGCGGCAACGGGAACTAGAGGCCGCCCGCCAACTGGCCGACGAACAACACCGCCGCGCCGAGACGGAACACCGTCGCGCCGAAGAGCAGACCTGGGCCACGCACCGGTTGCGGGGTCTGGCGATGGTGTTGGCGGCGGTGTTTGTGCTGGCGGTCGCGGCCGCGATCTTCGCCACCGGTCAACGCCAGCAAGCCCTCTCCGCCCAGGCCACCGCCGAAGCCGAAGCCGATTTCCGGGCCACCGCCCAGGCCAACGCCTCGGCCAATGAACAACTCGCCGCCACCCGCGCCAGTGAAGCGATGGTCGCCATGATTGACGCCGAAGAACAGCGGGATCGGGCCGACGCTTCGGCTGAGACCGCCCTCTCCGCCCAGGCCGAGGCCGAACTGGAACGAGATCGCGCCGACAACCAGGCCGAAATCGCTCTGGCCCGGCAGTTGGCCGCCCAATCCACCACCTTGCTCAACAGCCAGCCCGATCTGGCCCTGCTCCTCAGCCTGGAAGCGGTCAACCGGCTCGACAGCCCGGAAACCCAGGCCAGTCTGCTCACCGCCCTGCAAAACAACCCCCGCCTGACCACGTTTTTACACGCAGCCAATGGCTTACAAGAAGTGCGTTTCAGCCCGGATGGCACTCTGCTGGCTTCGGCGGGTGGCAATGGGTCGCTCGAATTGTGGGATGTGGCGACCGGGGCACATCTCAGCACCCTGGTCGGTCACGACCCGACGCAACTGGTCAACGCCATTGCTTTTGGCCCCAACGGCAACTGGCTGGCCTCGGCCAGTGATGATTTGAGCGTGCGCCTGTGGGACATCAGTGACCCCACGCGGCCGCGGCCCCTGGGCGACCCGTTGCTCAGTCACGAGGGGTTTGTGCAAACCCTGGCCCTCAGCCCGGATGGTAATGCGCTGATTTCGGCTGGGGGAAATGGCGATTTTGACTTGCGTATCTGGAATCCCGTCACTGCCGAACTGGAATTGACCGTCAACACCGGCCATACCAACACCATCTGGTATTTAGCCTACAGCCCTGATGGGCGCATTCTAGCCACCGCCAGCCTGGATGGCACGGTGCGCCTGTTTGATACCACCAGTTGGCGGCTTGTGGGTCAACCATTGGCCGGGCACACTGGCTGGGTGATGCGTGTCACCTTCAGCCCGGATGGAACCATGCTGGCGACGGGGGGCGGGCAGGATAACCTGGTGATGCTCTGGGATGTGGCGACACAGCAACAGATAGGAACCTTGACAGGGCACGCGGCCGCGATCAACGGCCTCACCTTTAGCCACGATGGGCAACAACTCTATTCCGGCTCCGCCGATAGCACCGTATTGACCTGGGATGTGGCGACCCAAACCATTGCCGGACCCGCCTGGGTGGGGCACAGTGGCGGTGTCACCCACCTCAACCTCTCGCCGGATGGGACGTTACTGGCAACTGCTGATGCTATTGGCGACATCATTCTGTGGGCAACCGGCAACAGCCTCTGGCCGATTCGTTCCACCTTGACCGGCCACCCAAACAATGTGCAATCTCTGGCCTTCAGCCCTGATGGGGAACGATTGGCCTCTGGTGGCGACTCTGATCAGGTGTTGCTGTGGGCTTGGTCGGACGGACAGCCAATCAGCCAGGCACTCCAACACACCATTCCCTTAACCTTACCCGTCTCGGCTCTGGCCCTGAGTCAGGATGGGCAATGGGCCATCACCGGCAGTGAAAACGGCTCACTGCGCATCTGGGACATGAACAATGGCGCCGTGGCCTCGCCGTCCTTGTTGGGACCAGTAGGTGGCGTCACCGCCTTAACCCTCAGCCCGGATGGGGCGCAAGTCGCGTTTGGTGGCCCCTTCGGTACGGCCTGGCTGGCCGATGTGGCCCAACAGCAGGTCGTTACCGTCCTAAACGGCCATACCGCCCCCGTGCGCGACCTGGCCTTCAGCCCTGATGGCCTGCTCCTGGCCTCGGTGGGAGACGATGGGGCGTTGGTGATCCGGGAACTGGTGGCCGGGCAAGGCGCGTCCCAGGGCGAACCCCTTTTCGCCACCCAACCTGCGGAAGGTTTGACCCGCGTGGCTTTCAGTGCCGATGGGCAAATGGTTGTCACCGGGGACATGCAGGGCCAGATTGTTGTCTGGAGTGTGGCCACGCGGACGATCATCAGCCAATGGTCGGTAGATGATGCCAGCCCCATCACCGGGCTGGCCTTTGCCGACGCCAGCACGTTGGTTGCCGGAACCGAAGCAGGCTCCGTTTTCCTGTGGAACCTGCTCGACCCAACCAAACCGTTGGGTCATGTGACGCATCCGACAGCGGTGAGTGATTGGGCTTTTGCTGTCACAGGTACGGAGCTGATGGCGCTGGGGACAGATGGCCGTGTGACCCGCTTTGACCGGCTGACGGGGGAGCGGCTGGCGCATGGTACGGTGGCGGAACCATCGCGGCTGGTGGGGTTGAGCGGGGATGGGCAGGTGGCCCTGTTGGTGGGGGATGGCAATGAGGTGCAGGGGTGGGACATCGCGGCCGCGCACTCTCTCTCCCTCACCCTGCAACACAGCGGCAACTACACGGCCAACGTCAGTGCTGTCGCCTTCGCCCCTGACGGGCAAACCCTCGTTTCTACCAGCTTCAATGGCTCACTCAACCTTTGGGATGGGGTGACAGGGGAATTGTTGCGGCCGCCTCTGCTGGCCCATACCGGCAACATTGTAGATATGGCCTACTCCCCTGATGGCCGCTGGCTGGCTTCGGCGGGCTGTCACAACTTCAGTGTAGAGGGCATCTGCCAGAACGGGGAGATTTTGCTCTGGGACACGACTACCTGGACGGTGGTGCATCGGCTGGTGGGGGAGACAGGGATCATGTTGGACATTGAATTTACCCCGGATAGCCAACGGCTCTTGAGCAATGGTTGTGCGGTGGCGGTGGATCCGCTCAGCCATTGTTTGCAGGGGGCGGTGTGGCAGTGGGACGTGGCCACGGGTGAACTTGTCGAACCGATGTTTGTTGGCCCGGCGCGGGTGGTCAGTGCCGTGGCTGTCAGCCCGGATGGGCGCATGGTAGCCGGGGGAGATTGGAATAGCCAGATTTATTTGTGGGATAACACGACCGGGGCGCAAATTGGGCCTGCGTTGTCGTTGCACACCGGCCCGGTGCAAAGCCTGACCTTTAGCGCGGATGGACGGATGCTGGTTTCGACGAGTACGGATACGACGGTGGTGTTGTGGGATGTGGCGACGGGGCAGGCGATTGGGCGGTTGGTGGGGCAGGGGGCGTTGGTGACTTCCGCCGAGTTCACCCCGGAGGGGCAATTGCTTACGGGGGGGCTGGATGGTCGAGTGTTGATGTGGGAGATAGGGGTGGAGCAGTGGCGCGGCCGCGCCTGCCATATCGCCAACCGTACCTTCACCTCTGGGGAGTGGTCCCGCTTCTTCGGCGAAGAGGTGTACCACGACACGTGTGGGTAGTGCGTTCTACAATAACTTGGGTAGCTCGGTCAGAGCCTGCACTGAGCGCAGTCGAAGTGAGACCAGCCACAGCAAAGGTTACGTCAACAGATTTACAAAGGAACGGATTAAAGACGACCTCTAGAAAATCTGGCTCTTTGGGAATTCAGGGGGTTGACACTAGTACGGGCGGGCCTTGTGCCTGCCCAGTGTGGGGCAACCACAAGGGTTGCCCGTACCCCACGAAATCCCGAAGACCCGAAAATCTGTTTATTTTTAATCCGTTGATGTAACCCGACTGAACGGTTACTTTGCCTGGACGAAAACGAGCGATTCCTTTGCCTCAACAGTAACCGTTCAGTCACTTCAACATCACTGCAATTGGGTGAGCACTTTTTCCGTTACCTGTACCAGGGTGGTGTAGGGCTGTGCCCCGGAAACCAGGTATTTATGGGCAAAGATGAGGGCGGGAACGCCTCCTAGACCATATTGAAAGGCCTGCTCTACATCGGCTGTGACGGCCTCATCATATTGGGGATCGTCCAGGCCAGCGAGGAAGTCGGCCCGGTTTAATCCGGCAGAAACGGCGAGGTCGGCCAGCACATCGCGGTTGCCAATGGCCTGACCTTCCTGCCAATAGCCTTGCAATACGACCCGGTGATAGGCTTCGCTTTGCCCTAACGCGGCCGCAACCTTGCCCCCAATATGCGCCAGACGACTACTCTGGCCGGTGGGGCCGGGATGCAACTCCAGACCATAATGCTCACGGGCGATGGCTTCCAGCCGCGGCCGCGCCGCTTCAATGTATTGTTTATATTCTTCAGGCAGTGGGGGTGAACCTTGCGGCCGCAATTCATACGCATGCCAGGTGACAGTCACCCCATGAGATAGCTTCAGGCGCTCCAAACTGGACGCCACTAAAAAGCACCACGGTCAAACAAAATCAGACCAAATATCAATAGGAACCATACGTTAATACTCCCAGAATACGTTTTCTCTAGAGGCACTTACGCGCCAACAGCGATAAAAATTGTTGATAACGGAGTCAAACAACTTTAGCTGTTTAGAGTTTAATTTAATCGCTAAAACCCTTAAACGCCAACCCCTACCCGTAAGAGACGTATTTTCTGATTCCATCCTCATCCGTGGCTATTTTCGTAGGAGTTCCCCATGAGCCTACGGCACACCAAGAGGGATGAAAATCTGTAGGACGATTTTGTAAATCGTCCACTGGGCGATTTACAAAATCGCCCTACATTTTCGTAGGAGTTTCCCATGGACGGAACGCCCACCAAGATGAATGAAAATAACGCCACCATTTTCATCCCCATCCGTGTTTCTTCCTATCCGTGTTTCCACTGTCCGTGGCTATTTTCGTAGGAGTACCAGCGTCAACCATCGTTCCCGTTTCACCTTTTCCTCCATAACGGTTAAAATTAGATTATCAACTTTTAACGAAAGGGAGAGTAAAAAACATGGGAACCGTTATCATGGCTATTATTGGTCTGCTTATTCTGGCCGCGATCATTCTGCCACGTTACTTCAAGGATTGAAACATCCTCTAGAAATAAGACACGGCGAGAGAACGAAGAAGCGCCGTGTCACTACATCCTTTTGTTACCTCATCATTGTTCATTCAAGCGAGTGAACCCCGTTTTTGGGTTTCGCTCCGAAAATTTATGCCAACTATCTACTTGATCCGCCACGCCGCCCCAGAGCGGAACAGTGCCATTCGTTATGATGTGGTGCCTGGCCCTCCCCTCACACCGGAAGGGCATGGGCAGGCCCGACGCACGGCCCAATTCCTGGCGGATAAAGGTATTAGCCAGTTATATCATTCGCCTCTGGTGCGCACACTTCAGACCGCAAATGCGATTGCCCGCCAGATCGGTAAACCTTCCCAAGAAACCGAAGCTATCCGCGAATGGGAGCGCGGCGTCCCTTCAGAGGAAGTACGCCAACGGATGGCCCAATTCTGGCAAACCCTGCTCGACCAGGGCGAAGAGGCGGTCGCCGTCGTTTCTCATGGTGGCCCCATTGAAGAACTTCTGCGTTATCTGACCAACGATACCCTGGACCTTTCCGGTAATCGTTACTTTGGGGGAGCCACTACTCCCTTAGGCGGTGTCTGGCAAATTGCCCCCAACGATGGTAACTGGCATATAGCCTTTGTCTACAATCCTGGTGATTTTGCGTAGGCTAGAGGCAAGTGTCAGGTTCCTCGCGTTTTCCCTCATCTTTCTGCAAAATAGCCCCTCACCTTGACCCTCTACCTCTGGGGAGAGGGAAAATACGAGTGTGGTTATAGGATAGTTCTGAGTGGGGTTAGTTTAAAGACCCATCCCCCAGCCCCCTTCCCCGGGGGAAGGGGGAAATTCAACAGCGTAGTTTTTCGGGGCGAAGGCCCCGAAAAACTACGCCCCAAAAATTCCCC
>JAGNBF010000016.1:15644-24919 GCA_018004935.1 Chloroflexota bacterium | reverse complement strand
GGATAGTTCTGAGTGGGGTTAGTTTAAAGACCCATCCCCCAGCCCCCTTCCCCGGGGGAAGGGGGAAATTCAACAGCGTAGTTTTTCGGGGCGAAGGCCCCGAAAAACTACGCCCCAAAAATTCCCCACCCCTGGGGTTAGTTCTGAGTGGGGTTAGTTTAAAGACCCATCCCCCAGCCCCTTCCCCGGGGGAAGGGGGAAATTCAACAGCGTAGTTTTTCGGGGCGAAGGCCCCGAAAAACTACGCCCCAAAAATTCCCCGCCCCTGGGGATAGTTCTGGGTGGGGTAAAGACCCATCCCCCAGCCCCCTTCCCCGGGGGAAGGGGGAAATTCAACAGCGTAGTTTTTCGGGGCGAAGGCCCGAAAAACTACGCCCCAAAAATTCCCCGCCCCTGGGGTTAGTTCTGAGTGGGGTTAGCTTAAAGACCCATCCCCCAGCCCCTTCCCCGGGGGAAGGGGGAAATTCAACAGCGTAGTTTTTCGGGGCGAAGGCCCGAAAAACTACGCCCCAAAAATTCCCCACCCCTGGGGTTAGTTCTGAGTGGGGTTAGCTTAAAGACCCATCCCCCAGCCCCCTTCCCCGGGGGAAGGGGGAAATTCAACAGCGTAGTTTTTCGGGGCGAAGGCCCGAAAAACTACGCCCCAAAAATTCCCCACCCCTGGGGGTGGGGAATTTTTGGGGCATCTGGCGGGGCTGGCGGATGAATTTACACAACTGAACAGTTACGGTGGGCTATAATGCACATAGATAAAGCGAGTAAAGAGGAGTTAATTTATGGAAACCATGACAGATATTCCCCCCGGTGAAGACATCCCCAAAGATGACCCTGTAGACCTGGAACATTTATGGCAGTTTGCCGGACAGGGGTTGCGTAGTAGTGACTTTAACACCGCGATGGTTCACTTCTATCGGGGTGAAGTTACACGCTCCAACACCTGGCGTACCCGACTGGATGCCACAACCAATTGGGCTGTTGTCACTACCGGTGCGGCCCTTAGCTTTGCTTTTGGTTCTATAGACAATACGCCTCTGGTCATTCTGGTAGATACCATGTTGGTTGTCCTCTTTCTCTTTATTGAAGCCCGCCGCTATCGGTACTATGAACTATGGGCTATGCGGGTGCGGATTATGGAGAATAACTTCTTCTGTGCTTTGTTGTCTCCCCCCTTTTTACCCCAATCAGATTGGGCCAACCGTCTAACCGAAAGCCTGAAAAACCCCCGCTTTCCGATTACTTTAATGGAAGCCTTGGGGCGGCGCTATCGGCGTAACTACGCGCCTATTTTTATGATTTTGGCTTTTAGTTGGATACTCAAAGTATGGGTGCACCCAACAGCTGGCCCCTCTATCCAAGAGTTTTTGTCACGCTCGGCCGTAGGGCCTATCCCTGGCTGGTTTATGATTTTGTTAGGAGTATTTTTTAATGGGGTATTGTTGGGGTTGGGATTGTTTACCACCGAATTACGAGCCTCGACCGGTGAGGTGTTTGAAGAAGGGAATGATAGTCTGTTATCTACGGTGTTTCGCCGTTTCCGTCGGGCTACCTGGGAGGCGTTAGATATAGACTTGGGGACATTGGTGCCGCACTGGCGTCTGGAGGCCAATAATCATCTGGCCTATATTATTTCGGATCAGATTGTGCCGGTAAGCCGGGCGCTGATGAAGGAATTGGGGCGGGGGGTGACGTTGCTCCAGGGCAAGGGGATGTATACGGGGCAGGAACATGGGGTGATGATGTGTGTGGTGAATGCTCGACAAAAGGCACGGGTGCGGGAGATTATCTATAAACAAGATCCCAAAGCATTTGTAATTATGACGGTGGCTGAGGATGTGCGGGGGTATGGGTTTAGGCCGTTGGAGGCGTGAGGGGAAGGGGTGAACTCATTAACCCCGCATCCAGGGGTGGGGAACTTTTCTCGGCGTGGTTTGGGGGCGTCCGCCCCCAAACCACGCCGGTGGGTTTCTCCTCTTCCCTTTGGGATTGCGGGGGGATATGCCCTTGCTAACCTACCAATTTCGCATCCAGGGTAATTTCGGGGACGGCGGCCAGGGCTTTGGAGACGGGGCAACCGGCCTTGGCCTGGGCGGCATATTCAGCGAAGGCGACTTCGTCTATGCCGGGTACTTCGGCTTCGCACATCAGTTCAATTTTGCTGATGGTAGGCCCTTGGGTGATGTGTACGGTGGCTGTGGTTTGTACTCGGGTGGGGGTGAAGTTGTTATTGCTGAGCAGAGCGGCGAGGAACATGGAATAGCAACCGGCATGCGCGGCCGCGATCAATTCCTCGGGGTTGGTGCCGGACCCATCTTCAAACCGGGAGGCACGGGTATAGGGGCCTTCATACAGGCCACTACCCAATGTCATCACCCCATTTCCTTCTTTTAAAGTTCCTTGCCAAAGTGCTGATGAACTTCTTGCTGGCATTGCGATCTCCTTTTGTCCCATCTAAGATAGTCAATAAATGTAGGCCTTCATTATACCATTACTACCGCTGGCGTTCCCGTCGTCACGGCTTTTCCCAGGGCGATTGCCTACTCCCCAGAATGAACCCATCCCCCTGACGATTCCCGATTTCGGGAAGGGGGAACCCACTCGGCGGGCAAAATCGGGGGGTGATTGTTGTTTAAAAAATAATCAGGTAATGGAATCTCCCCCACCCCTAACCCCGCCCCCAGGGGCGGGGAACTTTTCTAAGGGGCATTTTTCGGGGCGAATGCCCCGAAAAATACCCCATTGGAATTCCCCCCTTCCCTCGGGAATCGGCAGGGGGGATGGGTGGCTTTCATTCATCTTTCCCTTCATGAATCCCAACAACTTTTGTACATCTCCTTAATAACATCTAAACATGCCCCCGGTAAAGTAACAACATATTCGCTTAGCCAACAACATGGTTTAAGTGAGCAAAAACGGAATTTAGTGAAAAGGAGCTACAAAAATGTTGAACAAAAGTAAATGGATTCGCCTTTTGGCCGGTGGGTTGTTAGTGATGGTCATGGCCCTGGGTGTCATGACCGCATTCGCTCAAAACCAGGACGATCCCACCCCCACTCCTGAAGCCCCCGCTGTTGAGGAATCGGCTGGCTCAGATAGTACCACTACCGATACCTCCCCCGGGCACGGAAGCCACGGTTTACACGCCGATTCAGCGGCCCTGGCTGAGGCTTTGGGTATCACTGAAGAGGAACTGATTGCGGCAAAAGAGGAAGCTCACGCGGCCGCAATCGCGCAAGCAGTCACTGATGGCCTCATCACCCAAGAGCAAGCCGATGACCTGTTAGCCAATGGCAGTAGCGGCCGCGGTTATCACTTCAATTATGACAAAGACACATACCTGGCTGACGCCCTCGGCATCACCGTCGCCGAACTCGAAGCCGCCCGCCTGGAACTCTACACCACCCAACTGGCCGAAATGGTGGCCGCCGGGACGATTACCCAGGAAGAAGCTGACCTGATTTTGGCCCAGAAAACGGTGCAGAATTACGTGGACGATATGGCGTACCAATCAGCGGTCCAATCCATCTACGCCGATGCGGTTGCTCAGGCCCTGGCTGATGGGGTTATCACCCAGGCTCAGGCTGACGAACTGCTGGCGAACATGGCCGCCCAAACCTTCCACTTCCCCGGTGCGGGTGGGCATGGTAGTGGACATGGTGGTCATCATGGTCACGGCGGCCATGGTGGTGGCTTTGGTGCCCCCACTGATTCTGGCGCAACAGATGACGCCACAACCACTGGCGACAACGCCTAGTACAGCTTTGCACAAGCTTTTAGGAATGAGAACTAAATAACTTGTTCATTGGGAGTGACTTGGTCAGGAGACCGGTCACAGCCAATGTTCAAGTTATTTAATCGTTAGTCCTTAGCCGGTTTAGTGGGAAGACCCATCCCCCCGGGATGGGGGGATGGGGGGAGCGGAGGATGTTATATCAAGGAGTCGCTTATGATACTTACCAGAGGCATAAAATAACAATAAGCGTTCAGGCCCTCTAGTGAGAAAGCCTTCCGAAGGTTTCGGGAAAGGTGTTGACCAGCGGAACAAATCTTCGGCAGGCTGAACGCTTACAAATAACATCAGCAATTCTCAATTTGACCTGAACCTCCAAAAATGGAGAGGCCGCACGGTCAACGGGACGTAGCACAGCCTTTCCCGACTGTGCGTTCTCTATACAGGCGGAGCCGGGCTTCGGCAAAGCTCAGCCCTCGAGGACGTGTAGGGCGAACAGCCTGAAAGGCTGTTCTACGGGTTAGGCCATTTTTCGAGCGTGCTTTTGGCGGGCAACGGTTTTAATCATTGGTTAAATTGAGAATTGCTGAAATAACATTTTGTTAGTGGTAACAGATTGGATAAGCTTTGATTCACGGGACTCCTCTGGGAAAAGGATGAAGTAGGAATAATGAAAGGTGATTGTTATTTCAGGGCAGGAATCACTTTTGGCGATTTTCGCTAACGATGAAATCGGTGTAACGGTCATGACGCACCTTGTCAAGAAATTCACAATCTTTGGGTTCTCCCTTTTTGACATTTATTCTTTGAGCGATAATCACGCGGAGCATACTTAGTTTGTAGTAACGGCTTTAGCCGTCAGGCGTAGGACCGCTAAAGCGGTTACTACGAACCAGTATTCACTAATGTATGAGTATGACAAATTGTCACAGGAACAGCGTAACGCATTGGTGGAAGAACGAAAAATGCGAGGTTTTCCCCTTCACCAACCCCCTCATCCGGTGCGTGAACAGACCTACTATTTGCTCACTGTTGCTTGCTATGAACATCAACATTACATGACAGCGGCCGCACGCCGACAGCAGATACTCGACTTGTTATTTGAACAGGTTGTTCTTTATGGGATACAGATGTATGCCTGGGCAGTTCTTACCAATCATTACCATTTGTTGACACGTGTACCGGTATTTGATGCACTGAAAGTTGTTTTTCAGCGGGTGCATGGTAGAACGGCATTTGAGTGGAATCGAGAAGAAAACGTCATAGGGCGGAAGGTATGGTACCGTTACAGTGATCGGGCTATTCGCTCAGAACGACATTACAATACGACATTGAACTACATTCATTTCAACCCAGTTAAACATGGGTTGGTGGATTCTCCCTATGATTGGGCATGGAGCAGTGTACATTGGTACGAGACAGATCGCGGCCGCGATTGGCTGCGTGATTTATGGCGGGATTATCCAGTCAAAGATTATGGCAAGGGGTGGGATGAGGTGTAAATGTTCGTAGTAACGGCTTTAGCCGTCCCACGCTTGACGGCTAAAGCCGTTACTACGAACCAAACTCAAGGTAAAACGTGTCATGAACAAGAAACAAATGACCGGTGTCATCATGATACTTGTCCTTGTGCTCACTTTCTGTGTACAAAATACTCTAATGTTCTTCAATTGTGGCAGGACAAAGGTGACATCCCCTCACGTGCCTCAAGTATTGTCTGGCTTTGAGTTAATGTGGTCTCGAGATAATGTCTACATACGGATCAGTCAAGAGGCGGTCAACTTAGTTGCCGGGAGTGGAAAGCTGGTCATGTTTGGTACAGAGAATTGGTGTGGTTCCGATGGCCTGGTGAGTTTTTCCGCACTTGATGGGGAAATCATCACTGAGTCTGTCTCTGGACTTGCTCTCCCCACATATAATGACATCCGCCATGTCGCTTATAACTCCAGCTATATTTATTTAGGCTACGATGGCAGACGACCTAACCCATCTGGTGTAGCTGCTTATGAAATTCAAACCAATACAATTGCGTGGATACAACCTATTCCCGGAGGTCCAATAGGTTCTTTAGTAACTGACGAAACGGTAATAGGGGTAGGTACGATTCTACTTAATGCTTACAACGGAGAAATCGTAGGAAACCGAAACCAAGATGGCGTAGAAGCTCCGGTAAACTCAGTTGGAAATCTGGCTTTTTGGTATGCGGCTGTCAATTCCCAGGCAAGTTTGTCTGCCCTCGAATTTTGGGATGACATAACTCCCGAAATCAATCAACCGCCTCTTCTGTTAGATAACAGTATTGTTCTTAGAACCGGTCATGGCACGACCTTAGGAAGAGTACGTGTTTTTGACAGACAGACTAATGGCCTTCTCTGGGAAACGGATCAAAATGTTATCAGTAATGTAGCTGTCGCTAATAACCGGGCTTATTTTTTGACAGGGTTAGCTGAACTCGTAGCAATGGATGTTTGGACAGGAAGTGTCGTGGGCAGGGTTACATTTGCTCCAGTCAATATCGTAGCAGATGAGTACGGATTTTACGTTGCTGCCAGCGAAAACAATGTCTTCGTCTATTTTGGAGACAGTCAACAACTGTTCGCCTTTCGTTTTTCAGCGGATGAATGAACTGGAAAGCCACCCTTCGAGGATTGTAGTAACCGCTTTAGCGGTTTGGTATGGGACGACTAAAGTCGTTACTACAAACTCAGGACTTCTATACAAGTGGAAACAATGACACGAACGAATTTACCGATTGAGTTAGGTGATGGATTGGTCATGCGTTGGGGCAGAGCGGACGATGCCGAGGCGTTGGCCGAGTTTAATGTGCGGATTCACAGTGATGATGCGGCCAATCCGGATCGTTTTTTGGGGTATTGGACGCGGGATTTGCTGAGCGGAAAACACCCCACCACTGGCCCAGAGGATTTCACCATTGTGGTAGATGAAAAGGCCGGGGGGAAAATTGTCTCCAGCCTGTGCCTGATCTCGCAGACGTGGTTATATGAGGATATGCCGTTTGGCTGCGGCCGCGTCGAACTCGTTGGTACCGATGAGGCATACCGGCGGCGGGGGCTGGTAGCACGGCAGTTTGAGGTGATCCACGCCCTGAGTGCCAGCAAAGGGGAAACCGTGCAGGGGATCACCGGCATTCCCTGGTATTACCGCCAGTTTGGGTATGAAATGGCGTTGGATTTGCATGGGTCGGCCCTGTTTTTTTGGAGCCAGCCGGGGAATGATGTGAAGGTGGAGCAGGAGATGTATCGCTGGCGCGCGGCCGCGGACTCTGATATTCCCTTACTCCAGCAGCTTTACCCGTATCACACCCAAAAATCCCTCATCAACCGCCAGCGTACCGAGACCCTCTGGCGGCATGAGATGAACGACCCGCACGAGGATTCTCCCTACCGGCGGCGTTTCCACATCATCGAGACGAACGACGGGCAGCCGGTCGCCTATGCGGAATACAATCTGTGGCGCGAGCATTTCATCCTGCGCGAATTGGGTGTTCTGCCCGGTCACTCCTGGCGGGCCGTCACCCTCTTTGTTACCCGCGCCCTGAAAGCGGAAGCAGAACGGCTCAATCCTCAGCGGGAACACCCCATTACCAACATTCTCTTCGACTTTGGCCCGGATCATCCGACGTATGATGTGTTGGGGGAGCAACTGCAAAAGCCGTGGCGGCCTTATGCCTGGTACATGCGGGTAGCCGACCTGCCCGGCTTTCTGAGGCACATTGGCCCGGTGTTGGAGCGGCGGCTGGCGGCCAGTTTTTTGGCGGGGCATAGCGGTTCTGTGCATCTGAATTTATACCGGCAGATGTTCACGCTCACCTTTCATAATGGGCAACTGGCGGAAATTGTTTCCTTCAACCCCAAGCGGCTAGAAGAGGGAGATGCCCGTTTCCCTGATTTGACCTTTCTGCAACTGCTGTTTGGGCGGTGCAGTCTGGCCGAGTTGCGTACCATGTTTGCGGATTGTTATGCCAGCAACGAGGCGACTATTTTGCTGAATGTTTTGTTCCCACAGCGGCATTCGCAGGTGATCGGGTTGGGGTAAGGGGAATTCAGGTTGTGTTATTCGTGCCAGTTCCGCACTGTTCCCCCTTTGCCCATCAACACACTACCTGGAAATACCCGCAAATGCCAGGGTTCTAGCCGCAGGGCGGCAAACGCTTCTACTGTTGGGGCTGTCCAGGCGGGTACAATGGCCGGGTTATAACCCACTGGTTCCGGACCATTGAGAAATAGATTCCACACCATCGTGCGGGTTTCATCATCAAACGCCCAGGTTGCCCGGCAATCAGCCACACAGGTATCGTGAGTGGGTGTCCAATAATTGAGGGACATAAAGGGATTGGCTTTCAGGTGTGCCCGTTTAATCGCGGTGGGGCCGGTAGCAATCCAGCCAACAAGACGCTCACCGTCCCACTGCCAGATGGGATGAAGAATACGGGAGTGGGGTCGGCCCTTATCGTCTACTGTTGCTACACTGCACCAGACAATCTGGTGGGCCATTTCGACAAAAGCAGGAGCTGTTTCGGCTAATGTATTCATCTCGCTCTCCTTGAAAATGTATTTTGGTAACGGGCGCAATCTGCGGTTTTTCGCCCTATCGCTTTTTTATCGCCGTATCGGGTATATCTGAGGCCATCCCCACCCCGAGGGGCGGAGTAAGGGTAAATGGGGTGGAGAGTATCTGTACGGCTTCCCTCTCAGGATCCCCACAAAGCCTCTATCACCTCGGTTTCTTGTGCTGGTGTAACGCGGCCGCGTGCTACCAGTGCGTTCAGTAATTCACGTAAGGTCGTGACTGCATGGAGTGTCAAACCCGCCTGGGCCAGGTTTTCCCGCCCCCCCTGTTCCCGGTCAATCAACACCACCGCCTCGGTGATGATTAACCCTGCCTGACGCAAGATACCTGCCCCCTGGATGACACTATCGCCTGAGGTGACCAAATCTTCAATCATTACCGCTGTCTGTCCGGCCTGCCAGACCCCTTCAATACCTTTGCCCGTGCCGTAACTTTTCACCTCTTTGCGCGGATAGATGAGAGGTTGCCGGGTGTGTAGGCTGATTGCTACCCCGATAGGCAGGCCAGCATAGGGCACGGCGGCCAAGAGGTTATAAGTTAAGGAAGTAAGGCAGGTACTGTACGCGGCCGCGACCTGTTGTAGGGCGTGGGGGTAAGAAACCAGCACCCGCAAATCTAGATATATGGGGGAGACGCGGCCGCTGTGGAGCGTAAATTGCCCCAAACGCACTGCACCACAATCAAATAATGTTTCTGCTAAAGAATGAAGCATTAGGGTATTCCTTTGCGAAAGTCAGACAGGGTTTTTTATGATAGGCCACGCCCTGGGTTTGTCGGTGGAAACCCCCACCCCTAACCCCGCCCCCAGGGGCGGGGAATTTTTACCGGCGCGGTTTCCCCATTCCCTCGGGAATCGCCAGGGGAATGGGTCTTTTGATTCAATCTATGCCGGGTCAGGTAAAGCTGTAGGACTCTCTCGTCTTAGTAACCGTCTAAGAATAACTTCCCTTTTTGCGGT
>JAGNBF010000016.1:0-15544 GCA_018004935.1 Chloroflexota bacterium | reverse complement strand
AAACCCCCACCCCTAACCCCGCCCCTCGGGGCGGGGAACTTTTCTAGGCGCGGTTTTTCGGGGCAAAGGCCCCGAAAAACCGCGCTGTTACGTTCCCCCTTCCCCCCGGGAAGGGGGCAGGGGGATGGGTCTTCCGGCTACACTGGACAAGGCTTCATTCGTCAATAACGTTGGAGTTGGCGGTGGCTGGTCTTCTGACCGCGCCACCCAACCCAGGTGTGAGTGAACCCTTCGTTTGTCGGGGGAAACCCCCACCCCTAACCCCGCCCCTCGGGGCGGGGAACTTTTCTAGGCGCGGTTTTTCGGGGCAAAGGCCCCGAAAAACCGCGCTGTTACGTTCCCCCTTCCCCCCGGGAAGGGGGCAGGGGGATGTGTCTTCCGGCTATACTGGCCAGGGCTTCATTCGTCAATAACGTTATTGCGAAGATACTTCCTGGCGCACAATCTGAAACGGGTAGGGGTGATAGGTGGTGTGGGTTACGCGGCCGCGATAACTCATAAAACGTTCCAGCCGGTCTAGCACAATGGGGTTGGTAATACGATGTTGTGCCTCGTCTGGCGTGACCCACACTACTTCAGTGCTTTCGGGGCTGGGCGTAGGCATGCCCTCCATATAGTCACCCATACAGCCAAAGATGAATTTGCTGGGAGGGCTGATGCTGGAATTGACAAAAGCCAGGGTATGAATCCGCGCCCGGATGCCCGTTTCTTCCCATACCTCCCGCTCGGCTCCCTGGTGCAAATCTTCCCCGGCTTCGATGATGCCGCCTGGTAATTCCCAGCCCCGGGTTGGGCTGTTGATGAGTAAAATGTGGCCGGTGGGGTTACGGATGTAAGCGGTCGCGGCCGCGATGTGGCGATCTCTTGGGGGTAAAAACCCATTCAAAAGCATTCGCTCGGCCGCATAGGTGAGCCGCCGCCACGCCTCATCTGCCTTCAGCCAGACCAATTCATCGGTTTCCTCATTTGCCTGATAAGGGGGGAGTTGCACCAATTCCATGTGCCAGAAGAGGACAATTTTGGGAGTGCCTTTTACCAGGTAATTCGTCGTGCCCGCGAATTCACCAAGTTGTACCTGGCATCCTGTTTCCTCTTCTACTTCCCGTAGCGCGGCCGCGACCCAGCTTTCACCCGGTTCAAGATGGCCCTTGGGCAAAGACCAATCGTTATAACGAGGACGATGAATAAGCGCCAATTCGCGGCCGCCGGGACCATCACGCCAAACAACGCCACCCGCGGCCTCAATAACCATCGTTTTGTCTTCTTGTACGTTCATAGCTGATTCCAGGGGAATGGTATGGCTAAATTAGCCCTTTCTGACCTCATTCAACGCTCTGCGTGAACGCTCTTGGGGAATTCTAGGGGTTGACACGAGATGTCGGGGCAACCCTTGTGATTGCCACGAGCAATTGCCTACTCGGATTTTCCTAACCTCGCTCCCAGGGACGGGGAACTTTTAAGGGTCGTTTTTCGCGGGCGAATGCTCGCGAAAAACGACCCAAATTGGTTTTTCCCTACAACCTCTCACTCTAACCCTCTCCCCAGGGAGAGGAAACCAATTGCCCTCTTCCGAAGCGGGAGAGGGGCTGGGGGTGAGGCTCAGTTACCAGAGAAAAGTTCAACTTCATGACTGAACGGTCAGGGCAGTGGGGTCATTTGGGTGAGTATGTAATCGCCCTATCTGATTGTCCAACCCTATATATAGCCGCATCCCACGAATTCCGAAAGAACCCAGATTGTTTTCATTCCCATCCGTGTTTTTTCTCTCACTGGTTATTTTCACAAGAGCATCGCTTCCAAATCTTCCCGGCTGAAGACAAAACGTTCGTGGCAGAAATGGCAATCTACCACCGCTTCCCCCTCTTGCGTTAGTAGAGAATCCAGTTCATCACGACCCAGACTGGCAAGAGCCTGTTGGGAGCGTTCACGACTACAAGAACATTGGAAGTAAAGAGGCTGTTGTCCCAATAATTTGATGGCGATATTGTCAAACACCAGCTCGAAAACAGCTTCCGGTGTGTAACCTTGGGCCAATAACTCTTCAAACGGCGGCAATTCGGCGACTCGTTCACCCAGGGCATGCACAATGGCTGGATTGTAGGGGGGGATAGCCTGGATAAGAATGCCTCCCGCGGCCGCGACCTGTTCCTCTTCATCCAGTTGAACTCCCATCGCCAACACCGAAGGAATCTGTTCCGATTGGTTTAGATAATAAGCCAGGTCTGTTTCAATATCACCAGCCTGTAAAGGAACAATACCCTGATACAGCTCACGCAGGCGTAAATCCTTTACCACCGTCAGCAACCCATCACGGCCCAGCGCCTGGGGGACAGAAAATGCTCCCCATTGTCGTTCCTGAGGCACATCTGGTACGGCCACATAACCACGTACATCCCCATTGCTGGCCGCCTCCGTAATGATTTTTTGTAGCGGGCCATCCCCTTCAAATTTGAGGGCTACCCGTTGCCGGGTTTTTAACAGAGCACCCATGAGCGCGGCCGCGGTCATGGCCTGCCCCAAAGCCACCGTAGCTACTGGGCTGGTTTTATGGCGTCGTGCACCCTCGCGGGCCAATCCGGTTGTCAAACAACCTAATCCACGCACACCGGCTTCTTTTGCTAACATCCGTACCACATAATCAGACACAATAAACCTCTCGTTGCAGGAATATTCACTCGGCCCTCTGGCTCTTGCCTCTGGCTAAAACTACCGCACTTCGATCAACTCTACCTCGAAAATGAGGGTTGCTCCACCGGGGATTGTTCCACTGCCCGCATCACCATAAGCCAGAGCGGCAGGAATGATGAGCAGACGTTTGCCTCCTACATTCATGGTGGCCAACCCTTCATCCCAACCCGCAATGACGCTACCCTGACCCAGCGGAAACTCAAAGGCGCGGCCGCGATCCAACGAACTGTCAAATTTAGTCGTATCTGTCAGCCAGCCGGTGTAATGCACCACCACGGTCTGGCCCGGTTGGGGGACATTCCCTTCACCCACAACCAGATCCGTATATTGCAGACCACTTTCCGTTGTTGTCAGATCCGCTTCATCCACTTCGGTGGGGGCGGCGGGGGCTGGCGCATGATAAGCAAGTAACTCTACCTCAAAAATGAGGATAGCATTGGGGGGAATAACACCCTGATACCCGGCTTCGCCATAGGCCAGATCCGCAGGAATGATGAGTTGCCGTTTGCCCCCCACATTCATAGAGGCCATTCCTTCTTCCCAGCCGGGAATAATGGCACCCTGCCCCAAGGCAAAAGAAATCGGCTCATCCCGGTCAATGGAACTATCAAATTTTGTGCCATCTTCCAGCCAGCCTGTGTAGTGGACAGACACTACACCTGTGGCTCCTGCCGGTTCACCTTCTCCGACCAGCAACTCAACATATTGCAGGCCAGTTTCACTGGTAACAATATCGGCTTCATCTACAACGGTGGGCGCGGCCGGTGCACCAGGTTTGATGGAGAGTAGTTCGATTTCCATAACCAGCACAGCATTGGGGGGAATAATGCCGGAGACACCCTCAGCCCCAAAGGCCATATCCGGGGGAATGGTGACGCGGGCTTTTTCGCCTACATGCATCTGGCGCACGGCCTCTTCCCAACCGGGAATAACCATTCCTGCCCCCAGGGCAAAAACAAATGGCTCGTTACGACTGTAAGAGTTATCAAACTCGATGCCATCTTCTAACAAGCCAATATAATGAATTGAGACAACTTCACCATCCTGGGGCATAGAACCATCTCCGGGGACAATAACTTCGATATCAAATTCAGAGGTGACGGCGGTGGTAGCCGCTGTGGTAGGGGTTTTGAGTGGGGCGGCGACGGTGGCGGGGGCTTCGGGTTCGGCCGCGCCACAGGCTACCAGGAACAATAAAAGGATCGCGGCCGCAAGGCCCAAACTCATTTTGTGATTCACATGCAATTTCATCAGATTTCCTTATTTAAAGTGGTTTAAATTGTTCAAACGGTTCCCGACAATCATTACAGGTATAAATGGCCCGGCACAGGGTAGGGCCAAAACTGTTTTGTAAGGTGGTATTGGTAGAGCCGCAATGGGGGCACGCGGCCGCGTCAAAGAACAATATCACCTGCATGTTACCTCCATGCCGGGGCGGAGGTGATAGGCCAAAATCATGCAAACGGATACGAGCTTCGTCTGTGATCCAGTCCGTACTCCAGGGGGGATTCAGCACTATCTCTACCTTTATCTCTGTCACACCCAACGCCGACACCTTCGCCGCAATTTCCTGCCGCATCACTTCCAGCGCCGGACAGCCGGAGAACGTCGGTGTCATCTTCACCGTCACCACACCCTCATCTGTCACTGTGACATCCCGCACAATGCCCATCTCTACTAATGAGACAACGGGGATTTCCGGGTCTTTCACTTCGTCCAAAGCCTGCCAGATTATCTCCGGCGTAATCGTATCTGTCATCATGGTTCACTCAGGTTATGGACGGTGTAGATCGTCCATAAGCCAATGGTTGTCTTGGGTTGGAGAAAGCCCGTCGCTTCTGCCTGTTCCTTCAAATCGGCTTCATACAAAGCCACCAGATACACCTTTTGCTCTTGTAGGGCTACCCGCACTGTGGCTGGCTCTTCTAAAAAAAGCGATGGGGTCTGGCGATCAAAGAAGTCCTTTTTCCGATCGAAGACGATAGCCGTAAAATGGCGGGCTGTCAATTGAACCCCTAAAAAATCCCAATAATGTAGTTCTACCAAAAAAGTGGCTTCTGGAGGGACTCCGGGCTGATTGAGATGGGTGTTGAGATACTCCCCTGTGGCAATCGCATCCAAGGCCATGCCTCGGGGAAATGATTGGGCTTGTTTCAGGTTTTGGGCCAGCAGGCCTACGACCAGAAGTAGGCTGAAGAGGCGAATGACAGGTGAAAATTGGGGCCAGGTTCGCGGCCGCAATTTCCACACCTGGTACACTCCCCAGCCGATATAAGGTGACAGTAAGATGATATACAACAGGGCATACCGTCCGGGGGCGGCGCTGGGCGGCCCGGAAAAAACATTAAACAAACTATTAGTTAAGAGCGAGGCGAGGATGAGAAAAAAAGGCAGGCGTTTGTCGCCCGCATCTTTAGCCCTTATGAGAGGTATCAGCCCGATAAGGCTAAATAAAATGACCGACCAGGACAGGTTTTGCCCGAGAATGCGTGGATAGTAGACGAGTTTTTCCGTGACGGGGATAGCATATCCGCCATAAAACCATTGCGAATAGACGGTGTGAGCGCTCAGGAAAGGCCAAAAGCGGCCTTCTAGCCAATAGCCCACCCAACCATAACCTAGAATGAATAAACCGGCGGGGGCAAAAATAGCGATCCATTGTCCCACCCGCCTCATTTGCCGCTGGCGTAACCAGCCCCATAACCAGGGCAAGGTGAGAAGCGCCATTAGCGCCACCAAAATCCAGCCCGGTAAATGGAAGCCACAGGTACAGAAGAAGGCGATACTACTACCCACCCAGTAGCGCGGCCGCGGTTCCTGGCTCCACCGGATGAGATAATAGAAGCCTGTCATAAAACAGGCCAGATAATACATCTCCAGCATGGGCGAACCGCTCAACCAGATAAACCAGGGTTGCGCGGCCAGAATAAGGGTAGCCAGGGCGGCTACCCCCCAGTGGCGGTAGAGATGATAAATCAGGTGGTACACTACCCACAGGAGCAGGCAGGAGAAGAGGAAAACGGTGAAGCGGGGTGCCAGAATCACATCGTCCCATAACCACAAGGCAAAACCGTTGAGGTATTTCTCGAAGGGGAGCCATATGCCCACAAATTCGCGCCAGGAATCCCAATGCGGCCGCGTAGCCCATTGCGCCGCCAACATCCCTCTGGCAAATTCATCCGCACTAACACTAAGAAATCCCCGGTTATAGAGGTAAACCTGAAATCCCAGACGCCCCAATGTCAGGAGTAACAAAAAGGCCAGATGGCGCTCTGGCCTTTGTACAGGTTTGGTCGTAAACAGTAAGCGTTCAGTCATATAAATTCATCCGCCAGACCCGCCCGGACGTAAAACGACCGGGTTATGTTTACAAAGGCCGCTGGCCTGGGGTTTTAGCCCGCAAAGCTCCGTATGTTTAGCCCGGTGGTTTGACCACCGGGCGGTATAACTGAACGCTTACCGTAAACATAATAGACTGGCTATCACTCCTACGAAAATGTAGGGCGATTTGGTTGAGATTTAATAAATTAATACGGGTATCGAGCTTTCCCCACCCCTAGCCCCGCCCCAGGGGCGGGGACTTTTTCTCATGTCATTTTTCGCGGGCATCCGCCCGCGAAAAATGACATGAATGGGGTTTCCCCTGCCCCTTCCCAGTGAGATCACAGGGGGATGGGGACTGCATTATTTTGGAAAAATTCAAGTAAATCGCCCGTAACTACGAAGCCGTTGCCAGAGCTTGTCGAAGGCAACACAAGGCTTTGACAAGCTCAGGACTCGTGAGCATTAGGAGTTACAATCGTCTTACAAAATGCCTGCCCATTGAGGGCAACCATTACCACACCGCTTCCGGGTCGAGGCGGGCGACAGACTGCATTTCATCTAACAATTCGGCCAGATAAGGGGTGTGATGAAAACGATCTCCGGCCGCACGGCCTGTGTCGGGAATGACAAGGTTACATGAGGCCAGGAAAGGACGGATGAAGGCTTCCCATTCGCTCTGCAACGCGGCCGCGTCGGGCACATAACCCGCCTCCACCAATAACATCTCCCCTTCCCCAGGTGCAAACAGTTGTAGGGCATAAGGCCACAGTTCATCCAGGGCGTTTTGGGTACGCCGATGACTCTCTTCCGTGCCCAGGCCCAGCCGTTTCAGCCAGGCCAATGTATGACGCAGATGATAAACCTCTTCACTCCGAATTTTCGCGGCCGCGTCCGCTATCGGTTTATACCGGCTTTGCCCCAGATGAGGCAGAGCTACCATTTCATACGCATCAAACAAATATTGCCGCACCATGGTAAAGGCCCAATCACCTTTCGGTAATTCCACGAATGGGGTGTTCTGGTACGCGGCCGCATTCCGAAAAAATACCAGCTTATCCGGCTCTTCGCCCGTCAGATCACGGATGATTTCATACCACAAGGTAGCATGACCCAACTCATCCTGAGCAATATTGGCAAAGGCAATATCCTCTTCCAAAATCGGGGCGTGCCCCGTCCATTCGGAATCGCGATGCGCCAGGATGATTTCATCATCAGCCAGCGCCAGAAGTTTATTGACCAGTAGGGGTTGCAATGATTCATTCATGGTTAGGCGGCCTCATCACTGCTTTGTTGTTGGCGGAAGGCTTCTAAAGCGGTGCGGGTGTGATAATGGTTGGGCTGGCGATAATGTTTATCCAGCGCGGGCGCGTAAAAACTGGCTACCTCATCCTGGTTACTGCGGGTAATGGCGGTCACTGGCACCACCCACCACACGGCAACAAGCTGACCATCGTCAAATTGCTGTTGCGCCTGACGCAGGGCATCGAGGGGGGTACAGGCGAGGAGTTCTCCCTGGTAGATAACATACTCCAGGGTATTGCGGGTGTTTTGCTCCTTGCGGAAAATGGCATAGGGTAGGGGGGGTGCGGCCGCGGTTTCCTGAGACAACCCGGCCGCTATCTCCTGGTACGACCAGGCAGAAATGGCGGTTGCCGCAACCACCCACATGCTGTGGCAACGCGGCCGCCGGGCAAATACATCGCGTGCATTGAGTAACGCCATCTCCCCATCCGGCGCATGAACCGATCCAGCATTGTAATGGGCCTGTCCCGGTTTATCTTGTTGAAATACCTCATAACGAGGCCATTGTGTGTCGCTCATACTTACCCTGCCTGCTGGCGGGCATAGGCTTCCACCGCTTCCCGCACCCATAAACCATCATCATGTGCCTGTTGACGAGCTTCCAGCCGCTCCTTGTTGCAAGGGCCATTTCCCCGCACAACTTCCCAAAACTCATCCCAATCAATCGGGCCATGTTTCCAATCGCCCTGTTCATCCTGATGTAAACCCGGATCGGGCAGGCTATAACCCAGTTCTAACAGTGTGGGGGCTACCTCATTCAGGAACTCTTGCCGTACCTCATCATTCGTTTTGGTTTTAACACCCCATTTTTTCAAAACAGGCGTGTTGGGTGAATCAGAGTCGTGGGGACCGATCATTTTCACCGACGGCCACCACCAGCGATTGATGGCATCTTGCATCATCTGCTGTTGTATGGTTGTTCCCTGCGCGTACCGGATGATCATTTCCAGCCCTTGCTTTTTGTGGAACCCTTCCTCAATGCAGATACGCACCATTGCCCGCGAATAGGGGCCGTAGGAGCAGTGGGCCAGCATGGTCTGGTTCTTAATTGCGGCCCCATCTACCAAAAAACCAATGGCGGCATTGTCGGCCCAGGTGAGGGTTGGGTAGTTAAAGACACTGGAATATTTAGCCTTGCCTGCCAGTAAATCGGCCACCATCCGTTCACGGGTTGTGCCTAAGGTTTCGGCGGCATGGTAAAGATATTGCCCATGTCCGCCCTCGTCCTGGACTTTTGCCAACAACACCATTTTGCGCCGCAAATTAGGCGCACGGGTGATCCAGGCCCCTTCAGGTAACATACCCACCACTTCGCTGTGGGCATGTTGGGAAATCATGCGTGTTAATTGGCGACGATATTCATCGGGCATCCAGTCACCCGGTTCAATTTTCTCCCCCCTGGTGATCCGAGCCTCAAATTCAGCCAATTTTTCTGGGGTTGTTTGAGTATCACTGTTCATGGTAACTCCTACAGATTTTTATCCATTTCAACCAAGGTACAGACGCAAAATTTTGCGTCTCTACAGGAGTATAACATGTTAGCAAATGCGTGGTAATGGTTCGCCAATGGACATGGCAACGACGCGGGTACCGCCGATGCCGGTTTTAGCGACGACCATGCCAGGGTGACGGTTGACCACTTCGCCGATGATGGCGGCCTGTTGCCCCAGCGGGTGCTGACGCATGGCGTAAAGAATGGCGTCGGCCTGGTCATGGGGGACAATGGCCAATAGTTTGCCCTCATTGGCTACATAGAGGGGGTCCATACCCAGTAATTCACAGGCGGAACGGACGGCTTCGCGGACGGGAATCACCTGTTCATCTAATACGATGCCTACCTGGGCCGCGGCCGCGATTTCATTCAAGGACGAGGCGACACCCCCACGGGTGGGGTCCCGCAATACGTGAATATCCTGACTCACAGTGAGAATAGTAGCGACAAGATCATTTAACGCGGCCGCGTCGCTGATGATAGTCGTTTCAAACTGTAGTCCCTCCCGCACACTCATAATCGCCATTCCATGATCCCCAATCGTGCCACTGAGGAGAATGGCATCACCGGGTTTAGCCTTATCCGGCCCGATGTGTAGACCTTCGGGCACCAGCCCTACACCGGTGGTGTTGATGTACAGGCCATCACCATGCCCTTTATCTACCACTTTAGTATCGCCAGTGATAAGAGTAACCCCTGCCTGATGCGCGGCCGCGGCCATACTGTCCACAATTTGCCCTAGTAGTTCCAGCGGGAGTCCTTCTTCAATAATAAAACCGACACTTAGATAAAGCGGTTTGGCCCCACTCATGCTGATATCGTTGATCGTGCCACATACCGCCAGTTTGCCAATATTGCCCCCAGGGAAAAATAGCGGCCGCACGACAAACGAATCCGTAGACATAGCCAGACGGGTACCATTAATATGGAACACCGCCGCATCTCCCAATTGTTCCAGTTGTTCATTGCGAAAAGCTGGCAAAAATAGATGCTCCACCAGTTCGGCGGATAATTTTCCCCCGCCACCATGCCCCATCACAATATTCGGGTGATCACGCAAGGGCATAGGGCATACCCAGCCCGAGAAGTCAAGATGGTTAGTCATATATTCCTTTGCTTTCCGCTTACGCCGCTACTGCGATATTTTCTAACGAGATAAAACGACCATATTGATAATAGGCGGCACACGCCCCTTCGCTAGAGACCATCGTTGCGCCCAGGGGGTTCCGGGGGGTACAGGCTTGCCCAAAAGCGGAGCATTCGTTGGGTTTGATGAGGCCCTGAAGCACCTCCCCACTACGGCATAAAGGGGATTCCTGTGTTTGAATATGACCAACATCGAAGCGTGCGGCCGCGTCAAATTCCTCATACGCCGCACTAAGTGCCCAGCCACTTTGGGGAATCAGCCCAATGCCCCGCCACGTCCGGTCTTTTACCGTAAACACATCCGCCAGCATTTTTTGTGCCGCCGTGTTTCCTTCTAACTGCACCGCCCGAGGATAACCGTTTTCCACTTCATAACGGCCTGCTTCCAACTGTTGCACCGTTCGGCGGATCCCTTCCAGCACATCCAATGGTTCAAAACCGGTAACCACAATCGGCACCTTGTATGTCTGAGCCAGAGAAATATATTGCCAATACCCCATTACACTACATACATGACCGGCGGCCAGAAACGCCTGTACCCGGTTGGTGCTCGATTGCATAATCGCTTCGATAGCTGGCGGAACCAGTACATGGGATACCAACATGGAAAAGTTTTTCAGACCCTGTTGCCGCGCTTGAAAGACAGCCATCGCATTGGCTGGGGCCGTCGTTTCAAAACCAATACCAAAAAAAACCACTTCTTTATCCGGGTTTTGTCGGGCAATATTCAAGGCGTCCAGGGGAGAATAGACAATACGCACATCCCCCCCCGCGCTCTTAACCCGAAATAAATCCTGGCTACTGCCGGGAACCCGCAACATATCACCGAAGGAGCAGAAAATGACCCCGGGGCGGCTGGCAATCGCCAGAGCTTTGTCAATCATCTCTAGCGGGGTGACACAGACCGGGCAACCCGGGCCATGTACTAATTCGATTTTGTCGGGTAGGAGTTGGTCTATGCCATTGCGAATGATGGAATGAGTTTGACCGCCGCATACTTCCATCATCACCCAATGACGGGTGGTTATTTGGTGTATCTGGGTCAGGAGCTTCTGCGCCAGAACTGGATCACGGAATTCATCCAGGTATTTCATGGATTTCCTCTCGTTTTGTAACTACTAAGTAATCGTTCAAAAATTCTCAATTTAACCAACGGTTAAAACCGTTGCCCGCCACAAGCACACTCGAAAAATGGCCCAAGCCGTAGAACAGCCTTTCAGGCTGTTCGCCCTCCACATCCTCGAGGGCTGAGCTTTGCCGAAGCCCGGATCCGCCTGCATAGAGAACGCACAGCCCGGAAAGGCTGTGCTACGCCCAGTTCCGCCGGACTAGCAGTGCCAGGCCCTACGGGCTAAAACAGCAGGCCAACAGCCTTCGTAACGATAGCCCGGCCTGTTTTACGGCCGGGCGACCTCACCATTTTTAGACGTTCAGGCCAAATTGAGAATGGGTGTATTTCATTTCGGTTGAGTCGTAGGGGCGGGACAACCGGGGGAAATATTGACTGCTCACCTCAGGCCACTGGCCTGGGATTTTAGCCCGCAGGGCTTCGTAAATTTAGCCCGGTGGTTTGACCACCAGACGGGATAACTGAACGCTTACGAAGTAACCAAAACGGCCTAAAATCGTCTCTAAACTGAACGGTTACGCATAATCTGGCATTTTCCCGCCGTATCACCGTGCCGCTTTATCGCCACGTGGGGAATATCCGAGGCCACATCCACCCCTAATCCCGCTCCCAGGGGCGGGGAACTTTTCTCGGCGCGGTTTGGGGCGTCTGCCCCAAACCGCGCCGGTGGGTTTCTTCCCTTTTCTGGGCCGATCTCCTGACTGAGCCACCCACGTCATTTCTGAACGATGACGAAGTTATAAAAACGGTCTGGGCTTTTTCTCTGTGAACTGCTACGTTATCTTCAGGTCTTATAGCAACGGATGTGTTTCCAATTGTCAGATAGCCGCTTCATCAAGGCCCAACGTTTCCTCTAACAGGTTCATCTCCTGGAACAAAGCCAGGGTTTCTAAGGCAGAGGCTTCATCTAGTTGGGTAATGGCAAAACCAACATGCACAATTGTGTAGTTACCGACCTCAATTTCTGGCAGGTAAGCCAGACACACTTCTTTTTGCACGCCGCTGAAATCTACTTTGCCCATGCGTGTGCCTTCTGCTTCATAAATTTCTAAAACTTTGCCGGGAATGCCCAGACACATAAGATACCTCTTTTGCAACGATACACGTCCTCGAGGGTTGAGCGTATCAAAGCCTGGCTCCACCTTCGACTAACTCAGGTATCGCCTTATACCACCTGTATAAATACTTCTGGGTCTTCGGGATTTCGTGGAGTACTAACCCTTGTGGTTGCTCCACACTGGGCAGACACAAGGCCAGCCCGTACATATGGGGTCAACCCCCTGAATTCCCAAAGAGCCATACTTCTTTTTGATTGGCGGCTATCATGACCTGACCTAAAGCCAGGCCACCATCATTAGCCGGAACGAATTGGTGGGTGAAAACATCAAAGTGATGTTCATATAGTTGGCGTTGTGTCTGTTCAAACAGGCGCACATTTTGCCAAACCCCACCACTCAATGCTACCTGATTTAACCCCATTTGCTCCCGCAGATGCAAACTAATTTGTACGACAAGATGGGCAACGGCCGAGTGAAATTTGGCGGCAATGAGGGCTGGATTTACTCCTTGTTGCCAATCGGTGACGATGGCTCGGATGACCGCGGCCGCGTCAATAACCTCTCCTTCTCGTGTGAAAACATAGTCGGTTGGCCCCTCGGCCACCGCTAGCGCTTCTAATTCAATCGCCGCCTGTCCCTCATACGTCACCCTTTGCCGCACCCCGATGAGCGCGGCCACTGCATCAAAAAGCCGCCCCATACTACTGGTAGGCACGGCATTTAGCCCCGTTTCTAATTGGTGCATTAACGTTCGTTGTTCTGTCAGCGAACAGGCGGCTACCGGGGGCAAATCCTGTGTCCAGGTAATTCCGGCCGCCCACAAATGAGCCAGCGCCAGCCGATATGGGCGTTTAATGGCTATATCGCCCCCAGCCAGAGGGACATATTTGAGATGAGCCGCCCGGCGATAGGTGCGATAATCGGCGAGCAGTACTTCACCGCCCCAAATGGCCCCGTCTGGGCCATATCCTGTGCCGTCAAAACTGAAACCGATAACGGGTTGGGAACCATCTAGCCCGTTTTCGGCCATGACACTGGCGATGTGGGCATGGTGATGTTGGATGGTGATAACGGGCAGGGATTGGGCCTGTGCCCAGCGGGTGGAGAGGTAGGCCGGGTGCATATCACAGGCTATACGCACTGGTTGCAGGCGAAAAATAGATTGAAAGTGGCTAACCGCGGCCGCGAATGCTTCCAGCGTTTCCAGGTTCTCCATATCACCGATGTGTTGGCTCAGGTAGGCGTGCCGCTCGTGCGCCAGACAAAACGTGGCCTTTAGTTCACCTCCCACCGCTAACAGCGGGGGAACCGCCTGGGGTAATTTCACCGGAAAGGGAGCATATCCCCGGGAGCGGCGGATAGGCATAAGGCTGGGTGGGTGGGTGTGCGCCAAAACCCGCAACACTGAATCATCACAGCGGCTGTGAATCTCCCGGTTGTGGAGCAAAAAAGCATCTGCCAGCGTTGCCAGTTGTTGCCGCGCCGCGTCATTGTCCTGCACAATCGGTTCCTGGCTGTAATTGGCCGAGGTCATTACCCACACCAGCCCTGGGTCTTCCCCTTCTGGTTCTCCGGTTGGGTTTAGCAGAAGATAGTGCAACGGGGTGTAAGGCAACATTACCCCGATGGTCTGGTTGCCGGGAGCAACCAGATCGGAGACATAATGGCCTGGTTTTTTACGGAGCAGGAGAATGGGTCGAGCTTTGTCTGTCAGTAACCGGGCCTCTGCGGCGGAAAGCTCAGCAAACTGGTGCACAGTGGCGATATTGGTGGCCATCACGGCTAAGGGCTTTTCTACACGCCCCTTGCGCTGGCGTAATTGGGCCACCGCCGTCCCATTTGTCGCATCACAGGCCAGATGAAAACCGCCTATTCCTTTGATGGCGACAATGTGACCCGTCGCTAACAGATGTTGTGTTTGACGCAGAGCGGCATCTGCTGTGGGGTAGGGCGCAGTATGGGGGAATGGGGCGGATGGTTCTAGCCAGAGGTGGGGGCCACAGATGGGGCAGGCATTGGGTTGGGCGTGGAAACGACGATCTAAAGGGTTGTCGTATTCGGCCTGGCAGGCGGGACACATGGCAAAGGGAGCCATGGTTGTGCGTGGCCGGTCATAAGGGATGTCTTGGATGATGGTAAAGCGCGGCCCACAGTTGGTGCAATTGGTGAATGGGTAGCGATAGCGCCGGTCAGTTGGCGTAAATACTTCGCGTAGACAATCGGAGCAGATACTGATATCAGGGGAGATGAGGGTGTGTGCGGCCGCGTGTTCCTGACTATGCACAATCGTAAACGTCGTCTCACCACGGGGCGCAATCGTCTCCACAGTAATTGCCTCAATATGAGCCAGGGGTGGGGGGGAGGTGACCAGGCAGGTATGAAAATGGGTAAGGGCCGCCAGTGGTCCTTCAATCTCAATAAAAACGCCACCACTGTTGTTGCCCACAAAACCAGTTAACTGGTTTTGCCGGGCCAGTCCATAGACAAATGGCCGGAACCCGACTCCCTGCACCACGCCTGTCACTGTCAGCCGGTGGCGGGTGTTCGTTGGGGTGGGGGTAGCAGGGTAAAGGGCTGACATGGACGGAGCGCTTACTCAAGAAAGAAATTCTTCATGTAGGAGGATTGGTATGATGAGGATAAAGGTGATGTTGACCTGGAAATCGTAGCATATGCGGCCGCAGTTTACCATTTGTTAGCTTGTTAGCTTGTTAGCTTGTTAGCTTGTTAGCTTGTCAGCGGGTCAGCTTGCAATTTAATCAACGGTTATTGAGATTTAACAAATGAATGCCGGTATAGAGCTTCCCCCACCCCTAACCCCGCTTCCAGGGGTGGGGAACTTGTTCTCGTGTCATTTTTCGCGAGCGTCTGCCCGCGAAAAATGACACGAATGGGGTTTCCCCTTCTCACTGGGATCGCAAGGGCTGGATCTTTCGTGGGGGCCATTCTATGCCTGTATTATTTCGGAAAATTGCGGGATGTGTCTCGGATTTAGGATTATGGAGGGTTTTTTGCTTCGTTCAGAGGTTGAACTGGCTTTGGTGACGAGTAGGCGAAATTTTAACATTCGACTCATCATTGTCAATTCAAGTTATCGGGCCGGGTGCGCGTCACTTTTTGTAGGGCGATTTTGCAAAGGGTGTGTTTCATTTCAGTTGAGAGGAAGAAAATAATTAATCGGTGAATTCGTGAATTGTTGAATGATTAACCAGGAGAACCCACTCGGCGGGCAAAATCGGGGGTGAAACCCCCGATTTTGCCCGCCTTAAAAAACTCCCCGCCCCTGGGGGCGGGGTTGGGGGTGGGGGAACGCCACGTAGGCAATCGCCCTAGAGCGTCTACCGCTTCATGAACAGTTCAACAGTTCAACAATTAGTTATTCAACTCATTTGAAACACACCCTTT